>NZ_QORR01000001.1:0-931326 GCF_023337695.1 Parasaccharibacter sp. TMW 2.1884
CCAGAATGTACTGCGCCCCCGCCGGGATGGTCACGCCCTGCTGCACCGTCGGAGCCTGTGCCGGATTGTCCGTCACATAAGCATCCGTCACGCCGGGCAGCTCCAGCAGCGCCCCCATGAGGGAAGCATTCTGCCCGATGCTGTTGGCCGCCACGCTGGCCTGCCGCCGGGCCTCGAAGTCGGTGCGGCTTTCGGCATCAGCACCCGTGGCACCGGGGGCAGGATTGGTGAGGGATGCCAGCCCCAGCCCCGCCTGATAGAGCGTCAGGCTGTTGGCGGGGCAGCTCACGGCCCCCGCAGTCTGGCAGGTGAGGTCGAGGCTGGCCGTGGCGGACTGGGGAAGCGTGATGGCCTGCGGGGCCACATAGAGGCTGCCATCCGTCCCCTGTGCCACGACCGTACCGGCGGCGATGGTCTGGCCGGGGGCGTTCACGCTGGCCTGCACCGTGACGGTCGTTGCTGTGGCGGGGCGGCGCTCGATGAAGTAGATGCGCCCGATGGCCTCCTGCATCCGCCCGGAAGAAGAGGCCGGGTCCACGCCATTGAAGATGGCGATCATCGCCCCCAGAAAGTCGCCAAGGATGGCGGTCTCGGAAAGGGCGATCTGCCCCTGCGGGGTGGAAAGGGCCGTGTTGGCCCCGCCGCCCAGGGCGGCGTTCATGTCGGCCAGAACCCCGGCAAGGATGTCCTGCTCGGAAGGGGCGGTGAAGCCCGCATCGGTGAGGATGGGGGCCGGGACGTTGGTCGTGGCGTCAGAACTGGGCATGGTCCGTGCTCCCATCGCTGAAGGTTACGAGAATGACGCCGGTGAGCTGGCGTTCCTTGGTGGGATTGGCGAGGTGGCAGGTGGCCGCCGCCACGCCGGGAACAGACGCGGCGGCATCCTCGATCTCCGAAGAATAGAAGGAGAGGTCCACGTCCGAGCGCAGGATGTCCGTGTCGTAGGGGATGCCCTGCCCGGTGTCGTAGAGCACCTCGCCCAGCCATGTGCGGGCGGCAGAGCATACGTCCTGAAGGATGGCCGCCTTGTCCGTCAGCACGACCAGATTGCCCGTGCTGTCCAGTGTCAGGTCCCAGTCAGGGGTGAGGGAGAGGGTTTTCATGAGAACTCCGGGCAATAAAAAACCCTCCCGGTGAGGGGAGGGTTGGGCACCATGGCGCAGGACGGTTACTCTGGCGGTGAGGTCTTCCCGCCGCCCGCCTGCACGCCGCCATGCGCATGCTGTTTCAGCGAGACGCCGGCCGCCTTCACATCACCGCTTGTCTCGATATCGCAGTTGACCCGCACCTTGGCCGCCTCGATTGAAACCGTGCCCGGCGTCACGATGCGCCAGCCGCTATCTGTCGCCTGAATGAACTGGTCCGGCCCGTTATTGAGGAAGCCGCCCACATAGACACAGTCCTGCATGGCGAACTGCCGGAACGAGGCGGGGGGAGAGGGCTGCCGTGTGGTGACGGCATGGGTGTGATCCCGGCCAGAAATGACGATGAAGCCAATGTCCCCCGGCTTGGGGTCGATGATGAGGGCCGAACTGCCGCCCTGGATGCGGAGATAGGGGACGCTGTGGATGACCTGCCGGGGGTGGGGCTTGCCCTGTTTGTCCTGCTGGTGGACCATCGGTTGCACATCCACCATGCCAGTGATGGAGGCCTGCCCAGCGTGTACCGCCTTCACCTGCACCAGCATGGAGGGGCCGATCTTGCGGATATGGTCCTGAATCCGCCCGTTCATGATCGTGTTGAGATTAATCCCGGTTCCCGTTCGGTCCCAGTAGGGGGTGTTGTTTGTTGGCATGGGTCTTCCCCTTTATTGTTCTGATGCCTTAGATGGACGAATGACCTTACGGGAGTTGACCATGAAACACTTTCTCCTCATTGCCGCCGCTACCATCGTCCTGTCCGGCGTGGCTCGGGCAGATGATGGACTGACCCTTGCCCAGAGGAATGAGCGGCAGATGGAAGCCAACAGGAAAGTAATTGATTCTTTGTGTGCGCCTCATTGCAGCCGTCCAGTCATAGAGCCATCCCAAAGCGATTGGGACGCTGTTTCAAATCGCATGGCTGCGGAAACAGAGATCCATTTGCGTCAACTCGGCATGTCCCCTGATGTCGCCCGTAAGGCTGCATGGGCAACGCAACACAAGCCCTATAGCGCATGTTCTCACTATGTGGCCCAGCTTACAGCTGATTATGACAGAGGATTGTCTCGTAGAGATTATGATGAGGACCTCATCATTTCTATTGAGCGCTCAGGGACATGCGAGAAGAAGAACCTCGACTGACTATTTAACGGCGATTTGCTGTCCTGCGCTCGTCAACTGGCAGTCCACAAAGGTATGCCAGTTGCCGCCCGGTATCTCGGCAGTGACCTCATGAGTAATGCTGACTGGCAACCAGAACCCGTTCCACGGTGCTGAGGCGATGCGCTGTCCCTGCTGGTTCAGGCCGTTTTCGCCGGCCACCCACCCGGCAGGAGTGTACTCTTTTACCACCTTCACGGGCTGATAGTAGGAGATGTCTGGCCGCAGAAGGCAGGAAAAGGAAATCCCGGCCCGGTGCAGCCCCTCTCTCCATGGTGTTGTGACTATTCTCTACGTCGTTGTAAATATTATTTAGTAGGCGGCCTGGTGATAGGAAAAATGTGCTGTTTTGGTTTTCCTTATATCGGGCGAAAAGAGTAATGACGGATAGTGTCTTGATTGTATCATTCTAATATTTCCCAGAGAATATTGCAGTATTACGCGAGGGTGTTTTTGTTTAATTTGGCGTCAACCATGATTGAAGTACTTTTTCAGTTAGAGGTTAGGGAGGTTGTGCGGGTTGTGGACACATGGGGTTACCTGTGCCGAAACGATCCTCCTTCTGATCCAGCAGGTATTGGAGGCAGAAAAAGAGGAGTAGTTACGTGGAGGAGATCATGAAGAAATTAGGCGTTGCTTTTGTTCTGGCTTCTGGGCTTTTGGGATACTCTCTTTCGGCGAGAGCTGAGGAGAATGAGGATCAGGTCAACCAGTTGATGCAATCCATGAAGGCTCAAGACTTCCTGAAAGTTCTGGACCAGTTCTACGGGAAGTAAAGAGGTAAGGGGGGAAGAAAAAAAATTCCTCCTTTACTGCCGACACGCCATCTTTCATCTGTTGCCTGGATGAACTGGTCCAGCCCGTTGTGCGGCTCTCTTTTTCTTTTTTGGAAAAACCGATCGCCACAGGTTTGTGGTAGAAGCAGGCTCTTCCACAGGTCCGTTGAGTGTGGTTTTCATATGTGGCCCTGATGGATCAGGATGTGGTTGTCAGAGTCGGTGGCTGCACCCGGTAGGGTGGGTGCCGTCAATTTCAGGAATGAACAGGATTATGGGCATGAAACATCTGGTGCTGTGCGCCGTGTTCGCACTGGCTTTGCCCGGTGTGGCACGGGCGGAGGCTGTGTATCTGAAAAATGAGGATGGGTCTTTCGCCATAGACCCTCCAAAACTGTACGAATTTCTTCACAAGGCTTATTCTAGCAAGCGGGTGGCGGATAATGCCTATGATGTGCTCATCAACAAACGGCGGGGCAATTGCTACGATGCTGTCGTCCATGTGCTCAGATATTTTGATGATGGGCCAGGAAATGTGCCGAAATATTGTTACAGGCCGGATCTGGCCAGTGATGATGCCGTTACAGACGAGCCGCAGGGCCTGAGAGCGCCCTGAAAGCAACACCCGGCCAGAAAATTGTCTGATTGCCAGCGCATGGGGTGAAACCACATTGGAGAGGTTGTCGGGATGCGCTATTTTCTCCGTAGCCTATGGGGCGTAATGCAGGAATCCTGTCCATGAAACACGTTCTTTTTGTAATTGCAGCCGTTTCTGTTTGGGGCGGAGTAGCCCGTGCGGATGCATTGAGTCACATGCCCGAAACCAGAGGCACCCTCTCTCAGGCGCTGCATAGTGCCAAGGTGCAGGCGCATCAGGGGGTGAATCATCAGGAGCAGCGGACGGATGAGGAGAATTTGCGCCGCATCGGCCTTTCCGCCGAGACGGTGAGGGATGGTCTCTGGGCCGTATCACACCGCCCCCATTCGCCCTGTGCCCAGTATATCCGTCAGCTGACAGCCGATGCAAAGGGCAGTTCGGCGGCCCTGTTGCAGAGTGACCAGCGGCTTGTCACTTACGTCGAGAATTCTGGAATCTGCGAACGCTAACCGGCTGGAGCAGTGGTTTCTCTGCAAGGCAGTCGTGCAGTGATAGAGGGGCCGTGCGCTTGATCGACCGTTCCTGATGGTTCAGTGCTGGGCTGCGCCCTTCTGGAAAAGAGGGCGTCCGATAGTGAATGACAGGAAAGGGAGTATCATGTCCGAGAAGGAAGAACCGGCTGCAAACCCTGTGAAGGCAGTACACGACGTGATCAGGAACATGCCAGCTGAGGAACGTGAAAAGGCTCATGAGCGCCATCATGAAGTGCTCGATGAAGTCTCCAGTGATGAATCCGAAACTGTAACTGACTGAAATCTGTTACGGGCGACATGGGCAGGCGGGCCTGTTCCGTCCTGCCCCCGCCCCTGTATCGTGAGGGAAAGGAAAGTGATGATGCGGACGACACTGTGCATGACAGGCCTGAGTCTGATGCTGCTGGCGGGCAGTCTGACAGATGCCCGGGCCCAGACCCCGCTGGATGTGGCGCAGGATGGAACGGTGACAACAAGTGGTCTGGCCGCTCTTGGTGTATCTCCCAATGGGGGGCAGCGCTTGGGGCAGACCGGTAAATGGCAGATGCTGGAGCTGGACCACACGCTTACGGCTCTTCTGGCAGAAAATGATGTCATGTTGTCTGCATCGCCACGTCGGGGTGGTGATGTCTTTCTCATGTTCGTCCTGAAGAATCATGAGATTCACCAGCCAGAACTGGAGGTCCGTTTCTCCAACGGATACGAGGTGAAAGGCTTCCATTATACAGGCATCATCAACCGGGGCACGCAATGGGGATGTTATGTCTCCGAAGCTGAGGGGCACGCCCTGTTTGATGCCCTGGCAGGCAGTACGTCTGTCAGCATGTCCTGGGCAGGGGGCGCAGCCCACATCGATTTCGATCACGGGGATGAGTTCGTCCGCACACTGGCTGAGACAGCCTGGCGTGGAAATATGCCGTTTCCGAAATGATATTTCATTGCGGGGGAGCGCTTGTGCCCGGACCGGTCTGCACGCCGCCGTGAGTATGCTGTTTTAGCGAGATGCCACCCGCCTGAACGTCGCCGGATGTGACAATATCGCAGGTGGCTTCAATGCGGCTGGCTTTCAGGGTGAGGGGCCCTTGTGCGTCTATGGTGACGGATCCCGGCGTCACGATCCGCCAGCCCTGATCCGTTGCCTGTATGAACTGGTCTGGCCCTTCATTGAGGAAGCCGCCCACATATACGCAGTCCTGCATGGAGAACTGTCGGAACGAGGCAGGAGGTGAGGGCTGTCGGGTCGTGATGGCATGGGTGTGGTCCCGCCCTGATATGATGATGAAGCCAATATCTCCCGGTTTGGGGTCGATGATGAAGGCGGAACGGCCGCCTTGCAAACGCAGGTAAGGAACATTGTGGATGAGGTCATGTGGCAGGGTGCGGGAGAGCGCATCCTGCTGCTGTACCATGGGACGGACCGTGACCTTGCCTGTAATGGCAGCGGCCTCGGTCGTGACTGTTTCTACCTGTACCAGCATGGAAGGGCCGATCTGGTTGATGTGGCTGGCAATGAGTGAATCCAGTGCACCTTTCAGGCTGTTTTTGCCCGCATTGGAGCGCAGGAGATAGGGCGTGGCTGTAGCAGGCATGCTGTGATCCTTCAGGCCGTTCTGGAGGTGGTTGTTCAGGAAGGTGGCGGCCCGTCATCGTCTGCCAAGGGTCGTACGGATGCATTCCATATGTGTATGCCAGGCTCCATGTGAGGTCTCGGTACTGATGTCGTGCCAGACAAAGGTGGCCAGCCACAGGCCGTTCCAAGGTGGGGTGCCGGTTGTGCATGTTCCGGTGACGGGTGCAAAGGTGCTTTCCAGAGCCAGTGGACGCCAGAAGGTGATGTCTGGCCGGAGGAGGGTTGTCAGGGATATGCCGGAACTGCTGTATCGGGGATAGCCGATCATCCCCGTTGCGGCTGAGATGACAGGAACTGTTGATTCCTGCCCTGCTGGCGGGATGCCGGTAAAGGTCGGCCCCCATACTTCAAGGAGCCCCCTGTAGGGAATGGCCCCCTGGTTGCTTTCCATCATGGGGATGAAAGGTGAGAGGTTGAAGGTGCCTTTCGTCGCCGTCAGGATGGCCTGTATCTGCTCAAGAGCCGTTCCCCATCTGTAATGGTTTGTCAGGCTGGCATGGCGTTCCCAGCCACCATGATCCAGCAGCTGGAAGCCTGCTTCTTTGCAGATATCCGCCATCAGGGTGATGACGTCCTGCGGTCCGGCATAGCCTTTGGCCTGTGGCAGGATGGACGCTGGAATGGTGCTGGTCATGGCATGGATATGGAAGGGACTGTTCAGATCATCATAATCCGTCTGGGCACTGTCGACTGTTCCAGTGAACAGGTTTGTCAGCGGGCTCCCTTCATCACCGGCCTGTATGGTGATGAAAGTCTGGCCAGCAGTGATTGTGTTGAGGTTGTCTGGTGCAGGATGGTCGGGAAGGATGGAAAGGCTGTCTCTGTCTATCTGGGAGAGCCCCCTGATGGTGAGGTCAGCTTCGGAACCGGTGGTAAATCCCGCATGTTTTATGGTGGCCTGTATTGCATGTCCCTCGCCAACCGTGAAGCTGTCCAGGCCTCCGTTCAGCCCGGGCATGAAGAATGTGACGGTTATCTGTTTGCGGGCAAAGCTGTGTGTCGTGGTGGCATTGGGATATGTGATGGCTGTCATGATGTATCATCTTCGTAATGAAGCAGGAATCGGGACCCCAGACCTGAAAATGTGGGATCATCAGCCCCTTGTGTGTCGGTGAAGTACAGGCGGCCTGGCAGCAGGCTGGCAGGGTTGCGGATGATGTTGGTCCCGTTCTGGCAGACAACGCCACGGAGAAGGGCTTCGGTACCGACGGTCAGGTCCATGTATAGTCCGGTGGAAAGCTGTCTCAGCCAGATGTGGCATTGCAGCCCGGCAATGGGGCAGGTCATGCTCTGGGCTGCTGTTGGCTGGAGCGGAACCGTGTAGATCATGTCCGTTTCTCCGGCTGAAGGGTGACGGGGCCTGCATTGCGGGTTTGCGCACCCTGTGGGTGGCGGCTTCCCGTCCAGCGGGACGTGTTTCCCTGTCGGACTTCCTGAATGGTGATGTTGGCCGTTATGATGTCAACGCCGCTGTCGACCGTGCGGGTGAAGGTGTAACCGGTGATGTTGGCATTGGGGTAGATGCCCTCTGGCGTGGCGACGAAATAGAGGTTTGTGTCCTTTACGAGCCGGGAAAGCGTTTCCAGAAAATCTTTCCGCACCGTGTCAGACCCCACACCAAGGGTGCTGCGTATGAAGTCTGGCAGCAGGTTTTCACCAAGGGAGCCTGTTTCCGACCCGTCACAGACCATGCGGATCATGGCCCGGTAGGGCAGGAATACCTTGTTGTAGCTCGTGAAGGTACCGTTTTCCTGTGGGGCGGAGCAGATGTTGGCCTGTTCATCCAGTCGCAGGGAATCGACATGGGCGGCGGAGAGGACACGTCTTGGCGCCTGGCCTGACAGGAAACTGGATGGGCCGCCAGCTGATCGGTTGAAACCGGACGATGTGAGGGAACTGAACTGGTCAGCCGTCGGGCGGCGGAAGATGCCCCATTGGCGGGCGGCACGCTGTACGGCCCAGTTTCCCAGCGTTTCACCACCGGTGGCGGAGGCTGACGCCCGGAGAGATGTCAGGATGGACATGAGGACTGCTCCAGAAAGAGATTATCCGGTCTGGGTGAGGGTCTGGCGGGCAAGGGCTTTTATGGTGCTGGCTTCCACGGCACGGGCAATGTCTTGCGGTCTGCCATGACCTGCCGTCACGGTGATGTTGATGGTCGGGCTGTGCGTGGTCGTGTTGTGGGTCGTGAGAGGGTGCGGTCGTGCTGCGGTTTCGACATGCCGGGCAAGGTGGGCAAGAGCCGGCCCTGCACCGGGAGTGGGCCTGCCCGGAACGGCGGGGGAACGGGAACCCGGTGCTGCAGGAAGCATCCGTGAGAGTGTCTGATCCGTACGGGCAAGGGTCAGGGACAGGCGATGCAGCCGCTCCTGGTCCTGCTGCGGCGTGGGTGAGACGTTCAGTTCCCGTGAGGCCGTGCCGGTCAGGTATGGGATGGACATGGCAGGCAGGAGCCTGCCCGGCTGGCGAGGAGGGGGTGTCTTCTGGCGTCCGGTTTCATCATGGGGTGAGGAGAGGCCTTCAGGAGCATGAAGGTTCAGGATGCTGCGGGCCGTCATCATGGCTGAAAAACCTTGCAGGAGGGGGCCGGGGTCCGCTCCCTCCCGTGTCGTATCAACCTGTCGTGCCTGGAGGTGAAGGACACGCTCCAGAGCCTGCTCTGCATTGTGGAGGGTTGGCTCCACGTCCTTCAGGGCCTGTCGGGCGGCAGGGGTGGACTGGGCCAGCAGGGTGGACCAGTCCCGCACGGTCTGTACCGCCGAGGGAGGCATGGGCTGGGGTGAAGGGGCTTTCGCTTCGGGAGTTGTGGCATCGCTCTGGCGGGCCGGTGGCTCCGGCATTGGCATCATGGCGGGCAGAGGGCGTGCCATGACAGGGACATCTGTTCCGTCTGTGTCCTGCTGTTTCAGACCAGTGAGTGATCGCCCCCCGGTGAAAAGGGCCAGTGCCCCCATGACATTCCGCCGGAAGGCTGCCGTGCCCTGTTTCAGGGGGAGATGGGTCGGGGGACGTATCAGGTCCGACTGGGCAATGAGTGTATCAAGAATGGCCATTCATGCGCTCCACGGCCGCAATTTCCCAGAGAAGCCACATGTCTTCGCTGTCATAGAGGGTTTTCAGCTCATGCAGTGTGGCCAGCCCCGCCCCGATGACAAAGGCCATCGGACTGGAGAGATTCACGCAGCGGGCGGGAGGTCCCCGTCCGGCTGTGTCTCCCTCAAGATGGCGATGAGGGGGTATATCTGGTAAATTGCGGCCTTGAAAAAATCCACGTTCAGCCGGAAGGCCTCTGCCCGCAAGGCAGGCAACGTGTTGGGGTCCGTTATGTCCGCCTCGATGAGCGGGGCAGGCTCAAGGGCCCGGTTCGTGGGGTCCCGGCGGATTGTCACACAGTCCAGAAGGCCGGAGAAAGCCCGGTCACAGTCTTCATCGCTCATGTGCCCGAACAGGGCCATGCTCTGGCCGGAGAGACCGGCAATGCCGCTGTGCAGGGCCTCCCGTGGGGTGTTGGCTCCGGCACGGGCCAGGGCACGGACGACATGCCGTGCCCAGCGGTCCGCCGTGAAGGCCGACATGCGGGAAATGACAAAACATTTGCCTGCATCAGGGCCTTCGGCAGGGGTCCATTCGATGGTTTTCATGGTGGGTTGCCTTACAGCCCTGCCGGGAGGACATTTTCCCATGTGATGTTCACGGTCCGGTTGCCCAGCGTTGTATCTCCCGCCGGAACGGGGTCATAATCCGTCAGGCAGCCATTGGTGAAGGTGAAACGCTGTCCCAGCCCATGCAGCAGAAGCTCGCCGTTCAGTTCATAGACTGTCCGGGCCTGCCGGGAGGCCGTGGCGATGGCATCGAAGACGGGAAGGGAGCGTGATCCGGCAGAGAAATGCAGGGCCATGTGATAGGCCGAAGGGACAAATCCCTTGTTGAGACGGCCATCAATGGAGAGGCTCGTCGTGGCCAGCTTCAGCTTCTGGGAGCCACTCCAGCCATGGTCGGTTGCCCAGTTCTCCAGCGTGATGGGCGCATTGAACAGGGTCTTGACCGTGAGGGTGAAAACGGCGTCAGCCGAGGTGATGAGCGCAGTGCGGGACATGACTTACTGGACCTCGATGGATGCAAGATGAATGGACTGGACGGACTGGCCATCCGTGTACCAGAAGCGGCACGGGGGACTTCTGCGGGCGGCCCGGATGTCGGCTGCGGCGGTGGAGGCATTGGGCTGGAAGTACCAGCCCCGGCTCTGCACCGTGTCGCTGATGGTGGTTCCGGCAGCCTGGTCGATCTGCTGTTTCTGAAGGGATGTCAGCTGGATTCCGGGGCGGATGGCCCCGAAGCGCAGGGCCTGGTTGATGGTGTCCTGCACGCTGGCCGAGATCAGCCCATCCCCGAGGCTGTCATACGGAATCTGCCCGGTCTGGAGCAGAAGCGTGGTCAGGGCGGACTGGAAGGACGCATTGAGCCATATCTGGTTGATGTAGCTGTCCGCCCAGAGGAAAGCCCCCGAGACATGCCCGTCCTCCAGCCACTGGAAGCGGCCCAGCCCGTTGGCATAGGCCCCGTAGAAATTGTAGCCATTGGCCCGGAGGGTGGCGGCTGTCGTGGCATCGGTCACGCTGGGGGTGAGCAGCCCGCTGCGGCGAAAGCAGAGCGTGGTGCGCCCGTCCGTTGCGCTGAAATCGAGCGAGGCCAGCCAGCCGAGACAGAAGGCGGCAGCTAGAGGGTCCTGATAGATCAGGGTGGTGCCATCAATGTTCCGGTTCTGCAACCATGTGCCGAAGCTGGCACTGTTCTGCGGGTTGAGGGCCTGCTCGTCCGTGTCCCATGGGACATACCAGTAACGGTCCGTCGTGCCGGCCACCCATGTGGCGAAGGCCTGTTTCTGTGTCAGGGTGGGTTCCCATGTGGTGGTGAAGCCGGTGAAAGCCTGATTCTGGCTGGTGATGAGGTCCATCAGGCTGGCAGGATCGGCTTGGTGGGCCGGGTCCGCCATATGGATCAGCAGGGTGGGCGGTATCTGGGCTGCATCGTCATGGCTGGCGAAATAGACGGCGGCCATGCGGGCTTCCGGGCTGTTGGCGGGGAAGTCTTTCGTCACGTCTGCCAGGGAGCCGTAGGATTTCAGCTGACCTGTACCGAGAGCGGCTGAATCCGAAGGGGTTGTGATGAGCAGCCCGTTCATGAAAGGAACGCCACTGGCGGTGCCGAGTGTGACGGGATTGATGCTGACAGTCTGGGCAAGAGGGATGGTGCCGGTCAGGGAGGCCATGATGGAGTGTCCTTGTCTGTGAAAAAGGAATCAGTGGTCGGCAGATGGGAGGGGAGTGGCCAGGGTGGCTTCCACCATGGAGGCCATGCCGAGGGCTGTGGCCGTCTCGGCCGGGCGTTTCAGGGTGGTCATGATGACGAGACGCAGTGTCAGGGTGGCGGAGGCCTCATACTGCTGTTCTGCACTGGTGAAGTCCTGCTGCGTGAGGGGCCCGGTGTCTATGGGGGCCATGTCAGGCCGTCTGTGGCGGAACCACGCCACGGTCCGCCGGTCCCGCCACAGGGTGCTGACACCGCCCAGAACCGTCAGGGATTCAGGCCCACGGGCGGTGAGCCGGATGGACAGTTCCACGGGCTGGGAGATGGTGACGCCTTCTTCATCATGGCCATGGCTGTTGGTGGCGAGCGGACGGCGTGTGGTTGGCTGCATGACGAGATGGCTGCCTGAAGGCATGGGCAGACGGTTCTGCTGGCCCTGGAAGAGGCCCCAGCCTTCAGGCAGAATTTCTGCTTTCAGCCAGTCTCCCAGCATCTGCATGACCGTGCTGTCTGTCGGGGTCAGCTGGAACTCTGCCGGCATGGAATCTGGCGGGTGACGATCAGGCGGCACCATTCATTGGCTCCCCATTGTTCGAGTATTTTCGTGACCAGCCATTCCGATCCTTCAAACAGGAGGCTGTCGCCCCCGCTCTGCAGAGGGCGACTGAGAGTATGGGCGCTGCCTTGCAGAAAGACGGTGCGGCTTTCTCCCTGCTGGGCGATGTCGCCAATGAGCTGGAGGAGAGTGGCCGGGGCGGGCTGGATGTCGATCAGCACAGGGATGTCCTCATGAAGCGGGGTCGTGCTGTAATCGGCGGCAATCTGGCTGCCTGTCATGCGGCGGAGAATGGCAGGCTGAAGCGGGTTGATGGTGGTTGTCACGCTGCTGGCGAGAGAGAAGAGATTCATGCTGTCTGGCCTTCCATCAGGTGGTGAAACCGGTCAGGCGGGACTGGATTGACGAAAGCGCATGACTGCGCCACCTTACGGCCAGTTCTGGCTGGTTGCGGATGCGTGTTCAGCCAGTGAGACAGGAGTAAGATCGTATGTATGGTGCTGTAACCGGCAAGGCCGTGCTGTTTGCCGTGGTGCTGATCCTGTGTCTGCTTTCTCTGACACGGACCATTTTCCTGATGATGCGGGCCGGTGATGGCAAGCGTATCACCTTCGGTACGCTGGTCCATCTCGTGGTGCCTTTCCTGTTCGCCTATGTTGTCTGGAAGCTGCTCTGGCACTGAGAGCGTCAGGTGATGATGGAAGACGGCCCACCCTTCTGGGGTGGGCCGTTTCCGTATCAGGGCCAGAGGTAGGCTGGATGTGCCTGGCCAGGCAGGAAGCGCATCTGGCGGAGGGGGGCCGTGGCCTGCCAGAAGATCAGTCCATACTGCGTCTGGCTGAACCACCCGGCCTGCCTTGGCAGGGCACTGCCATCCAGTGTGATGGAGACCGCCCCCCGTGTGGCGGAGGCGACCCGTCCGACTGGCGGTGCCGCTGGCGGGCTGCCGGTGGCCTCACCAGACTGGGCTGGTGTTTCGGTGGCGAAGAGCTGCGCTTGGTGCGCTACCAGCAGCCAGAGCAGCGTCCTGCGTCGTGTCATGTCCCGGACAGGGGAGCGGCCCGTATTGTTGAGGATCAGTTCTGCCAGCTGGAAGAAGCTTTCCGCCTGCCCGGCACTGACATGCCCGACGAAGGCCGGATAGGCGGCGAGCCAGTCCTGATAGGAAAAGGTAACCTGCCCTGGGGGGGAGGAGTCCGTCATGGTGGCATTGTCTCCCGGTTGGAGGCCCGTGCCGTTGGGCTGGAGGGCATAAGGCACGGGCGGGTGGTCAGGCTGTTTTCTGTATGGGGGTGACACCTTCGGCCAGGGTGGTGTTGTCAGCCCCTTCCAGCCCCGTGCGGTCCTTGGCCAGTTCGGCCATGGCATTGTCGGCACGGGCGGGCGTGGTTTCGGCAAAGATGATCTTCCGGGTGATGAGGTCGCTCTGCCTGTTCTGTTCCAGCCAGGCTTTCCAGAAGTTGGTCGGCACAGTGGTCCGTCCTGCCCGCCCGAGCAGACGGTTTTCCACGGGATGGTAGAGCGGGTCCTGCCGGATGCCATTCAGCAGTATGGAGGACCGGGCCTGTGGCGGAGTCATGACGGGGGCCGTGGCCTGTGTCCGTTCGCTCAGGCTGGAGAGGTCATGCAGGTCGAGCCGGATGCCGGAAGGCAGACGGCAGAGGACGGTGACAGTATCGGCCATGGTTCAGATTCCTGTCATGGTGACGCAGGCCACCGGGTAGAACCAGATGGTTCCCCATGTGCCCTGGGATTTTTTCTGGCGGATGTAGGAGCTGTAGCGTTCGACCGCATGGGCACGCAGCTTCTCGGTAAAGGCGGTGGTGACACTTTCCTGCCCGTCCACCTCCCGCAGGAAGAGCTGCATCTGCGTGACCTTGCTGAGACCACCAGACAGCGTACTGCCGGCTTCCGGCAGGGTCTCGATCTTCAGGTTGGGCAGGTTCTCCCGCAGCAGTTCACGAAGGGAGACACGGAACTGGTTCGTGTATAGCAGGCACTGCTGTCGCTCCGTCGGAATGACGAGGGTCAGGGGGCTTTCCAGCGTGACATTTCCGCCCATCTGTTCGGAAAGCTGCTGGAAGGCCTTGAGAATGTCGGCATAGACCTGCATCGGGTCGGTCATGCTCAGCCAGTCGCTGCTGCCCGTTGCCGCTCCGGAAGGAGCAATCTTCGGGGTGGGCTGGATGGCCGGTGGCAGGGCTGTGTCATTGAGGGCACCACGCAGCTGGAGACCTTCCATTCCGAAGAGGCTGATGCGGTTGCTCGTCTTGTTCAGGATGGAGATGGACGCCTCATTCTTGCGGGAGACCCAGTCCAGCCGTGCCGCCCCCATGCGTTCCGCCTCCCGTTCTCCCCAGCGGGTCCATGTCTGGAAATGGAAGGACTGCCTCTGCACCCAGTTGGCGTTGACGTCACTGTCCCCGGAGCTGTCATAGTCCCCGTAGGAAGCTGTCTGGCCGGAAAGTTCGACAAAGGGGAATTGTGCCGTGTCCGTCAGCCAGTCGCCTTTCTGGCCCTGGCCATAGATGGCCTCGGCCCGGATGGGTGTGATGAGAGCCTTGATGGTGCGAGGGTCGGCATAGGTGGAAAAGATGGACGGAATGCCGGAATTGGGAGCCGTCACGGCGCTGTCGAAGGCCATGGCGTGGTCAAGCACGCCATGAATGCCGAAGTCACGTTTCAGCATGGCGGAAGAAATGGAGTGGGGCATGGTGATACCTTGCTTGTGGTCGGGAGCGGAGAAGGGGCGGGCGGGTTGAAGAGGGGTCAGGCCGTCATGGGGTGCATGGGGCCGGAAATGATGATCGGTTCTCCCGCACTGCCGCCACGGGAGACCGTCCAGCCTGTGGCCACGGTTCCCTGCGGTGTGTTGCCTGCCGGGGCCGTCTGGAGGCTGCCGTCACCTGTGGAGGCATAGACGGCCTGTCCCGCCGTGGCGGCCGTGCTGGCCACGGCCCAGAAGTCTCCGCCCTCAGCAAGGCTGGCCATGAAGCCCTGCGGCAGGGTCATGGTGGCGGACTGGAGATACTGTGTCGTCAGCCCCTGCTGCGAACGGTAGAGGAAGCCCGCCGGGGTGGTGGTGCCGGTGTGGCTCAGGCTCACGCCGTCTTCATGACGCCAGACGAAACGGGCAATGGTCAGCCCGCCCTCTCTGGCGATGAATCCGCCTTCCGGGGCGATGGCCGTGCGGATGGGGTTGGCACTGGCCGGGGCTCCGGGAAAACCCTGCGGCCATGTGTAGGAGACAGTCTGCTGGAAATCGGACATGGATGTGCTTTCTGTAAATCTGGGCAGGGATGGGGTCAGTAACGGCGTGGGGCCGTATACCCGGTGGCGGTTTCATCAGCGGCAGGAGCGTGCGTGATGGGTGGAGTCATGGCCTCCAGACGGGTCTGGACGAGGGCATGAAGACCGGCCTGATTGATGGCGGCGAGACTGTCCGCTGCCATGCCGGACTGCCGGAGGGCATAGCGGTAGACGTCATCGGCACTTTCCATGCCATGAACCTCTCCGACCAGGGGGCGGACAAGGCGGCGTGCCTCCTCCGTGGCCTGGCGCAGGGCGCGGTCGGCGGAAAGGGCCTTCTGGATGGCCTCGTTCAGGGCAGATTCCGCCTCTTCATGGTGGGGTGCCTCGGCGGTGGGCGTGTCGTCTTTCCGTGTCATGGTGGTGGCTGCTTTCCCTGTGGCTGAAGAATCATGGACCAGCACGTCAGGGCCGGCCCGTCCTTTTGTTACGAGAGCAATATGGTTTCCCCGGATGTTGACCATGCGTCCGTCATAGGGCTGGCCCTCATGGGTGCCCGGTGTCATGTCCGCCTCATAGGCGTAGCCGCAGGACAGTTCCTTCTGGTCGCCGGACTGGATGCGGGTGATGGCAGGACCATCAAAGATGACCATGCCGACCGTCAGGTAAGGGCTTTCGAAGCGGGCATTGTCCATGGTGGAGCCGACCGTCAGTTCCCTTGGGTGGGCATCCGCACTGGTGGGGACGTGTTCCTCCAGAACAGGCAGGGAGTTGAAACTGTCTGCCGCCTTTTCCAGTTCTTTCGGGTCCCGCAGGAGGCGGTAGGACTGGTCCGGGTTCAGGCCCAGCCGGGCATGGTCGGGAATTTCCCGCCCCTGATAGAGGCAGATGTTGGCCTTGCTGATGGGGGTCCGTTCCACACGGAGGCGTCCGTTGTCATCAAAACTGCGGACGGACCCGGTGCGGTCATAGGCGAGAATGGTCATGAGGCCTCGGATGGCTGTGGTTGTGTGGTCTGCTGCCAGAGGGGCTTGAAGGTGATCTCCAGCGCAGGGTCGGTGTCTCCCCAGAGGTTGAGCTGGATCAGGGTGAGCAGGCGGCTCAGCACGGGCCGCATGTGGGCTTCCTGAAAGGCGGCGATCTCATCGTAGAACACCCTGATTTCTCCAGCGGAGGAGGCGTTCAGCCCGTTGGGGGTGATGCCGAAGAGCTTCACGAGCGGTATGCCGGGTATGGAGGCCATGGCTTCCATGGCCTGGGACTGGAGGTCGGCAAGCCCTGTCAGGGGTGTGGCCACGATGGATACATCCTCGTTCTGCCGGTCGGCCACGATGATGTCCTGTCCTTCGGAAATTTTCTGCATGAAGGAGGCCCGCCCCGTGATGGAGGCTGTCGGGTCGGCCTCGTCGCTGGTGCCGGTGGCCATCAGGCCGCCCATGTCGGTCTTCAGGACAAGCCTGGAGAAATTGGTCGTGATGTTGCTGATGCTGTTGCGGGTCCGCAGGAAGTTGTGGACATAGGGGCGCAGCTGCTGTGTCAGGCTCATCCCGCCGAAATTGAATGACGGTTTGAAGAGGTCGGATACGCCATAAGGCACCATGCTGATGAGCCTGTCCCGATGGACAAGGCTACCCTGCACCCACCAGTTGCGGGGCCGGTAATAGTCATCCTGCAGGGGAGAGTCGGCATTGTAGGCGTTGGGCGTGGTCCAGACCGGTTCGATGTTTTTCAGCCCGGCCAGAGTTCCCCTGCGGACCCCGTGGGGGGTGAGGGGCAGCGGGAGTGTCTGCCCATAGGTCGTGCGGGGCGTGTCAGCCATGTTGAGCCAGATATGGCCGATGCCGTAGAGCAGGCTGTCCAGAATCTGCTGGTGCAGAAGCTCGCGGACATTCAGCCGTTTCATCTCCACATCCAGCGCATGAAGGCGGGCTGCGGGATCCGACGGAAGAGCCGGAGAGGGATGGTCTGGGTTGTGCGTGCTGAGGCTGATCCATTCCCGTGTGGCTTCCCGTGCGATGACATCACAGGGTTTGCGGAACTCCGCCCGCTGGGCCATCTGGGCGAGGGTCGGATACCCCAGAAAACCAAGCCCGTCGGCCATCCATGATGGCTGGGCTGCCGTCTGTCCCATAGCCCAGCAGGCCATGTCCATCATGGCCGTGGGGGCAGAATCCATGCCGGGCTGGTCATGTCCTTCCGGCACGACGCCCGGTGGTGGCCGGTAGGGGGAGAATGGCGTGGCTGTCTCTCTGTCATCGGGTGTAGGGATGGTGTGGGAGGCCCGCCATAGGCGGGTCAGCCAGTGGGGACTTGTCTTCCCGGCCATACTGGTGTGACGTGGAGCGGCGGGTTCCTGCCGGGGGCGTGCGGTTGTTGTGGGCTGTTTTTCAAACAGACGGGTGAGAGAAAAACCGGGCATGGGCAAGGCCTATCTGTAACGGAAAGGAGACGTGTCATGAGATGGATCGACTGGAAGGCATCATCACAGCGTATTGCCGGACGGATGCTTCTGCTGGCCCTTCTGGGTGGGCTGATACTGGGGGGAGCCGTAGGGGGATGGCTGGTCTGGGCGCTGGGTCATCCGTGAGAGCCATGTCCATCAGGTAGGTGGTGCAAACCGTGAGAAATCCGGCAGGGGGGACTGGTTGGTGATGAGGCCATCCAGAGCGTAACGCAGGGCGTCGATGTAATGGTTGTTCGCATCTTCCACCTGCGGGAGGACATCGCCTGTC
This sequence comes from Parasaccharibacter sp. TMW 2.1884, assembly GCF_023337695.1. Taxonomy (NCBI): domain Bacteria; kingdom Pseudomonadati; phylum Pseudomonadota; class Alphaproteobacteria; order Acetobacterales; family Acetobacteraceae; genus Parasaccharibacter; species Parasaccharibacter sp. TMW 2.1884. The sequence goes on from NZ_QORR01000001.1 coordinate 17,682, forward strand.
AGCGGGTCCGACCTGTAACGGTAGAGGCGGAACTCACGGACTGTCTGCTGGCAGCGGGGATGGATGCGGATGGACCGGAAGGAGCGCAGCCTCTCGATGCCATCCTGTACGCTTCCGGGCCATTTTCGGGCGGCACTGATGCGGAAATGATGGCGGGTGCGAAGGTAACTGATCGTTTCCGGCCGGGCACCGTCTGCCCGGATGGGCCAGTGGCGGATGCCCGGTATTCTGTCGAACAGGGCAGGCAGGTGGTCCAGTGGAATGTGGGTGCCGCCTGCCTCATGGTCGATATGGAGGATGTCCTCGTGAATGAAGCAGCGTATGACGGCTGTGGGGTCCCGTGAGAAGCCCCAGTCCACTCCAAAATGGAAGCGGCAGCTGCTGGGGGGCCGGAACTCTTCAACCGTGATGCGGTCGGGGAAGATGAGGGCTTCGTGATGCAGCTGATAGCCTCCCTCCCAGATATGCCCATAGTCCTGTGGTCGCAGATGTTGATCCCGTTTTCGTTCCTGATTCAGAACATTTGGGAACCACGGATTGTCTGACCAGTTCGCCCGGATCGTGATGAAGGAGGGGTCACCTTCCGTGGCAGGATCACGCATGAAGGCATCCACAGGGTCGGAGGGATGATTGGGATTCCAGCTGAACCAGAGTTCGGAACCGGGCTGGCGGATGGTCGGGCGCAGGAGTTTCAGGGACCTGGCCGAGAGGGACTGCGCTTCCTCCACCCAGGCGATGTTCATTCCTTCCAGGGATTTTATGGTTTCGGCATTGTGGGACTGCATCCCCTGGAAGAGGATGACACCGCCGCCGGGTGTACGGATTTCCCTGTCCAAAACTGTGAAGAGGTGGGACAGGTTCAGGCGTGCGATGGTGTCCCGGAGCAGCTGGTGAACGGAAACAGTCAGGGATTTCTGGATTTCCCGGATGCAGACCGCCCTCAACCCGGGGCGCAGTGTGGCCTGTTCGATCAGCATTCCGGCAAAGAAACAGGACTTCCCGGAACCTCGTCCTCCCCAGATGCCTTTATAGCGGGCAGGCTGTAGAAGGGGCGCAAAGGCCCGGGGTGTCATGATGGTGACCCGGTCTGTTGTCATGAGGCCCCTGCATTTTATTGCGGTGATGTGTCCGGTGGTGTTGTGCCCGGAGCAGCGGGATCAATGATGAGCCGCTGGATGGTGTGTACGGGGCCGCCATCATGCCCGGCATGTTCCATGGTCTGCCGGTCGCCATACCGCTTTGGGGCACGGCGGGCCATGATCCAGCGGAGCATGTCGAACCTCAGCTTGTGGAAATTGACCGTGGCCGCATCAGCTTTTTCTGGCATGGCCCTGATATGGGAGAGGATGGTGCTTTCCAGACTGTCGGCAGACAGTTCCCGTGCCCGGCGATAACGGGGCAGGAGGGCCGGATGTTTCTGGAGCCAACGATAGAAGCTGCGCAGGGTGGGGCGCTGTGCGCCGGAGCAGATGTCATGCAGGGGAGTGCCGAGCATGAGGTCTTCCATCATTTCATCAAAGAGTTTCTGCGAGAAGGAGACAGGCTTTTTGCGGGGCGTGTCATGAGACATGGGTTGCATGAAGGCGGTTGCGGGCATGTCTGCCAGAGAAGAAGGGCAGCCTGTCACTTTCCAGAGCGTTGACCTGCAGTTCCCGGTGTGTCCGGAGGCGGAGCTGGGTGAGGGTGAAGGCGGAGAGACTTGCAGGCTGGGGGGTGACGGCCTGACGCTGCTTGAGGAAGGGAATGGCCCTGACGACCGCATTTTGTTTCAGTCCCAGAATGAGTTCATCCCTCCATGTCAGAGGAATGTCGGCCCTGTGTGTCAGGGCTGGAGCTTCGTGGATCGGGCAGAGAACAAGACTGTTGCCCTCTTCGGCAAGAACGGTGCAGAGGCCGCGTCTGGTCAGAACGATGCGGCCGCGGCCGAGCGGCTGCCCGGCGGGGGAGGAAGGCATGTGAGCCATGGAAGAAAGTCCGTTTTAATGAATGCAGGTGCCGGGCATGGAAGCCGGATCATGCATGTCCGGCAGGATGGGCCTCGGTGGTGCAGTGGAGGTGGATCATGGCGCATGGGGTCGCACCGCCGGGAAGGGCGGTGGTTTGCGGAATCCATCCTGAAGGGAAAGAAAAGCTGTCTGTCTTGGAACAGCAGTCATGAAAAAAGCCGTACACCCCTCTGGGCGCACGGCTCGTGATGATGTCCTTTTTATAGGCTAAAGCGGGTAAGCTGTCAACAGGAAAAAAGCAATCCGGCTGCCATGGTCAGTTGCGGAGTTCCGCAGCCGTGATCTTCTGGGGTTTGTTCAGGATGATCTCGCCATGCCGGATGATCTTCTCAAGACCTTCAGGGGCCAGATGATAGCGTCTGGACAGGGTCATCATGTCGAGCCCTTTGCGATGTTCCCGGGCAATGGTGACAGCCTGTCTGGCTTTTTCGCGTCTCTGTCCCTGCCAGAAGGCGGCCAGCATTTCCAGTGTGGCGGCGCACTCTTCCGAAGCCTTTTTGCGGGCACTGTCCGGGTGCAGATCGGGATAGAGTTTGGAGCCGAGGGAAGAAAAGGACCAGCCGAGTCCCAGCATGTTCACGAGCAGCTGGTGTCGGGCCCGTCCCGCATGGCGGCGGAAGGCGTTCAGCCGCCCCCAGGCTTTGCCCTGCAATGCATTGAAGGTGAAGACATTCCCCGCCTGTGCGGGGGCGCCGCCATTTTTCATGATGTCGAGATAGCCGTGTTCGGCCAGCATCCAGTCCTTGACCCACTGTTCTGCTTCAGAAATGACATCAGCAGTCAGACGTGAGGAGAGGGCACCAAGAGTGTTGGCACGGCGGCGCCTGCGGCCGATGATTTCATAATCGGGCTTGCGGGTCCGCTCCCGTGTCGGGGTGGTCGTGATGTGCGTGATGCGAGACAAAGGAATTCTCCCGGAAAACTGCGTTATGGTCCGTAATGGGGCATGGCCCCATGACAATCAGGTCATATGGAGAGGATGAAAGCAGTGAGGGTATTTCTTCCTTGGCAGATTGAGTGTCGGAGAGCCTCCTGTAAGGAATTGCTCTGAGGATGCGGGGATATACCCTTAAATGTCAAGAAAAATTAACAGGACCTAGGGTGTCCCCTGTCTGGACATACGCAGGAAAGAGGGATAATCCCCGTACCATGTCTATTGAATCGTTGTTGTCGCATCTGGATTCCCTTCTGGCGGCCCAGGGATTGTCCGACAGGCGGGCCTGTCTGAAAGCCCGTGAGATCAATCCTGCTGTTGGTGTGGATTTTTTGCGGGACATGCGTCGGCGCAAACATCTCCCCCGTACGGACAAACTGGCAGCCCTGGCCCAGGTGCTGGGTGTGCCGGTTGGTCCTCTGGTAGCAGAGATCAGCAGGTCTGAAGAGCAGAAGACAGTCGAACAGCCAGCGCCGTCTCCTAATCTGCCTGTTTCGCAGGTGCAGGTCTGTGGTGAGGTGCAGGCCGGGGTCTGGAAGGAGGCACATGAATGGCCTCTTCCAGACCAGTATGCGATCACCATTCCTTACGATGCAGCCTATCCCGGTCTGAAGCGATACGGGTTGATGGTGAAGGGGCAGTCTATGAACCGTGTGTTTCAGGATGGTTCGGTGGTTATCGTCATCAATTTTTCCGAGCTGGGACGCCGGCCCCGTAATGGGGATTATGTGGTCGCCATGCAACGTTCCAGAGTGTCGGATGGTTTCGAGGCCACCATAAAGGCGGTTCAGGTCAAGGAAAGCGGGCAGATGGTTCTCTGGCCCCAGAGTACCGAGCCGGAGTTTCAGTCACCGATCATCCTGCCTGCACCGGGTGATACGGTCTGCCACAGCGCTGCTGAGAGCCCGGATGTAACCATCCTTGCGCTGGTTGTCGGCAGTTATGTGCCGATGCCAACGGCATCTTTTCAGGGATCGTGAGAGGGGCTGAGGCAGGCATGTCCCATCCGGCGGGGTTGGAAAGGGTGAAAGAGGGTAGGGCTGATGACGCTGCGAGGCGGATCCTGCATGTGGACATGGATGCGTTTTATGCTTCCATCGAGCAGCGGGACAATCCGGCTTTACGTGGCAGGCCAGTGGCTGTGGGGCGTGGGTCGGGTAGAGGTGTCGTGGCCGCTGCCAGTTATGAGGCCCGTGTCTTTGGTGTACGTTCCGCTTTGCCCTCGCACATGGCACTGGAACGTTGCCCGGAGCTGATCTTCGTTCCTCCCCGTTTTGACGTCTATCGTGCTGTCTCGGCTCAGATTCATGCCATTTTCCGGCATTATACGGCGCTCATACAGCCGCTGGCGCTGGATGAGGCCTATCTGGATGTTACGGAACAGTGGCCTCCTTATGGATCTGCTACAGCCGTTGCTGAAGCCATCCGGCGGGATATTCGGCAGCAGACAGGGCTGACGGCCTCAGCGGGGGTATCGTATAACCGTTTTCTGGCCAAACTGGCTTCGGGGCAGCGAAAGCCCGACGGGCTTTTTGTGATTTCCCCCCGGCAGGGCGCTGCTTTCGTGGCGGATCTGCCTGTGGAGAAATTCCATGGTGTGGGGCCGGCGACCACGCGGCGGATGCATGGTCTGGGAATCCACACGGGAGCGGACCTCAGAAAATGGACAGTACCGGAGTTGAGGCAGCATTTTGGCAGTTCAGCCCAGTTCTATCATGATATCGCCAGAGGTCAGGATCATCGCCCGGTAGAGGCCAACCGGCCCAGGAAGTCATTGGGAACGGAGACAACCTTTCCGCATGACGTGGCTGAATGGGACAGGCTGGCAGCGACGTTGAAAGCGATTGTCAGCAAACTGGCTGCTGGCTGTGCGCAGAAGCGCCTTGCCGGACGGACCGTTACGCTCAAGTTGCGCTATGCTGGATTTCATACGGTAACCCGGGCTCGCTCAATGGCTTTCCCTGCCGCCGATGAGTGCGTATTGCTGCCAGTGGCTTTGGAAATTCTGCGCAGTTTCTTCCCGCTGGACCGGCCAGTGCGACTGCTGGGACTGACCATTTCCTCGCTGGTGTCGTATGAGGACCGTTCCCTGCCGGTACAGATGGGTCTGTTTGAGCAGACTGTCTGATTTCCCGGGAGTGCATGGAGAATGGCTTGCCTGATCTTTCGGGAAGAGCGAGGATGAATGAACCGGCGGCACTGGCTGGTGGTCAGTACCGTGTCGCCCAGAATCAGGGAGGGAACATGAGTGATTTTCCCAAGGATGCTGCATCCTGTGTACAGCTGAATGATGGTCATGCCATGCCGTGGATCGGGCTTGGTGTCTGGGAAACACCGCCTGATGAAACAGCTGATGTTGTCAGAACAGCCATAGAGCTGGGCTACAGGGCCGTGGATACGGCCCGGCTGTATCGTAATGAGGCGGGAGTTGGTGAGGGGCTGAAAGGGCACCCCGCCATGTTTGTCACAACCAAGGTCTGGAATGACGAGCAGGGTTATGATTCGACCCTGAAAGCTTTTGATGAGAGTGCCCGTCTGCTGCAGCGTGATGTGGTGGATCTCTACCTCATTCATTGGGCAATGCCGCAGCAGGGACTGTATGTGGAGACGTGGAAGGCTCTGATCGATCTGCAGAAACAGGGGCGTGTCCGGTCTATCGGCGTGTCCAATTTTGAGAAAGATCACCTCCAGCGAATCATGGATGAGACAGGTGTTGTGCCTGCCGTCAATCAGATCGAGATTCATCCTTTCTTCCAGCAGGAGGAGTTGCGGGCTTTTCATAAAAGCGTGGGAATTCAGACCGAAGCGTGGCGTCCTCTGGGCAAGGGGACTGTACTGAACAACGAGCTGATTGGTGATATTGCCAGACGCCACGGCAAAAGCCCGGCACAGGTGATTCTGCGCTGGCACCTCCAGAATGGGGTGATCGTGATTCCCAAATCAGTTCATCGGGAGCGCATGGCAGAGAATCTGGACCTGTTCGATTTTGTCCTGCCCGAGCAGGAGATGGCGGCGATCGCCACGCTCCATAGGGCGGATGGCCGCATGGGAGAGAATCCGGCGAATCCGGTATTCGGCTGACATGGAAAAGGCGCATCCTGTTTGTGGGATGCGCCTCTTCCTGTTTCCGGGGATGCTCGGGCGTGTCAGATATCGAGAAGATTGACCGACTGGGCCTGCTCCTGAATGAACTGGAAGCGCAGTTCAGGCTTGCGGCCCATGAGGCTCTCGATCCGTCTGCGGGTCATCAGGTTGTCTTCTGTCGGGACGGTTACACGCAGGAGTGTGCGGCGTGCAGGGGACATGGTGGTTTCCTTGAGGTCGGAAACCGGCATTTCCCCCAGCCCTTTGAAGCGTGAAATTTCAACTTTGGCATTGGGCTTGAAGTCCGTCTTCAACCTGCGGTCACGGTCGAGGTCGTTCATGGCGTAGACGGTCTTGCTGCCATGAGTGAGCCGGTAGAGTGGTGGCTGCGCCAGGTAGAGGTGCCCCTGCCGGACGAGGTCCGGCATCTCCCGGAAGAAGAAGGTCATCAGCAGGGAGGCGATATGGGCGCCATCCACGTCAGCATCTGTCATGATGATGATGCGGCCATAGCGCAGTTTTTCAAGGTCGAGAGTCTTGCCAAAGCCACAGCCAAGTGCCTCGATCAGGTCTTTCAGCTCCGTATTGGCCAGCAGTTTTTCCTGTGTGGCAGAGGCGACATTGAGTATCTTGCCCCGCAGGGGCAGAACGGCCTGTGTTTCCCTGTCACGGGCCTGACGGGCAGACCCCCCGGCTGATTCGCCTTCCACGAGAAAGATTTCCGTCTCATGGGCATTGCTGCGGGAGCAGTCTGTCAGCTTGCCGGGCAGACGCAGGCGCTTTGTCGCCGTTTTGCGGGTTGTTTCACGGGCTTCACGGCGGCGCAGGCGTTCTTCTGCCCGTTCGACCATATAGCCGACCAGACTGTCAGCCTGCTGGGGATTGCCCCCCAGCCAGTGGTCGATCCGGTCCCGCAGGGCACCTTCCACGAGGCGGCTGGCCTCCTGTGTGGTCAGTCTGTCTTTTGTCTGTCCCTGGAATTGTGGGTTGCGGATGAAAACGGACAGACGGGCATTGATGGTGCCCAGCACATCTTCCGCCGTGATGGTGCTGGAACGGCGAATCTTGCGCTGGTCCCCCCAGTTGCGGAAGCCTTTGACGAGTGCCGCTCGCAGGCCGTTCTCATGGGTGCCACCCTGCGGTGTGGGAATGGTGTTGCAGTAGGAAATGAGAGCGCTGTTTCCCTGGTCGAGAAAGGCAACAGCCCACTCGACACGCCCACCGGGTTGGCCATCGGCAGCCACAGGCAGCTCAGCCTCACCAGCCCAGAGGGGGGTAAGCAGGGCAGGTGAGGGACCAAGATCAGCCGTCAGGGCATCTTCCAGACCATTTGGATAGGCGATGATAGCTTCGGCTGGTGGAGCATTGTCCCCTTTCAGAAGTTCCGGGGCACAGGACCATGTGATGCTGACCCCCCGGAACAGCGCTGCCTTGATCTGGCACTGGCGGTACAGGCGGGCCGGGGAGAAATGCAGGGGGCCGAAAATGTCACTGTCCGGGGTGAAACGCACCATCGTGCCACGCCGGATGGCAGGTTTTGTGCTTTCCAGCGTACTGGTTGGCAGACCACGGGAGAAAGTCTGTCGCCATCCCTTGCGGTTGCGGTAGACCTCGACTTCCAGATGGGAGGCCAGTGCGTTGACGACAGAGCTGCCCACACCATGCAGACCGCCTGATGTGGCATAGGATTTGCCAGAGAATTTCCCCCCCGCATGGAGCGTGGTGAAAATGACCTCAAGGGCTGATTTTTTCGGGAAGCGGGGATGGGGGTCAGTCGGAATCCCACGGCCATTGTCACGGACCATCAGGGTGTGGGCGTCTTCCAGACAGACCTCAATGGTCGTGGCATGACCCGCCACGGCTTCATCCATGGCGTTGTCAATGATTTCGGAAGCAAGATGGTGGTAGGCCGCATCGTCCGTACCCCCGATATACATGCCAGGGCGACGGCGTACCGGCTCCAGCCCTTCAAGGACCTCAATGGCCCCGGCATCATACTGTTCAGCTGGCTGTACATGGGAGGGGGCAGGTGTGGAACCCTGCTCGAACATATCGGCCATCCTGTGATCCTGTCTGTCGGGGCGTGGGGAGGGGCGGGAGGTCAGCCCCGGCGCCTGCGGCGGCTCGTGGCCCGGTGGGGAGGCTGGGGTGCCGTGCAGCTTTCGTAGGAAGAAGGCTGAACAATATCCTTGGCCTCGGCATAATGGGCGAGGTCGCTGTTCGAATCGTCCAGCGCCTCGATCTCGTCATACATCGGCACACGTTGGGCACAGAAGGCCGTACCGGACTTCAGCCCCCCCAAGGACTGCACATCCGCCAGCTGGGTGATGTAATCATCATGTTTTTTCTGCGCCTGGCGGCCAAATGTCCGGTGGAAATAGGAATCCAGCCGTCTTTCCGATTCTGTCAGGATGGGGCGGAAGCGTGTGATGAACTGGTTGTAACGGTCCTGCGTCTGGCAGGAGAGAGCCGTCACCATGAGTTCCGATTTCAGACCAGCCAGATTGAAGGCTGAATGGTCTTCTGCCGAAGAGTGGCAGGCTGCTGCCCATGAGGCAGGGGCAATGGCAAAAAAAGCCGCAGTGGCAAGGGCCAGTCCAGTCCTGGAGAAGGACAGGCCGTAGGACAGAAGAGACATATGAAAACTCCCGCTGACAGGTTCTCTGCCTATATCATGGTCATTTGGGAAAGTCTGCCCTGAGACGGGCAATTCTTTGGTGGATATGGCCGTGTAATGATGAAGGAAACGTTAAACATAACTGACAGAGAAAGAAATATGGAAGACCTCATTCTCATGATGGTGCTGAAAGCGTATCGTGCGTTCTGAAAACTGGCGGATTGCGGGCAGGGGCCTGGATGCGCCTTTTTTATCTGTTTTTAGTTTTCTCTGGAGTGGACTGTGCAGCAGAGCAGTTTTCTAGTGCGGGCAGGGGTTGTCGGTGCAACTCTTCTGGCCCTTGGCGGGTGTGTCGGCCAGCAGTCAAGGGGGCCGAGTGGCATCGAGATTCCTCCCAATCCTTTTGCCAACGAGAAGCGGGCTGCTCATTGTGAGGTATCGCCTGTGCAGACAGACGCCACGGGCCGCATGAGTGTGAGCATGACGGTCAGCGCTGGTGATGGCGGTACCTGCCCGTTTTCTGTCAGCAAAGGGGGTGGAGGCAGTTACGTGTCTTTTGGTGTGGTTCCTCCGCCGGAGAATGGCAGGGCCTTTCTGTACAATTATGATAACCGCACATATGTGGAATACACCCCTGCGGCGGATTACAAGGGGGCTGACAGCTTCACCGTGGAGCTGATTCCTGCCCATGCACAGCCACGCCGTCAGCTTCAGGTCCGTGTGCAGGTCGAGCCGGCTGTCGTTGCAGCTGCCCCTGCCCCCTCTGAGGAACCGGGCAAGAAGGTGGCCGAATCAGCTGAGAAAAAGACGCCTCAGGCTGTCCATCATGCGACCTCCCGAACGGTGCACCATGCCGTCAGCAGGCACGCTCCGGCAGCCAAGACGAAGTAACAGGGCGTAGAGACCTGTCAGAAAAAACGGGCCGGACACACTGAATACGTGTCCGGCCCGTTTTTTGAGAGGGCACATCAGGATGTCTGACCGGCAGGCGAAGGCCGGTCAGACTCTGAAGTACCTGTTTACTGGAAGTCGATTTCCACCCGACGGTTCTGCGGTTCTGCCGTACCGGGGCGGGTGGAGACCAGTGGCTTCGAATCACCAAAACCATGAACCTCGATGACGCCAGCCGGTACGCCATCGCGGATCAGCTCTGCCTTGATGGTCTGCGCGCGGCGGAGAGACAGGGCCATGTTGTAGGCCTCAGCCTTCCGGCTGCCAGGATGGACAGCCGAAGAATCGGCATGGCCATTGACCTGGATCCGGGTGAACTGGGCTGATGTGGAGTTGCGGGCAGCTGTTTCCACGATGGCCCGCGCCCGGTCGGACAGATTGGCACGATCCCAGTCGAAGAACACCAGATAGGTGCGGACGGGGGCAGGTGCCGGGGTGGAGAGGGTGGGGGCCTGTGTCGGTGGCGGCGGAGCCGGGTTGAACTCATAGCGCAGCCCGAGCATCAGGGAATGGTTGAAATCTGTCCGGCTGCCACGCTTGCCGCTGACGGGTCCACTGTCGGGGGCAGCGATGTTGTAGGATGCTGTCGTGAAGTGCCTGTGGCGGCCCGTGATGGTGTAGAAGCGATATTCCATTGTGGTGGAAAGGCCAACAACCCATGGCACGGGCAGTGAAACACCAAAGATGCCCTGATAGGCAAAGCCGCCTGCGCTGTCACGGGTCCGCTGCCTGTAGCCCCTGTCTGCGCCTGTCCCCTGGATTCTGGTGTTCGTGAACTGGCTTCCATAACCGATACCAGCCCCGAAATAGGGGTAGATCCAGTTCTGGCCGATATCCATGTCAAACAGGGCATTGGCCATGCCCCCGTATTTCTGCTGGTGACCATGGGCTGTGCTGCTGAAGCCGGGGGAATGGAACCGGGAAAGGCGGTTGTTGCGGTAGTTGCCCTCCACTTCCACACGGAAACCGTTCCCCAGTCCCCAGCCGATGCTGCCCAGCCCGGTGATGCCTGTCGCAAAGTCGTCCCGACCATGCGCAAAGAGCTTCGTGTGGGGATTGACGGTCTGGGACTGGTTGAAGCTCGCCCCCGCTGCCCCGCCGACATAGAGGCCACGGACAGGCTGTGCCCGGGCCGCACCAAACGCCATGACTGACAGGCAGGCGGCACAGGCGCTGCGGGCCAGCAGTGATGTAATGGAGGGGCGTGCGGTCATGTAATTACTCTCCAGCCAGACAGGTGGCTACCCTTTTCACTGAAAGTGACAGTAAACGCAATGGATTGCCGGGACATACCTGTGCCGTTTGCGTCTGAATCGGGAAAAGATGTGTCCTATGTGTTACAGGTGGATGAGGCGTCGGTCGGCCCCCGGGGAACATGGGGCTGGTCAGTCTTCATGGCTGAAGCGGCGTGTGGTGATGTCATGTTCCAGCGGGTGGGTGCTGTCTAGGACATCAACCTCCATGATCCAGAGGTCAGGGTCGTACCGTTTCTGCCGTTCCAGATAGGCATTGGCCTGCATCATGGCACTTTCCGTGTCGCTGTCCTCAAAGGTCTGGCGCAGCCATGTCGCACCCTGTTCCCGTAATATGGCGATGCGTCCATCCCGGCCATTCAGCATGATGAAGACACTGCCAGCATCTTCGTCACCTTTACGGACCAGAGCGGCCATCAGGCCATTCTGGTTGAGGTGCCTGAGGGTGGCACGGACCCAGAATCCGGTTTTCAGGCCATGGAACATGAGTCCGGTCTCCCTGCCAGATGGTGCATAGTCGTCATGGGGTGGTGTTGGCCGCCGGGTGAATTGCCGTGTTGTCCGGCAGATGCAGGAGGGCAGCACGATAGGTGTGGGGGATGATGAAAAGTGCCAGAGCGGCGGAGATGTCGGTCGGGCTGGCAGCGGCAGGGGGGCAGACCTGTCGCAGGGCACGCCGTGCCGCCTCCGGGCTGTCTGTGTGGATGAGGCGGGACTGGCGCAGGGCATCGGTCATGAGGGACTGGTCAGCACGAAGCGCTGCCAGCTGGTCCCGGAGGGAAAACTGTCCCTGGGGGCTTGTGCAGAGCTGGGGCAGGACACCAAGGTCCTGCAGGGCCCAGCCTTGGGGAGCGGTGATGTGTGCCCATGTCAGGGACAGGTGCCCCCCGTTGGGCAGGGTGGAAGAAATCTGGACCATGCCTTTGCCAAAGGTGCTGCTGCCGGTCACAACGGCCCTTTGCTGGTCGGCCAGCGCTGCTGCCAGAACTTCGGCTGCACTGCCCGTATCCTGGTCAACCAGCAGGGCCAGCGGGGTATTGTTGGTCAGATCCCCGCCCTGGATGCTCCAGACGTGATTGGCCTCCGCCGCCCGTCCTTCGGTCGTGGCGATCACGCCGTGGTCGAGGAAGAGCGCCGCCGTCATGACCGCCTGTTGCAGGATTCCTCCATGGTTCCCGCGCAGGTCCAGCACGAGGCCGGGCAGGGTGGGCGCTGGTGGGGTCCGGCCGTCTGGAGGGTGGGGCAGACTGCTATTTGGGGGTGTTTCTGGCAGGAGCGTGGAAAGATACTGGCTGACTTCTTCGGCCGTCCGGCTGGAAAAATGGGTGACCCGCAGGATGGGGAACCGCCCGGCCTGTTCAGGGAAGACACTTTCTTCTGCCATGCGCCCACGGGTGAAATTCCTGATGAGATGATGTCCGTCCTGGGTGCGGAATTCCAGCTCCACCGTACTGCCAGCAGGGCCAGTCAGCATGGCCTGGAGGGCGGGCAGGGCCATCTGGCGTGTGCTCTGGTGGTCGAGGCTGGTCAGGCTGTCTCCCGGTATGATTCCGGCATCCCACAGAGGGCTGTCGAGGTTGAGGGCCGCCACGACAGGGAAATGGGCTCGTGTCCGGCGGAGGGTCAGCCCGACGCTTGCTGCGGGTTCGGGTGGGGGCTGGGCAGGGGTGACGGCATCAGACTGGCTGGGCGGCGGTGGAGGAGACTGATAGCGGGAATAGGGGTCCAGCCTGGCCAGAAGGCCATTGAGAAAACGGCTCAGCAGGGTTTCATCATTCATGAGCTGGTAGGATGGCACATCACGTCGCAGGAGCGTGATGAGCTGGAGGCTCAGATGGCTCCAGCCGGTCACGTCGTCCTTGCCGGGTGTCCGGACAGACAGCAGAGGGTGCCTGTCATGGAGCAGGCTCATGTGAGCCGGGCTGAACATGGTTCCGGGCTGGACGGCGAGGGTGAAGCTGGATGATGGCGCCTGCCCATGGTCCGGCTGTTGTAAAGGCTGGGGGACTTCCAGCAGGGCCTGCATCCCCCAGAGGCAGAGTTCCTGCGGTGTGTGCGGGGTCAGCGTCCGGGGAAGCATGAATGTAAGGGCGGTTGATAATGTCAGCTCTGCCAGCCGGTCTTCATCCGTGAATTCCGGGAGAGCCGGAGCGGTGGGGACGGGGGTGGGTCGGGAGGAGCTGCCTGTCCCTGCGGGTTGGGATGTTGTGGTGGTGATGGATCCGACCGGGGTGGAGGAGGGTGCTCCAGGGCGGCCGGCAAAATGGTGGAGCAGCCGGTTCCAGAAAGGATGGGCCTGAACAGGCTGGGCGATGGCAGAGCCGACTGTCAGCACGCCGGACAGGGCAACCCCGGTGAAGGCTGTGCAGACGGGACGCAGGAGGCGAACTGGCATCATGAAGGCGATGGACCGGACTGGTAAGAAAAAGGGAAGATGAAAAGCCGGGACACTGTCACATGGTTTCTTTCGGGGACAGAGGCCGGGCAGGGCGGATCGTGCCCGTCGCGGGCCGGGGGCGTGCCATCATGGAAGACACATCCCCCGCTATTATGCCGCATTCATGGAAGAAGGGAAATCAGAAAGGAAGGTCATCCTTGCTGATGGGCGCCTCTGGTGAGGTTTTGCTGCGGCTGCCGGTTTTTGTGGTTCCGCTTTTTGTCGTTTTGGCTCTGCTGGTTGCCTTCCCTGTCGCTGCCTTTTTGGTGGCCGTTTTTCTGGTCGTGCTCTTCGCCGTAGTGGTTTTTCTGGTCGTGGTCTTTTTGGCGGCCGTTTTTTTCGTGGTTGTCTTGCGGCCACCTTTCAGCGGTTTGCCTTTTTCATCCAGCAGGGTGAGGGCCTCTTCCAGCGTGACGTCATCCATCGAGTCCCCTTTGGGGAGAGTGGCAATGGTCTGGCCATGCTGCACATAGGGACCAAAACGTCCCTTGCGGACCATGACGACCTCACCATCCTTGGGGTGCGTACCCAACGTGCGGATGGAAGCCAGCTTTTTGGCCAGAGCATCAACGGCCCGGTTCAGGCCGATGGTCAGCACGTCATCATCCTTGCTGAGCGTGCCGTAGATGCTGCCCATCTTGACGAACGGTCCGAAACGGCCAAGACCGGCCGTGATCATCTCGCCCGTTTCCGGGTGGGGGCCAACCTCACGGGGGAGGGAGAGAAGGCCGATGGCTTCCTCAAGGGTGAGCGTTTCGCCGTTACGGTCCTTGGGGATGGTGGCCCGTTTTGGTTTGGCCTTCCTGTCTTCAGGGTCCGGCTCGCCACGCTGGACATACAGCCCGTAAGGCCCACGACGGAGGGTGATGTCCTCGCCCGTGGCAGGGTCATGGCCAAGCAGGCGCATACCGTCCGGTAGGGCAGTCTCCTCGCCATTATCAACCGCCAGGGGGCGGGTGACACGGCACTCCGGATAGTTGGAGCATCCCAGGAAGGCTCCATGCCGCCCCAGCTTGAGGCCCAGCCGTCCATCAGTGCAGGACGGGCAGCTGCGTGGATCACTGCCATCCGGTCGGGGTGGGAAGAAATGGTTGCCGAGGTCCTGGTCCAGCGCCTCAATGACATCAGAGATTTTCAGGTCTTTTGTCTTGGCAACCGTGGCCGAGAAGTCGTTCCAGAAGGCGGACATGACATCATGCCAGTCAGCCCGGCCATCCGAGATGTCATCCAGCTGCGTCTCCAGCGAGGCTGTGAAGCCCGTATCCACATAACGCTGGAAGAAAGAGGTGAGAAAAGCCGTGACCAGCCGCCCCCTGTCTTCCGGCACGAAGCGTCGGGCATCAAGGCGCACATAATTGCGGTCCCGCAGGACGCTGAGGATGGAGGCATAGGTGGAAGGCCGTCCGATGCCGATTTCTTCCATCTTCTTGACCAGTGATGCTTCGGAATAGCGGGGAGGTGGCTGGGTGAAGTGCTGTTCGGCTGTCACGTCCTTCGTGCCCAGCTGGTCGCCTTCCTTCATGGCGGGGAGAAGGCGGTTCTGGTCATCATCCCCGCCTTTTTCCTTGTCATCATGGCCTTCGATATAGAGCTTCAGAAAGCCGTCAAAGGCGATGATGGAGCCGGTGGCCCGCAGCAGGGTCTGCTCCTGTTCATCACCGATGGTGACGGCTGTCTGGTCCAGCTCGGCAGACTGCATCTGTGAAGCAACGGAGCGCTTCCAGATCAGCTCATAAAGGCGTTTCTGGTCCGCCGTGAGCACGGAGGCGACAGAAGAAGGTGTACGGGACACATCGGTAGGGCGGATGGCCTCGTGGGCTTCCTGTGCGTTTTTTGCCTTCGTGGTGTAGGAGCGTGGCTTGCCCGGGCAGTAATCTTTGCCAAAGGATGAGCTGATATGGGAGCGGATGGCCTGCACGGCCTCCGAGGCCATGGTGACGCCATCGGTACGCATGTAGGTGATCAGGCCGAACGTCTCGCCATTCAGGTCCACACCCTCATAAAGCTGCTGGGCGGTGCGCATGGTGGTCTGTGCACTCATGCCCAGCTTGCGGGAGGCTTCCTGCTGGAGGGTGGAGGTGGTGAAAGGCGGTGCCGGATTGCGGCGTGTCCGCTTCCGCTCGATCTTCCGTACGCTGAGGGCGGAGGAGCGGACCAGATCACGGGCCCTGTGGGCCATGTCCTCATTGGTCAGGGCGAACTGGTCGAGTTTTCTGCCTTCAAGATGGGTCAGTTTTGCGGTGAAGTCCGCCTTGGCGGGAGTTGTGAAGAGACCTTCCACACTCCAGTATTCCCGGGGTTTGAAGGCCTCGATTTCCGCTTCCCGTTCGCAGATCAGCCGCAGGGCGACAGACTGCACACGCCCTGCACTGCGGCTGCCCGGCAGTTTGCGCCAGAGAACGGGAGACAGGGTGAAGCCGACCAGATAGTCCAGCGCACGGCGGGCCAGATAGGCATCAATCAGGGGGCGGTCCAGCGTACGGGGGGCCTTCATGGCCGCAGCGATGGCGTTTTTGGTGATCTCGTTGAAGGTGACCCGCTCGACCTCAATATCCTTGAGGAGCTTTTTTTCCTCGAGGGCACTGCGGACATGCCACGAGATGGCCTCACCTTCTCTGTCCGGGTCGGTGGCGAGAATCAGTTTGCTGGCCCCTTTGAGAGCCTTGGCAATGGTGGCAATCTGTTTCGAGCCACGATCATCGGTCTGCCACGACATGGCGAAATTCTCGTCAGGGCGCACGCTTCCATCCTTGGGAGGAAGGTCCCGCACATGGCCGAAGGAGGCGATGACGGTATAATCGCTGCCGAGATAACGGTTGATGGTCTTTGCCTTGGCAGGGCTTTCTACAACCACAACATTCTTCACTGCCATGAGTCTTTCCCGGTCTCTGGTGTCCTGGTGGTAAGGCTGTCTGGCCGATGCCCGCTAGCTGGGAAGTGTGATCTGCCCATCGTCGTGGCGTTGGACAGCTCCGTTCATTTCCAGCTCGATGAGTATTGCCGCAACTGCTGAGATGGACAACTGACAGCGTGATGCAATCTCGTCAACAGTGGAGGGGGTATGCGCCAGCAGGGAGAGAATATTTTTTTCGTCAGATTCCGGTAATGATTGACTGGCCGCAGGGGCTTTCCGGGGGGCAGCTGGCGGGGCGGTCGGTACTTTTTCAGTGGGTGTGAAAAGGGATGGCTGGCGTGAGGGAGGCCTGCTCCATGGGGCCAGTCCGGGGTCTGGTGAGGGCGTGTCTGCCAGGGCGGACAGGATGTCCTGAACCTGCTCGACCAGTATGGCCTGATTCTGTTTCAGCAGGTCATTCCCGCCACTGGAGCGTGGATCGCCGGGAAAGCCAGGCACGGCAAAGAGCAGACGCTGGAAGGTTGCAGCGAGTCGGGCCGTGATGAGTGTGCCGGAGCGTCTGGCTGCCTCAACCAGCAGGCAGCCACGGGCCAGACCGGCAATGAGAAGGTTGCGCCGTGGAAAATGGCGGGCATTGGCCGGCATGCCGGGAGGATATTCCGTAATCAGGCAGCCCTGCTGGGCTATGGCGGCCTGCAAGCCTGCATGTTCGGGAGGGTAGGTAATGTCCAGCCCGCCGGGCAGGGCGGCGATGGTCCGTCCAGAGGGCAGGGCTCCCCGGTGGGCCGCTCCATCAACTCCACGGGCCAGACCGGAAACGACAGTCAGGCCGGCTTCTGCCAGACCGGCGGCGAATTCCTCTGTCAGTTTCAGGGCCGGATTGGAGGCCTTGCGGGCCCCGACAATGGCCAGGGAAGGTGTGGAGAGCAGGTCTGTATTGCCTTGGGTGAATAGAAGTACGGGAGCATTCGGCAGTCCGGCCAGCAGGCGGGGATAGGCAGGGTCGGAGCGTAGCAGATGGTGGCCTCCCCGTTTTCCCAGCCAGGCAATTTCGTCTTCCATGCGGGATGCGGAGGGAATGGCTGGCGCCGGACGGCCGGAAAGGCGGGCACGGGCAGGCAGCGCTGCAATGGCCTGCTCTGCCGTGCCGTAAAGGCCCATCAACCGGCTGAATGTGGCGTTGCCAATGCCCTTTGTGCGGGCCAGCCGCAATCGAGCCAGACGTTCCGTTGCTGTCAGGTTGGCTTCTGATAATGCAGCTGGCTCATTTCTGTCCGACACGGGGTTCCGTTCCGCTACAGAGGCGGGCAATGTTGCCGTAATGGCGCAGGAGGATCAGCAGGGTGATGCATGCTGCTGCAATGGGACGGGCCGACATGATGGGTGCCAGAGAGAAGGCCACCATCAGGAACGGTGCTGCCAGAAAAGCCAGAAGCGCCCCCACGGAAGAAATCCTGCTCAGACGGACACCAGCCAGCCAGAGCAGGGTGCAGAGCAGCCCGACCGGCCAGCACATGCCCCAGAAAACACCGATGCCTGTAGCAACGCCCTTGCCGCCACGAAACCTGAGCCATATGGGGAAGCAGTGCCCCACGACAGCGGCACACCCTGCTACGGAGAGGCACAGGGCCGTGTCGTGAGGGGAGAGGGCCTCCGCCAGCAGGACGGCCAGAAGCCCCTTGAAGGCATCCAGAAGCAGGGTTGCCGCAGCGAGGCCTTTGCGGCCTGTCCGCAGCACGTTGGTGGCCCCGATGTTGCCGGAACCGATGCGCCGGATGTCACCCTGCCCACTGAGTGCGGTAAGCAGGAGGCCGAAAGGGATGCTCCCCAGAAGATAGGCCCCCAGAGCGATGACAGGCAGGCTGGGGGGCATGAGGGACCAGGTCAGGATGCCGCTCATGCAGGGAGACCTTTGGCAGTGAAGACTTCGCGACCCTGACGGAAGGTCCGCAGGACACGTCCTTTGAGGTTTCGGCCATCAAAGGGGGTATTCTGTGCCCGGCCGGGCAGGCTGCCCGCGGTGACGGTCCATTCTTCTTCCGGGTCAAATAGGCAGAGGTCTGCCGGGGCACCGACGGCCAGCGTCCCGGCTTCCAGCCCCAGAAGACGGGCCGGAGCCACGGTGAGCAGGCGCAGGGCCTCCAGCAGCGGCAGGCCAGCCTGAAGCGTGACACCCAGCAGGGTGACGAGGCCGGTCCCGCCAGCCCGGGCCTGGGCAAAGGGAAGACGCTTGTCATCCGCATCGGCCGGGCTGTGATCGGAGGCGATGGCATCAATGGTGCCGTCTGCCAGACCCGCCAGAACGGCCTGCCGGTCAGCTTCCAGCCGCAGCGGCGGGGAGAGCTTGGCGTAGGTGCGGAAATCCCCGATATCCGCCTCCGTCATGGCGAAATAGGGCGGTGCCGTGTCGCAGGTGACCCGGATGCCCCGCTTTTTGGCATCAGCAATCAGGCCGAGGGCTTCCCCGGTGGAAACATGCCCGAAATGGATGCGTGCGCCCGTCAGTTCGGCAAGGCGAAGGTCACGGGCGATCATCATGGCCTCGGCGCAGGCGGGAATCTGTGGCAGGCCCATTTTCACGGCCTGCGGGCTGGCAGTGGCGCAGCCCCCTTTGGCCAGGGAGGGATCTTCCGGGTGGAGGACAATGACGGTATCCAGAAAGCCGGAATAGGCCAGCAGGTTGCGCATCTGCTTGGTGTCGGCAATGGCCCGGGCACCGTCGGTGAAGCCGATGGCCCCGGCTTTTTTCAGCAGGCCGATTTCGGCCATGTCCGTTCCGGCGCAGCCTTTTGTCAGGGCTCCATAGGGATAGATGGAGACAAGACCGGTCTCTTCCCCACGGCGGCGGATGTAATGGACGAGTGCCGGGTTGTCGATGGCAGGCTCGGTATCGGGAAGCAGGGCCAGGGAGGTGATGCCTCCTGCCACGGCAGCCTGAATACCGGAATCAATGCTCTCCCGGTATTCAGCTCCGGGTTCGCCAAAGCTGGCCCGCATGTCTACGAGGCCGGGGCAGAGGACGGCCCCTTTGCCATCCACGATGCGGGCAGCCTTGGGAGCATCTTTTGGGTCGAGGGCGGCAATGCGCCCTTTCTCGACCAGAAGGCTCCCTTTGCCATCCCGCCCGGAGGCAGGGTCAATCAGCCGGACATTTTCAAAAAGGATGCTGCTCATGCGGGATTCTTCATGCGGGAAAGACGGTCGAGGACAGCCATGCGGACGGCCACGCCCATCTCGACCTGTTCAGAAATGACGCTCTGTGGTGAATCGGCGACATCGGAGGCAATTTCAACACCCCGGTTCATCGGGCCGGGATGCATCACCAGGGCTCCTGGCTTGGCCAGAGCGAGGCGGCGGCGGTCCAGCCCGAAGAGGGAGAAATATTCCCGTGCGCTGGGGACAAGGCCGCTGCCCATGCGTTCCCGCTGGACACGGAGACACATGGCCACGTCCGCATCCTTCAGGGCCTCATCAATGTCATGATGCAGGGTGACGCCTTTCAGCGTGCCGAGGGCACCGGGCAGCAGGGTAGGGGGACCTGCCAGATGGATGTCGTTGCCCATGGCCCGCAGGAGGTGAATGTCCGACCGGGCCACACGGCTGTGGGCGATGTCGCCGCATATGGCGATTTTCAGCCCGCTGAGGCGGCCGAAATGCCGCCGGATGGTCAGGCCGTCCAGCAGGGCCTGCGTGGGGTGCTCGTGCATCCCGTCCCCGGCATTGACGACACTGGCCTCGACCTTCTGCGAGAGCAGGGCTGGGGCACCGCTCTGGGCATGGCGGACCACCAGCAGGTCGCAGTGCATGGCGTTGAGGGTGGAGGCCGTGTCCAGCAGGGTTTCGCCCTTGTTGACCGAGCTTGTGGCGACGGTCATGTTCACCACATCGGCACCCAGCCGCTTGGCGGCCAGCTCGAAGCTGGTGCGCGTGCGCGTGCTGTCCTCAAAGAAGAGATTGATGACGGTACGGCCCTGTAGCACGTCCCGTGGTGCATTGCGGGAACGGCTGAGCAGGGCATAGCTCTCGGCGAGGTCCAGAAAAGGCGTGATGTCCTTTTCTGTCATGCCTTCAATGCCGAGAAGATGGGGCGTGTGGTGTGTGGGGTTCATGCGGACAGGACACTCCGGATGCGGGCGAGAACCTCATCCCGGCCCAATGCGGCGAGCGTGAGGTCGATTCCGGGCGATGTCGTGGTACCTGTCATGGCAGCACGGAGCGGCTGGGCGACGGCACCCAGTTTCAGCTCATGCTCGGCAGCGAAGGCCCGCAGCGTGCTGTCGATCCCTTCTGTCGTGAAAGGTTCCAGCCCGGCGAGTTTTTCCTCCAGCCCGGCGAGAACCTTCCGGCCTTCCTCGCCCAGATGCTTTTCCGCCTTGGGGGTGATGGTCAGCGGCAGGCGCAGCCCGGCGAAGGCGGCGTTGTCGGCCAGCTCCACGACCGTCTTTGCCCGTTCCTTCAGCCCCGGCATGAGGGCAAGCACACGGGCACGGACCGTCTCGTCATGGTCAAGGTCATCACGTCGCTCCAGACGCTGCATGACAAGGGCCGTCAGCCGCTCGTCATCGGCACGGCGCATCCAGATGCCGTTGAGGTGGCTGAGCTTGACGTAATCCATCCGGGAGGGAGAGCGGCCGATGCCGTCCATGTCGAAAAGCCTGATCTGTTCCTCACGGTCCAGCACCTCGGCATCGCCATGCCCCCAGCCGAGGCGCAGCAGATAGTTGCAGAGGGCCTCCGGCAGGATGCCTTCCTCACGGAAGTCCACGACGGACTGGGCACCATGACGTTTGGAGAGCTTGGCTCCATCCGGCCCGTGGATGAGGGGCAGATGGGCGAACTCCGGAAGGTCCCAGCCCATGGCCCGGTAGATCATGGCCTGACGGAAGGTGTTCGTCAGGTGGTCGTCACCCCGCATGACGTGCGTGATGCCCATGTCGTGGTCATCCACCACCACGGCGAGCAGATAGGTCGGTGTCCCGTCGGAACGGAGCAGGATGAGGTCATCCATCTCCACATTGGCGACACGGACCTCTCCCTGCACATGGTCCCTGATGATGGTCTCACCCTCTTTCGGGGCCTTGAGACGGATGGCATAAGGCACGCCTTCCGGGGCTTCGGACGGGTCACGGTCACGCCATGTGCCATCATAGCGGGGCGGGCGTTTCTCGGCCCGGGCCTTCTCCCGCATGGCGGCCAGCTCTTCGGGCGTGCAGTAGCAGCGGTAGGCCATGCCCTTTTCCATGAGCTGGGCCACGACCTCGGCATGACGGTCCTGCCGGCTGGCCTGGAAGACAGGCTCTCCGTCCCAGTCCAGTCCCATCCATTTCAGGCCATCAAAAATGACGTCCACGGCGTGCTGGGTGGAGCGTTCCCGGTCTGTATCCTCGATGCGCAGGACAAATTCTCCACCGTGATGACGGGCGAAGAGATAGTTGAACAGGGCAGCACGGGCGTTGCCGATATGGAGCAGGCCGGTGGGCGAGGGGGCAAAACGGGTACGGATCTTCATGAGCAGGCCTTATAACATGCCGGGATGGGTCGGGCCATCCACTTCAATGTGTCATCATGGGCTTTATCACAGGCAGCGGCACTTGTGGAATGGACGGGCCAGGGGTGGATGCAGGAGGCGGCAGAGCGGAGGATGATGGGGCAGGCTGTACTCAGGATGGTAGCGTCGGGGCTGGCCCGTCAGGGCAGTCGCCTGACCTGCTGGCTGCCTGTCGGTGTAGCCTTGGGCATTGTGGGGTATTTTGCCCTGCCGGCAGAACCTGCGTGGAGCACAGGCCTGATGATGGGTGGTTTGGTGGGCATGGGGCTGGTGTTGCTGGCCTGCTGCCGCTGGATGGTGGCCGGGACGGAACAGGCGGCACACTGGCAGGTGTTGGGGCATTGTCTGGGAAGTGGCCTCCTGGCGATTGGCCTGGGGTTTCTGCTGGCCTGGGGGCAGGCTGTCCGGCAGTCCCCCATGCCGCTCCTGCCCATGGAATCGGTCTGGCTGGAAGGACGGCTGGCGGCTCTGGAACCTGTTCCAGGCCGACATGAAGGGCAGAAGCCCAGCTGGCATGTGGTGGTGGAGGGGGCCGTGTTCGACTCTCCATGGTGGAATGGCATGGCGCCCCTGCAACGGCGGGTGACTGTCACCTTTCTGCCCAGAGAGGGGCAGGAAGATGGCCTGATGGCGTTGGTGACAGGCCAGCCTGTGCGGATACGGGCGCTTCTGCGCTCTCCGCCCCCACCGCTCTGGCCAGGAGGGCATGATGGGCAGCGTGCGGCCTGGTTTGCTGGACGTGCCGGAGCGGGACTGGCCCTCTCACCGCCCTTGCCGCTGAGAGCTGCACCGGCAGGTGGTGTTGTGGGCCGTCTGGATGACAGGCTGGTCCACCTGCGGCAGACAATGGCCTGGATGATCGGAGCGGCCCTGCCGGGGCAGGTGGGAGCGGTGGCATCCGCCGTGCTGTGTGGCGAAACGGGCCGTCTTTCTGCCGAGACGAGGCAGAGCTATGCGGCTGCCGGGCTGGCGCATCTTCTGGCCGTGGCGGGCCTGCATCTGGGGCTGGTGATGGGGCTGGTGTTTGCCACGGTCAGACGTTGCCTCAGCCTGTCGCAGCGCCTGTCGGCCTACTGGCCCTGTCGTGAGGTTGCCATGCTGGTCTCTTTTGGGGCCGGGGTAGTTTATGTGGTGCTGACAGGGTTGCATGTGCCGGGGCTGAGAGCGCTGGGCATGGCGGGGTTGGCCGTGTTGGCCCTGCTGCTGGGGCGGCGGGCCGTTTCCATGCGGGGGCTGGCTCTGGTCTGCCTGGTGCTGGAGGTGATGTCTCCTGTTCTGGTGCTGGATGTTTCCTTCCAGATGTCTTTCGCAGCTGTGATGGCTCTGATTGCGGGTCACGAATCATGGAGGAACTGGCTGTTCCGGTTGGGAGGGCATCATGGGCAGCAGGCCCCGGCTCTCTGGCGGCGGGGGGCAGCTCTGCTGGTGGCCCTTGTTCTGACCTCCCTGCTGGCCGGACTGGCGACCCTGCCGCTCAGCATGGCGTATTTCGGCGCCTTCCAGCCATGGTTTGTCATGGCCAATCTTCTGGCAGTCCCCTTGATGGGTGTCTGGGTGATGCCTGCCGGGATTGTGGCCCTGCTGCTGATGCCATTTGGCCTTTCTTCGGGGCCACTGCACGTGATGGGGTGGGGCATAAAGGGTATCGGCTGGCTGGCAGGGTGTGTGGCGGCGGCTCCGTTTGCATCATTGCCGGTGCCGTCTTTTCCGGCCTGGGGGGTGGGGCTGTATCTGCTGGGGCTGACCGTGATGTGTCTGTGGCGGGGATGGGGCCGGTTTGCTGGCGTGGGTGTGATGGCTGTGGCGCTTTCAGCACCCTGGCTGGTGGACCGGCCCGTGATGCTGCTGGTGGAGCAGGGTGCCGTTTTGGCTGTCCGGCAGGAAGGGGCCATGAGGGTGATGGAGGGGCGCCCTGGTAGCGGGCTGGTCCGACAGGAGATGCAGCGTGCCTTGGGCTGGAATGTCAGAGGGCTGGGGCAGCCGGACTGTGCGGCAGGTCTCTGTCATCTACGCCTTGGGAATGATCGGCTGGTTTTGTGGCGTGGGGTTGCCGGGCCGGAGCGTGGTGGAGAGGCATCATGCCGGGATGTTGTGTTGGAGATACGTATGGGCGGACAGCATCCTCTCTGTCCGTCTGTCCGGCAGCTTGGCCCGGCTGATCTGCGGCGGGAAGGAAGCTGGGCCGTTTATGGGACGGGGGCGGGTGGTATCAGGCTCGTGTCGGACAGAATGGTGCAGGGGGATCGCCTCTGGACCGGCGAAGGAGCGTTCCAGAATGTCGTGCCCCTGCCACCAGCTCCGGCTGAGTGAAAGGGAATCAGGACCCGCACAATGTACGGATCAGTGGCGGGGCAATGCGGCTGAGGCGCTGCTCCAGGGCAGCGGAGAGGCGCCGGTAATGGCTGGCACCAGGCAATGCCGGGTCTTCCCACGGTTTGGTCCCCTCGGGGAACTGGATGATGCAGCGTTTCAGCCGTTCGCTTTCCCGGCGTTTCTTCCATGGTTCCGGGAGATGCAGGCAGAGATTTTCCGTCAGCTTGCCAGTCAGGAAGTTCCAGCGTTCGGGCAGGAGATGGACATGGTCGTGGAAGACCTGATTGAGGATGTCTGTCCCCGGGCAGAGATAGGGGCGTGTGGCAAGGGTGAAGCAGCGGTTTATCTGCGACGGTGAGATGAGCCGGGGGCGGAGCAGCATCATGCTGCTGTTGAAGTAGTCTTCCGGCCGGGCAAGGGAGAGATGCTGGCGGGTATAGTCGGGCAGGGAGACATCGGGCAGCCCGGCAGCGGGAGCATCGCCCAGCAGGGTATGGATGGGCACTTCATGCTGGCGGAGAATCTGGGCGACAGGGTCGGCCACGGCACCGATGGCGGCCTGCCGGGGAAAACGGTTCAGCAGGGGGGGCAATGGTCCGGTAACGAGCAGGGCACTGTCCAGCCAGAGCACATGGACATCATCCCGGAACAGCACCGGGAGATAGCAGCGATAGAAACATTCATTGCGCCATCGTTGATGGGTGTGCAGGCGCAGGGCTGCGGCTTTCTGTCCGACATCGTGAAAGGTCAGCAGGCTGTATTCTGTTCGGAACAGGTCACTGATGATGAGCTGGAGGGCTGGCGCCACATTGGTGTGGAGGATGTGGAAATCGAGCTTCGTGCGGGGATTGTGATCCACGACGGACTGGATGGCACAGAGCGTGGCCCAGAGGTCTTTGCCATTCGTGCCAAAAACGATGGCCGTCTCTTCCAGTCGAGGCGATGGCATGGTCTATCTCATGGTTTGATCGTAAAATTAGACACAAAAGGTCTTTTATAGACTTTTACGATAAAATAAAGGCCTTGATATGAAGGCCTTTTTGGGAGGAGAAGCTTGTGGCCTGCTCAGCGCTTGGGGGGTATTTTGTTCTTTTCCCTGTAGAGACACCATTCAGTGACGGGGCAGCGCCAGCATTCCGGTGTGCGGGCCTTACAGACATAGCGGCCATGCAGGATGAGCCAGTGATGGGCAGGGCGGAGCATCTCTTTGGGGATGCGGCGGACCAGCTCATCCTCCACGGCACGGACGGTCTTGCCCGGTGCGAGGCCAGTACGGTTGCCGAGGCGGAAAATATGGGTATCGACAGCCATGGTTGGCTGGTCGAAGGCGATGTTGAGGACGACATTGGCTGTTTTCCGACCCACGCCGGGCAGGGCTTCCAGCTCTTCCCGGCTTCCGGGGACCTGCCCGTCATGTTTTTCCAGCAGCTGCTGGCAGAGCAGGGCCACGTTATGGGCTTTTGAGCGCCAGAGGCCTATGGTGCGGATATGTCTGGCGATGCCTTCCTCACCCAGTGCGGCCATGCTGGCAGGGTCGGGGGCTTCTTCGTACAGGGCACGGGTGGCCTTGTTGACGGAAACATCCGTCGCCTGTGCTGAAAGCACGACACTGACGAGCAGCTCGAACGTGTTGTGATAGATCAGCTCGCTGCGGGCGTCCGGGTGTGCTTTTTCCAGCGCGGCCAGAAAGGCGCGGACGGCCTTCAGGCTCATGCGGGGCTGGGAGCTGGTCGAGCGTGTGCGGGGCGTGCTGGTAGAAGCCATGAGGGTATGGTGGGTCCGGCCATTATGGGAAAAACTCTGTCCGTTCCTAAGGGGAGTCGGGTTTTTCTTCAAGCGGAGGGGCCGGGTGTGGTCTGACAGGTTTTGAAGGAGGAAAAGGCAGACGTGGCAGAGAATGGGGATGGACGGGACAGCATGAAGAAACTCTCCTTTGGGGCGATACTGGCTTTTGTGGTGAAGCGCTGGCTGGGCCAGCCTGCCATGCTGGCATGGACGCTTGGCGGTGTGGCCTTGGCCACGGTAGCTGATATATGCACTCCTCTTCTGGCTGGTCGCCTGGTGGGTGATATTTCCACGACGACATCTGCCTCATCGGCTGCTGGTGGCCGGGAGGCTTTGCTGCATGATGCCCTGCTCATGGTCAGCGGGCTGCTGGTTCTGGGGCTGGTGGGCGTCATGGGCCGGCGGTCTTCCTATCTGGGGATCAGCAAACTCAGCCTTGCTGTCATGCGCCGGGTGCTGGATGATGCTTTCGCCCGGGTGCAGCGTTTCTCGTCAGACTGGCACGCCAACAATTTTGCGGGCTCTACCGTGCGGCGGATCACCCGGGGAATCTGGGCCATTGATACGCTGGATGACACGCTTCTCCTGCTCATTACGCCAGAGGTTCTGGTCCTGCTGGGGACGACCCTGGTCCTGCTGGTGCGGGCGCCCCTCATGGGGCTGGTGCTGGCCGTGATGGTCGGGCTGTTTGCCTGCATGTCCATCTGGCTGGCTCTGCGTTATGTGGCGCCAACAGCCCGGATATCCAACGCCTGTGATTCCAGGATGGGGGCCGTGCTGGGGGATGCCATTACCTGCAATGCGGTGGTGAAGAGCTTCGGGGCGGAGGAACGGGAGGAGCGGCAGCTCCATGCCGTAGCCCGCACGTGGGCGGACAAGACCTATTACAGCTGGTATCGGGGGACGAACAGCGCCAACTTTCAGGCGTCCTATACGCTGCTGATGCGTGTGGTGATGATTGGTCTGGCTGTGCTGCTCTGGTGGCGTGGTATGGCCGGGCCGGGTGATGTGGCCTATGTGCTGACGATGATGTTCCTCATCCAGGGTTATCTGCGGGATCTGGGGCAGCAGGTGAGCCAGGTTCAGCGGTCGGTCAATGAGATGGAAGAACTCGTCGGGCTGTTCTCGAGCGAACCGGCCATCCGGGATATCCCCGGTGCCATTCCGTTGGAGGTGACGGCGGGGGAGATTGTCCTTCTGGATGTGAGTTTCCGGTATCCATCCCAGGAAAAGCCGATCTATCAGGGGCTGTCGCTGAGGATCGCACCGGGGAGCCGTGTGGCCCTGGTCGGGGCGTCCGGGTCGGGCAAGACGACGCTGACACGGTTGTTGCAGCGTCTGTATGATGTGGATGGTGGCAATATTCTGATTGATGGGCAGGATATTGCTTACGTCACCCAGCAGAGCCTGCGGCGCCAGATTGCGCTTGTCCCGCAGGAACCCATGCTGTTCCATCGAACATTGGCTGAGAACATTGCCTATGGTCGGCCTGATGCCACCCGGGAGGAGATCGAGCAGGCGGCACGGCTTGCCAATGCTGATGGATTCATTACCCGTCTTGCCGAAGGGTATGAGACGCTGGTTGGTGAACGTGGCGTGAAGCTCTCCGGGGGAGAGCGCCAGCGCGTGGCGATTGCCCGGGCTTTTCTGGTTGATGCGCCGATTGTGATTTTTGATGAAGCCACGGCAAGCCTCGATTCTGAATCAGAAATGCTGGTGCAGGAGGCCATGACCCGCCTGATGGAAACACGCACCGTACTGGTTGTGGCGCACCGTCTGGCCACCGTGCGTGACCTGGACAGGATTCTGGTATTTCATCAGGGGCAGATCGTTGAGGATGGCACGCACGAGAGTCTGATGGCTCTGAAGGACGGGGCCTATCGGCGGCTCGTGTCGCTGCAATCGCTTGATGCAGCCAGCCCGTAACGGGCTGGCTGATGCTGGATGGTCGTCTCCTGCCCTGCGGAAGGGTCAGATGTAATGTTCATCCAGTGGTGGAAAGCCATTGAACCCGGTCGAGCAGTAAGTGGACACATAGGCACCAGTGGCGAGGATGTTGATCCTGTCTCCTGCCTTGAGCTCTTCTGGCAGGGGAACGGGATTTTTCTCGTATAGCACGTCCATGCTGTCGCATGTCGGCCCGGCCAGGATGCAGGGTGAGCGGCTGCTCGTGGTGTCGTCATGGGGTGTCTGGAAGACATAGCGGATGGATTCGCCTTCTGTTTCCGCCAGACCACCAAAGCGGCCGATATCCAGATAGACCCAGCGGGGAGTGTTGTCCTCACCGCCCCGCCTGCTGGCCAGCACGACCTCGGTATGCACGATTCCCGCACTGCCAACCATGTAGCGGCCCGGCTCCAGCAGAATGCGGGGGGCCCCTTGTGGGAAATGCGCTGCCATGGCCTCCGTTATGGTCGTGCCGAACTGGTCGATGCTGGGGATGGGGCTGTTGTAATAGGTTGGAAAGCCCCCGCCCATATTGATGAAGTCCAGCGTGATGCCCTGCTTCTGGAGGCGGTGGCAGATTTCGGCAGCCTGAGCAATGGCGTCGGCATAGGCTGTCGTGCTGGTCTGCTGGCTACCGACATGGAAAGACAGGCCAGCTGGTTTCAGGCCCAGCTCACGGGCTTTCTGCAACAGGGTAAAAGCGCTTTCCGGCGTCGTGCCAAACTTGCGGGAGAGCGGCCACTGTGCCCCGGTATTGAGAACTCCCAGCCGACAGAAAACCTCACAGCCGGGGGCGTGTTCTGCCAGTTTTTCCAGCTCCTCCATGCAGTCGAATGCATAGAGTGTCAGGCCTTTCTGATGGGCATAGGCAATGGAGCGCACTGTCTTGACGGTGTGGCCGAAAGAAAGCTTCTGCGCCGGAATGCCTGCTTGCAGGCAGATGTCGATCTCTCCGGGGGATGCGATGTCGAAGAACGAGCCGAGGGCATGCAGCTCCTTCAGGATCGCTGGTGCCGGATTGGCCTTTACGGCGTAATGGATCCGGGCGGAGGGAAGGGCATCGTGCAGGGCGTGGTACTGCGTGCGTACGCAGTCCAGGTCCACGACAAGGCAAGGGGTGGCGGGTTTTTGTTCGGTGAGAAAACGGGCGATTCTGGGAGTCATGATACTCACGTCCCCTATAAATTCTCCCCGGTCGGGGGAGATGTTGCGAAACGGTCGAACGGACCGGCGGGATTCCGCCTGCCCCCTGCAGGCAAGGGGATACGGGGCCAGAGCGCTTGACGTCGTTGCGTAACCTCATGAGGGCCAGTGGCACGTGCGTTGCTGCGTGGAGTGCGTGACAATGCCCAGATTTTTTTTCAATGCAAGGGGAAACTGAAGGGTGGCTTCCGGGTATGGTTCTCATCACAAAAAAGTGATGTCAAGCCAGCCATTCAGCAGGAGGGGACGGGAAGGGAGCGCTCTGTTCAGGAAGGATTTTTATTAAAATTCAGTGTGTTGTTGAGTGGGGTCAGTCATGGCCGGTAGATGCCATGTCGATAGGGTGACTTTCAGTTAAGAAAACTGTTCTGGTAACAGTGTAACGTCTGCGTGGACTGGTTTGATGTGTTTTCTGCTAATGGAGGACATGATGACGGCAGGTCATGATGATAAGAAAAAACGCCCCTTTCTTGTGCGGGTTGGCAAGGCGCTGCGCCCCTTGTTCAATGCCCTGATTGCCAGAGGGTCACTGGTCCCCAATACACCTCTGCTGGACAATGGCCTGTTTCCTTGGGCGGTGGCCCTGGAGAAGGCTGCCCCGCTGATGCAGAAAGAGTTTCAGGCCATCATGGCTGAGCGTGAGAAAATTCCGCCCCTGCGTGACCTTTCGCCCGATCATGAGCGCATTGCGCCGGACAGTCGCTGGAAGTCATTTTTTCTGTACGGCTACGGCATTCCTGTTCCAGAGAATTGTGCCAAGGCCCCTGTTACGGCCCAGCTTGTGGCCGGGATTCCCGGTCTCTGTTCCGCCCTGTTCTCTGTTCTGGAGCCCGGTGGGGAAATTCCACCCCATAAAGGGGTTACCAAAGGGATGCTGAATGCACATCAGGGCTTGGGGGTTCCACGAGATCGTGATAATTGCTGGATCAAGGTCGCAGATCACACGCTGCACTGGGATGATGGCAGGCTGTTCATCTTTGATGATACCTACCGGCATACGGTGCAGAACAACACCGATGAGGTGCGTGGCATACTGTTCATTCAGTTTGAGCGGCCTACCCGTGGTCTGGGATGGTTGATGCAGCGTATTTTCCTTGGAGGGGTGAAAAAATCCGCCTTTGTCAGGGATGCCCAGAACAATATCGAACGCTGGAACCGTATTCAGGCTGAACTGGAGAAAGTGTGATGATGGAGCCGTGATCTTGCTGTCACGGCCTCGCAGGGAGAGGAAAAGCGCACCCCGTGCCCGACAAGATCGAGATGCCATTGGAGCCTCCGCCACCACCAAAAGGCCTCTGGGCCACGTTCAGGCAGGTCCTGAGCAACAGCGGAGACAGCCAGACGTCCCTCAGTGCGGCGGGATGCGCCTTCTTTGCAACCCTGTCGCTGTTTCCCGCCCTGACGGCGCTGATCTCTGTCTATGGGCTGGCTTTTGACGTACAGACGGCAGAAGAGCAGCTGCGTGTCGTCAGGCACATGCTCCCTCCTGCCGCCTATGAGATGATCTTCGACAGGATCCATGCGCTGGTGACTCAGCCTCAGTCCTCACTGACCCTGGGGCTGGTTTTTTCCCTGCTGGTGGCTCTCTGGTCCGTCACGGCCAGCAGCAAGTCCATCCTGTCTGCCCTGAACATCGTCTATCATGCCAGGGAAACTCGTGGTTTCCTGCATTTTCAGGTTCTGGCCTTCGGCACAACTCTTCTGGCCGTGATAGGGGCCTGCCTGACGTTGGCGCTCATGGTGGCGGCTCCGGCCATCGTGGATTATCTGCCACGCTATCTGAGTTATGTGGGGGTGACGATAGATAGCCTGCCGCCATCGCTCCATTTTCTGGTGGAGCAGGGCACGCCCG
The DNA here is from genome assembly GCF_023337695.1 of Parasaccharibacter sp. TMW 2.1884. Classification (NCBI taxonomy): domain Bacteria; kingdom Pseudomonadati; phylum Pseudomonadota; class Alphaproteobacteria; order Acetobacterales; family Acetobacteraceae; genus Parasaccharibacter; species Parasaccharibacter sp. TMW 2.1884. The sequence continues at coordinate 48,466 of NZ_QORR01000001.1, forward strand.
TTCTCGTTCACTGGCTGGCCCCTTCCATCATGCTCTGTTTCGTCTTCATGGCGCTGATCGTGCTGTATCGTATCGCCCCGTGCCGGGAGCGCATGACATCATGGCGCTGGATCCTGCCCGGTGCGTTTCTGGCGACCCTGCTCTGGGTTGGCGTGTCCATTGGTTTTTCGTGGTATGTCTCGCACTTTGCCAGTTATGGTACGACGTATGGGCCACTGGGTGCCGTGGCGGCTGTCATGATGTGGCTTTTTGTCAGTGCGTATGTCGTGCTGTTTGGCGCCGTGCTGAATGCCGAGCTGGAGGAGCGGGGCTACCGGCGGATCGTCCGCAAGGAAATGGGAATCCCCGTCAGGCCAGCGGATCACTGAGGAGCTGCCGGTTACCGGAGCGGGCTGTCCTGTGCGATTTTTTCGGCCTGACGGGCCTGGTCCTGAAGAATCTCGTGCATGTCGGTAGGGTGGCGGAAACGGGAGCGGCGGCGGGGAAGGACCGTTATGGTGATGTGGCTGACACCGTGATTCATGATTCCCAGGCTGGCCGCAGCCCCCTGTGAGAGGTCGATGATGCGGTCGTTGTCGGCTGGCCCGCGGTCATTGACCCTCACGATGACAGATCGGCCCGTGACGGATGAATGGACCAGCAGTTTCGTTCCCAGAGGGAGGGACGGATGGGCGGCCGTCAGCGCATCGGGGCTGAAGCGTTCGCCGCTGGCAGTCCGTTTTCCGATCAGCTTTTTGCCGCCATACCAGCTGGCCAGCCCGCTTTGCGTGGGAGGGAGTGCAGCTTCTTCCGTCTTCTCCACGTCTGATGACATCCCGGCCGCCAGAGCGGATGGGCTGGAGGCGACATGCCCCAGACATGCAAGAATGATCAGACACGGCAGGGTAGAGGTTGTGAAGGGGAACCGCCTGTTCCGCCCATGAGGGACGACAGCTTCCATGGAAGCAGGGAAAGGTGTGTTTGCCTTCATGTTACCCACGGATATTGTTGATGGTCATCCCGAGTGTGTCACAACTTGAACAGATGGGCCAGCGTGGGCGTCCAGATGATTGTAAACTATTGGATAACATATGAAGATTGCGGTGCCAGACTGTAAAAGAAGTGGCTTTACCTGATGAAGATGAAGGTGCTATCAGCCGTTCGGATGAAGCGACCTCTTATTGTTGTCCTGAACGGACCGAACCTGAATATGCTGGGGCTGCGGCAGCCTGAGATTTACGGCGAAGCCACACTGGATGATGTGGAGCAGCTGTGCCTTCAGGCTGCGGAGCGGCTCGATGTGACGATCGACTTCCGCCAGACCAATGGCGAGGGGGAGCTTGTGTCATGGGTGCAGGAATGCCGGGGCCGTGCAAGCGGTATTGTCATAAATCCTGCGGCCTATGGGCACACATCGATTGCTTTGCTTGATGCGCTGCTGGCTGTTGAGCTGCCAGTGATTGAGGTGCATATGTCTAACATTCATCGCCGGGAAGCATTTCGTCATCACACGTATGTTTCACAGGCAGCCCGTGGAGTCATCTGCGGGCTGGGGATACGCGGGTATGCCCATGCTCTCCAGGCGGTGGCAGATATGATTGAGGATGAAGGATGAGCCGTATGCTCGTGGACAAGGAGGCCATTCGGGCACTGGCCGATATCCTGACGGATACAGGCCTGACCGAGATTGAAGTTTCCGAAGGCGACAGCCGCCTTCGTGTTGCCCGGAATGTGACCGTACAGGCTGCGGCTGCTCCCGTGGCCGCTGCTCCTGCTGCGGCTCCCGCCCCCGTGGCGGAAGAGGCCGTGGCCCCGGCAGACCCGTCATCCCATCCTGGCGCTGTTCCCAGCCCGATGGTGGGCGTGGCCTATCTGACACCGGACCCCTCCTCCCCTCCGTTCGTGCAGGAAGGAGGCCAGGTCGCTGCCGGGCAGACCATCATGCTCATCGAGGCGATGAAGACCTTCAACCAGATCAAGGCACCGCGTGCAGGCAAGCTGGTCCGCTACTGCGTGGCATCTGGCGATCCGGTTGAATTCGGGGCAACATTGGCGATCATCGAGTGATGTTTTCCAAGATCCTGATAGCCAATCGTGGCGAGATTGCCCTGCGGGTGCTGCGCGCCTGCCGGGAGATGGGCATCAAGACGGTGGCGGTGCATTCCACGGCAGATGCTGACGCCATGCATGTGCGTCTGGCCGATGAGGCTGTCTGCATCGGGCCGCCAAGCTCCCGTGATTCTTACCTGAATGTGGCGGCTATTCTTTCTGCCGCCACCATCACCGGAGCAGAGGCCATCCATCCGGGCTATGGCTTCCTTTCCGAAAATGCGGAATTCGCCGAAACGGTGGAGGAGCACGGCATCGCCTTCATTGGCCCGACAGCCGAGCACATCCGCATGATGGGTGACAAGATCACCGCCAAAACGACCATGGAGGCCCTCGGCGTGCCGCTGGTGCCCGGGTCGGACGGGGCCCTGCGGAGCCTGGACGAGGCCCGGGAAGTTGCGGCCCGTGTCGGGTATCCGGTGCTCATCAAGGCCGCTGCCGGTGGTGGTGGTCGTGGCATGAAGGTAGCCCAGACCGCTGATGAGCTGGAGGAAGCCTGGAGCGTGGCCCGGACGGAAGCCCGTGCCGCTTTTGGCAATGACGAGGTCTATCTGGAGAAATATCTCGACAAGCCCCGTCATATCGAGCTTCAGATCATGGGTGACACGCACGGCAATGTCGTGCATTTCGGGGAGCGTGACTGCTCCCTCCAGCGTCGCCACCAGAAGCTGCTGGAGGAAGCCGGTTCCCCCGTCATCACGCCAGAGCAGCGCAACGAGATTGGCAAAACTGTTACGGATGCCCTGTCACGCATGGGGTATCGCAATGCCGGTACGCTCGAGTTCCTGTATCAGGACGGGCAGTTCTGCTTCATTGAGATGAATACCCGCCTTCAGGTGGAACATCCGGTGACGGAAATGGTCTGCGATGTGGACCTCGTGCGGGAGCAGATCCGTGTGGCCGCTGGTGAAAAGCTGAGCTACCGGCAGGAAGACATCGTGATGAACGGCCATGCCATCGAGTGCCGCATCAACGCCGAGGACCCGGAAACCTTTGCGCCCAACCCGGGGACGGTCAAGGTGTTCCATGCTCCCGGTGGTCTTGGTGTCCGTATGGACAGTGCGCTCTTTGCCGGTTACAGGGTGCCTCCCTATTACGACAGCATGATTGCCAAGCTGATCGTTCATGCTCCCACCCGTGCGCTGGCCATCAGCCGCATGCAGCGGGCCCTGACGGAGTGTGTTGTGGAGGGGGTGAAGACGGTCATTCCTTTGCATCAGAAAATTCTGGCGGACCCGGAGTTCCAGAAGGGTGAATATACCATTCACTGGCTGGAGAATTTCGTGGCGAAACTTCAGGCCGATAAAGCCTGAAGATTTCTGCTTCGGCCTGTCCGTTCAGAAAGCCGTTCCCGTAGCAGGGAGCGGCTTTTTTTATGGTCAGCCCCGTGCTTCTTTCAGGCTGGCTCCAGCGATGAGGGGGCAGCCCGGCAGGGCCAGAAGGAAAAGGGCCGCCAGAAGGCTCAGATTAGCCGTACAGGCTGTTCCTGTCGGGGTGGTGCAGGCCAGTGTGCCGAAGATGAGACCAGGAGTCATCAGCGGCAGTGTCAGCACGGGGAGCAGAAGGCTGTTGCGGCGTGCTCCCAGTGTTATGGCCGCTGTCATGCCCCCTGTGAGAGAGAGGGTCAGGCTGCCCAGAGTAAGGCTGAGCATGAGCACCGTCAGGTTATGGGCTGGCAGCTGGAAGAACAGGGCCAGCAGAGGGGTGGCCAGCAGGATGGGCAGTCCACCTGTCACCCAGTGGGCGAACATTTTCCCCAGCGCAATGAAGGCAGGGTGCAGGGTGATCTGGAGCATGTCCAGTGATCCGTCTTCCGCATCTTCATCATAGAGGCGCTCCAGCGGCAGGAGTGAGGCCAGCAGGGTACAGACCCACAGAATGGCCGGGCCGGTCTGCTGGAGCAGGGCGGGGGTGGGGCCGAGGGCAAGAGGGAAAAGTGTGCTGCAGACTGTCAGGAACAGCAGCCCCCCTACGGTTTCGGCACTGTTCAGGCGGGCCAGATGCAGCTCCCGGCGCAGATGCAGGAGCAATGGATGAAGGGTCTTTTTCGAGGCTGGCTCCTCATGCACTGGCGGGGTTTGCATGGTCAGGTCTGGCGTGATGGATGGTGCCACCATGCCGGGTGTGAGGTGCTGGCTGCCCGGTAGGGATAGTGGCGCATGGGAGGCAATGGCCACGGCCCCCCCACGGGCACGATGCTCTGCCAGCAGGGTCTCCAGCAGGGCAAGGCTGGCAGCATCCAGACCATTGGCAGGCTCATCCAGCAGCCACAGCCGGGCATCGGGAAGGAGCAGCAGGCGGCTCAGGGCTACACGACGTTTCTGCCCCAGCGAGAGCAGGCGGACAGGGCAGTCCAGAAGATGGGCCAGCGCCAGACGCTTCAGGGCAGCATGGATGGTTTCTGTCCCATGAGGCATGAAGAGACAGAGATTCTGCTCAACCGTCAGGGTGGATTTCAGGGCGTCAGCAGGGCCAAGCCAGGCAATGTCGGCCCGGCGGGTCACTGTGCCTCCAGCAGGGGGACACAGCCCTGCCATCAGCCGCAGAAGTGATGATTTGCCCGTACCATTTGGCCCGGTAAGGAGTAGGGCATCACCGGTAGCGAGGTTCAGGGAGAGATCAGGGACCAGACAGCGTCCTGCCCGCTCCAGCCGGACATGATCCAGCCGGAGAAGGGATTGTGGTGGAGAGGCAGGCGGGCATGAGGTGCTGGAGGCCATGGTGATGTTTCATGTGGAGCTGGAAGGGGCCTGGGGAAGGTCCGGGAGAAAAATATGCCCTTCCGGGTGGAAAATACAGAAAAGGATGTTTTGCTTGAAGGGTGGTTATGGTTAAGAAAGCGCATGGTGAATGACTACAGGATGGTTGTCCATGTTGTAGCGTGCAGGAGGATGTTCGGAACTGACTGACTGGGTGCTGAAGGCGACCGGTATCGCCAAGTCTTTCGCCGGGAATGAAATTCTGCGGGGAATTTCTCTGGAAGTGGAACGTGGGGAGCTGATTTCCATCATCGGGCCGTCCGGCTGTGGGAAATCAACGTTCCTCCGCTGTCTCAATTTTCTGGAACATCCTGATGCCGGAGAGGTGCGGGTTGAGGATGTGACCGTGGCCAGTACGGGCTCATGGCGTCGTGCGGACGAGGTTCAGGCCCACCGTCTGCGCAGCCATGTGGGCATGGTCTTCCAGTCCTTCAACTTGTTTCCACATCGCACGGTGCTGGAGAACGTCATGCTGGCCCCCATGCAGGTCAAACGCATGAGTGAGACGCAGGCGAAGCATGTTGCCTGCGAACTGCTGGAGAAGGTTGGCCTTGCCGCCGTGAAGAACCGTTACCCGGACAGGCTCTCCGGTGGGCAGCAGCAGCGTGCGGCCATTGCCCGGGCTCTGGCGATGAAGCCTTCCGTCATGCTGTATGATGAGCCGACATCCGCTCTGGACCCGGAACTTTCCGAAGAGGTGCTGTCCGTCATGCGGGCGCTGGATGCAGAAGGCATGACCCAGCTCGTCGTGACGCACGACATGCGTTTCGCCCGGGCGGCTTCGGACCGTGTGCTGTTCATGGAAGCTGGACAGATTGTGGAAAGTGGCGACCCCGATGTGATGTTCGCCAACCCGCGTGAGGCAGGAACCCGGCGTTTCCTGCGGACACTCCTTTGATGAATGGGGGCACGGTGATGAAGCGTGTGATGTTTGCGCTGGCTCTGGCCCTGTTCGGGCTGTGGGGTATGGCAGGTCTGTCCGCTCCTGCCTGGGCTGAAGGCGGTACTCCAGCAGTAGCTTCCCTGCGGGTTCCCGGTGCTACGGATGACAGGGACCTTCCCTGGGCGTCGGACGGAGAGGCCAACGTGCCTTACGTCTTTCACGATCCAGCCCATGAAGGGCGGATGACAGGTTTTGAATATGACCTGATGCAGACCATCAGCGCCCGGATGGGACGGCATGGGCGTTTCGTACAGAATGGCTGGGACGGGCTGATCCCCGGCCTCTCACGGGACCTGTATGCCCTGGTCATCGATGGCATCGAGATGACGCCGGAGCATAAGGCTGCCGTGCTTTTTTCCCGGCCCTATTATGTGACGGTGGATCGGATTGTCCTGCGGAATGATGAAAAAGGGCTGGACACGCTTGATGCCCTGAAAGGCCATGTGGTCGGGACCATCAAGAGCACGGCTGCCGAGCGTCTTCTGCTGGATCACGATCCGGCCAATGTGCGCTCTTATGATGAAGAGACAAATCTGTTTTCTGACCTGAAGAACGGACGTCTTGATGCCATTCTGATTGATGAGCCTATTGCCCTTTATTACCGGTCGGATGATCTGAAGCTCGTTGGGCCGCCGATCGGGCGTGTGGCTTATGGAATTGCCTTCCCCAAGAACAATCCCGGCCTGCGTGATGCTGTGGATTCCGTTCTGGGTGATCTCATGAGCGATGGCACCCTGCATCAGATTCTGGCCCGCTGGAATCTCTGGACGCCGCAGATGGCCGATTACACGGGGGATCAGACTCTCTCAACAGTCCAGCCAACGGCCTGGGTGGATTACCGCCAGACGATGGAGCGGATGTCCGGCAGCAGTGTGCAGGCCATGGTCCACCGTTATGTCAGTTTTCTGCCTCTGATAGGCAGCGGGGCGTTGATGACGCTGGGCGTGTCGGCTCTGGCGATGGTGCTTGCCGTGGCGATGGGGCTGGTGCTGGCTCTGGCCCGGGCCTACGGGGTGGCACCGTTACGCTGGCTGGCCGGGCTGTATGTGGAGATCGTGCGGGGCACGCCGTTGCTGATACAGGTGCTGTTCATTTTCTATGGACTGCCTGCTTTTGGTCTGCGTCTGTCGCCTTTTGCGGCGGGCGTGCTGTCGCTGGGGCTGAATTATGCGGCCTATGAGGCGGAAAATTACCGGGCGGGGCTGCTTTCTGTTCCCCGTGGACAGATGGAAGCGGCCATCGCCCTGAACATGACCCACATGCAGGCCCTCCGGCTCGTGATCGTTCCGCAGGCCTTCCGCACGGTCGTACCCGTCATGACGAACGATTTCATTGCCCTGCTCAAGGACAGTTCCCTCGTTTCCGTCATCACGCTGACAGAGCTGAGCCAGACCTATATCCGTCTCTCGTCAACCTATTATGACTATATCGGCACGGGGCTCATGGTCGGTCTGGCCTATCTTCTGGTTGGCCTGCCTTTTGTGCGCCTTGCCCGCATGGCGGAGAAGCGCATGGGGCGCGTCGTCGCCAAGGGGCATCACTGAAGGCCCCATCAGGGGATCAGCGGGTCCGGTGGCGGGGTGTGACCCTGCAACTGGTTCCCGAACCCCAGCTGCAGGGCCTTTTGCCACTCCAGCGCCCAGCTGCGCATCCTGGTCAGGAATGTTCTGGCCTCGGGGTAGGGTGACAGCGCATCCCTGGACCAGACGGGAATGGGGGCAAGCAGCTGGTGGGTCTGCTGGTCCAGTGGTGGAATCAGCGTGTCCACAAGGCCAACCTGGGCCTGACCATCCGTCGTGGTAGCGACGTGTCGCCATTGGACAGCCAGAAACAGGGGGGGGATGGGCGTGACGCCGAGGGCCTGCAAGCGGGCGATGGACTGGTTGATGAGTGGATTGGTGCTGACATCATTGCCCTGTATCACCACAGTACCAGAGCCGATGCAGTCTTCTCCTGCTGGAGAGACCGGCAGGCTGTGATTGAGGAAGTTGCGGTCATCATGGCAGATGCCCGTCACGTTCCCAGCCCGGTCCAGAGCAATGGGCTGCTGGGTTGCCTGGGCGATGATGAGGCCGGTAATGGCCCCCTGATGTGTACGGACAAGAGCCAGAAAAGAGAGGGGGGACTCGTTGCTGATCTGGGCGGAGAGAATGGGGTGCCACTCTCCTTTGGGTAGAGGAATGGTATGGCCACCCAGGATAACACGATCCCGTACAATCTCAGACATGCTGGGATATTGCAGATGCACCGGCATCGGCCCGGAGGGTGCATTGTCAGCATCGCCCGGGCCGCCGTCTGCATGAGCTGAATCGTGAGGAGCGTGCGTTGCTGCCGGCGCCATGCCGGGGAGCCAGGGAGCCTGTTTTTTCAGCCAGGGGGTTGGGAAAAAGGCTGCCATCACCAGCCCGCCAAGCCCGATCATGAAGGAGAGGCGCCACAGGGGGGCCTGCTTCCAAAGGGAGATGCAGGTACGGAGGAGATGCTTCACAGGCTGGCCTTGTTCATTCTTTCCTGAGGCTCTTCGCTTGTTTCAGCCCGGATGCGTCCTTCTCCTTCCATGACGAGGTGGACATGGGTGCGTCCCTGCTGGCGGGCCGTGATGAGGCTGTCGCTGATCATGTCTTCAATGGACCGGAGAATATCCCGGGCACTGGCCATGCTGCCCAGTTTCTGCTGGCGTTGAAGGATTTCGAAGAGAAGGGCAGGGTCGATGCCACCGGCTTCAACATTCAGCCCGTAGCCACGGATCATCTGCTCAATTTCCAGAGCAGCCACACGGGCGAGGTCCAGCCCCCGCAGCGCACGGAACACGAAGATGCGGTCCAGCCTGTTCAGGACCTCCGGCGCAAACCCGGCCCGACGCAGGGCTTCGGTCGATTCGGCCCGCATTTTCTCGGGCTCGTCAGCCAGCCTGTCCGCAATGGCGCTGAGAGCATCCGTGGCAATGTTTGATGTCAGAACAAAGATGGCCCGTGTGGTTGGTACCAGCTCGTTGGTGGAGGCTTCCGTTACATGGCCGTCATTCCAGGCCGTAAGGAATTTCTTGAAGACGTCCGGGTGGGCCTTTTCGATCTCATCCAGCAGGACGACGGCATCGGGATTTTCCTTCAGGCCACCTGTCAGCCGCCCGAACGTGTCAGACCCAACATAGCCTTTGGGAGAGCCGAAAAGCTGTGTGGCAGCATGCGGGCTGGACATCTGGGTCATGTCGAAATGCAGCAGCGGGCGTTCCGTCTGGTTGGCAATCTGCTTGGCCAGATAGGTCTTGCCGGTACCGGGCGGCCCAGCAAGGAGGAAGACCCCGACGGGACGGTCACGGTTCTGGAGAGCCAGCCGGCGGCGCAGCTGCTGGGCAATATCCTCGCAGACCTGGTCCTGCCCGATGACACGGGCACGCAGGGCAGCGGCCAGCTCCTCAGCATTGATGGCACTCTCACGCTGCTGGCGTGCCAGCATTTCCTCCAGAGCGGTGCGGTTGGTCAGACGGCTGAGAACATCCATGAGAAGACTCTTTCTGTGGCGCAGGCCACGGCGGGCCAGACGGTCGGACGAGAGACAGTAGAACACCCCGGCAAGAGAGAGGGCAAGCCCGGCGATCCCGGCGGGAAGATAGCCGGGGCGGGCCCAGTTGGCAGCAACGAGCAGCGCATGCAGCAGGGTTGTGGGGGAGAGATGGACCATGAGAGCCAGCTGGACAGCCGCCAGTATCAGGAAGGCCGCCATCATCAGGGGCATCATGCGGGAGAGCCAGGGGATCAGGGATTTCATCATGGGCTTCTGCATCCTGCCGGGAGGGGAACCCCCTGTTTTCACTGGCAGGCCGGGATGGGGTCAAGTCCTTTTCCTGACAGCTACTGGACAACCACCGGGATGGCGAAGGAAGGGCTGGCAGGGGTAAGGGGAGGCAGGACCACGACATTATGGAACATGTCCAGCGTTGCAATGGATACGGGGCCCATGCCTGCTGGACTGGTGCGTGTCAGTGTGACGATGCCTTCCCGGGCGATGGGGAGCAGCACGGCCTGTGCTCTGGGGCCGAGGATGATCTGCTGGCTGATGCCACTGCTGCTTACGGTCAGCATCTGTCCCGCATGGCCTGCCGCATCGGCCAGGGGGAGGGCTGCCAGCCGGATGCGGTTGTCCTTGAGTGCGGCCAGAAGGGCAGGTTTCTGCTGGGCAGGGATTGTGCTGCGGGCAATGGCCCGGGCTGCATCATCTGGGGGAAGCATGGAGAGCGGGAGTGAGCCTGCCGCCATGGGAATGGCCTGTTCCGCCGCCTGGGGTTGTGGTGTTTGCTGGGCGGCATCGTGCGGAGATGGCTGGCCATGCCATGCCAGAAGGGCGCCCCCCAGTCCCACAACGGCCGCAACCACGGCCACGGGGCGCCAGAGAGGCTGTTTCTGTGGTTCGGGAGAGGGGGAAGGCTGGTTCATGGCTGTCATTTCGCATCACCATATACCATAAGGGCAGGAAGGCAGAATGGCGTTTCTTTCATCTTTTCCCTGTCGAGCAGTTGCGGGCGGGAAGTGCTTGCATTGGGTGTGGCTCTGTCGTATCAGGGAGATGTTTTCACTTTCCGCTCTTTTGGGGGGTGGCCCTGACGGGCCGCCTTTTTTGTTTTGGATCATTTTTCCACATCGTCGGACCAGTCCGGTCCATCCGCTCCGTTTCATGAGGGTGAAAGCTCCCATGGTATCCGCCGTCTGAGCGGGCTGGAAGCACGTATTGCGGACAGGATTGCCCCGACTCTGGCCGACATGGGGTACGAGCTGGTACGCCTCTCGGTTCTCGGGCATGAGACACCGACCGTCCAGGTCATGGCCGACCGTGCCGATGGCTCGCTCATCAGTGTTGATGACTGCGAGCAGATCAGCCACGCAGTGGGCGCTGTGCTGGATGTGGATGACCCGATACCAGGGGCATGGATGCTGGAGGTTTCCTCTGCCGGGATCGACCGTCCGTTGACCCGGGCGAAGGACTGGGAACGTTTTGCCGGGCATCTGGCCAAGGTGGAGCTGGAGGTTCCGCTGGATGGTCGCAAGCGTTTTGCCGGTATTGTCCTTGGCGAGCGTGACGGGCTTGGCCTGCTTCGTCTGGATGACGGGCAGGAAGTGGCCCTGCCGCTGGATGACATGCGCAAGGCACGGCTGGTCCTGACGGATGAGCTGATTGAGGCAAGTGCTGCGCTGGCAGGCGTGGCGCAGGAAGACGAAGCCGAGGCCGATGGCAGGACCCGCCGGGCGCCAAAGCTGAAACCCAAAAAGCCGGGGAAGAAAAACTGATGACCCGTCTTATGCTGGTTGGAGGTCCGATCTGATGGACACATCTGTTACCCGTCCTGAGCTGCTTCTGGTCGCTGATGCGGTCTCAAGGGAAAAGAATATTGATCGTGAGCAGGTGCTCGAAGCCATGGAGCAGGCCATCCAGAAGGCTGGCCGTGCGAAATATGGGCATGAGAAGGACATCCGTGCCACGATCGACCGCAAGACGGGAGAGGTCCGGCTGAGCCGCTGGACGGAAGCCGTCGAGGTTGTGGAAAATGAGGATGCCCAGATTCCCCTGAAGATCGCCCGGAAATTCCGGCCTGAGATCCAGGAAGGTGAGTTTATCGTCGATCCTCTGCCGCCGATCGATTTCGGCCGTATTGCGGCGCAGACAGCCAAACAGGTGATCGTCCAGCGTGTGCGTGAGTATGAGCGCAAACGCCAGTATGACGAGTTCAAGGACCGTGTGGGTGAGATCATCAACGGGACGCTCAAGCAGACCGAATACGGCAACCTTATGGTGGAGCTGGGCGGTCAGGCCGAAGGGCTGCTGCGTCGTGATGAAATGATCCCCCGTGAGGAGTTCCGCAACTCCGACCGCATTCGCGCCTACATTTACGATGTGCGTGACGAGCCCCGCGGGCCGCAGATTTTCCTCTCCCGTACCCATCCGGGCTTCCTGGCCAAACTGTTTGCGCAGGAAGTGCCGGAAATCTATGACGGGATCATCGAGATCAAGGCCGTGGCCCGTGATCCGGGTTCCCGTGCCAAGATGGCTGTCGAGTCCCGTGATGCCTCCATCGATCCGGTCGGTGCCTGCGTGGGTATGCGTGGGTCCCGTGTGCAGGCTGTTGTGGCAGAGCTTCAGGGGGAGAAGATCGACATCATCCCCTGGAGTCCCCATGCGGCTACCTTCGTGGTGAATGCCCTGGCGCCTGCTGAGGTGACCAAGGTGGTGATGGATGAGGATGCCGGCCGGGTCGAGGTCGTGGTGCCGGATGAGCAGCTCTCACTGGCCATTGGTCGGCGTGGGCAGAATGTTCGCCTTGCCAGCCAGCTGACCCGCTGGGACATCGACATCCTGACTGAAGCTGAGGAATCGGAACGCCGTCAGGAAGAGTTCCGCAAGCGGACCAGCCAGTTCGTCAATGAGCTGGATGTGGACGACGTCATTGCTGGACTGCTGGTAACCGAGGGCTATCATACCATCGAGGACCTGGCCTATGCCGACCCGGCAGAGCTGCACGACATTGAAGGTTTCGATGAGGCAGTGGCCGAAGAGCTGATGAACCGTGCCAACAATTATCTGGCCAGTCGTGAGCAGGCTCTGGATGAGCGGCGTCGTGAGCTGGGTGTCAGTGATGATCTGGTCAATCTTGGTGTCTTCTCCCTCCAGGTTCTGGTTGAACTCGGGGAGAAGGGGATCAGGACGCTGGATGACCTGGCCGACCTCGCTGCCGATGAGCTGATCGAGCTTCTGGGTGGTGATGAGCCACTTGAGGAAGCCGAGGCCAATGAGATCATCATGGCCGCTCGTGCCCACTGGTTTGAGGGTGACGAGGGAGCTGGTGAAGGAGACTCGGGTCACGACTGAGGATCATATCCCCGATGTGGATGATGGCCCGTCCGGGCGGGGGCGTCGTGCCTCATCCCGGCGGCGCTGTCTGATCAGCCGCACACATGGTGAGCCGTGTCACATGATACGGTTTGTCGTCGGGCCCGATGGCCAGATCGTGGCGGACCTTGCCGCCCGGCTGCCCGGGCGTGGCATGTGGGTGCAGGCGGACAGGGCTGTTCTGGAAGATGGACAGCTGGCTCGGGCCTTCTCCCGGGCGGCGCGGCAGAAGGTGGACGTGCCTGTGGGGCTTGTGGAGTCTCTCAGGGATGGTTTGGCAAAGCGCCTTCTGGATGGTATCAGTCTGGGCCGACGCGCTGGTGAGGCGGTCTGTGGGTTCCAGAAGTGTCGGGAACGGATCGTTGCTGGCAGAGTCGGGGTTGTCATTTGTGCAGCAGGTGCGAGCCAGGATGAGGTGGCCCGTCTGCTGTCAGGCCAGCGGGAGCTGCCGGTGGTCTGGGTGCCGGGGGATATCCTGGCAGCGTCCTTCGGGAGGGAGCGTGCGGTTTATGCCGTGATGGCTCCTGGCGCTCTGGCAGAGCGGCTGAAGGCAGAATATAAGAGATTTGCGGGGGTGGCCGAAGGCACGCTCCCGGGCCCTGATACGGTAGGGCAGTAAGGAACAGGCAGAAATTATGAGCGACGGCAACGAGCGCAACCAGAACGGAACTCCAAAGGGGACCACCCCAAAAGAAGGGCAGGGCAAGAGCTCCGGCCGCCTGTCCCTGCGTCCGGCAGGACGCAAGGACGTGGGGCGGACCGTAGAGGCTGGCTCTGTAAGACAGAGCTTCAGCCATGGGCGCTCCAAGGAGGTCCGGGTTGAAGTGCGCAAGCCCAAGAGAAGCGGGGGCGCAGGGGGGCGTGGCGGTCGTGCCACGGCTGGTGTCCGTGGCCTGACGGCTTCCGAGCAGGAAAAGCGCCAGCGCGTTCTGGCTGAGGCCGCCGCAGAGGCTGCCCGGCGTGAGGCAGAAGAGGAAGCCCGCCGGGAAGCCGAGAAGATCCGTATCCGTTCCGCTGCTGAGGAAGAGGCCCGGCAGAAGGCTGAGGCCGAAAGCCGTCGTGCCCAGGAAGAGGAAGAGGCCCGGAGCCGTGCGGCCGAGGAAGAAGTTCGCAAGAAGGCCGAAGTTGCAGCCCGTCGCCAGGAAGCTGAACGGAAGGTGCCGCCGCCGCTGACGGGTTCCACGACCGGGGGTGTGCAGCTGGCCGAGCCGACCAAGCGTCTGCGTCCGCTGGCCGAGCGGGCCATCATGCCGAGCCGCCCGCTGAATACGGCGGCGTCTTCACGGGCTTCTTCAGTCCGTTCCAGCAATGACGCCAGCGAGACGCTGCACCTGCGGGGACGCACTGGGGCCGTGGGAGGTGCCGATGACGAGGGAGCAGGGCCTTCCCGTCGTGGCGGTGCCGGTGGCGCCCGGCGTTCTTCTCCGTCGTCCCGCCGTTCTTCGCCCCGCCGCAGCGGGGGTGGTGGTCAGGACCGTCGGTCAGGCCGTATTGACGTCCGTGCCGCCATTGAAGGTGATGACGGCAAGACCCGTTCGCTGGCTTCCGTCCGGCGTCAGCGTGACCGCGAGCGCCGTCAGGCCGAGCTGGAGCGCCTGCGTTCCGATCAGGTTCGTGTCGTGCGTGACGTGACCGTGCCGGAAACCATCACCGTGGGTGAACTGGCCAACCGTATGGCTGCCCGTCAGGGCGAGGTCATCAAGATGCTGATGAAGATGGGCGTCATGGCAACGGCTGCCCAGAGCATCGATGGTGATACGGCCGAGCTTGTCGTGAGTGAATTCGGCCATCGCATCAAGCGTGTGGCAGACAGTGACGTTGAGCTGGGCATCGAGGGCATTGAGGACAAGCCGGAAGACATGAAGCCCCGTCCTCCGGTCGTGACGGTGATGGGCCATGTAGACCATGGCAAGACCTCCCTGCTGGATGCCCTGCGCACGACAGACGTGGCTCATGGCGAGGCTGGTGGGATCACCCAGCATATCGGTGCCTATCAGGTAACCGTGGCTTCCGGTCAGAAGGTAACCTTCATCGATACACCGGGCCATGAAGCCTTCACCTCCATGCGTGCCCGTGGCGCTTCCGTGACGGACATTGTCGTTCTGGTGGTGGCTGCTGATGATGGCGTGATGCCGCAGACGATTGAGGCCATCAAACATGCCAAGGCTGCCAATGCGCCGATCATCGTGGCCATCAACAAGATGGACAAGCCTGGCGCCAATCCGGACCGTGTCCGCAATGAGCTGCTGAACCATGAGATCGTGGTGGAGAGCATGGGTGGCGACACGCAGGAGGTGGAGGTCTCCGCCCTCAAGCGTGATGGTCTTGACCGTCTGCTGGAAGCCATCCTGCTTCAGGCCGAGATTCTTGACCTGAAGGCGAATCCGAACCGGATTGCCGAGGGTGCCGTCATCGAGAGCCGCCTGGATCGTGGCCGTGGTTCCGTGGCAACGGTGCTGGTCCAGAAAGGGACGCTCAACCGGACGGACATCGTGGTGGCCGGAGCCCATTGGGGTCGTGTCCGTGCGCTGCTTGATGATCATGGCAAGCAGATCAAGAAGGCTGGACCGTCCGTGCCGGTCGAGATTCTGGGCATGAGCGGGGTGCCGGATGCCGGTGCGCCGTTTGTGGTTGTCGATAGCGAGAACCGTGCCCGTGAGATCAGCGAGTTCCGCCAGCGCAAGGCCCGGGAGAAGGCCACCGCCATGCAGGTTGCGGCCCGTGGTACGCTGGACCAGATGCTGGCCCGCATCCAGGCTGGTGAGCAGAAGGAAGTGGCCCTGATCGTCAAGGCGGACGTGCAGGGTTCTGCCGAAGCCATTCAGGCAACGGTGGAGAAGCTCTCCCATGAGGAAGTGGCCGTACGGGTGCTGAATGCCAGCGTTGGTCAGATCACCGAAAGTGACGTGCAGCTGGCCAAGGCGTCCAATGCTGTCATCATTGCTTTCAATGTGCGGGCTACCGTTCAGGCCCGTGAGCTGGCCCAGCGTGATGGTGTGGACATCCGCTACTATTCCATCATCTATCAGGTCTCTGATGATGTGGAGAAGCTGGTCAAAGGACGTATCGCACCGAAGCATCGGGAGAAGTTCCTTGGTTATGCAGAGATCCGTCAGGTCTTCAACATTACCAAGGTCGGCAAGGTTGCCGGGTGCTACGTCACCGAGGGTGTCGTCAAACGTGGCTGTGGCGTACGCCTGCTGCGTGACAACGTCGTCATTCATGAGGGTGAGCTGAGCCAGCTGAAACGCTTCAAGGATGATGTCCGTGAAGTGGCTCATAATTATGAGTGCGGCCTTTCCTTCGCCGGTTACAACGACCTGCGGGAAGGTGATGTGGTTGAATGCTATGAGATGGAAGAGATCCCGGCTTGAAGACGCGGCCTTCCTTTGACCTCCTCGGGCCGGCGGGTGAAAGCGCCGTCGGCCCAAGCACCCGCCAGCTGCGTGTAGCTGAAGAGGTCCGCCATGTTCTCGCAGAACTGTTTGCCAGAACGGAGTTCCGCGACTCGGAACTCTATGGTGTGACCATCACGGTAACGGAGGTCCGTATTTCACCGGACCTGCGCCATGCAACGGTGTTCGTCACACGTCTGGGGCGAGATGATGTTGAGGCTGTCCTGCCAGCTCTGAAGCGTGTGGCCTCTTTCCTGCGGAAACGTCTTTCCACGGCCCTGCGTCTGAGGACAGTGCCGGAGCTGCATTTTCAGCCTGATACGTCTCTGGAGCATGCGATGGAAGTGGAGAGCATCCTGCGCTCGCCAGAGGTCCAGCGGGACCTGCACCGTGACCAGGCTTTGGATGATGAAGACTGAGGCCGGGCCAGAATACTGATGGCACGCAAGAGAGGCAGGGACATCCATGGCTGGCTGATTCTGGACAAGCCATTGGGGCCGAGTTCCACAACGATGGTCAACCGGCTGCTGCGTTTTTTTGATGGACGCAAGGCCGGCCACGGCGGGACTCTGGATCCTCTGGCGTCAGGTGTTCTGCCGATCGCCTTTGGCAAGGCAACCAGCACCATTCCGTACATCATGGATGCAACCAAACGGTATCGGTTTACCCTCTCTTTTGGTGAAAGCCGGACGACGGATGACCGGGAGGGTGATGTTCTTGCAACGTCCGATGTCCGGCCATCGGATGAAGATATCAGGGCTGTATTGCCTTCGCTTTGCGGGGATGTGATGCAGGTGCCTCCAGTTTTTTCGGCTCTTCGTGTCGGTGGGCAGCGGGCTTACGATCTGGCCCGGGCGGGGCGTCCGCCGGAACTTCCCCCCCGTCCTGCTCGAATCGATTCGATTACTCTCGTGGACCGCCCCGATGCCGATACGGCCGTTTTTGACGTCCAGTCAGGCAAGGGGGTTTATATGCGGTCGCTTGCGCGGGATATTGCTCTGGCCTGTGGTACTGTGGGGCATATCTCTGTTCTGCGGCGCACAAAATGCGGGCCGTTTGATCTTTCCCATGCTTGTTCAGCAGAACAGTTAGGGCTGGACAAAACGGACGAAACTAGAGACAAGGCATGTGTTCTTCCGGTTCCTCTGCTGGAGGCGGCGACCGCGCTGGTCGACATCCCGGCGCTGGCCGTCACGAAAGCGGAAGGAAAATCCCTGATCTGTGGGCAGGCTGTCACGCTGGCCCATCTTGAGGGGGGCGTGCCTGATGGGGTGGAGACTGTTCCACTCTGGCGGGTCATGATCGGGGATCATGTCATCGGGCTGTGCCGGGTTGCCGAAGGGCGGTTGCGGGCAGTCAGAATGTTGGAAAATCATTTGTTTTTTGGAGAACAGGATGTCGATTACAGCTGAACGTCGCAGCCAGCTTATCGCTGAATACCGTCGTGCCGAAGGTGATACGGGCTCCCCGGAAGTGCAGGTCGCCCTGCTGACCGAGCGCATCGTGAACCTGACCGAGCACATGAAGAGCCACAACAAGGACTTCCACTCCCGTCGTGGTCTGCTGATGCTGGTCGGTCGCCGTCGTGCGCTGCTGGATTATCTGAAGCGCAAGAGCGAAGAGCGCTACAAGACTCTGATCGAACGTCTCGGCCTGCGCCGCTGATTTTCGACCTTTCTCCGGGGGAGAGGTCTCCCCCGGATTTGGGCCCGGGTTGAGCTGCCAGAAAACACTTTTCCGGCGTTTCAGGCCACATGGTGTCATGACGCGTCTGGTGCGTCATCCTCGCCATGCCGTCCGAAACGCTGTTTGTAGTCTGGTACCGGTCGGGCCGTGATTATTGCTTCCGGAGGAAGACAGAATGTTTGACAATTATTTCCGCAAAGAAATTGAATGGGCCGGCCGTCCGCTGGTGCTTGAGACGGGCAAGATTGCCCGTCAGGCTGATGGGGCCGTTGTGGTCACCTATGGTGATACGGTCGTGCTCTGTACTGCCGTTGGTGCTAAGACTGTGAAGCCGGGGCAGGATTTCTTTCCGCTGACCGTGAACTATCAGGAGAAGGCCTACGCTGCAGGCAAGATTCCCGGCGGGTTCTTCAAGCGGGAAGGCCGTCCGTCCGAGCATGAGGTGCTGTCCTCCCGTCTGATCGACCGGCCGATCCGTCCGCTTTTCCCGGACAATTTCCGGAACGAGGTTCAGGTCGTTGCCACGGTCCTCAGCCATGACATGGAAAATGATCCGGCCCTGGTGGCTCTGATTGGCTGTTCCGCAGCGCTGACACTGTCCGGTATTCCCTTCTTCGGTCCGGTTGGGGCTGCCCGTATCGGTCACATTGATGGCAAGTTTGTTGTCAATCCGACCCTCAGCCAGGTGAAGGACAGTGCGCTGGACCTCGTGGTGGCCGGTACGTCCGAGGGTGTGCTGATGGTTGAGTCCGAGGCGCAGGAGCTCTCCGAGGATGAGATGCTCGAGGCTGTCATGCTGGGTCATACGGCTTTCCAGCCTGTGATTGATGCGATCATCGACCTCGCAGAATCGGCTGCCCGTGCCCCGTGGGACCTGCCGGAGGTCTCCAAGGAAGAGGTCGCCCTGCGCAAGCGTGTGGACAAGGTGGGCAACAAGCTGATTGCCGAGGCCTACAAGGAACGCCACAAGCAGGCCCGCGTGGAGAAGGTTGCCGCAGCTCGCGAGAAGATCGTGGCCACCCTTGAGGAGGAAGGCTTTGATGCCGAGCTGGCCAAGCCGATGATCAAGGATCTGGAGGCACAGGTTGTCCGTGGCACCATCCTGAAAACGGGCATCCGCATCGATGGCCGTGACACGAAGACGGTGCGTCCCATCATGGCTGAGGTTGGTGTGCTGCCCCGCTCTCATGGGTCTGCCCTTTTCACCCGTGGCGAGACGCAGGCGCTGGTTGTCGCCACCTTGGGGACAGGTCAGGATGAGCAGGTGATTGATGCGCTGGAAGGGGAATACCGGTCCCGCTTCATGCTGCATTACAACTTCCCGCCGTTCTCCGTTGGTGAGTGTGGCCGCATGGGGTCTCCGGGCCGTCGTGAGATCGGACATGGCAAGCTGGCATGGCGTGCCATCAATCCGCTCCTGCCGTCCAAGGAAGATTTTCCGTATACGCTGCGTGTCGTTTCCGAAATTACGGAAAGCAACGGCTCTTCCTCCATGGCTACGGTTTGTGGAACGTCCCTGTCCCTGATGGATGCCGGCGTACCCATGCCGCGCCCGGTGGCTGGCATTGCCATGGGCCTTATCAAGGAAGAGCGTGGCCATGCTGTCCTGACAGATATTCTTGGGGATGAGGATCACCTTGGGGATATGGACTTCAAGGTTGCTGGTACGTCCGAGGGTGTGACCGCTCTCCAGATGGACATCAAGATCACTTCCATCACGCCGGAAATCATGAAGGTGGCGCTGGAGCAGGCCCGTGAAGGCCGTCTGCACATTCTTGGTGAAATGAGCAAGGCCCTCTCCGAGGGACGCTCCGATGTGGCTGGCAATGCACCGAAGATCACGACCATGACCGTTCCTGTTGCGAAGATCCGTGATGTGATCGGATCGGGCGGCAAGGTCATTCGTGAGATTTGTGAATATTCTGGTGCCAAGGTTGATATCGGGGATGACGGCGTCATCAAGATTGCTGCCGCCAGTGATGAGCAGGCCCAGAAGGCCATCAGCCGCATTGAGGGCATCGTGGCGGAACCGGAGATGGGACGCATCTACGATGGGAAGGTTGTCAAGACGGCCGACTTCGGTGCGTTCGTGAACTTCCTTGGCCCCAAGGATGGTCTGGTTCATATTTCCGAACTGACGGATGGTCGGGTCGCCAAGACAACGGATGTTGTCAAGCAGGGTGATGCCGTCAAGGTCAAGGTCATTGGTTTTGATGATCGTGGCAAGGTGAAGCTTTCCATGCGTGTCGTGGACCAGGAGACTGGTGCGGACATTACGGAGAGCGTTGGCGCAAAGCCGGGTCGCCCTCGTCGTGATGCGGAGTAAGGATGTGTGAGGGGAGCCCAGGCTCCCTTTGCATGAGTGAGTTTTGTGATTGAGTAGTGGGGACATCTGGCCTCTATGAAGTCGATCAATGCCGTCCGTTTTGGTGGTCAGGAGGTTCTGCCCCTGGTCGAAGGGGGCAAAGGTGTTTCTGTCTCCAATGGTGTGTCTGCGGGTCATTGGGCTGCGGCAGGTGGGGTCGGAACGCTCTCTGCTGTCAATGCGGACAGTTATGACGAGCAGGGCAATCCTGTTCCGCAGGTCTATCATGGCCGGACACGCCGGGAGCGGCAGGCCGAGCTGGTGCGCTATGCCATAGAAGGGGGTATCGCACAGGCACGGATAGCCCGGGACATTTCCGGTGGCCGTGGCCGTGTTCATGCCAATTTCATGTGGGAAATGGGCGCTGCCGAGGAAGTCATCACCGGGATACTGGAAGGTGCTCCCGGGTTGATACAGGGGTTGACCTGTGGCGCAGGGATGCCCTACCGGCTGGCTGAAATTGCGGCGCAGTTCGGGATACATTACTACCCGATCGTCTCATCCGGCCGTGCATTCAGTGCGCTCTGGAAGCGCTCCTATGTGCGTTTTTCCGAGCTGCTGGGCGGTGTTGTCTATGAGGACCCCTGGCGGGCCGGCGGACATAATGGCCTCTCAAATACGGAAAACCCTCTGAAACCGGAGGAGCCCTACCACCGTGTGGCAGCCCTGCGGAAGGTCATGAATGGTTTTGGCCTTCAGCATGTGCCCATCATCATGGCTGGTGGTGTCTGGCATCTGGAAGAGTGGAGTGACTGGCTGGACAACCCCGAGATCGGGCTGATTGCTTTCCAGTTCGGTACCCGCCCCTTGTTGACGCAGGAAAGCCCTGTCCCGGATGCGTGGAAGCAGCTGCTGCTGACGCTGAAGGAGGGTGATGTCTATCTGAACCGTTTCTCTCCGACAGGTTTTTATTCATCGGCCGTGAAAAATGGTTTCCTGCGGGAGCTGTATGAGCGGTCCGAGCGACAGATTGCTTTCCGTGCGGCAGCAGAAGCCGAGTTTGATACGCCCATCTGTCTGGGCGGGCGAGGACGGGAGGTTTTTGTCCGGGCTGATGATGCCGAGAAGGTGAATCGCTGGAAGGCCGCCGGGTATATCCAGCCCATGCGGACGCCGGATGATACTGTGGTATTCGAGACGCTGGAGACGGCCCGGCAGGTTCTGGCTGATCAGGCGGCCTGCATGGGGTGCCTTTCCCAGTGCCGTTTCTCCAACTGGAGCCAGAAGGGCCCGACCTTCAGCACAGGCCAGCGGGCGGATCCCCGTTCTTTCTGTATTCAGAAGACCCTTCAGACGATCTCCCATTTGCAGGATGTCTCGCCAGAGGAGCAGAAAAAGATCGTGGATCACAATCTGGTCTTTGGTGGAACGAATGCGTGGCGCTTTGCCACAGACCCGTTCTACGCCAACGGGCATATTCCGACCGTCAAGGAGCTGGTCGATCGCATCATGACAGGGCGGTAACAGCCTCTGCCAGTCGTGGACCATGGGAAGGTGCGGGTTTTTGGGCCCGCACCTTTTTTTGTGCCTGCTCTCACGGAAAAAGACGCTGTGTTGTCCAGTACTGGCCATCCTGTGTACGGGTGAAGAGTACCCGGTCATGGAGGCGGAATGGCTTGTCCATCCAGAACTCCATGGAGGCCGGGGTGACGTGATAGCCATTCCAGTATGGTGGCCGGGGGATGGGCCCGATGGCGAAACGGGCCGTTTCTTTTGTCACGGCCTTCCAGAGGGCTTTGCGGCTGGCGATGGGGCGGGACTGCTGGCTGGCCCAGGCGCCGATGCGGCTCGCCCGGGGGCGGGAGTCGAAATAGGCGTCCGCATCTACGGCAGGAAGACGTGAGACCCGGCCCCGGATGCGGACCTGTCGGCGCAGGCTCTTCCAGTGGAAGAGCAGGGCCGCCTGCATGTTGCCTTCCAGTTCCCGTCCTTTGGCAGATTCGCTGTTCGTGTAGAAGATGAAACCTGTCTCATCAACGCCTTTCAGCAGCACCATGCGTGCATCGGGCAGGCCATGTTCATCAACCG
The DNA here is from genome assembly GCF_023337695.1 of Parasaccharibacter sp. TMW 2.1884. Lineage (NCBI taxonomy): Bacteria > Pseudomonadati > Pseudomonadota > Alphaproteobacteria > Acetobacterales > Acetobacteraceae > Parasaccharibacter > Parasaccharibacter sp. TMW 2.1884. The sequence goes on from NZ_QORR01000001.1 coordinate 70,609, forward strand.
TCGCCAGAGCCATTGCATTGGGGTCATTGGGTTCCTTCGTGCCGGCCAGCGTCAGCCATTCATGAAAAAGCAGGAAAGGGTCTTCTCCGGTGATGGTCTGCTCATCATCCTGAAAGGCTGCCTCAATGGAGTCATCGGGGGTCTTGTGGGGCGTATCGTTCATGGTGGCGTGTCCTGTCACTGTAGCCATGTTGGCCCACCATCATGGGAGGGGCTGGGGGGGAATGTCCATAGGGGCTTGGCTGGGTATGATGTGCATCCCATATGAGGGAGAGAGGATCAGGACAGTCAGGGACGAGGGATGATGGAAGCGCTCCGGTTCATTTTTATGCTGACCCGTGATGACCGCACGGTGGACAATGCTCTGGAGGCTGTGGACATCGCCCTGCGGCTGGGCATCCGGCATGTTGGCTTCAAGGATATTGGTCTGCCCGTGGAGCAGTTGCGGATACTGGCGGACAGGATCCTTTCTGCTGGAGCGACTTCATACCTGGAAATCGTGTCACCGGACCGGGAGCGGGAGCTGGATTCCGTCAAGGCCGGGCTGTCCCTGGGGGTGGACTGCCTGATGGGAGGCACGCATGTGCCGGATGTGTTGCCTCTTCTGGCAGGGCATGACGTAGCCTACTACCCGTTTGCAGGGCATGTTGTGGGGCATCCAAGCGTGCTGAAAGGCTCACCGGAGGAAATAGCCCGCAATGCGGTGGAATGGGCCGCCCATCCCGCCGTGACGGGGCTGGACCTGCTGGCGTACCGGAATGACGGGAATGTCCCGGAGGTCATCCGGGCCAGCTGTGCAGCCGTAGAGAAACCCGTGATTGTGGCAGGGTCCATCAGCACACCGGAACAGATCAGGACGGTCCGGCAGGCCGGGGCGGCGGGGTTCACCGTGGGGACATCGGCTCTGGAAGGGACATTTCCCGCCGAAAGCAGTGGTCTGGAAGATCAGCTCCGGGCCGTGATGGCCTGCTGTTCCTGACCGTTACAGAAGGCCCAGCTCGGACAGCTGGTTGCGGAGGGAGGCCGGCAGGGAACTGATCCCGTCATCGGGGAGATCAGCGGCCCCCTGACCAAGATCGGGTGGAGCATCTTCCGGTTTGAAGTACCGCCAGCCCTGAAAAGGCCGCATAGGCCGTGGCTGGGTCGGGATGACTTCGTCCGAGACGAGGATCAGCGTGCCGGGATGGCCGTCATCCCGGGTGTAGCTGTCAAACCCGATGATGGGCTGCCGACACATGATGAGACCGTTGATGACCCGGTAGATGGACCCGCCACCCTGCACGATTTCCGCAGCCCGTTTGGGCATGGTGCGGGTGCGCACGTAGGCTGTCCCCTTGTGGCGTTCCACCGCCACCCAGTCCCGCAGCATCTCGGGGGAGGTGCAGCCTACGATCAGCTTTATCATGTGGAGGGTGGGGGCTTTCTGTGCAGACATGGCGGGCATCACGCTGTGGATGATGGAAGGCTGCCCCTGTAGATGGGGTGCAGTCTGTTCTTTTCAAAGGTGGCGTTCAGAGAACAAGCTGGCCAAGCAGGGCTTCCAGCCGGAGACGGCCTTCATCCGTGGCCCGGAGGGTCTGGGCATCCTGTTCCAGATAGCCTTCCTCAAGACAGGCCTCCAGAATGACGGGGTCGAGGCAGTCTCGCAGCGGCAGGCCGGTCCGTCTGCTGAAATGGGCCGCATTGAGGCCTTCCCGCAGGCGCAGCCCCATGAGCAGGGCTTCATGAGCCTTCATGTCCGGTGAGAGTGTTTCATCGTCCCTTGTGCCATGCCCATGTGTTTCCACACGCTCTGCCCAGGGTTCCGGGGCACGATGGCGGCGTGTGGCGTGGAGCTGGCCTCTGAAGGTCAGGCGGCTGTGGGCACCGGGGCCAATGCCCAGATAGTCGTCATAATGCCAGTAGGTGAGGTTGTGGCGGCTTTCGGCACCGGGGATGGCATAGTTGGAGATTTCATAGTCACGCAGGCCGAAACGGGCGGCTTCGTCACGGGTCATCATGTAGAGGGACGCCGCCAGATCATCCTCAGGCAGGACGAGGTTGCCCCGCCTGTGCTGGGCCTCGAATTTCGTGCCGGGTTCGATCGTCAGCTGGTAGAGTGAGAGGTGGTCTGCGGCCAGAGCCAGGGCCTGCCGAAGTTCCGCACGCCATTTTTCTTCCGTCTGGCCGGGGCGGGCATAGATCAGGTCAAAGGAGAGGCGGGGGAAAATGCTGCGCCCCAGCTCCAGGGCCGCAATGGCCTGTCGTGCCGAATGTTGCCGCCCCAGAGCGGCCAGGTCGGTCTCATCAAGGCTCTGCACGCCGAGGGAAAGACGGTTGACGCTTGCCTCTGCAAAGGCACGGAACCTGTCGGCCTCCACACTGGTGGGGTTGGCCTCCAGCGTGATCTCGAGGTCATTCACGCTGGGGAAGAGGCGGCGGGCATCCTCGATCAGATGATGGACCGTCTCCGGCTGCATGAGGGAGGGCGTTCCCCCTCCGAAAAAGATCGAGACAAGCTGCCGGGGGGCGTCCTGAATCAGCCGTGTGGCTTCATGCTCCAGCTCGGCCCTCAGGGCGTTGGCGAAACGCTCCTGAGGGATGGTTTCCCGCACATGGGAGTTGAAATCACAGTACGGGCATTTGGCAAGGCAGAAAGGCCAGTGGATGTAGAGCGAAAGCGGAAGGGGCTGGTGGGCCACGATCAGATCGCAACCCGTACCCCGAACTCCATGACACGCTCCGGCGGAATCCGGAAGAACTCGGAAATCGACGTGGCATTGTTGAGGAGATAGAGGAACACCCACATCCGCCAGAGTGACATCTTCGGCACCTTGGAGCGGAAGACGAGGTCATGCGAGGTGAAATAGGACGCCTGAATGGGGTCGAAATCCATTTCTGTCATGCCAGCCAGTGTCAGGGGCAGGTTGGGCATCTCCATGAAGCCGTAACGGATGATGACCCGGCGGATGCCTGGTGCCAGTTCCTTGACAGTCATGCGCTGGTCGGGGTCCGCTTCCGGCTGGTCGAGCGTCTGCACGGTGACGAACAGGACTGTCTGGTGCAGGACCTTGTTGTGCCGCAGGTTGTAGAGCAGGGCATCCGGCACCATTTCCGGGTCCGAGGTCAGGAAGACGGCCAGACCGGGCACACGGATGGTGCGGGACTGGGTCAGCCGGGTGATGAAGGAGCCCATCGGCACGGCATCACGTTTTTTCGTGTTGCGGATGAGCTGGCGGCCACGTTGCCATGTGGTCATGATGAGTGTGCTGCCAACGGCGATGCTGAGCGGGACCCACCCTCCATCCGGAATCTTCATCACGTTGGAGGAGAAGAAGACGGCATCCATGATGAAGAAGAAGCCGAACACGGTCCCCACGGCATAGCTCTTCCACTGGAAGACACGGCGGAAGACCACCATGGCCAGCACACAGGTGCAGAGGAAGGTCCCTGTCACGGCGATGCCGTAGGCAGAAGCTAGGGCCGCAGAAGAGCGGAAGGCGATGACCAGCACGACGGACCCGAAGGCCAGAAGCCAGTTGAGGGACGGCAGGTAGATCTGCGCTTCCTCATGCGGGTTGGTGTGGATGATGCGCGTGCGGGGCAGGTAACCAAGCTGGATGAGCTGGCGGCAGAGGGAGAAACTGCCAGAGATGCCCGCCTGGCTGGCAATGATGGTGGCCATGGTCGCCAGCAGCAGCATGGGTATCTGCATCCAGTGCGGGGCCAGATAGTAGAAAGGATTGGCCAACGTGGTCGGGTTGTGGATGATGGAGGCAGCCTGCCCGAAATAGTTCAGCGTCAGGGCAGGCAGCACAAGGAAAAGCCATGCAAAGCGGATGGGTGTGCGCCCGAAATGGCCCATGTCGGCATAGAGGGCCTCCGCCCCGGTGACGGACAGCACGACCGATCCCAGCGCAATGAAGGACAGCTTGCCATGCGTGACGATGAAGCGGATGGCCTCCAGCGGGGACAGGGCCAGCAGCACACCCGGATGCAGCATGATCCCTCTTGCCCCCAGTATGGCGATGGTGAAGAACCATACCAGCATGATGGGCCCGAAAGCCCGGCCTATCTTGCCGGTGCCCAGAGCCTGGGCGGCAAACAGCCCCAGCAGGATGATGATGGCCGCCGGGATGATGAAGGCTGAAGCCTCCGGCACCGAGACCTCCACCCCTTCCACGGCGGAGAGGACGGAGATGGCTGGTGTGATGATGCCATCCCCGAAGAACAGACAGGCCCCGGCAATGCCGATCAGCCCGAAGACCCAGCGGAAATAGTTGGATTTGCAGACACGCTGCGCCAGAGCCATGAGGGCGATGATGCCCCCCTCCTTGTTATGGTCGGCCCGCATGATGAGAATGACATATTTGATGGTCACAACCAGCATCAGGGCCCAGAAGGTGAGGCTGGTCAGCCCGATGACTTCCCACGCATGGGCGGGGTGGGTTTCCGACCCGACATTGCGGATGGAGGATTGCAGGGCGTAGAGCGGGCTGGTCCCGATGTCGCCATATACGACACCCAGAGCGGCCAGCATGGCGCCAATGCCCTTGGGGTGGCTGTGCCCGCCGGGCTCCGGCGGCGGCGGTGCTGCCGTTGGCGTACCAACAGAGCTGGGATACCGGGCGTCAGAAGAAGATTCCTTGAGGGACACGCTATCCTGTTCAGACATGGTGAAACCATCCTGTATGACTGATAGACACCCATCCCCCGCAGGAAGACAGGCAGAAGTGCCCCCACGGAAGGAAGCACAGGCTGTAATGATTCTGGCTTCATGACAGTTTTTTTATGGGGAATGCAAGAGACAGCCCGAAAAAACTGTCATCCCTGTCATGCCGATATTACGGGGCGGGGCGGTCTCCAAAGATGGCCGTGCCGACACGGACAAGTGTTGCCCCCTCGGCGATGGCGGTCTCAAAGTCGGCCGACATGCCCATGGAGAGAGCGGGAAGGCCATGGCGGCGGTTCATCTCCGCCAGCCTGTGGAAGAAGGGGCGCGGGTCTTCGTCGGCGGGCGGGATGGCCATGAGACCTTTCACATGCTGGCCAAAACGGCGCAGGGCATCCTCGATGAACCGGTCCGCCTCCGAGGTGGCGATGCCGGATTTCTGCGGTTCATCACCAATGTTCACCTGCACGAACAGCTCAGGCAGGCGGCCCGTTTTCTGGGACGCCTTTTCCAGCGCCGTGCTGAGGGAGGGGCGGTCCAGACTTTCGATCACGTCGGCAAGGGCGCAGGCCTCGGTTGCCTTGTTGCTCTGGAGCGTGCCTATGAGATGCAGGCGGAGGTCCGGCCATTTTTCCCGCAGGGCAGGAAATTTGGCGGCGGCCTCCTGCACGCGGTTCTCCCCGAAAATGCGCTGCCCAGCTTCAAGGGCCTGCTGTACCGCACTTTGCGGATGGAACTTGCTGACGGCCACGAGGCTGACCGCCTCCGCCGGGCGGGCAGCCCTCTGGCAGGCGGCGCTGATGCGGGTCTGGATGCCTTCCAAGGCATGGGCGATGGTATGGTCTGTCATGATTGATGGATTGCAGCCCCTTTGGCGGGGAGGGTCAAGGGGGCGTGTAAAAACCATCTTGACTTTCCTGCCGCTGACTCCTGAAAACGGGCGCATGACAAATGCTTCTTCTCCCCGTCCAGCCCGTTCACACCCCAAGGGTGGCCGGGGGCGGCGGCCTGCTGCCCGCCCTGCCTCCATTTCCCGCCATGAAGACCCGGTGAGGGATCTGGCCTTCGACATCATCTGCGGTGTGGTGGAACATCGCCGGATGCTGGAAACCACGCTGGAGCGCAGCAGCTGCGAGGGGCGGGACCGTGCGGCGGCCCACCGTCTGGCGGCGGCCACGCTCCGCCATCTGGGCAGCATGACGGAGCTGCTCCAGCCGCTCCTCCGCCGCCAGCCGCCGGAGCCGGTCCGCTGTGCCCTGCTGCTGGGTGTGGCGCAGATCATCCATCTTCAGACACCCCCTCATGCGGCCGTGGGCACGATCGTGGACCTCCTGCACCGGCGTGGCCTGTCGCCTTTTGCCGGTCTGGCCAATGCCGTCCTGCGCCGTGTGGTGCGGGAGGCTGAAACGCTGAAGGAGGGGCTGGATGATGCCCGGCTGGATGTGCCGCACTGGCTCTGGAGTTCCTGGGGGCGGCGGGCACGGTCCATCACGCAGGGTTTCTATCAGGAAGCGCCGCTGGACCTCACCGTGAAGCCTGGTTATGAGGCCCCGGAAGGGGGCGAGCCCCTGCCGACGGGGACGGTCCGCTACCCGGCGGGCACGAAAATGGCAGACCTGCCGGGCTTTGCGGAAGGGCAGTTCTGGGCGCAGGACATGGCGGCGGCCATGCCGGTCCGGCTGATGGGCGACATGCGGGGGAAGCGGGTGGCCGACCTGTGCGCCGCACCGGGGGGCAAGACGGCCCAGCTGCTCTGTGCGGGTGCCGAGGTGATGGCCGTGGAGCGTGAGAAGCCCCGTGCCCAGAGGCTGAAGGAGAATCTGGCCCGCCTCCAGCTGAAGGCCGAGGTCATTGTGGGGGATGCCCTTCGCTGGCGTCCTTCCGAGCCGCTGGATGCCGTGCTGCTGGATGCGCCCTGCTCGGCCACGGGGACGCTGCGGCGTCACCCGGATGTCTTGTGGATCAAACGCCCCCGGGACATCACCACGCTGGCAGCGGGGCAGGACCGTTTCATTGATGCCGCCTATGACATGCTGAAGCCGGGCGGGATGCTGCTCTATGCCGTCTGTTCCCTTCAGGATGAGGAAGGTCCGCAGCGTATCGCTCACGCTCTGGAAGATGGCCGGTGGAAGCTGTCTCCTTTTACGGAGGATGAGCTGGCGGCTCTTCCCCGTGCCCGCACGGAGGAAGGGTACTTCCGTACCCATCCGGGCATGAACGTGGCACAGGGGGGCATGGATGGCTTCTTTGCCGCCCGGCTGATCCGCCGTTAGGAGCGGACCAGCCCGGGATGTCACATCCAGGGCGGGGTGGGCAGGTTCTTGCTGCGGAGGAAGTCCGGGTTGAAGAGCTTGGACTGGTATCGTGCCCCGCCATCGCTGAGGATGGTGACGATGGTATGCCCCGGCCCGAGACGGCGGGCCGTGCGGATGGCCGCAGCAATGTTGATGCCTGATGACCCGCCCACGGAGAGACCTTCTTTCATGGTGAGCTGGTAGATCTGTTCCAGAGCTTCGGCATCGGGGATGCGTTCGGCGTGATCGGGCGCACAGCCTTCCAGATTGGCCGTCACACGGGACTGGCCGATCCCTTCGGTGATGGAACTGCCGGTGATGCTGAGGTCATTGGCGGTCACCCAGCCATACAGGCCGGAGCCCTCCGGGTCGGCCAGGACGATCTCGGGAGATTTCCGGCCATCCCGCTGGGCCAGCTCCCGCAGGCCGAAGGCGATTCCTGCCAGTGTACCGCCGGACCCGCAGGAGCAGGTGAAGGCGTCGACCTTTCCGTCCAGCTGGGACCAGATTTCCGGGGCCGTGGTCGTGCGGTGGGCGTCCCGGTTGGCCGTGTTGTCGAACTGGTTGGCCCAGAAGGCCCCGGTTTCTTCGGCCAGACGGCGGGAGACATGCACGTAATTGCCGGGGTCCCGGTACGGTCTGGCGGGCACGAGGCGCAGGTCCGCTCCGATCATGCGGAGGAAGTCCAGCTTTTCCCGGCTCTGGGTTTCCGGCACGACGATGACGGCCTTGCAGCCCAGTGCATGGGCCACGAGCGTGATGCCGATGCCCGTGTTGCCCGCTGTGCCTTCCACGATCGTGCCGCCCTTGCTGAGGGCACCACGGGCAAAACCGTCCTGAATGATGGAAAGGGCCGCCCTGTCCTTGACGGACCCGCCGGGATTCATGAATTCCGCCTTGCCATAGATGGTGCAGCCCGTGATCTCGGAAGCATGATGCAGGCGGATGAGCGGGGTATTGCCAATGGCTTCCACCAGAGAGGGGCAGGGCAAGGCGTGAGGATGGGATGACAGATGTGACATATGTGCTTTGTTCCAGTGGATGGTGTGGGGCGAGGTCATGGTGGCAGAGAGGGTATCATCATTATGTTCTACGTAAAATGGTGTGGAAGAATCATTATAACTATTTAAGATGGTTATAATGCGCTCCCCGCCATTGAACTCTGGGGAGAGCGGAACAACATCAGGTTGTATGATGAGTGCAGGTCTGGCTGTACGGTTCCGGGTCGTGAATGTTCGCCCGTCTGTTGGGGGAGCGAAACATGGCCGGGACGGGGCGCCTGCGTAGAAGGAGGCTGACATGGAACATTGTACTGCGAAGGAAAGCTGGGACCGTCTTCAGGCTGATGCACGGGCCGTGCTGGTGGATGTCCGTACACCGGAGGAATGGGCGCAGGTGGGCCTGCCAGAGCTGGGAGCTCTGGGCCGGAAGGTTGTGGCGTTGACATGGGGGGCAGGCAGTGAGGCCGAGTTCCTCCACGGACTGGAAGAGGCCGTGCCGGACAAGGCCACGCCGATCTTTTTCATCTGCCGTTCAGGCATGCGGTCGCAGAAGGCTGCCGCACTGGCTGCCCAGGCCGGGTACAGGACGCTGACGAACGTTGCTGATGGCTTCGAAGACAGGCATGGCCCCGGCACGGGGTGGAAGGCCGGCGGCCTGCCTGTGAAGTAGGATCGTTTTACTGCCCGCTGTTCGGGTCCATGTCGGCATCGTAGCGGGGGGTCAGGATGGCACACCACGGGTAACGGCTGTCGTAGCTTCGCCCGTCTGGTGTGCTGACATGGCCGGTGCTGTCCGTTGGAACGTGGGTCAGCGAGACGGCATCATCCACATTGCCTCCCACGATGCTGATTTCCTTGCCGAAAGGCGGGGCATTCTGGCCCGTGGCCACTACGATGCCGCAATGGGCCGGGAAGCCGTAGGAGGTCGGCAGCATGGCATATGTGATGCTGCGGCTCCGTCCACGGCCCACGCAGAGTATGTCCCCCAACCGTGGGGCATAATTGGCGGGATTCTGTGCTGAAATACCCGGATTATTGCCGGAGGCTGCGGCATTGATGTAGGTGGCGTGGTTCGGGGAGTAGGGGAAGCGGATATTGGCACCGCCAATGCGCATGACGTAGGAGATGAAGGCGGCGGACCAAGCGTAGTTGCCGTCCCGCTGGAAGGAGAACAGGGTGCCATTGCCATCGGTACGGCCTGTCCAGCGGGCCTCATTTTCTTCCGGGGCCTGGCCGATCCACCAATATTCACCAATGCGTTGCCACAGGCCGGGCAGACGCTCCGGCTTGAGGGCGGGGCTTGTGGGCTCTGGCCTGTCATGCGGGTCCGCATCGGCAACCGGACTTCCGAACATCCGCCATTCCCGCAGGGCGATGGCGGCGACATCCTGACGGTTGAAGGGGGCAAAATTTTCGCTGGCAAAAGCCGGGACATGTGTGTCGTATCCCAGCGGGCCAGTCTGCCCATTGGCATATTGCGTCATGGGGGTGAGAGCAGGAGAATGCTGGCTGCTGCTACATGCGGCAAGCAGGGCCAGACCGCAGAGCGCCCCCCAGCCAGCCAGGGCCCTGCGGGCGACATCCCAATGGGCCGCCTGATTGCTTTCAGAGTGACGAACTGCCTTCATGATGACCTTACGCTTGCCTGCTGCGTCTGTGAGCATTTTTCATGCCCGGAAGAGGCCCAGATTAGAATGTTTTCATGGGATTGGGAACGTATTTTGCTAAAGCGGCAGGAGAAAGGATGGTGGTCTGTCGACTTACCGGGACGGGGTAATATGGTTTCAGGGGCAGGGCGTTATTTTATGTCACAACTATGGCATTTGTAATGCATTTTGAGTAACTTGTCGTATTCGTTCAGAATAAGACTGGGGGCTGCAGGGTATGAGACGATACTCCATTCCAGGTACATTCATGTGTTGCGTGTCCCTGATGGTGCTTGGTGGCTGTGATACGGTCAAGATACCGTATAAGGATGAGGATCATGCTTGGGCGGCCCGGACTGGACATGCAACCGTGATCGTACGGGCGTCCGCCATTTTTGGGCAAAAGCAGTATTATTGTGCCAATCTGGTGGAAAACTCGTTCCTCTTCCCGGATACACCGTACTATCGGGACTGGATACGGGTACTGCAGTCCCCCTATCATTTTAAGGGTGACATTACCCGGAAGGCGAAGGCCCTGTTGCGCAAGGCTCCCCGGCAGGCCATGTGCACATTTGTGTTTAGGAATGTTCCTGCTGGAAAATGGGTGTTTTTTGGCAACATCCAGCATTATCTGGCGCAACCGCAGACGCACTGGGTAAGCGGGATGGAGCTGCGCAGCAATATTTCCGGCTTCAACCTGTTGTGGGGAGGTATTGTCGTGCAGGATGACATGGGGGTCATTGCACGACAGGTTGTTCAGGATGGCAACAGGCGAAATGATATCGGCCTGTTCAAGGCCCGACATTTTGGAGCGGCTGCGGATGTCAGTACGTGGCATCCGACAGAGGAAGAAATGAAGGGGCTGGGACTCTCCGACCAGGAGATGCGACAGGTGGTTGAGGCAAAATGATGGCATTCCGTATCTTTTGCCGTCTATCATGCAGACGGTATGGCTGCGCCATAGAGATTTGACGTCACTGGAAGAAGGGTCATTCCGGATAATGGTTTTTGGAAAAATGAGACTGTATACTCTGGCAGGACTTGCCGGGATCGTGGGACTGTTGAGCGGATGCTCCGGCTATGACGGAAATTTCAAGGTCAAGCAGCTGGCCTGGGCTGGACAGCCAGGTAACAGGACTTTGGCCGTGCAGATTTCTGGCCACGATAACCTCCATCCACAGCTTTCCTGCAGGGTTGCTGATGTGGATGTCGTGCTGATGCCGGACGCCCCGTATTTCCGTGATTATCTCCGCATCGACATGGCACAGGCGGGGTTCAGGGAGAAAATTGGCAACAGCAAGGCCCTTGCCCTGGTACGGCATGCTGCCCGCAATGATGCCTGTCAGCTGGTGTTTGCCAACCTTCCGGCTGGCAGCTGGCTTCTCGCCACACGGCCTCATTTTTATGTCAATGACGAGGCAGCTGCCCAGCAGGGGAAGCCCTCACAGCATGATGTGGCACCAGCCATGTTCATGTGGAACAGGATTACGGTTGATGCGGATAATGACGTGACGGCCGTGCATGTTGAAAAAGACCTGAGCCGGATTGTCCGCAAGAAGCATCAGTATGTGCGTAAGCACACGCACAAGAAATCAAAGAAGAGGATCCGGGAGTTCCATGGTGAAGGCTCCCCGGATACACAGCAGGACAGCTGGATCATGACCCCGGCAGAGAAACAGGCCCTTGGTATTCCGGGCATGACCCTGACACCAACTGCCGTTGCTCCATCCGGCCAGTAAAGGTTGGCATATATGGCAGGAAACGGAGAGCATTGATCCAATGCGGTGTTGGAACAGGCTCTCCGTTATCCATTGATTTATCCCGCTTTTTTGACGGGTTTGTATTTCAGTTCGTTTTGATAGGTCGTCAGCGGATGTTCTGCATCAGCCGGATAAGGCCCAGCGGAAATGATTTCGATGGCCAGCAGTCCAGCTTCCGTTACAGAGTGTTGACTGGCATGGGGTAGATCAAGGGTAGCCGCTCTTTTAGTCCACCTCATTTTAGAATTTTCCAAATCGAACCAGCCTTCCATATCTTTATGTGTCAGGTGTCTATCGATATTTATGCAATCTATTCCATGGAAATAAAGTATTTCTCCTACCAAAACGCCAAGCTCGCGCCTGTCATCCACGACAGGACCATGGACGTCATAAGGTCTTCCTGTTTTTGAGAGGATGGTTACTCTTTTTACCCCGGCAGGTATGTGAAACACTTTATAGTTGTTTGAAGATCGTTTTTCTTGAAGAACATGCCCCTGTTCCGTGAGTAGTTGCAAGGCAGGATTGTGGGACACGGTTTCAGTTTTGTAGGCGTGCTGAACTGGAAACAGAAGCTGTTTTGCACGTTCAAGCAGCTTTTGATGGATAGGAGCTACAAAATCTTCTGCTGTGCATAATGGCGCTGCAGCATCTTTCTCCCATGATAGATTTTTTGAAGTAAAATCATATTCTATGACGTTTGTGTCTCCATTATCTCGCTGAAACTGGAAACGGTTTCCTGTATTGAGATAACTTTCCGTAAGAACATTATTTGCAGAAATGATGCTGTGTGTTGATGTTTCTATATGAAATATGTCATAATAAGAGAATGGTCCGCTCTTTTCGGCTGTATCGTGCATGCTTGTATCATAATATATTGATCGTCCGTTCACCATGATACGGACTGGAATAAAATGTTTCTCCAGAAGCAGGCAGTGCTCCGCTGTAACCAGAAGATCCTCGGAAGGTACATTGTCTGCCAGTGCATTTTTTTTGATACGGACCGGATAGCCGGCCATGTCCAAGGGGAGAGATGAGTCTATACGGACCCTGCTCTGTTGGCAGAAGACAACATGCTGGGGAAGAGGCTCATTTCGTCCCGATTCAGGATTGAAAGTAATTACAACGTCATTTCTGGTCAAATTTTCTATCTTTTTCGGCCCTGAGAGGGTTTCAATCATGGTTCCAGAAAGAAAGCATGTATCAAATGTAAATTTCTGGCCAAGTGAGCCATCTGTTGCTGTACCGTTATCGTCCTGCTTGAAGGTGTAAGGAACTCCATTTAACCAAAGAGTAAAATTGTTCCCGATAGACCAAGGAAGTCGAAAATTAAAACTGTATGAATACTGCGCTTGTGTTGGGTCGATCAGGGAGCGTCCATCAATACTGGAAGATGAGCTGCCCGGAACATCAGACGTGATAACGTAATACCCACCACTGCCATTACCAATGATAAAACCATTTACAGCCTTATTTCCCCAAGAGAAATCATAACCACCAGATGTAATGACACTTCCCGTATTCGGATCCTTTATTACAAAGTCCTGTACCTTCTGGTCGGATGCCCGGGTAGGAGTGTGTGTTGTAAAAGTGGCATCAACACCAAACAACTGGGATGTTATGTAGCCATTTCCATTTGCGTCAACAGATAGGGATGCAATATTTACTCTATATGTTCCAAGTGCAACGACAGGCTGCGGATTGCCGGGCATGCATGATTCTCCAAAAGAGCCAATCTTTCCTTTACCGTATAATAATAATATTTTAAGTGCAAATTCAATTATCTTTTGAGTAAAATTAACCAAATATCAATAAATGTACATTCTTTTTTCTGGTAAATCGTATTTTCTGATCGGGCAGGTAGCGCATTTCAGGTGCACAAGAGCGGAAGGAAGGTTCCTTTGCTACTCATGTTCTCTTGGTGTTTCGTGTGAACCAGTATCAGACGCCCCCAGTTTTCCTTCGTTATACAGCCCTGACGAGACCGGGCTGTGTCGTCATGTCAGCTCCATCTTCCAGAGAGTTGTTGGCAGACAGGGGATAGGGGCCTGCCGCCATGATCTGTATGGCCAGCAGCCCCGTCTCCACACCATCATTGTATTCCGGCTGACTGGGGAGAGGGAGTCTTGCAGCCCCCTGCGTCCAGCGCATGGAGGGGTTTTCCAGCCCGCACCAGCCATCCAGCTGATCGGTCATCAGGTGTGTGTCGATGCTGGTGGAATGGGCAGCCTGGAAGTGGAGAATTTCTCCGACCAGTACCCCTAGTGTGCGCCGGTCATCAACAAAGGGGCCGTGAGTGTCACAGGGGCGGCCTGTTCTGGAGACCAGCGTGACATGGGTTGTTCCGAGGGGAATGGAAAAGAGCCGGTACCCTGCGGATGTCCGCTTCTCATGCAGGACCTCTCCCCGGTCCGTGACCAGGTGGAAGGCTGGATCCTCGCAAAGGGCCTCAGCCTTGTAGGGGTGCTGGATGGGGAAACTCAGCTCTTCTGCACGCTGGAGGAATCCCTGATGAAGGGGCGCCACGAATTCCCGGGCCGTGCACAGGGGAGCAGCGGCATCACGGTACCATGACCGTTTCCGTGTAGAGAAGTCATGGGTGATGACATTGCCTGTATGACTGTCATGGCTGGACCCCACGAACTGGTAACGGTTGCCCGTATCCAGATAGCTTTCCGTCATCACATCATTGGCGAAGATGACGCTGTGCATTTCCGTCTCAATGTGGAAAATGTCGCAGGCCATCTGCCGGATTCTGTCTGTCATCTCGAAATGGATGGACCGGCCATTGACCAGCATGCGGGCAGGGACAAAGCGGTCATCAAGAAACAGGCAGTGCTCCGCCGTAACCAGAAGGTCTTCGGAGGGTACGCCATCCGCCAGGGCGTCTTTTCTGATCCGTACAGGGTAGCCGGCCATATCCATATGGGGGGAGGATGTTATCCGCAGCCGACTTCTGCCTGCCCATGTGAGACGTTGCGGCAGGGTCTGCCCGCTGATGGGGTTGTGGGTGAGAATGACATCACCAGTCTTGAGCTCTTCCACCTTGCGGGGGCCGTCTGGCGTTTCGATCAGGCTGCCAGCCAGAAAGCATGTATTGAAGGTAAACTGTTCGTTCAGAGCACCATCAGTGGCTGTACCATCATTGTCCTGATGGAAGTAATAATGCTGACCATTCAGGTCGAGGTCGAAGAAGTTGCCATTGGCCCAGTTTCTGGATGGATCGTTGGTATAACTGTAACGTGCCTGCGAGGGGTCAAGCAGGGTGGCGCCATCAATGGTGGATGAGGAGCTGCCAGGCACGGCGGAGGTGATGATGTAATAGCCTCCCGACCCATTGCCGATGATGAAGCCGTTTACCGACTTGTTGCCCCATGAGTAATCATAACTGCCGGTAAGCTGTTTTTTCGTTTGCGGATCCTGGAAGGTGAAATCCTGGACCTTCTTGTCATTGCGACCGGTCGGGGTATGGGTCGTGAAAGTGGCTTCCACGTTGTATTTGGGATTGGAGATGGTGGCCCGTTTCGTCCTCGGGTCAACCGTCAGGGAGGCGATATCCACCAGGTAGGTCCCGGTAGCGACAACGGGTTTCGGGTTACCAGCCAACGTCTGTATCCTTCGGAGGTAAGGCTTGCTCTCCGGAAAGGATATAGGTCGTTCATCTTATAATTTTCTTAACAAAAAATGGCATTAAAGTTGTATAAAAACTAATATAAAGTTAACTTCAAAAAGAAGGACTTCATATTTTTCCGTATGTTGGCCCATGTCATGTTCTGGTCCAAAAGCAGCAGAAGAAGTGGCCAGAAAGCCATGCCACTTCTTCGCCACACTGCTTCAATTTAACGTGAAGTTTTTTCTCATGACTTCCGGGCCGGTGGGGCCATGAAGGCAGGAGAGATGGGCGTGGGGACATGACGTTCCAGAATGGCGTCAATATCCTTCCTGTCCTGATCGGTCAGCTGCCAGCCGAAGACATCCGCAACACCATCAATCTGTTCCGGCTTGCGGGCACCCCACAGGGCAATGGTCGGTCCCTGGTCCAGCACCCAGCGGATGGCCAGCACCATGAGGGACTTGCCGTGGCGGTCCGCAATCGTCTTCAGTTCGTCCACAGCAGCCAGATAGTCCTTGAAGTGCTCTTTCTGGAACTTGGGGTCGCCAGACCGCAGATCACTTTCCGGGAAGGTCTTGTCCGCTGTCATCTTGCCGGTCAGCAGGCCACGGCAGAGCGGGCCATAGGCCAGCGTGACGAGCTTGTGCGTCTTCGCATAGGGCAGCACGTCCTTTTCAATCTCACGTTCAAAGAGATTGTAGGGGGACTGGACACTGGCCAGCGGGGCCACCTCACGGAAGATGTCCATCTGTTCCGGGGAGTAGTTGCTTACGCCAAGGGCACGGATTTTCCCCTCCTTGTGGAGCTTCTGGAGCTCACGGGCCGTCTCGTCGATCGGCGTGTTGGGGTCCGGCCAGTGAACCTGCTCGAGGTCGATGGTCTCGACACGCAGGCGGCGCAGGGAGTCTTCCACTTCCTTGCGGATGCGGGCAGGGCTGGAATTGCGGAACGGCTGGTGATCGTCGTTCCAGTCCAGTGCGAGCTTGGTGGCGATGCGGGCCCTGTGGGGTTTTTCTGCCAGAGCACGGCCCACGACTTCCTCGGAATGACCAAAGCCATAGACCGGAGCGGTGTCGATCAGGTCCACGCCTTCATCAAGGGCACGGTGGATGGTACGGACGGCATTGTCGTCATCAGGGCCGCCCCACATCCAGCCGCCAATGGCCCATGTGCCAAGGGCAACGCGTGATACGGGTCTGTCAAAACCGGGAATGAGAATGGTGTTTTCATTCATGGGTTTGTCTCCATCAGAAAATGAGGGCGGAGGATGCGGAATGAATCGTGCCTCGGCCCGGACCTGGAGGGCGGCCCCTCATCATGCGGGGGCGGGCAAGGCCCTTCCGGCCTCTCCGCCCATATTGGGATAGGGGCGGCGGGTTATGCAACCACCTGTTCTTCTTTTTGGTTTTGAGACGGGAGAAGAGTATGCTCAGCTCAACTCTCAAGGAGAACAAGGACAGACATCATGGCTGATTCACAGACCAGAAAAATCCCCGTCACGGTTCTTACCGGCTTTCTGGGAGCGGGCAAGACCACGCTGCTCAACCACATCCTGACAGCCGATCATGGGCGGAATTACGCCGTGGTGGTCAATGAGTTTGGGGAGCTGGGCATCGACAATGATCTGGTGGTCGATGCTGACGAAGAAATCTTCGAGATGAACAATGGCTGCATCTGCTGCACGGTGCGGGGCGATCTCATCCGGATTCTCAGCCGTCTGCTGCGCCGCCGTGGCAAATTTGATGGCATCATCGTCGAGACTACCGGCCTGGCCGATCCGGCCCCCGTGGCGCAGACCTTCTTCGTGGATGAGGGCATCCGTGAAAAAGCCGAGCTGGATGCCGTCGTGACGGTCGTGGACGCCTACAACGTGCTCCAGACCCTCAAGGAAAGCCCGGAAGCCGTCAATCAGGTGGCTTTTGCCGATGTCATCATCCTGAACAAATGTGACCTTCTGGATGAGGCCGCACTGGCCGGGGTGGAGCAGAAGCTGCGGGCCATCAATTCCGTCGTGCGGATTCATCGGGCCGAGCGGGGCAAGGTGGCTCTGGATGACATCCTCAACCGTGGCGGGTTCGACCTCAGGCGTGCCCTGTCCACCATGCCGGACTTCCTTGAGGAGGACGGGCATGACCACCATCATCACGATCACGATCACGATCACGATCACGATCACGACCATTGCCATTGTCATGACCACGACCACCATCATGAGGCAGCCCACGGGCCGGGCGGGCATCATCACGCCCATAGCGAGGATGTGACGAGCCACTCCTTCACCGTCACGGAACCGCTGGATGAGGAACGTTTCCACGCCTGGATCGGCCTTGTCCTGCAGGAGCAGGGACCGGACATCCTGCGGGCAAAGGGCATCCTGCATTTCAGGGGCAAGGACGAGCGTTTTGCCTTCCAGGCCGTGCACATGATGGCGGATGGCGACTATATCGGGCCGTTCAGGGCGGGAGAGACGAAACAGTCCCGCATCGTGTTCATTGGCCGCAAGCTGGACTGTGCCCAGCTTCAGCGTGGCTTTGAAGGGTGCGTGGCCGTATGAGTGCGCCGCAGAGCAGGACCCTGTTGCAGACCCGTGGGGCCGAGCGTCAGTTTGAGGCTCCGATCACCGGCGTGCAGGCCAGCCGTGATGGCCGGACCTTTGCCGCCCTGACGATGGATGGAGAGCTCATCCTCATCTCCCGGGACGGCCTGCGGGCTTCCGAAGACTGGCAGTGCCTGTCTGTGCATGACGGGGCGGTGTCCCTTGCGCAGGGTTGCGGGAAGGACAGCTTCCTCAGTGGCGGGGAAGATGGCCGTGTCGTGGAAACACGGGCCGATGGCACCATGACAGACCGTCATGAGGGCCGTGGCTGGGTGGACTGTCTGGCCAGTACGCCTACCCACTGGGCCTGCGCCAGCAGGAAGGAGGTTCATCTCTACGCCCACGGCGCGGATGAACCCCTGAAGGTGCTGGAGCATCCTTCGGCCCTGAGCGGTCTTGCCTTCGATGCCAAAGGCAAGAGGCTGGCTGCCTCGCATTATAATGGCGTGTCCATGTGGTTCGTGCAGGCGAAGGACGCCAATGTCCGTTCGCTGGAATGGAAGGGCAGCCATACCGGGCTGTGCATCCATCCGGGCGGCGAGGCACTGGTGACGAGCATGCAGGAGAATGAGCTGCATGGCTGGCGTCTGTCTGACGGGCACAACATGCGCATGAGTGGCTATCCCCGCAAGATCGGGTCCATGAGCTTCACCCGCAAGGGTCGCTGGCTGGCCACATCAGGGGCGGATGCTGCCGTGCTGTGGCCGTTCTTCGGGGGGGGGCCGATGGGCAAGCCTCCCATGGAGCTGGCCCGCCTGCCGGGGCTGTTCGTGACCTGCGTCTGTGCCCATCCCACGGATGACATTCTGGCCATCGGGTTTGAGGATGGCACGGTCCTGCTGGCGGAAGTGCCCAATCATACTGACGAGGCTGCCGCAGGAGAGGGCCGCATCCTGCCACTCTGCAATGGCCAGCGTAGCGGCGGTACTGCCCGTGGTGCCGTGAACGCCATCGCCTTCACTCCGCAGGGGGGAGCTGTCATCTTCGGGACCGAAGAAGGACATGTCGGCGTGGTGGACTTGTCCGCTCAGGGCTGATGTCCTCAGGGATGGTCTGCCTCCAGTCCGGCAGACCATCTTTTTTTCTCAGTCCTTGGACTGTTTGTTCTCTTCGTGTTTCTTCTGGAGATACCCTTCCTGCCGGGCCATGAACTGGTCGGCCAGACGCCCGTAGAGGGAGTGGGGGCAGACCATGCGTGAGACACCAAAGGCCAGAAAAGCCGTGGCCAGCAGGGCCAGGGTGATCTGCTGGTTGTCGCACATTTCCATCACGATGACGGTGGCTGTCAGCGGGGACTGCACCACACCGGAGAAATAGCCGACCATGCCCAGCAGCACGACGGCTCCGGGGGCTGTGTGAGGCAGGAAGCGGGCAACCCAGCCCCCCACCGAGGCTCCTATGGAGAGGGACGGCGCAAACAGCCCGCCCGGTATGCCGGAGCAGTAGGAGATGATGGTGGCGGCATATTTCATCAGGAAATAGGACATGTGGGCATGGCGGGAGCCAGCCACCAGATGATGGGCCTGCACATAGCCCGTGCCGAACGTGTCACCGTGGCTGGCAAAGCCCAGCATGGCGAGGATGACCCCGCACAGGGCTGTGAACAGGATGGGCCGGTTCTTCTGGATGGACCCGATGAAACCGGGCAGACCCTTGCCGACCCGGATGAGAATGGTGGAGAAGAGTCCCCCGCCCAGCCCGCCGAGAATGCCGCAGGCCAGCACGGCAATCCAGGCCGTTCCGACGGGAACATCCACCGAGGCATGGCCGAAATAGGTATAGTTTCCGCCCGTCAGGACAATGGCTGTCACACCGGCGAGGACGACGCCCGTCAGCATCACGCCGGATGTCCGCTGCTGGAAGGAACTGGCCAGTTCTTCGATGGCGAAGACAATGCCAGCCAGCGGCGTGTTGAAGGCGGCGGCCACACCGGCAGCCCCGCCTGCCAGGATGACACCCCGACGGGTCGAGACGTTGGCATGGCCCAAGAAGCGGGAATAGGCGTTCATGATGGCCGCCCCGACCTGCACCGTGGGGCCTTCCCGCCCGATGGAGGCCCCGCAGAGCAGGCCGAGTGTGGTCATGCACACCTTTCCGACGGCAATGCGCAGGGCAAGGATGCGGTTGACGAGGGAGAAGTCCTCAATATGTAGCGTGGCGATGGTCTGCGGGATGCCGGACCCCTGCGCCCCGGGGAAGAAGCGTTTTGTCAGCCACATGGAGAGGGCCAGCCCGCTGGGAATGACAGCGAACATGACATAGGGATTCCAGTGCTGGAGGCCCATGCAGAGGGAGCTGGCATAGTCAGCCGCCCGGGCGAACAGCCACGCCGCAATGCCGACCGTGATGGCCCCGGCCCAGAAGATGAAGGTCCGTCGCCACTGCGAGGTGCGCATCCGGGCCGAACGGCGGAAATGCGTGATGCGGTTGCGCCGCCTCATGGCGTGGGGTGAACCGGGGGCAGGAGCGGGGGCGCTTTGGGAAGAATCGGACACGTCTGGGGTGGATCCGCCACAGGGCTGGGGGTGAAGAGGTCATGCCCTGTTTCGGACGGAGCCTTCCCTGCGGTCAAGGGGGGCCATGGTTTTGCATGGCAGATGTGACATGACGGTTACATGACGAGCACACCGCTGGCCCCGGGCTTGTGGCGTTTGGCGAGGTCCTCCGGCTCCACATGGATATGGATGGAGGAGCGGCCCAGCACGGCCCGGATGGCATTTTCGATCCGGTCGCAGATGTCGTGGGCGTCCGTGATGCGCATCTCATCCGGCACGATGAGGTGGAACTCCACGAAATAGAGGGACCCCACCCGCCTCATGCGGAGGTCGTGGGCCTCCAGTGCTCCCTGGCCTGCCTGCGTGATGGTCTGGCCGACCTCATGGACCAGTTCCGGCGGTGGAGCCTCGTCCAGCAGGCCGGTCATGGAATGGCGCATCATGCCGAAGCCGGTCCAGAGGACATTCAGGGCCACGAGGGCGGAGAGCAGCGGGTCCAGCCAGAGCCAGTGCAGCAGGGGGATGAGGCAGACACCGACCAGCAGGGCCAGGCTGGCCCAGACATCGGAGAGAACATGATCCCCGGCCGAACTAAGGGCCTGTGAGTGATGTGTCCGGCCCATCCGTCGCAGGATGAGGGCCCAGATGAGGTTGATGACCCCGGCAGAGGCATTGAGGAGCGCCCCCGGCAGGGGAGCTTCCGGGGCCTGTATGTGCAGGGCATCGTGCCCGGCAATGGCCAGGATGACCAGGGCCGTCAGCACCACCAGAACCCCCTCGATGACGGCCCAGACATATTCCGCCTTGCCGTGCCCGTAAGGGTGGTTGTCATCTGCCGGGCGGGCGGCAAAGGCCACGGCCCAGAGCGTGCCGACGGAGGCCAGAACGTTGAGGATGGTTTCGATGGCATCGGACAGCAGGGCACCGGAGCCGGAGACGGCCCATGCCGCATATTTGATGCCCAGCACCACGAGGCTGACGAGGATGGAAAGACGGGCCACCCGCAGGCGGAGTGGCGTGGTCGTGTTCTCCCTTGGCACGGCGCTTTCAGGCGTGGTGGTGGTCATGGGTGCAGTCCGTCTCTTTCGGGGCGGTGTGAGGGGTATTGCAGCCGGGTGTGGCGCAGCCGGCTCCTTCGGGCGGTTCCACCTGGAAGGTGGGATGGCCTATGGCGAATTCCTCCCGCAGCAGGATGGTCGCCCGGGCCAGAAGGTCGGACGTCCGGCTCTGGGCTTCCAGAATGGTGCAGTCTTCCGGCACGGGGTGGAGGACCAGATGGACCGTCAGGGCCGTCTCGGTCGTGCTGATGGGCCAGATGTGAAGGTGATGCAGGTCGGCAATGCCGGGCAGGCTCCGCAGGGCGTCTTCCACGGCACGGGGAGTGATGGTCTGCGGCACGCCATCAAGGGCCAGGCCGAGTGCATGGGTCAGCAGGGACCATGTCCCCCAGATGATGAGTCCCGACACGATGAGGCTGGCCAGAGGGTCGATGCAGGAGAAGCCGGTCAGCGTGATGAGGACACCGGCAATGACCACGCCCAGGGCCATGAGGGCATCGGAGGCCATGTGCAGGAAGGCCCCCCGCATGTTCAGGTCATGATGGGCACCCCGCATGAGCAGCAGGGCCGTTCCGCCATTGATGAGGATGCCGATGCCCGCCACGATGCTGATGGTCTGTCCCTGCACGGTCTCGGGATGGATGAGGTGCCAGATGGCCTGCCAGATGATGCCCCCGGTGACGAGCAGGAGGATGGTGGCGTTGAGCAGGGCCGTCAGGATGGTGGCGCGTTTCAGCCCGTAGGTGAAGCGTTCGCTGGGGGTGCGGCGGGCGAGTATCTGGGCCCCCCATGCGGCCAGCAGGCTCAGCACGTCCGAGAGATTGTGCCCCGCATCGGCCAGCAGGGAGAGGGAGTGGGCGGCGAAGCCCCATCCGGCTTCCCCGACGAGATAGAGCGTGTTGAGGATGATGGCGATGAGGAACGTGCCACCAAAGGAGGCCGGAGCGTGGACATGCCCGTGCCCGCCATGATGATGGTGTCCATGCCCATGCCCATGCCCGTCGTGGTGATCATGGTCGTGGTGGGAGCAGGCTGTGCCTTCTGCCGGCTCGTGTGGAGGATGGGGCGTGGTCGTCATGGAGGAACCCTGATAGGCACGAAGATGTATGAGGGGATGCAGTATAAGTTAGACCTATCCAGCTTTCACCATTTTTCTTGTCCTGTTTCACATGGAGCAGGGCAGGGACCGGGACCGGTGGCCTGTCTGTCCTCCCTGCTTGCCAGTGCCCCGGTGCTGGCTTTAAAGGAACGGGCATGACAGCCTTTTCCCCCATGCTCCGCCTCAGCAATCTTGCCCTTCCTCTCGACCACACGCCGGAAGCCCTCCGGGCCGCCATCGTGGCCCGTCTGGCCGTAAGGCCGGAGGAGCTGCTGGCCTATCATGTCTTCCGCCGGGGGCATGATGCCCGACGGCGGGGGAACATCCAGCTCGTCTATACGCTGGACTGTGAGCTGCGGGAGCTGGATGCCGTGCTGGCCCGTTTCAGCGGGGACCAGCATGTCCGTCCGACGCCGGACATGCGCTGGATTCCGCCCGTCCTGCCTTCTCACGCCGCCGGGCGCACGCAGCGGCCCGTCGTGATCGGGGCGGGGCCCTGTGGCCTGATGGCAGCTCTCGTGCTGGCCCAGGCGGGGCTGAAGCCGATCATCATAGAGCGTGGCCGGGCCGTGAGGGACCGTACGGTCGATACGTTCGCCCTCTGGCGGAAATCCCGCTTCACGGCAGAAAGCAACGTGCAGTTCGGTGAAGGGGGAGCCGGAACATTCTCCGATGGCAAACTCTATTCCGGCGTGTCGGATCCCCGCCATCTGGGGCGCAAGGTGCTGGAGGAGTTCGTGAAGGCCGGTGCGCCGGAGGAAATCCTGACCCTCTCCAAGCCGCATATCGGGACGTTCCGGCTCGTGACGGTCGTGCAGTCCCTGCGGGCGCAGATCGAGGAGCTGGGAGGGGAATACCGTTTCGAGACCCGGCTGGAGGGCATCGAGACGGCACCCTGTGAGGGTGGTGGCCGACAGGTGACGGGGCTGCGTCTCTCCACCGGGGAAGTACTGCCTGCTGACCGGGTGATTCTGGCGGTCGGTCATTCTGCCCGGGACACGTTCGCCATGCTGCATGAGGAAGGTGTGCCGATGCAGGCCAAGCCTTTCTCCATCGGAGTGCGGATCGAGCATCCGCAGGCGGTGATCGACGTGGCCCGGTTTGGCCCGCAGGCGGGGCATCCGCTGCTTGGTGCGGCTGATTACAAGCTGGTGCATCATGCCAGCACGGGGCGGGGTGTCTATTCCTTCTGCATGTGTCCCGGTGGGCAGGTCGTGGCGGCAACCTCGGAGAAGGATCAGGTCGTCACGAACGGGATGAGCCAGTATTCCCGGGCCGAGCGGAACGCCAATAGCGGCATCGTGGTGGAGGTCCGCCCCGGTGTCGATTTCCCGGATGAGCCGCTGGCGGGGATCGCCTTCCAGCGTCAGTGGGAGAAGGCGGCCTTCGTGGCAGGTGGCGGGGATTATCGTGCTCCGGCGCAGCGTGTGGGGGACTTCCTTGCAGGGCGGGCCTCCACCTCTCTGGGCACGGTCGTGCCCTCTTACCAGCCCGGTGTGACGCCGACTGACCTTTCCCGTTGTCTGCCGGATTTCGTGGTGGCCTCCATCCGGGAAGCCCTGCCCCGGTTCGAGCGCAGGATCAAGGGTTACAGCATGGATGATGCCGTGATGACCGGTGTCGAGACACGGACATCCTCGCCCTTGCGGATTGACCGTGACGCCACGGGCCAGAGTCCAGCTCTGCGGGGGCTTTTCCCTGCTGGTGAGGGAGCTGGCTATGCTGGGGGAATCCTCTCCGCCGGGATTGACGGCATCCGTGTGGCGGAGTGGCTGGTGGCCTCCCTGTGATGGGAGGCCAGATGGGAGCTCTGCGGGTTCCCTCATGAATATTGGAAATTATTTATTAATGAAACATATCATAATTACCTAACATAACAGAGCATATTAACATAAAATTAAAAGAAGTAATTTGTTAGTCAAGTTTCTGCCAAAGTTATGTGATAATTAGACCCTAATCACCAGGTACCGGTTTCCACAGTGGGCGGAGGTATACGCAGCACCTCCAGTTGCAACAGTGTGGATATTACAAGGATAAGCCGGTGTTGATTACTGGGCAGAGCGGGCAGGCCCCGCTGCGGTATCTGGCGAGCCACAAGGCAGGGTATCGCCGTTTTGGTTACATGTTGGCTCTGCTCAGCGGAGTATCCCTGGTCGCTGGGGTGGGCAGTGTGGCCCGTGCCGATGATGGTGCGTCTGTTTCTTCCGGAGACATGACGAACACTCAGACGCGCAATCTTCCCCAGGGAACGGAGGTCAAGGGGGACCTGTACCAGAAGGATGGTCAGCTCGGTCTGGATGGTACAAGCGTGGCTGGTACCCTGCATCTGGATGGGGGCACGGCCATTTTCGGGCATAGCGGGGCGAGCCATGGTGGTACGCTGGTGCAGTCCCTGGCAGGCAGTGCAGATGCCGTGCTCGACAAGGCGGGTGACAACACCAGTTACGTCATGACACCGTCCCCCGATCCGTCCGCCCCTTATCAGGGGGAGCTGGCGATCACCCAGGGTAAAGGGGAGACGTATGGCGGGTCCCTCAAGGGAACGGGTGTCCTGAGTCTGCTGTCTGGCACACAGGTGCTGACAGGCCAGAACCAGATCAACGGCACTGTGGACATCCGCAATGGTACGCTGATCCTGCGGGACAAAGGGTCCTTTTCCACGGCAAAAGGCAGTCCAACAGGTCCGCTGGATGTCGGTCTGGCACGGGGGAATGAGGGGCATCTGGTGCTGGAAGGTCCGGACGCCAGGATACAGCGGATGTCCGTCTTCATCGGTAACGGCGACCCGGCTTACGGTGGCAGGTCTGGCCCGATCGGGAAGAGCGATGCCACACTGACGGATGGGGCACAGATCAACAACCGTACCAACGAGGGCATGTATGTTGTCGTTGGCAATGACCAGAATGGTGAGCTGAACGTCGAGAACGGTTCCCGTGTTGAGGCTGATGAATTTTATGCCGCAGCCTCTCAGTCCCTGACTGGCACGGTGAATGTGACGGGCAGTGGCTCTGCCGTGGAAGCTACCAATGCCCACATCGGTAACGAGGGGACCGGTGTTGTGAATATCAGCGACGGTGCCAGCTTCCGCGCTGATGAAGCAAGGTTTGGCGAGGATGGCGGCAACGGGAGCCTCGTTGTCGGTGTCGATGGTACGGTGCAGAACGGCAACACGATCATCGGTGCTGGTGGCAAGGGGACCGTGACGGTTGATGGCGGGCGCTTCCAGAATGACGGGACGATCCGCTTCGGTGTGCCGGGGACCGGCGCAGCCTCCGATGGCACGCTGAATGTGCTGGATCATGGTGTGCTGGTAGCTGGTGATGATGGCTCTTCTCCTGCCATCGCCGCAGAGGACGGAGCCAAGGCTGCCATCAATCTTGATGCCGCCACGATACGGAACATCCAGGGGCGTGATTTCACCAGCACGGTTGCTGCCAATCTGACTGGTATGAACGAGTTCAATGTCCAGGACAGCAACACCATGTCATGGAAAGGCGGCCTGACGGGGGATGGTGGGGTCGACAAGACCGGCACGGGGACCCTGGGTCTTTCGGGTAATCTTGCCTACAAGGGCATGACGAACGTGGAAGCCGGTACCCTGTCCGTGACGGATGCGACGCTGTCGGGTCAGGTCATCAACCAGACCAACGGCACGTATGTGCAGAAGGGTGGTGAGCTGGACGGGACACTGGCCAATATCGGTACGGCGTCTGTTGATCATACCAACGTCAAGGGCGTGGTCACGAACAACAGCAGCTTTACGGCCACGGACAGCACGCTGGCCAATCTTGTCAATCTTGGTGGCAATGCGACCCTGAGGAACACGCTTGTTCATGAAGTGACCAGCACCGAAAAAAGCGTGCTGGACTTCAAGGATACGGTTGTTGATGGGCGGTTTGCGAATACCGGCAAGGTTCTGGCTGTCCATTCCAAGGTTCCGGGCCTCCCGTCCGCTGCGGACTCGGAGAGCAATTCGGACGTTCTGGCAGGCCGCAGTGGGGATTCCGGAGCAACGATCACCAACCGGATGGGGGATGAGGATGACCTCACCAACCGGGCGGGTTCCGTGCCCAGGAAGGGCAACTTCACCAATGGTGGTGATGCAGAGTTCTATGACAGTGAGCTGGCGACGTTCACCAACACGGGGACATTCCTTCTGGCGCAGAAGAGTGTCGTCAATGGTGATATCCTTCAGAATGACGGCAAGCTGACCCTTGATGATTCTCAGGTCAACGGCGTGCTTTTTGCCAGGGGCGGCACGTTTGACATTACCAGCGGTGGCGCCAGTGTAGAATCGCTTGCCGGTCGTGCGAATGGTCAGCTGGAAGGCACGCTGAACCTGACCAAGGCAGCTGACACCTATGCAGGCAACATCTCCGGCAATGGCGGGCTGACCATCTCCGGGGGACGTGAGACCCTGGCAGGCAACAACACCTACACGGGTGAGACCGATGTCACGCAGAATGGTGGCCTGACCCTGAAAGGGAGCCTTGCCAGTGCGCTGAACAATGCCGGAACGACAGACATCACTGGCGGACGTGTTGCTGGTACGACCACGAACAGTGGAACACTGACCGCCAGCAAGGCGACACTGGCTGATGTCACCAACGAATCCGGCGGGACCTTCAGTGCAGCGGGCGGGCAGCTGGACTCTGTCGTGAACAATGGCAACATGACGCTGGATCAGGGTGTCATTGTCCATGGGAGCATTGCCCAGCACGCAGGCGACCTGATGCTGGATGGTTCCAAAACAAAGGGCGTGCTGGCAGCTCATGGTGGCCAGCTCACCATCGGTAATAACGGCTTCACCGCCGGATCTCTTGAAGGGAGCGGCAATGCCCAGTTGGAAGGCACGCTGAACCTGACCGATGCCAGCAGTACCTATGCCGGTAGCATGGGTGGCAATGGCGGGCTGACGGTTTCTGGTGGGCACGAAGTCCTGACAGGCAATAACAGCTATTCTGGCAACACTCTCGTGCAGACGGGCGGGCAGCTCGATGTGAACGGTGACAACAGCGCCGCCAAGGGTCTGACATCCGTTACCGATGGCGCTACGCTGCGCGGTACGGGGACGATCGGTGGCGATGTGAATATCGGCTCTGGCGGGACACTGGCCGCCGGGACGGCTGAGGCGCCGTCCACACTGACCGTCAACGGGAGCCTGAATCTGGCCGATGGGTCCCGTCAGGTTTTCCGTCTGGGGCAGGCTGATACGGAAGGTGGCGCCTACAACGACTTCATCAACGTCAAGGGGAACCTGGCGCTTGGTGGCACGCTGTCCATCCAGCCGGTTGATGCTGGTCCGGATGTGAATAATTCTTCGCTGATGGCCGGTCTGTACCGTCTGTACAGCTACGGTGGTGTGCTTTCTGGAACCCAGCAGTCGGTTGACGTGGCCTCCAAGCCTCTTCCAGAGGGGATGGTTGTCCAGACATCCATCGACCATCAGGTCAACCTGGCGGTCAATACAGGTGGATTCAACTACTGGGATGGTGGCAGCAGCGCCCATCGCTCCGATGATGGAAGGGGTAATGGCCGCATTGACGGTGGGGATGGTGTCTGGACGGCGGCAAGACCGCAGGGCACACCCAGCTGGGCTACAGCCGACGGCTCTGCCAACGGCCAGTGGCAGAATGGCAACATGGCCATTTTTGCAGCCTCTGCCGGTACGGTCCATGTCAATGACAAGGCCGAGGATGGCACGCAGGCTCCGGTCATCTTCTCCGGTGCCCAGTTTGCCAACCTTGATGGCAAGAATTACCTCGTGACAGGCGACAACCTGTATGCCTCCACCGGCAAGACGGTCATCCGTGTGGGTGACGGGACGTCTTCTGGCAAGGACATCACGGCAGAGATCGCTTCTGTCATTGATGGCAGCAAGGTTGATGGCGGCACAGGGCTGGAAAAGACGGACCTTGGTACGCTCATCCTCAGCTCCGACAATGACTTTGCAAAGCCGACCCATGTTGAGGCTGGCACGCTCCAGCTCGGCAATGGTGGGACGACAGGGTCTGTCGGCCAGCAGGACATTGTCAATGACGGGACTCTGGCTGTGGATCACAGCAATGATGTCACGTTGGGTCAGACGATCTCCGGTACCGGCTCCTTCGTCCAGAAAGGGCAGGGCACGACAACGCTCAGCGGGGCGAACAGCTACACGGGGGATACGGATGTCCAGAACGGTCGTCTGAACCTGACAGGGTCCCTTGCTGGCAAGCTGAACAACGCTGCAGCGACTGACGTCAATGGTGGCAAGGTTGCAGGGACCACGACCAACACTGGTACCCTGACGGCACAGAACGCCACGCTGGCCGATGTTGCCAACCAGGCTGGTACGGCCTCTCTGGCAGACAGCACGGCTGGTCACGTGACCAACGCTGACGGGGCGACCTTCAAGGCGACGGGTGGCACTCTGGCCTCTGCGGACAACAGCGGCAACATGACGCTGGGTGCAGGCAACCATGTCACGGGTGATGTCACCAACAGCAGGGGTGACCTGACCCTTGACGGGAACCAGATTGCCGGGACGACGGCCAACCATGGTCAGTTGGCGGCACAGAACGCCACGCTGGCCGATGTTGCCAACCAGGCTGGTACGGCCTCTCTGGCGGACAGCACGGCTGGTCACGTGACCAACGCTGACGGGGCGACCTTCAAGGCGACGGGTGGCACTCTGGCCTCTGCGGACAACAGCGGCAGCATGACGCTGGGTGCAGGCAACCATGTCACGGGTGATGTCACCAACAGCAGGGGTGACCTGACCCTTGACGGGAACCAGATTGCTGGGACGACGGCCAACCATGGTCAGCTGACGGCACAGAACGCCACGCTGGCCGATGTTGCCAACCAGGCTGGTACGGCCTCTCTGGCAGACAGCACGGCTGGTCACGTGACCAACGCTGACGGGGCGACCTTCAAGGCGACGGGTGGCACTCTGGCCTCTGCGGACAACAGCGGCAACATGACGCTGGGTGCAGGCAACCATGTCACGGGTGATGTCACCAACAGCAGGGGTGACCTGACCCTTGACGGGAACCAGATTGCCGGGACGCTGGCGGCCAATGGCGGATCTTTCAGCGTCACGGATCATGGTTCTGATGCCGGCTCCCTTGCCGGGTCTGGAAATGGTGTTCTCAATGGCACCCTGACTCTGACCAATGCCAAGGATACCTATGCCGGGTCCCTGTCCGGCAATGGCGGGCTGACACTTTCCGGTGGTCATGAGACGTTGACAGACCAGTCCCATCTTGGGGGGCCTGTCTCCGTGGCTGGTGGTACGCTGGCTCTGGCCGGGGCGAAGGCTCAGCTGACGACAGACAGTAGTGTGAAGATTGGTGCAGGCAAGGCGGGTGACGTCAGCCTCTCTGATGGTGCAGCTCTCCACAGCCATGGCCCGGTCGTGTTTGCCAAAGCGGAGACAGCTCCGGCTGATGGCACCGACGCCAGACTCGATGTGCTGAGTGGCAGCAGGCTGAGTGCTGGTGATGTTGACGGCAAGCCCGGCTTGGTGGCCGAAGAGGGTGCCAAGGCCCAGCTGACGCTGGATGGCGGTACGCTCCAGAACATCAAGGGTTCTGATCTGACCAGCAACGTGAATACGGCCATCGGCTCCAAGGGGGCAGTGTTCGACGTGCAGGATGAGAACCGGATGACACTGGGCAATAATGTCGTCCTGACGGATGATGGCAGTGCCGGTGATCATGCCCTGACCAAGACGGGCACCGGGGTGCTCACGTTTGCTGGTGATGGTTCCAGCTTCAATGGTCCGACGGACATCCAGTCCGGAGACATGATTGTTGATGGCAACATGGGCCATTCTGCCATGACCGTGCAGCATGGTGCCGTTCTGGCCGGTAATGGCTCCGTGGGCAGCACGGTCGTGTCCAGCGGCGGTATGCTGGGAGCTGGCAACGAGACAGATGCGGGTGCCCTGCATGTCATGGGTGATCTGACCATGGCCAAGGGCTCGGTCCTGTCCATCCGCGGGAGCAATGAGGCGACCGGGCGTCAGCTGGTCGCACCGGACGGCTTCTCCTACAGCGAGCTGAAGTCTGACCAGGTTCTGGTCTCAGGCAAGGCGGACCTCCAGGGGGGTACGCTGGCTCTGAAGGTGAAGGACCCGACGGCCCTGAAATATGGTCAGGCCTACCATGTGCTGACGGCCAATGGTGGCGTGAATGGTCATTATGATGACCTGGAGACCAATATCGGTCAGGATTACGCCTATCTTGATCCTCGTCTTGTCTATCAGGGCAATGATGTGGATGTGATGCTGCGTCGTTCCATCCATGGTTTCGAGTATGTGGGCCAGACCCGCAACGAGATCGCTGCCGGGGAAGGGCTGAACCATATCTCCGAAAACAGTGATCTGGCCAAGGCCATGACGGTCCTGACAAAAGACCAGGCCCGTCATGCGCTGAACAACCTGTCTGGTGAGCTTCACGCCTCCATCCGTACAGGGTTGATCCAGGACAGCTTCTATATCCGCAATGCAGCCCTGAACCGTCTGGCTGCGGCCGACTGTGACTATGGTCACAATGGCCAGAGCTTCTATGACCTGAAGACACGCAGGAAGGATGGCGCCTGCTATTCCGATCATGCGGTCCTGTGGGGGCAGGCCTATGGTGGCATGGGCTTCAACAGTGGGGACGGCAATGCTGCCCTCATGCACCATAACACCGCAGGCTTTGTCATCGGGGCGGATGGGCCAATCAACCATAGCAACTGGCGTGTTGGCGGGCTAATCTCTTACGGTCATTCCCAGTTCAACGTTCAGCGTGGTCGTTCCTCCTCGGCCAACAGTAACAATATCAGCATTGGTGCCTATGCCGGGACGCACTGGGGTCGCCTGAATCTCCGCTTCGGGGCCATCTATAGCTGGAACGTCATCAATACCCATCGTCATGTTGCCGTGGGTGATTATGGCGGGCGTCTCAGCAGCAGCTATCTGGGTGGTACGGCCCAGGGCTTCGGGGAGCTGGGTTACAAGTTCCGTGGGGAACGCAGCATGTTCGAGCCGTTCATGAACGTGGCTTATGTGAACATGCAGAGCGACAGCTATCGTGAGCATGGCAACGAGGCTGCCCTGCACAGCCACGGGACGGATACGGGTGTGACCTTCTCGAGCTTCGGCTTCCGCACGGCAACGACTGTAGGCATTGGCAAGGCGGTCTTCATGCCGCACCTGTCCGCTGCATACCGTCATGCCTTTGGTCGGACGGGCTCCCGCCAGCGTGAGACCTTCGCCATGGGTAGTGGTGCCGGTGACATGGATGTGGCCGGTGTGCTGCTTTCCAGAAATGCGGCCGTCGTGCAGGCTGGTGTGACCGCCCGGGTGAGCGAGCGTGTTGACTTGGACCTGTCCTATATCGGGCAGTATGGCAACCAGTCCACCGAGAGTGGTGGGACAGGGTCCGTCAAGGTCCGCTTCTGAGAGGCGGACCGGGGGACATCTCCTGCTGGAAGGAACGGGGTGGGGCGCAGGCTCCACCCCGTTTTTTCATGCCCTTCTGCCAGGGAGAAAGGCCTTCAGGGAAGGCGGAACGGTTCAGAAATCCTGCACGTCTTTCGGGCGGAAGACTGTGATGCCGAGGCTGATGAAACTTCCCGAAAGAACGCAGAGGATGGCGGCAGCAGGCAACCCTCCTGCCAGCAGCGGAGCAAGGGAGGGGACCAGCCGCCCGGCCACACCCTGCCCCAGAGAGCCGACAGCATAGCTGGTGCCCATGCCTGCGCTGCGGCCTGCATCGGGGAAGCGCTGGGAGAGATAATGGGGCACCAGAGCATAGATACCGGAGGCCGCTGCCCCGATGAAGAAGGCGGAGGCCAGCAGGATGGCCCATGGTCCAGCTGTGAGGAAGGGGATGATCAGCAGCATGACAGCTCCGAGCGCCACCCGCATGACGAGCCCTTCCCCGAAGCGGGTTGCCAGTGCCCCGCAGAGGATCTTCCCGGCAAGCGAGCCGAGGCAGTAGAGGGCCACCGGCCAGAAGATGAGCTGGGGGCTGAGATGGTGGTTGTCCCGCAGGATGGCAGGATAGAATGTGTAGAGGGCGGCCTTCTGGAACTCCAGAAAACACATGAAGGCAATGGCCTGGAAGGCGGCGCCGTTCCAGAACTGCCGGGCAGTCTGCCAGAAAGAGGCGGCCGGTTCTGCCGGAGCCTGATCGTGCTGACGCTTTTTCTCTTCCTGCGCAGCGAGCCAGAGAGGGCTTTCCTTCACCCTGAAACGGATGAAGAAGATGAGCAGGGCAGGCAGCAGCCCGATGAAAAACATGACACGCCAGCCATGATGGGGCAGGATGAGGGCCTGTGCTCCGGCCGCTGCCATATAGCCGATTTCGTAACCGGCCATCATGGTGGCGGAGGCCAGAGGCCGCAGCGGGCCGGGAACACTTTCCATCAGCAGGGTGGCGGAGGCCGTCCATTCTCCACCAAAACCGATCCCGAACAGGAATTGTGTGATGACCAGCGTGGTGATGCTGTGGGTTGTCCCCGTGAGGGCGGCAAAGAGGGCGAAGAAGAGGATGCCGAGCGTGAAGGCAGGCTTGCGGCCGAAACGGTCGGAGAGCCAGCCCCAACCCGTGTTGCCTACGGCCCGTCCCAGAGCCTGTGCCAGAAAGACACTGCCAAGGGCGGCCAGCGTGCAGCCGAAATCCCGGGCAATGTCGGGCAGGGTGAACATCAGGGTTGTCTGGTCAAAGGCATCGAGAAACCAGCCGCTGAAAGCAGCAAGGGTGACCTGCCAGTAAGGCAGCAGGGCGCTGAATCCGGGCCGGCCACCCGGAGAGGAGGAAGAAGCGGAAACAGGCAAGACAGGCCTCCGGCAAACGATGTTCCCCGCCTGGGGAGATATGGAGCCACCAGCTATAGAGGAGTGGGTAAAAAAACTGTAGCCAGACAGTCCTGTTTAATGGGTCCTGTAACCATGTTTTCGTTTATAACAGTGTTTAAACCTTGCTTTCTGGGGGGCGGACCATAAATTGATGACCCTGAGGAGAGCAATGTCTATGAATTATGATACCCTGTTCCAGAATGCGCTGGATGGCCTCCGGGCTGATGGCAGCTACCGTTATTTTGCGGAGCTGGAACGTCACGTCGGCAGGTTTCCCAAAGCCTTCCACCATGGCGTTGGGCGTGATGTAACGGTCTGGTGCTCCAACGACTATCTGGGTATGGGGCAGCACCCCGCAGTGCTGGAGGCCATCCATAAATCTCTGGATGAAAGTGGTGCAGGTGCAGGCGGGACACGGAACATCTCCGGCACCAACCATCATCATGTCCTGCTGGAAAAGGAGCTGGCCTCCCTGCATGGCAAGGAAAGTGCCCTGCTTTTCAATTCCGGTTATCTCTCCAACTGGGTGACGCTGGGCACGTTGGCCGCACGGCTGAAAGGCTGTGTCGTGCTGTCTGATGAACTCAATCATGCCTCCATGATCGAAGGCATCCGCCATTCCCGTGCGGAGAAACGCATCTTCAGGCACAATGATCTTGAAGACCTTGAGGCCAGGCTGAAAGAGCTGCCTCTGGATACGCCGAAGATCATCGCCTTCGAGTCCGTCTATTCCATGAATGGCGACATTGCTCCGATTGAAGAAATCTGCGATCTGGCCGACCGTTACAACGCCATGACCTATCTGGATGAGGTCCATGCCGTGGGCATGTATGGCCCGCAGGGTGGCGGCGTAGCGCAGGAGCGTGGTCTGGAACACCGGCTGACCGTCATCGAGGGGACGCTGGGCAAGGCCTATGGCGTGGTGGGGGGCTATATCGCAGCCTCTGCTGCCCTGTGTGATTTCGTGCGCTCTTTTGGCTCAGGCTTCATTTTCTCCACCTCCCTGCCGCCGATGATTGCGGCGGGTGTGCTGGCCAGTGTCCGGCATCTGCGCCACAGCGATGCCGAGCGCAAGGGGCAGCGGGAGGCCGTGGCCCTGCTGAGGAAGAAGCTGGACGAGGTGAAAATCCCCTACATGCCTGGTCAGTCGCACATCACGCCCGTCATGGTGGGAGATGCCACCCTCTGCCGTGAGCTGACGGACAGCCTGCTGAAGCGCTTCGGCCATTATCTCCAGCCTATCAACTATCCGACCGTCCCCCGAGGGACGGAGCGCCTGCGCCTGACCCCGGGGCCGCTCCATACGGAAGAGGAGCTGACCTCTCTGGTCAGTGCGCTGGACACGCTCTGGACAGAACTGAAACTGCCCCGTTCGGAGGCTTAAAAGCCTCCGACAATCTGAAAGTCGCAGAAGGTCCCACGACGGTTTGCCAGTTCCGTCGTGTGGATGCGGCGTAGGCGGATGCCAGCATCAAAAGTGACGTTGATGTGCTGGTTCAGACTGCCGGTAAGGTCGGCGCCCACGCTGGCGAGGGTGGCCGCCCGGGCGCCCGTGCCCACATGGTGGACCTGCCGGTTGTCCGCCCAGTCCCAGAAGATGCCAAGCTTGTTGCTGTCCGGCTGTCCCGGTGTGGGCAGGTGAGCCAGCTGGAGCAGGGAGAGAGCGGGAGTGAAGACTTCCTCGCTGACGGCATTGCCGTTGCTGCCGAAGGATGTATTGGCAAAATAGCCACGGGCATTGCCCATGCCGCCGATCATGAGCTGTTCACTATAGAGCAGGTTCTTGCTGGCCCGCTGGAATGTTACCTTCGTTGTGGAAGAAAAGCCGTAGGGCAGGTTCTGTGTCCGGGTGAGCATCAGCCGGTCATAGACATAATTGGGGCTGGAGAGAGGGAAGATGCTCTCATAGGCTCGCCGCGTATCATTTTTCATCAGGCCGCCGGGACCGTAGAAAAACTGGTTGTTGATCTGCGTCTGTCCCCACGGGTCCTGTATGGACCCTGTATAGCCCACGACAAACTGGGCCGTGGCGGCTTTGGAGAGCGTGATGGTGTGGGCATGGTAGAACTGGTCGGAATGGGTGTTTTTCCAGTCAAAACCGAGCTGGATCATGCCGTCCAGCCCGGCATCCCGGCCAAGGGCAATATGGTCGAACATGTGCAGCCAGCGCAGTGAAACCTGCCCGCTGAGACCCCGGTTGATGAGGCCCGGCGTGTTGCTGGTCGGGTGGGAGAGGGCATAGTTCCCGAAAATCTGCAAGGCATTATGGCCGAGGAGCGGGATGGTCCAGCTGCCCGTGTGGTTGTCGAACCGGTTCATGAAGGTGCGGTTGAACTGGTAGGTCAGTATCTGCCCCAGCCCGAAAGCATTGCCCCATGAGGCCCCCGTGTACCAGTTGAGCCGGCCCAGTGAGCGGTCCGCCTGATTGTTCATGGCGGCATAGCCATAGACGGGAAAGCGGTCTGTCACGTTGATGTCCACATCCGTGCTGCCGGGGTGGCTGCCGGGGCGGTAGATGAGGTCCGCCGTGCGGAAGGGGTTGAGGTTCAGCCAGTCCAGGTCTGTCTGGAGGGCCGTCAGGGCCATGGTCTGGTTAGGAGTGAGGTTGCTGGCCTGCCGGACCTGCCAGGCAGGCGTCCAGCGGTTGCCATGCACGGTGATGCGGTCAAGCCGGTATTCCGAGACATCAATATGCAGCACGCCCCCGTGTACACGCTGGGGAGGTACGGTGATGCTGATGAAGGCCCGGTCATGCTGGCGGAAGAAGATGGCGATGGCTCCCGTCAGCTCATGCATTTTCTGGAATGTCAGAGGATGGCCGATATAGGGGAGGATTACCCGATAGAGACCGGGTGCGTGGCTCAGCTTCAGCCCTTCGGAAGAAATGGGCTGCTGGGCTGTTCTGCTGCCTGTATGGCCTGCCGGCTGCAGGATGACGGCCTGGAGGCGGGGCAGGGCGAGAGTGTCTTCCAGATGAGGGGTCGGGTTGGGGCCCGCAGTCCCCGGCTGGAGAGGGATGATGGGGTGGGATGATGGTGTACGGCTGGTATCCGGTTCGGTCCCTCTGGTATCGGCAGAGGGACTGCCGATCGTATGATGATTGAAAAACCCCAGGGGGGTGGGCAGGGCTGTAGCCGGAATCCCGGCGGGGGTGCTGGCCGGAGGAATGGTCTGGGCCATGGCTGTTCCCGGTAGAAACAGGGCCGCCAGAGCCATGGCGGACCCGCAGGACGGGAAAGAGAGGACGGGCAGGGCGAAAAGACGGAACGGGCTGACGGTCACGGGGCAGCAGCACCGGGGAGAGCACTGTTGCGCAGCTCCACATCTCCATCAGGCAGGGTCTCCGCCTTGTTGACGGGAATTTCGCTGGAGCGGTTTCCTGCAAGGGTAAAGGCATTCCCGTCGGCACTGGCCAGGCTGGCGGCGGCATCCAGCGTCAGGGCGCTGTCGCTGGAGCCGGTGCGGGCGCAGGGTTCCGGGAGAATGTAAAGCCCGGTCGGGCCGAAGGAGGCATTCAGGGTGGCACGGCGTGCCCTGGGCGCCTTGGGGTCTGTCGTGGTCAGGTCGGGCTGGGCGCTGACTCCGATGGTTACCGTCTCGAACCCTTTGCCGTGTCTCAGCGTGCCGAAGCGGTACGGCGTGTGTGGCCCTGCAGTTTTCATGGAGGTTGGCAGATGGGCCGTGCCCGGTGTCTGGCACCCGCCGGGAGAGACAAGCAACCCGTTGGGCGCTGTGACCGTGCCATCCGCTGCAATATGGTAAAGTTCCCCGGTAAGGCTGGTCTGGTTCTTTATGGGGGAATGGGTGTTGCCCACGACACTGTCGAGCATCGTGTTGGCGGTGGTTGCGCTCCGGGCGCCCGGGGAATAACCGGCCACCGGTGTGCTCTGGCCCAATGCTGATTGGGGAGCAGAGACATACAGTACACCGCCAGCCAGCAGGGCAGGCAGGATTCTGGTCAGAATGGCTGTGGTGCAGGCACCCATGACAGATGACCCCCCTTGGTGGACAGACAATGCAGCCGTTCACGGACAGGGGATGTATAAAGTATCTTTCATGAGTGGCAAAGTATTTCGGGGAAGTGGGAACAGTCCCGGCCTGTCCCGATATGGTCGGGACAGGCCGGGAGGGGCCTCATCTCTGTGCCACACTTTCAGGCAGGGCAATGGTTGGCTGGGCTATCCCGGCCTCATCAACATAGGGCCCTTCCGCCAGGAGCTGGATGCTCAGCATGTCCCGCTCATGAATGGTGGGAAACTCTTCCAGAGAGAGGAGGGCGTTGCCGTTTGTCCAGCGGCAGGGGCTGTTCTCCACCACATCCCAGCCGGAAGCGTGGGGATCCAACATATGGGATGTCAGGCGGTGGGTCTGCTTTTCCTGGTACAGCTCCACGGCACCGACGAGGACACCGAGGAAACGGCGGTCATCCACATAGGGGCCGATGGTGTCGCAGGGGCGGCTTGTGCGGGAGCGAAGGTAAAGGGCTGTCACGCCTTCCGGCAGAAGGAAGATGGCCCGGTCCTGTATCCGGCGGACAGGGTAGAGAACGTCCCCGGCATTGGTGACCAGATGGAAGTCTGAATCCTGCACCAGGGAGACAGGTGGTACCTGCCGGGCAAAACCGAGGGCACGCGCCCGCTCGTCCAGCGCCTCATGCAGTGGCTGGATGGAGGCGGTATCCACGGTCAGCGGAGCGCAGGCATCCTTTTCCCAGCTCTTGGAGGGCGGGAAAGCCACGACATTTCCTTCCTGGAGGAAAGTCATCTCATGGAAATTGCGGCGGCTGCTGCCGCTGAGATAACTTTCCGTCATCACGCTGTTGGCACGGACGATGCTGTGCTCTGCCGTCTCAAAGTGATAATAGTCGTAAGAGAGACGTTCACGGTCATAGTGGATGGAGCGGTGATTGACGAGCATCCGCACCGGGACGAAATGGCCATCAAGATAGAGCGTGTGCTCTGATGTTACATACAGGTCGGCATCAGGGCAGCCATCTCCCAGTGCATTTTTTCTGATGCAGACGGCATAGCCTGCCCGGTCATCCGGCAGATGGGGCTGGACATCGATACGGCCCCGCCCTGCCCATGTTATGGGCTCCAGCTTCTGGTTGCCGTCAGGGCCGGTCAGGACGAGGTCACCGACAGCGAGAGTTTCGACAGCCCGAGGTCCAGCATCCGTCATGATCATGGACCCGGGGAGGAAGCAGGCAATGTCGATGTTGGTGACGCCGGTGTCAAAGGTCCAGTCGACATTGCTGAGTGTTACAGGCGATCCCGGTGTCGCTGGGCTGCCCTGATTCAGGGAATCAAAGCCCGTATTGGGGACAAGCTGTAGATAGAGATAATGCTTCCCGGTTTGGACGGCTGCTGCCAGATTGGACAGGCCAAGATACGTCTGTTGTTCGTCAGGAGGAAGAGGGGCATACTGTTGCCCGTCCCCTATCTGTTTTATGAATTGAACATTCTTTATCGCAAACTCTGCAACGACAGAAGGAGTTGGAGGAATGACATCCATGTAGGTAAACGAACCTACATAAGACAGGTACGTTACAGCAAAAACATTTGTGTTGGGGATATGCATGAGGACAACAGCCTTGTCTCCCGACTGGCTTATGTTCACGCCCTG
The DNA here is from genome assembly GCF_023337695.1 of Parasaccharibacter sp. TMW 2.1884. Classification (NCBI taxonomy): domain Bacteria; kingdom Pseudomonadati; phylum Pseudomonadota; class Alphaproteobacteria; order Acetobacterales; family Acetobacteraceae; genus Parasaccharibacter; species Parasaccharibacter sp. TMW 2.1884. The sequence goes on from NZ_QORR01000001.1 coordinate 109,278, forward strand.
GACCATGGCCAGCTGATATATCGGCTGGGCAGAAGTGAGCTGGTTTGTTGCAGTGAGCCGGGTGTTGAAAACGTTCCCGGTTGCTGGGTTCGGGAGGGTCTCCGGACCAAACCAGAAGCCGGGGAGACCAGTAGTATTGCCGCCCCCTGTATCAGGAGACAGGTTGGAGTACTTCTGTGGTTTTTCCCATGTGATTGACATGACTGTTCTCCAGTGGGGTGCAGACCGTCGATGATTCTGTACGAAATAGGGAGATGATGATGAGGCTCTGTGGTATTTTTGTGGTGTAATTTCAGCGATGATATCTGAATTCCTTGAATGGTATTAGAAAAAGAAAAGATTTTCCTGTTAATGAATTGTACTATTTTTCACTAATATAGTATTAATCAATTTATTATTGAATTTTTATTAATTTCTGTTCCTCCCTTGAATGTGAGTAACAGACCTGTGTGCCCTCTCCTCTTTTGCAGGAGGGGCAGGGTGGATATGATGGGAGCCGAAATGACACAGTCTGCACGATATGGGCCAGCCATGGCTGGGGTCAGAAACAAGGATGGGCAGGAATGCAAGATGCTGGCCGAGCAGGCTACCGATTGTCTTCTGGACTATCTGTACGGGGAGCCGAAGGCCCTGGTCGAGGATAGTGCGGTGTTCCTGCTGGAGATACGGAAGATATGGCAGCAGCATGGTGTGGATGAAAGTGCCATCTGGCAGGAACTGAGTGAGCGGATTGACCTTTCATCCGATTTGCTGAAACGTGGCATCCGGGCCCGCAAGGGGGGCCGTTACCGCTCCACGAAACTGCCCTGACAGGCTGGTGGCAGGTAGCGGGATTGATGGTGGAAGAGCGACGGGAGCCGCAATGACAGGCCTGCACGGAACATTTCTGGAGCATCTTGGCGCGATGGACTGGGCCATGCTGGTTCTTGTTGGCCTGTCGGCCCTCTGGGGGCTGGTGAGAGGGCTTTCGCACGAGAGCGGAGCCCTGCTGGTCTGGATAGGCAGTTTCTGGCTGGTAGGCCGCTGGGGGGGCGTGGCCTTGTCCCATCTGGCTCCGCTTGTTTCTCCTACCTTTCAGGGGACGGCTGTTTTCACCTGGGGCGGGCGGCTGGGGCTGTTCGTTCTGGTCATGATTGTTCTGAATCTGGTGACCAGCCAGCTGGCCCGTGGCATGAGAGGGCTGCTCTCCGGCCCGTTGGACGCACTGCTTGGGGCTGGTTTCGGGCTGGTGCGGGGTTATGTCGTGCTGGTGCTGCTCTTCTGTGCGGGCAGCTATCTGGCGCAGGACTGGCTGGAAGCCGCCATGCAGGGGAGCGTCCTTGCACCTTTCGTGGTGCGTGGCGTGGCTTTTTTGCAGGGATATATACCGCTTTCATGGTCGGAACATCTTGCCTTTCTGCCATCGAATAGCCATTGAAGGGGGGTCGCAGGCATCACCCTGACGGACAGGCTGCCCTGAAGAAGGGCAATGGCCGGTTTTTTCAAGGGGTTGGCTGCCTGTGCCGCTGTGCCACTTAGATATGAGCGGGATTCGCCCGTCAGGTTTGCTCCATCGATATGTCTTTTCCTGAATCGTCCAGTCGTCCCTATGAGGAATGTGGTGTTTTTGGTGTCTGGGGTGTGCCGAATGCGGCAGCGCTGACAGCTCTCGGCCTGCATGCCCTCCAGCATCGTGGTCAGGAGGCGGCCGGTATCGTCAGTTTTGATGGCGATACGTTCCACCAGCACAAGGCGCTGGGCCTCGTCGGAGATGTGTTTGGCAATCAGGACGTGATAGCAGGCCTGCCGGGGGAGGCGGCCATAGGGCACAACCGTTATGGCACAACGGGTGGCAGCCATGTGCGCAATGTCCAGCCCATCTATGCCGATTACGCCTTTGGTGGTCTGGCCGTGGCACATAATGGCAATCTGACCAATGCCGCCACCCTGCGCAAGGCGCTGGTAAAGCGTGGCTGTATTTTTCATTCCACGATGGATACGGAGGTCATCGTCCATCTTGTCGCCATTTCGCTCTATGACACGGTGATCGAGCGGTTGATGGATGCGGCAAAGAAGATCAAGGGGGCTTATTCCCTCATTACCCTGACACCGGATGACGGGATGCTGGGGATGAGGGACCCGCTGGGCGTGCGACCGCTGGTTCTGGGCCGCATGCCCGGGCATGAGGACAAACAGGGCGGCTGGGTGCTGGCCAGTGAGACCTGTGCGCTGGACATCATCGGTGCTGATTATGTGCGTGACATCGAGCCGGGTGAAATTGTCGTCATCAATGCGGATGGGGTGAAATCTCTCTGGCCGTTTGGGGATATTGGCCGCCGGTTCTGCATTTTTGAATACATCTATTTTGCCCGGCCGGATTCCGTGCTGGAGGGACAGTCCGTCTATGAAGTGCGAACCCGCATCGGTGGCGAATTGGCCCGGGAGAGTGGGGTCGACGCTGATGTGGTCGTGCCTGTGCCGGATTCTGGCGTGCCTTCTGCCATCGGGTATGCTCATGAGAGTGGCCTGCCTTATGAGATGGGCATCGTGCGCAACCATTATGTGGGCCGGACGTTCATCCAGCCGACTGATCAGGTCCGTAATCTTGGCGTGAAGATGAAACACTCGGCCAATAAGGCCGTGCTGGAAGGACGCCGGGTCATTCTGGTGGACGATTCCATCGTGCGCGGCACAACATCCCGCAAGATTGTGGACATGGTCCGGGCAGCGGGAGCGAAGGAAGTGCACATGCGCATCACTTCTCCACCGACCAAACATCCCTGCTTCTACGGGATTGATACGCCCTCCGAGAAGCATCTTCTGGCCGCCCGTCATTCGCTGGAAGAGATGTGCAAGGCCATCAATGCGGACAGTCTGGCGTTCATCAGTTTCGATGGCCTCTACCGTGCCCTTGGTCATCAGGGGCGCCCGGTGGAGAACCATACAAACTGCGATGCCTGCTTCTCCGGGGATTATCCCATCACACTGGTGGACAAGGATGGCAATCTGATCCAGCAGTAAGCGAGAATTTGGCTGATTGGCTTAGGGGAAAGCCCGCATGGCGTGTCCATGCGGGCTTTTTTTGTGTGGTTGAAAAGTCACAGAATGAAATTAAGTTAACTTTATGTAAGGAATTGTCTTTCTGTGAATAGGAATGGCAATAAAATATGTATATACATAGAGTATGTCCTTTTGATTCTTTGGAGTGAGAACGGTGCCTAGGTATAATCTATTTTCTTTTAAGGGATTTGGTAATCTAGATTTTTGTTCTTCTTCTTGTAAAGGACATCATAATAAGAAAAGATATCTCGGATGTATTGGAATGTCTGTGAGCGTTCTGGCTTTGACGGTCGGGGTGATGGGTGTTGTTCAGGCTGATGTCATGCAGCCGATGGACGTTATTACGCAGGTGAATGGTCAATCTGGTACTGTAACTGTTTCAGTGCCGGTAGGGCAGGAAGTATTGTTCGGAAGTGGAAATAATAACTACGATGGACTTTCGAATAATGATTACAATAAACTGAGTGATCTTAACCTTATAAGTGGAGGGAAGAGTCCATATAATAGTTATGTGTCATACTATTCAATAAATGCTAACACTTTAAAATTAGAAGGTGGTGGCTCCCTTTCGGTAGGTGGAGGAAATATAGGATTTTCATCAAATGATATAAAAACAATAAATATAGACAATGGAATACTTATTGATATTCAGGACGGCAACAGTGGTGGGGGTGTTGCTTCTGGTTTGAAGAATTTATATCCAAACAGCAATATAAAAGAGGTGTCATATCCTGATTTGAATATTAAAGATGGAAGTTTTTTGCGCATAAATTCCGCTCAAAATAGTATTTATAATTCTTTTAATTCAATAAATGGCAGTGGAGGTATCTCTCTTATTAACACGAAGACTCCTATACAGGGAGATGGTTCTCAATTCTCTGTTGTCGGAAAATTGTACATATATGGTTCTGGGAGTCATTTTTCAGGTTCTATTAAAGGTGATGGGAACTTAGATATGGCAGGTTTCCCATCATCAAATACTAAGTACGTTTCTTCTGGTTCAAATTCGTCATATTCGGTAGTATATCCGCTTTTTTCTGTAAATTCTTCTTTTTCAGATTTTAAACAGGTAAAAATTAACAATCTTGGATTATTTGATATTTCAGGTAACGGATACCATTCGGGAGAGGATATTACGCCAAGACAGATGGGGAACACATTTCTTCACGCTGGAGCAGAGGTAGATGTTGGGGAGCTTCGGGTTGCTGGAGGGTATGATAACGGATACTTCACTGAGAGTACATCAAACGGTCCTGTATATGGTGGAGGTGGAGTTGATTCTAATAATGCAACGCTTGTTGTAAGTGATGAGGGGACGTCTTTACATACTGAACAGCTGGTTGTAGGTCAGCAGACTGGCCGTGTGCCTTCCTCCGTCATGTCTCTTTTTACGTCTAATCCTGATTTGGGTTTTACCCCGTTTTATGGGGCGTCTCATGGGACATTATGGATTGCTAATGGTGCAGCTCTTTTTGTGTCCGGCGGCGGGATTAATGGTGGTGTTTATCTCGGGAATTCAGCAGGGAATGGCCCGGATGATCGAACAAATGGCATGAATACCAATCCTTATTATTCTGAAGGTGAAGCTCATGGTGTCATTCATGTCACTGGGAATCAGGTCGGGTATGATGCGTCCGGTAATTTTGTCAATCCGGGTACGGTGGGTCAGTCTGCTCAGCTGAATCTCCAGAATGGTGGTCTCTGGATCGGCCCAGTCGATGGCGGGAAAGGGTCTGGCGACATCATCGTTGATCATGGTGGGCAGCTGAATCTGGACAGTTCCTTTGCCGTTCTGGGCGGCCAGAATGGTGCGGGTAACATAGCCATCAATCAGGGTGGTACGGCCACGGTGACGGGTATGAAGCCGCTTGGTCTCGTGCCGGAAAATCAGGGATCAACCTTCAACACGCAGCGGCAGGGCACCTTTACGGTCTCGGATGGTGGTAGCTTGAACATCGGTACGGCTACGAGTGCCGGTAGTCTGAAGCTGTATGGTGACCTGAATCTTGCCGGAGGCAGCACGACAACCTTTTATGAAGGGACGACCTCAGACAAAGGGAATAAGGGGGATGCCTATAATTCCCATGCTGAAGTCAGCGGCAATGTAACGCTGGGTGGCAACATTCAGATTGCGGGAATTGTCGGGCAGAACAGGGGGCAGAATGGTGCTGTCGATGTTGGCATCTATCATCTGATCGATTATACGGGCACGCTTTCCGGGCAGCAGCAGGCCACGCTGCTGCCAACCAGAGCCGGGCAGATGCTCAGCTACGTCCATGATGACGCAGCAAAGAGTGTTGACGTCATGGTAGCTCAGGTCACCACAGATGGGAGAGGAACAGGCGGTACAGCCAACACGTCGGGGACTGGCACGGCGACTGGTGCAGACAATACGGGTGCGGCTACGGCCCATGAGGGCACGACTGGCGGTACGGGTACGTCTGGTAGTGGGGAGAAAACACAGCAAATTACTTTGACATCATGGTCTGGTGGTGATGCCGTCATGACTTCATATGGTGTTTTTGATGGACAAATGGGTTCTCCTATAGCTCCCCCAAATTTTGTTGGATCAGGCGGGACAATTACGGTTGAAGGGAGCGGCTTGCAGCCTACTCAGGCCTCCGTCGTCAATTTCGGCTCTGGTGGCTATGCGCTGACCGGTGGGGCACTGGCAGCGGTGCCAACCAGCAATGGCCAGAACATGTTGGGCGTGAATGCCGAGGCAGGGCGTAGTGGCACGATTGCCACGTCCATCGTGGATGATGGTCCGTCCAAGACAGGCCTGATGAAAACGGGGACTGGAACCGTCACGCTGGCGGGTCGGAACGATTATGGCGGTGCCACAGGTGTGCTGGCCGGCACGCTGGACGTGGCCCGGAATGCGGTGATCTCCGACAGGAGCCAGGTTTCCGTGGCACAGGGGGCTGAGCTGGATGTGGCTGGACAGGTTGGCCGCATCGTGAACAACGGCACGCTTTCCGTGACTGGTCAGACGGGGGACGTGTCCAACAGCAGTGGTCAGGCCACCATTTCCGGTACGGGGCAGGTGGCCTCCATGACCAATATGGGCACGGTGCAGCTGAGCGGCCAGGGCAGGGTGACAGGAACGCTGGACCAGCAGTCCGGTATGGTCACGCTGGCGGACAGTGCCAGCATCGGCACGCTGAAGAGCAATGGCTCGCAGGAGCTTGACCAGGTTGCCGGACTGGACCGGACGGATGGCCGGATGAGTGCCAGCCGTCAGGCCTATGTGGAGGCGCAGCTTTCCAGAACGACAGACCCGCAGACCCGGTCCCTGCTGCTGGCGGTGCATGATAACATGACGGGAAATTCCGGAGCCGTACTGGGTGACCTGAAGGGAGCGGGAAATCTTTTCGTCGTTGCCGACAATGCGAAGGCCGGGATCGGCACCCTGACGGGCTATGGCACGGGGTATCTAGGGAACGGTTCGACGCTGACGCTGACAGGGAGCAACACCTCTTATGGTGATGCCTTGTTCGGTCAGGGCGGGCTGATCGTTCAGGGGCAGAATGTCGTCTTCAGGGGGACGAACTATTATTCTGGTGGCACGGAGATTGCCCAGGAGGCTGATGTCACGGCTGGAACGCAGTCTCTGGGCACGAACGGCATTGCCGTGGACGGTACGCTGACGGTCGAGGAGAATGGCACGGAAAGTCTCGATAATTCCCTGAGCGGTTCCGGAACCTTCAACAAGACCGGAACGGGTTTCCTGACGTTGGCCCAGTCTGTTGATGACAGTCATTTCGACGGCACGACGAACGTGCGTCAGGGCGGGCTGGCCGTGAACGGCACGCTTGGTGGTGCCACGAACGTGGCCGCCGGGGCCATGATCTCCGGCAGCGGGACGGTCCACAACCTGTCCTTGGACCCGAACGCTTCCCTTGGCGTGACGCTGGATGGCGGTAAGGGAGCAGCCACATCGCTGACGCTGGCAGGTACCGAGAACCACCTGAACGGGGCACAGGTTGCGGCTACGGTCAGCAATCTGTCCAGTATGGCCATGCGGCAGCATTACAGGACAACTATCTTGAAATTGGCCGATGGGGCCCTAGCTACCGGTAAGTTGGGTGAGAAGGCCCGGATGTCCAGCAGTGATGAGGGGGCGGTATCCCCTCTGAGCACGGCTTTCCTGAGTGGTATGGTATCGGAAGCGCAGGATGGACGCAGCTGGATTATGGATTATGTGCGTGTGGCGAATTTCAATGCCTATGCGCAGGACCGTAACGAGCGGCAAGTTGCCGGCAGTCTGGACCGGGCTGGGACATCGGCAGGCTTCATGGATGCCCTAGCCGGGTCCGCCATGCAGACGGGTGAGCAGGTCCGCGGGGCTTATAATGCCCTCTCGGGTGAGATCAATGCCAGTGCCAAGACGGCGATGGTCAATGACAGTTTCTATGTTCAGGAAACCGTGGTGGACCGTCTGGACTGTGCAGGGGATGCGCTGCGTGCCCATGCCCATGATGGCAGGGAGCAGACGAGCGGTTACTGCGATGTGGATCCGACCCGTCATGTCTCCGTCTGGGGGACGGTCTATGGACAGAAGGGTGGCCAGTCCGGTGGAGCTGCCGGTGCGGCGCATATGGGCCAGTCCAGCGTGGGCTGGATCATGGGGGCTGACACGGGGCTGAAAGGTGGCTGGCGTCTTGGCGGGCTTCTGGCCTATGGGCGTGACTGGTTCAGTGTGCAGTCAGGCCGTGGCTCTTCGGCCCATGCCAATTCCGCCACCATCGGTGCCTATGTGGGAAATGCGTGGCGTGTCGGTGGGCTGACGGACAATGCGGCCATCACCTTCAAGGGAGGCCTCAGCTATTCTTGGAACATGCTGCATACGAGCCGTCGTGTCACCTATGGTGATTATGCGGGTCGTCTGTCCTCCAACAACCGGACCGGCACGGGGCAGGCCTTTGTAGAGACGGGGTATCGCATGGTTTTTGCCAGTGAGAGCCGCCTCCCGCTTGAGGTCGAGCCTTTTGCCCGGATGACCTACCTGAACTATGACCAGACCGGCTTCCATGAACATGGAGCTGAGACGGCTCTTGCCGTGAAGGGACGCAACAGTTCCATCGGGTTCTCCACGGTCGGGGTCAAGCTGGCCACGAGCGTGAATATTGGCAGGGTTATCTTCTCGCCTCATCTGGAGGCCGGATACCGTCGGGCCTTCGGGCGGACGAACGCCTCCGTGCGGGAAGGGTTCTCCACGCTGGGTGATGGGTATGGCATGAGCGTGCAGGGGACCCCACTTTCTGTCAGTACGGCGCAGATCAACACGGGTTTTGCGGCGCATCTGACGGACCGGATCGACGTGAATGTCGATTATGTCGGTCAGTATGGCGGGCATCAGACCAGCTCTGGCGGGTCTGGGAACTTCCGTTACAAATTTTAAATTAAATGGAGGAAGGTCGTTCAGGAGGCGGCCCCTGTCTGATGGATCAAAGGGAAAGCCCGCATGGTGTGTCCATGCGGGCTTTTTCTGTAGAGGCTGGCACATGAGTATCCCTTCTGGTGGTTCATGAAAGCAATTATGAAAATTGATTTTTGTTAATATAATGTACTGTTTCATGAGTATGGGCGTTGATAGTGGTAAATTAATCTGTCAAATCATTAATTTAGAATCAACATACCAATGTTGTTTGTCATTTTATGGTCACGATTCTTATTTTTGATAATATTTGCCGTAGATGGCACAATTTTTATGGCAACGCTCTCATGAGACGGGGCCATGTGTGCCCTATCGGTACTGTCATCGGATTTTTTCGCGAAAGGTTTTTGTCTATGACGGACCTGTCCAATGTTTCGGTAGCGTATTATCCTAAGAGGCATCTGGCTCCTGTACCGGTCCCCGGCAGACACAAATGGCAGAATGACGGTCAAAACTACGTTTATGACCGGAAGGCCAGACTGTGGAGGACGTGGGCTCTGGGAAACCCGGAATGGACTCCTAACAGCGGTTTTCCAACGACGTCGTGGATTTCTTATAGCGGCCCTACCATCGATGCGATGACGTCGGATGATGATCGTGAGCCTTCCGGCAAGGATGTCTTCATCGACAAGAATAGCAGTCTTTCCGGCACGTACTGGTCCGGAAGTGTGTGGGTGGATGAAGAAGACAGGCTGGGCCGTGGTCGGGGCAGTGTCTATTATTACATATCTGGCCCGGCCCCTGTCTTGCAGGCCATATATCTCCTGGTGGCGAAGAGGCTCGGCGAGGTTCCGTACAATTTGGGGATATGCTGTTCTCCTGATCTCGTGCCGGAATCCGTGCGTGATGAGGGGCGGGACTTCAGGGACTGCCGTGTATTCTGGGATGACGATAACAGCCAGCTGGTGATGGCAACGACGATCGGAACACGATTTGCGTTCTTTCGCAGCGTTAATGGGACGTCATGGGATTTTCTTTCCAGCATGGAAGGACCAGGACCGCTGGTGGAGTGCCCCAATGTCATGAAGCTGAAAATCGTCGATGATCATGGGAATACTCTGGGACATAAGTGGGCGATACTGGGAGCCGTGCAGGGTGATTATCCTGGTGGGACCCAGTCGCATGAATGCTGTGTGGCTTGGTTGGGGGCGTGGGATGGCACGCAGTTTATTCCGGATGAGCAGGCCAAGGCCATCCCTCTGGATTACGGGCCGGATTCCTATGCGACCGTGGCAGGCCGCAATGGCAGGTCGACCTATGTGGGGTGCTGGCTGGGTAATTGGGATTACTCGCTTCTGCCTTCACCCTATAAGGGTTTCCAGAACATCCAGTCCTATCCCAGGGCTTGCTGGATACAGACTGACTACAGTGGCCGGCAGAAAGTCTACACATGTCCTGTGGAAAAAGCGGATGGTATCACTGGGATAGGGGGCCCCAGGCAGACGATAGGTGGTGAGGGCAATCCTGATTTTGCGTCAGATGAGGTAGAGACGTCGGACTGCTATCGTCTGGATGTTGTGCTGGATCAGGTTGATGGTCACTGGCCAGAGGAAGTACGCATATCCGTCAATAAGGGCCGGGTGGAAGGCACGGAGTACAGTACCGACCTGATCATCTACCGGAGCGGTCAGATCACGTTTGACAGGACCAGAGCAGGCATCCTGTATCCCGGCTATCCCAATGAACCACCTGAGGGCTGGGGAAAGACGTATTCCATTCCGGCAGGTCTGAAGAGCAATGCGACTTCCAACATGATCATCACCATCCTGATCGATACCAGCAGCCTGGAAGTGTTCATCAATGGAGGCCAGACGTCCCTGACAGGGCTGGTCTTTCCACCGAAGGGATGTACGGGGGTCAACATTACGTCAACGCAGCCTGTTCATGTGTCCGTTTCGACAAGTGATTATTGAGGTTAGGATCAATGTCTGAGATCATTACCAACACGCTCATCGTGGAGAGGGATCACATCCGTTTCAGGGTGGCTGCCGGTAACGGCGATTACATCCGGTTCCCTGTGAGTTTTCTCAGTGACAAGGTTATGGTTATTGTCCCGTCTTACTACGATGGCAATGTCTTCAATACGTGCGGTGTGACAAAAGAGCATGTCTGTGACCGTTACGGGTTCACGCTGAGCAAGCTGGCCCATAATCAGGGGCGGACTGCTTTCTGGAACAGCTCCAGAGACCCGGTTGATGTTATTGCCTATGGCCGTCTGCCTAGAAGCCATCGTGTCTGAGAGACGGATCATTCTTTTTCCTGTCGCTGCTTCATCTCGGTGACAGCAGCATGACATGGCAGAAGGGGCCTGACGGAGCAGTCCGTTGGGCCCCTTTCATTTACGTGGAGATAGATTTTCAGCCCTTGGGTGGTTTGATGTTCGGCTGGAGCATCAGTTTCGGGTCGGCCACACGGTCATACTCCTCACCCGTCATGAAGCCGAGAGCCAGCGCACTCTGGCGGGGGCTGAGACCGTTCTCCACGGCATGGTGAGCGACCTGCGAGGCTCTGTCATACCCAATGCTGGGGGACAGGGCCGTGACCAGCACAAGGGAATGGTCCAGCTGCTGGCGGATATGGTCCTCATTGGCGGTCGTGCCCTCGATGAGGAAGCGGCGGAAATTCTCCATGCCGTCATGCAGCAGGGTCAGGCTCTGCATGATGTTCTGGATCATCACGGGCTTGTAGGCGTTCATGTCCAGCATTCCGCCAGCGCCCGCCATGCCCACGACCACGTCATTACCCATGACCTGAAGGCACAGCATCGTCAGGGCTTCGGCCTGCGTGGGGTTGATCTTGCCGGGCATGATGGAAGAGCCGGGTTCATTCACCGGCAGGTTCAGCTCACCCAGCCCCGCCCGGGGTCCGCAGGCCAGCAGGCGGATGTCGTTGGCGATCTTGAAGAGGCTGCCCGCCAGCGTCCGCAGGGTAGAGGAGAGATGCACCAGAGCATCATGTGCTCCCTGCAGGGCAAATTTGTTGGCCCCGCTGGTGAAGTCCAGCTGGGTGAGGCGGGCAATCTCCTTGCAGGCCCGGGCAGCGAACTGCGGGTCGGTGTTCACGCCCGTACCAAGGGCTGTCCCCCCCAGAGCCAGCGGCAGCAGTCCGTCACGGGCCTGCTCCAGCCGCTGGAGGTTGTCTTCCAGCATCCCGGCATAGCCTTCCCATTCCTGTCCCAGCGTGATGGGCACGGCATCCTGAAGATGTGTCCGCCCTACCTTGACGATGTGCTTCCACTGTGCGGCTTTGTGGGCAATGGCCCCGTGCAGGCGTTCCAGCGCCGGGATCAGGCGGCGATGGGCCGTCAGGGCGCTGGCGATGTACATGGCACTGGGAAAGGTGTCGTTGGTGGATTGTGCCATGTTTACATGGTCATTCGGGTGCAGCGGCTTCTTGCTGCCCAGTTTCTGCCCGGTCATCTGGCTGGCCCGGTTGGCGATGACCTCATTGACATTCATGTTGAACTGCGTGCCGGAGCCAGTCATCCAGACATGGAGAGGGAAGTGCCGGTCATGCATTCCGCTCATGATCTCGTCACAGATGCGGACGATGAGCTCTGCCTTGTCCTTTTCCAGCCGTCCGCTGGCCGCATTGGCTACGGCGCAGGCCCGCTTGAGAATGGCATAGGCCTCGATCATCTCACGGGGGATGAGTTCCTGCCCGATGCTGAAATAGCGGAGTGACCGCTGGGTCTGGGCCCCCCAGAGGGCTGTCTGGGGAACGTCGATCGGGCCGAGGCCATCAGTTTCTGTACGGTTTGCCATGATGAAGAGGTCCTGCCGGAAGTAGGGTGAAAAGGGAGGGTCAGGCTGCCCGGTAGGGCTGGTAGCGGGGCCGCCAGCTCAGGGTGGAGAGGGCTTTCTGCAAGGCTTCATCATCAAGGGCAGGGCAGAGCTGTTCTTCCTGGGCCTGCCGGGCTACGGCGTGGGCAACCTTCAGGGCGACATCATGAATGGTCTCAATGGGGGGAAGCAGGTTGCTGCCCCCGGCCTGCATCGGGGAGAGGGCCGCAACAGCCTGTGCTGCGGCCATGATCATCCCCTCGCTGATGTTTTCTGCCTTGCAGGCCAGCGCCCCCAGCCCAAGACCGGGGAAGATGTAGGAATTGTTGGTCTGGTCAATGATGATGCTGCGGTCATCAAGTTCAACCGGGGAGAACGGGCTGCCCGTGCTGACGATGGCCCGTCCGCCTGTCCATGTCAGAATGTCCATCGGAGTGGCCTCGACATGGCTTGTCGGGTTGGAGAGAGGGAAGATGAGGGGATGGGAGCAGTATGACGCCATCTCCCGGATCATGGCTTCCTTGAAGAGGCCCGCCTGACCGGAAACACCAATGAGGATGGTCGGGTGATTCTTGCTGATGACCTCCGCCAGAGTCCGGCCCTGTCCATTCTGGGCTGTTTCATCCTGCCGGGCAAAGAGGGCCTGCCCTTCGCTCAGCCCGTCCATGTCATGGGTCAGCAGGCCTTGGCGGTCCACGATATAGAAACGCTTCAGGGCCTCTTCCTGCGACAGCCCTTCGGCCTTCATGGCGGCAAGGAGAAGCCCGGCAATGCCAATACCCGCCGCACCGCCGCCTGCAAAGGCAATGCACTGCTGCTCCAGTGTTTCGCCTTTGGCCTTCAGGCCGCTGAGGATGGCAGCCGTGGCAATGCCTGCCGTGCCCTGAATGTCATCATTGAAGCTGGGTATACGGTTCCGATAACGCTGGAGAAGTGGTGCGGCATTGCGTCCGGCAAAATCCTCCCAGTGCAGCAGGCAGCCCGGCCAGCGCGCCTGAAGGGCCGTTACGAATTCCTCGATGAAGTCTTCATAGTCCTGCCCTCTCAGGCGGGGGGTGCGGCTGCCGATATAGGTAGGGTCATTGCGGAGGGCGACGTTGTCCGTCCCGACATCCAGCATGATGGGCATCATCAGGGCTGGATTGATCCCGGCGCAGGCCGTGTAGAGGGAAATCTTGCCAATGGGGATGCCCATGCCATTGGCTCCCAGATCGCCCAGCCCGAGGATGCGCTCACCATCCGTGACGATGACAAGGCGGATGTCGTCATTGGGGATGGCAGCCAGCCGACCTGCCATGTGCCCACGGTCCGACCCGGAGAGAAAGAGCCCCCGTGGTTTCTGCCAGATTCTGGAGAACTCCTGACAGGCCTGCCCTACACCCGGTGTGTACACGACAGGCATGAGCTCCGTGAGATACTTCTGCAACAGGGCATAGAAGAGGGTCTCGTTCGTGTCCTGTATGGCACGGAGGCGAACATGCCGGTCCAGCATGTCCGTTTCACTCATGATGTTTTCATAGGCCTGTGCGACCTGCTCTTCCAGCGTGTGGATGCCGGGTGGAAGGAGACCATGTAGCCCCAGGGCCGTGCGTTCTTCCCAGGGGAAGGCGGTGCCCTTGTTCAGGAGGGGATCATTCAGCACTGCCATGCCACGCTGGGTGACGGGATGGGAAGATGGCGTAGCGGACATGGGTATGATCCTCCGGAATCATGCAGGCTGGAAAACGGGGCAGATGATAGGCTCATGAAGGGTGAAAAGGAACCCGCCTTCAGTCTTTGTGGAGGTGCAGCCACCGGTCTCCGGCAAAGCGGAACTGGGCAAAGATGAACCCTACGGCCAGTCCTGCCAGCATGAGCAGAATCAACCATGGGGAGAAGGGGGCGAAGAGCTGGGGAAAAAGCAGCCGGGTGAGGCCAAGGACCAGCGCCAGACCGCAGAGAGAGGAGAGCAGGACCTCCCGTTTCACAGGGCCATAATGTTTTTCGGCCCGGCAGTGCGGGCAGACACTGGCCGTGTTCTGTAGCGGCTGATGGCAGCAGGGGCAGGCACTCATGCTGCGTGGGGGCAGGCTTTGCGGGGTGCTGTCCAGACGGGTGGCCGCACTGCGTGTCAGGCGGGGGAGTGGACCGGGTTTCATGGCTGTTGGCCACTCTGGGAAGTGGATGATGGTGTCATGGTGCTGGCCGGTGGGCTGATGGGCGAGGTCCTGAAGGCGGATGCTGGAATCTGGCTGGCAGGCTGCGGTCCGAAGAAGGGCTGGCCATTGATGGCATAGAGCAGCAGGGCCAGCAGGGGGATGAGCAGCAGGGTGGCAAGGCCGATGATCTTGTGGGCATTGCCTGCACCGGAGAGGCTCTGGGGCGGGGTGGAGACATGGTTGACGATCTCCCGCTCCGTCTCGATGCGGGCTGCATCATAGGGCTGTTTTTCCAGCAGGCCGGCCTTCCGGTCCCGTTCCAGCGAATCAAGCCGACGTCTGTAGAGGGACAGGGTGGGGTCGTCCGTCTGGCTGGAGACCTTCATCCGCAGGATGAGGCTGAGGCCGATGGGCAGCCCGATGAACAGGCAGATGAGGGCAACGATCAGCAGTGACATGGGTCAGTCCTTTTTCAGCAGGCTGTCCAGAGTGCGGCGTTCTTCCGGTGTGAGGGGTGCCGGTGGCGGAGCGGGACGGTACCAGAAACGGCAGGCCAGAAGCAGGGCCACCATGAGGCCGAGCAGGGGCATGAGCCAGAGCAGCGCCGTGGCTGGCGAGAAGGCGGGGCGAAGCCGGATGAATTCTCCGTATCGCTGGACCATCCAGGCCCTGATCTCTTTTGCCGTATGTCCCTGCTGGAGCTGCTGGCGGACAGCATGGCGCAGGTCCCTGGCCAGAGGGGCAGAACTTTCCTCGATGCTTTCATTCTGGCAGACGAGGCAGCGGAGCTGCTGGCCGATCTGCTGGGCCTTCCGCTCAAGAGCCGGGTCAGACAGCATCTCATCCGGCGTGTCCACGGCCAGACAGGTCGGGCTGACGAGAAGCAGCAGGAGCAGGGTGACGGCCAGCCTCATGGTGCTGCCTCCAGATGCGGAACGACACGGGTCTGGTAGACCGCCTCCGTCAGGCCACCCGTTCCATGCCAGACAATCCGTCCGCCCATCTGCGGGTCAGGCATGATGAGAAAGGCTTCCGGCACGCCGGTCACGCCCCATTCAATGGCGGCCTGTCCATCCTGATCCAGACCAAGCCGGGTGAAAGGCTGGCCTGCCCGTTCCAGCCAGCGGGCGGCACTGGCGGGCTGGTCTTTGTAGCAGAGGCCCCAGAGGGCCAGCGGTGCATCACGCTTCTTCCGGGGAGCGGCGAGGGAGGCGGCAAGCTGGCTGATGAACGGGATTTCTTCCACGCAGGGCAGGCACCATGAGGCCCAGACAGACAGCAGGACCGGCTGCGTCATGGTCCTGAAATCTTCCCGGGTCAGCCCGGCCTGTCCGGGCAGGGAGGAGAGGGCGGGGAACTCCGGCACGGGCTGGCCCGTCAGCGGGGTGTTGATGGCTCTGGGATCAAACTGCCCCCGATCCAGTCCATGAAGCATCCTGATGAATCCAAGTCCCAGCCCGGCAGCCCCCAGGGCGGGCAGGGCGGCCAGAAGATGGCGGCGTGTCAGCGGCATGATCTGAGCTTCCCTTCCACCGGTTTCGGACGCCGCCGTGAGGGGAGCAGATGCAGCCCCCCGCCAAGGGCCATGATGATGCCGCCCAGCCATATCCATGAGGCCAGAGGATTTTCATGCAGGCGCAGGATGGCACTGTAATGGCTCTGCCCCTGTGGGTCACGCTCTTCCTTCACGCTGCCAAGGGCAGCATAGAGGTCTTCCAGCGGGCGGTGGAGGATGGCGACATGCAGTGTACGCTGCCCCTGCCGGGGGAAGAGGCGGATCTCTGGCGTCAGTTCGGTGAGAACCGGCCCGTGGGCATCGTGATGGCGGATGGTCAGGTGTGCTTCCACGGCCTCATAATTGGGGCCGTGATGGGCGGTCAGGGCGGTCAGTTCCCAGTCCCGCCCGGTCAGCGTGGCATGGGTGCCGGGTCTGGCCTCTATGAGGCGTTCCTGGCTGCCCGCCATGCCGCAGAGACCGAGGATGGTCACCCCCACGCCGACATGGGCCAGGCTGGCGGCCCAGAGACTGCGGGGCAGGCGGTGCAATTGGCGGTTGCCTTCAGGCAGGCCACGCAGACGGAGGATCAGGTCACAGAGGGCGGCGCTGATGACCCACAGGGCCAGCAGGGCCGACAGGGCCGCCAGTGGTGTGGGGAACAGCCAGAAGGCGGGCAGGATGTTTCCGGCCGTGATGAGCAGGGCCGGGGCCAGACGGGGCAGGAGCCTGTCCGCTCTGGTCTGTCGCCATGGCAGGGCCATGCTCACCCCCATGACGGCCAGAAGTGGCAGGGTGAGCGGAATGGTCGTGGCGTCAAAGAAGGGTTTGCCAACGGAGAGGGTGCGGCCAAAGAGCAGCTGCATGAAGGGGGGGTAGAGCGTCCCCGTCAGCACGACGGCGCAGAGCGTGCAGAGCAGGATGTTGTTGAGCAGCAGCGCACTCTCACGGGAGAGGGGCGAGAAACCTGCCTGCGGGGTGGGCAGGGCAGGAGCACGGATGGCGAAGAGCAGCAGGCTGCCGCCGCCATACAGGCCCAGAAGCCCCAGAATGAACAGCCCCCGGGCCGGGTCGTTGGCGAAGGCATGGACGGAATTGAGAATGCCCGACCGGACGAGGAACGTCCCGGAGAGGGAAAAGGCAAAGGTGGCAATTGCCAGCAGCAGGCAACAGACGTGCAGCAGATTGCGTTTCTCCACGACCAGAACGCTGTGCAGCAGGGCCGTGCCCGTCAGCCATGGGATGAGGGCGGCATTTTCCACCGGGTCCCAGAACCAGTATCCCCCCCATCCCAGCACGGAATAGGACCACCATGACCCGAGCGTGATTCCCAGCGTCAGCAGGGCCCAGGCACTGATGACCCACGGGCGCATGTGGCGGGCCCAGAGCGCATTAGCCCTGCCGTCCAGCAGTGCACTGATGGCAAAGGCGAAGGGCACGGCAAAGCCGACATAACCGCTATAGAGCAGCGGGGGATGCACGGCGAGGCCGGGGTCCTGAAGGAGCGGATTCATGCCCATCCCGTCGGCCGGAACGGGCCAGAGCCGCAGGAAGGGGTTGGAGGTCGTCAGGCAGAAGAGCTGGAAGCCAGCTCCCACCAGTCCCAGCAGGGCCAGAAGCCGTGCCCGCAGGCGGAGGGGCAGCCCTTCCGGCCGGGCGGCACTCTGGCCGGGGAGAAGGGCCAGCCCTGCACACCAGAGGCTCAGCAGCGTGACCCAGAGCAGGAGGGAACCCTCATGATTGCCCCAGAGACCGGCGATCTTGTAGGCCCACGGCTTGTTGATGGCCGAGGTTTCGGCAATGAGTTTCAGGGAAAAATCATTGCCCAGAGAGGCGGTGACGAGGCAGGCCCATGCGAAAAGCAGGGCAAGACATTGGCTGAGGGCCAGAGGGCGGGCCAGGGCCGTCAGGGGGCTGTCCGTCCGGCGGAGACCGGCCAGCGGCAGGACACCCTGCATGAGGGCCAGGGCACAGGCCAGAGCCAGCGCAAAATGCCCGCCCTCGGGGCAGAAGATGGTGGCCAGCATGGTCATGTCACGGTGCGGCCCCTGGCCCGGGAGGCGTGTCCGGGTGGGGCACGGTCATGCTGTTCCAGTCGGCGGCATTGGGAGGAGGGCCGAAACGGGGGTCCCACCGGCCACTTTTCTGGAGAGCATCGGCAACCTCTTTGGGCATGTAGGTTTCATCATGCTTGGCGAGAACCTCGCTGGCGGTGAAGCCGTGGCCATCATACCGGCCCAGAGCCACCACGCTCTGCCCTTCCCGGAACAGGTCCGGCAGGATGCCCCTATACTGCACGGTGACGGCAGCCTGCCCGTCCGTCACGTCAAAGCGGGCCTCTGGCGTGTCGTCGGAGGCCCTGCCAGTATGGAGGGACCCGGCCACGACCATGCCGCCCAGCCGGATGGTCCGGGTTGGTGCCGGCGGATGGGCCAGCACCTGTGAAGGAGCCATGAAGAAGACGATGGTGCTGGAAAGCGCATTGAGAACCAGCCCGACCGCCCCACCTAGGCAGAGCAGGCAGGCCAGGATGATCCAGAAACGTCCGGCCTTGCGGCGGGTGAGGGGAAATGACGCAGACATACCGTTCCCGTTTAAAGACACGAGGGCGGGCTGTTAATCCCTTTCCTGTCCGGCAGGCAGATTTGCCGTTTTCTGCTGGAGACGCTGCATGAGGGCAAGCCGCCGTTTGGCCCGGCGAAGGCGGAGCAGGCTGCTGCTGACCGTCACGGCCAGGATGACGATGACCAGCCCGTAGCTGGCCAGCACGAACCCCCAGTGCGGGGGCCAGAAGGCGGGTGCGGTCATGGTGAGATGTCCCGCAGGGCCAATGCCTGGGTGCGGCGCTCCAGCAGGGCGGCCCGGCAGCGTATGAGGAGCAGGGCCGTTCCCGTCAGTGTAAAGCCTGCCGTGCAGACGAGCAGGGGCCAGAACATGCTCATGGCCATGGTGGGGGCACCGGTCAGGGTGATGCTGTCGGGCTGGTGCAGGGTGTTCCACCACTGCACGCTGAACTTGATGATGGGCAGGTCCACCACACCGGCCAGAGCCAGCAGGGCAGCGGCCCTCTGGCCCCGCACGGGGTCGTCAAAGGCCCGGATGGTCAGGATGTGTCCGAGATAGAGGAAGAACAGCACAAGCATGGAGGTCAGTCGGGCATCCCAGACCCACCATGTCCCCCAGCCCGGCTTGCCCCAGAGCGACCCGGTGATCAGGCACAGGGCGGCGGCCGTGGCTCCCAGCGGTCCGGCTTCGAGGGCGACGATACCGGCCAGCGGATGCCGCCAGACGAGGGACAGAAGCCCGCAGGCAGCCAGCAGCACGTAACCGGCAGAAGCCAGCCACGCCATGGGGACATGCAGATACATGATGCGCACCGTCTCGCCCTGCTGCCAGTCTGCCGGGGCGAAGCCGAGGCCCCAGATCAGACCGGCAGCCAGTACCGCCAGCCCGACAAGCAGGCAGGGCAGGGCCATGGGGCGGGTGACATGCAGGAATCGGGCCGGGCTGCCTGTCCATCGTCCGGATGGTGCGGGGGAGGTGGAAAAAGACATGGGGCAAGTATGGCGGCTTCACGGAAAGAAGAGAAATGAAAAATGGTGTCATCATGGCGGCAGACGTTCCGGGAAGCTCCCGCTTTGAAAAAGCCTCAAAGTCAGGCATTGTAGAGTGGCTGGCCACACACGATATGGCCGTGGACAGATGGAGCGGAAAAACCGGGAGTGCCGCCCCGGAAAACAGGGAGATTGTGACGCATGGCCTTCTGGCTGATCAAATCGGAACCGGCCTCTTTCTCATGGGATGAGCAGGTGAAGAATGATGTCGAACCGTGGACCGGCGTACGGAACTACCAGGCACGCAACAATCTTGCCGCCATGAAGTGCGGGGACAGGGCCTTGTTCTACCATTCCGTGACGGAAAAGCGCATCGTCGGTGTGGTCGAGGTCGTGCGGGAAGCCTTTCCGGACCCGACGGCGGATGATCCCCGCTGGGTCTGCGTGGACGTGAAGGCCGATGGAGCCTTTCGCTCCCCCATCACGCTTGCGGAGATCAAGGCTGACCCGGCTCTGGAAAGCATGGCATTGCTCAAGCAGTCCCGCCTTTCTGTTGCCCCGGTGACAGAGGAAGAATTCGCCTATCTGACCCGCAAGGGCCAGTGGGAAAAAGCGCAGTAACGATGGACCCGGCCCCCTGCTGTGGTGGCCCGCTCTGGAAATGAGGAGATTCAGACCATGACGGAACAGCGTAAGGACCATGTGCCCAGTGCGAGTTTCCTGTCCCATGATCTTGATGCAGAAGCCCTGTCCCAGCTCCATGCCGTGCTGGATGGGGTGGAGAAAGGTCGGGGCACGCTGGCCCGTCTGGGTGACCTGATGGGTGGTGCTGTGGGCCGGGCAGCCCATATGGGGTTGCAGGGCCTGTCTCTGGCGCCGGGCCTTCAGGAAAAACTCCAGAAGCTGGCCAGTTCTGCGCTGGACCAGGCCTACCGTCTGGCCATTCTTGGTCTGGACCGCAAGGCAGGTGGGGCCGGGGCACGGCGTGAGAATCTGATCCAGGCCGCCGTGGCGGTTTCCGGTGCGGCGGGTGGTTTTGGTGGCTTTGCCAGCATGGTGCCGGATGTCGGGTTCACCACGCTGGCCATCATGCGGGAGATTGCCGCCATCGCTCAGGAAAATGGTGAAGACCTGCGGAGCGAGGAGACACGCCGGGCCTGTCTGGAAGTCTTCGCCCTGCGGAGCATGGGGGAGCAGAAAGGCGAGGGGGAGCTGGGCTTTTTCGCTGCCCGTGGCCTGATGCGTGGCCAGCCGCTTGTGATGCTGATGGCCGAGGTGGCGGGACATTATGGCATGGCCCTGTCCCGCAAGCTGGCAGCCCAGATGGTGCCGGTAGCCGGGGCTCTGTGCGGGGCGGCCATCAACTCGGCCTTCCTTGCTCATTATCGGGCTCTGGCCAAGGCCCATTTCACCATCCGCAGGCTGGAGCGCCTGCACGGGGCTGCTGTGCGGGATGCCGCCGAGGCGTATCGAGGTCGCAGCGCAGAAGCGTGAGCAGGGCTGTCTGCACGGCTTTCAGAGGGGCGGACTCCGGCAGGGGCCGCCCCTCTGTTTTTCTGTCCGGGTGGCGTTTTCAGCGTGGGGCCATGCGGTAGAGCTGATACAGCTCCAGTGGTCCGAAGACGAGAATACCCATGAGGGCAAAAACGCGCACGACACCCATGAGGGGAGTCAATGCAGGCCAGACCAGCTGAAGAAGGAAGGACAGGGCCAGTGCGATCGTATAGATGTAGGTCTGCGATGAAGGGCGTGAGGGAGACTGGCTGGACATGATTCGGCTTCTCTGTAGGGAAAGATTATCTGATGGAGCCTATCACATCTGACCTGCTTCTGCGTGCTTATGGGGAAGGTCTGTTCCCCATGGCACCGGATGAGCAGAGCGATGAGCTGGAATGGTTCTGCCCGCAGGAGCGGGGGATCATTCCCCTGGAGGCACCAGCCCTGCCCCGGCGGCTGATGCGGACCGTCATGGCCGGGCAGTACCGCCTGTGCAGTGATGAGGATTTCGATGGCATGATGCAGGCCTGCGCCCGCCTGACGCCCTCCCGGCCGGAAACATGGATCAGCGGGCGCATCCGCCAGCTTTATGGCGAGCTGCACCGTCTGGGCCATGCCCATTCCGTGGAGGTCCGGGACAGGGAGAGCGGAGCGCTTCTTGGGGGGCTCTATGGTGTGTCCCTGCATGGTGCCTTCTTCGGGGAGAGCATGGTGTCCCATGTGCGGGATGCGTCCAAGATAGCGCTGGTACATCTGATGGCGGCCCTGCGGCAGGGGGGATATGGCCTGCTGGATACGCAGTACGTCACCCCGCATCTGGCCAGTCTTGGCTGTGTGGGAGTGCCCTTTGCGGCTTACAGGCAGCAGCTTGCGGCGGCCATGCAGCAGCCTGCCCGATGGCCTGGAGATGTCAGCCTTGCTGCTCTGGGGCCGGAACTGGAGGCCATGGTGCAGGGCTCTGCCGGGCGGGCAGAAA
Organism: Parasaccharibacter sp. TMW 2.1884; assembly: GCF_023337695.1. Taxonomy (NCBI): domain Bacteria; kingdom Pseudomonadati; phylum Pseudomonadota; class Alphaproteobacteria; order Acetobacterales; family Acetobacteraceae; genus Parasaccharibacter; species Parasaccharibacter sp. TMW 2.1884. The sequence goes on from NZ_QORR01000001.1 coordinate 131,199, forward strand.
GGTAACCAATTTCTCTCTGGCCCTGCTGTCATGGTCTGATATGCTTCTGCCCGTTTGCAGGCTGGGCGGTGTCCGGCGCCGGTCATGGATGGAGATGGAGGAAGACGTGCGGATGCAGTGGTGTATCAGGGAAGTCATGCCGGGGCGGGATAAGGTCGCGCGGCGGGCCGGGGGGACAGTGCTGGCGGCCCTTGGGGCTGCCGTGCTGGCCTGTGGCATTGCCGAAGCCGCTGCGCCAGCGGATCATCCCCCTCTGGCACCGATGCGGGATGCCGTGGTGACCTACCGGTTCCAGACAGAAGTGCTGCCGGGCAAGGGGAAGGAAGCCGGGCCGGAGCATCAGGTGGCGGTTTCTTTTGCTGCTTCGGGTGACCGGCTGCGGATTGATCCTGATGATGGGCAGAGCGCCACCATTCTGGACCGCCCCAACCAGATCATGACGCTCGTCAGCATGCAGGAGAGGCGCTACATCCAGTTCCGTCCCATGCATGGGCTGCACAATACGTTCCTGCTCAGTCTGGATATGACCTACCATGCTGGCGGGATGAAGCAGGTTGCTGGCGTGCCTTGCCGGGAATGGGCCATTGAAAGCCCTCGTGGCAAGGCAACGGCCTGCGTGACGGAGGATGGCCTCATCCTCGCCGAGGATGGTGTGGATGCTGATGGTCTTCAGGGCCATCTTCAGGCCGTGTCCGTGCGGTATGAGGACATTCCGGCAGACCGTTTCCAGCCGCCTGCCGGGTTTCAGAGGGTCAGTCCCTTCCTCAAGGGCAGGTCGGCATCCCAGCCGGCACAGGCCCGTCCCGTTCCGGATGCTCCACTGGATGGTACGGCGCATGGTGCCGCCCGTACCGGGGGTGAGGGCAGCAGCGTGCCGGATCAGCCACACAGCCCTGATGATTCGGTGGGAGATGGCAGTGTCTCCCATGGTGACCAGCCCAACAGTGCGGAGCAGTAAAAGCATGACACAGGCAGAAAAGGTTTCAGGTTCCGGTGAGGGGCTGGCCGTGGGGGCCCCGGTGCCCGATTTCGATCTGGCGGGGATGGGCCCCACAGGCGAGGAGAGGGTGAGCAGCCATGCCCTCCGCGGGCAGCCCTATCTTCTGTATTTCTATCCACGGGCTTCCACGCCGGGCTGCACCACTCAGGCCTGCGATCTGCGTGACCATCTGGCCGAGCTGCGTATCCCCGGTGGGGATGGTCTGCGTGTGCTGGGTGTCAGTCCCGATGGTGTGGGAGCACTGGAAAAATTCATTCTGAAACAGGCGCTCAGCTTCACCCTGCTGTCAGACCCCGATCATGCATTGGCCGAAGCCTATGGCGTGTGGGTGAAGAAGAAGCTCTATGGGCGGGAGTTCATGGGGATTGAGCGGAGCTCCTTTCTGGTCGATGCGGAAGGGCGTCTTGTCGCTTTCAAGCGGAAGGTCAGCCCCGCCAAGCATGTGGCATGGGTGCAGGAGGCTCTGTCCCGGCTCTGACAGCCGGTTTCCGCCAGTCTCCGGTCTGTTCCGGGCAGCCGCTCTCCTGTTTTTCTGTTTCAGGACATCACGGGATGTCTCTTTATCCGGGGTATCGTGGACATGACATGGCAGACAATCCTGCGCCGTGTGGCCTTGGGGCTTCTGGTGCCGCTGGTGGGGCTGCTGCTGGCGGTGGCCCTGCTGTTGGGACGGCTGGCCCAGGGGCCTCTGGATGTGACGGGGCTGTCCCATCGTTGGGGAGGGGCCCTGACCCATGCTGGTGGGGGGCGTCTCCACTGGGAGCGCATGGCCCTGTCGTGGAAACCCGGAAAGAACGGTCATTCGGCCAAGATTCTGCTCAGCCTTGAGGGTGTCCGGTATCGTGCCCTTCCAGAAGGCGGGGGGGCTGATGAGGTGGCTGCCGAAGTGCCGGAACAGCAGCTTGATCATGTCGGGGTTGTTTTCCGGCTTGCGAGCCTGCTGCATGGGCAGGTGGGCCTGCGGTCGCTGGATGTCCGGGGGCTGCGCCTTGTGGCGTTCCGGGATGCGGAGGGTCATGTCAGCCTGGGCGGTGTGAAGCCCGGGGCGCAGCATCCGGGTGGAGGCACTCTGCCACCTCTGGCTGCCATCATGCCCTGGCATCTTGATCTTCAGGATATCAGGCTGACCATAAGGGATGAGACGGCACCGGATTCTTCGCTCATTGTAACCCTGCCGGAACTGAAGGCGGATCATGACAGGCAGACCGGCTGGCAGGGGCGGATGGAGGCGTCCCTCCAGGGGGGCGGGCTGGGTGCAGGGCAGGAGGAGGCCACGGTCCATCTGGCAGGTGACATGGCTCCCGACGGAGCGGCACGGACACGCTGGCAGCTGACTGTTTCTCCGGTCCGTTTTCCGGCTCTGGCGGCCTGGCTGCCGCTGTCGCCAGCCGGGAAAAAAGGCATGGGCATCCCGAACATGCCTCTGGCGTTTCATCTGGAAGGGATTCTGGAGGGGCATGGACTGGTCGGCCATTTTGCTCACATGGCAGGGGAGGTGGACGCTGGAGCTGGCGAGATTGACCGGCCTGGCCGCATTCCGTTCCGTCTCTCATCGGGGAAGGTATCGTTCCATCTGGACCCTGCGGAGGCTGGCCAGCAGGCCCCCCTGGTTCTGGCATTGCATACGGAGCTTGCGGCACTGGACTCCCTGGGGCGGACGGTCCCTTTCATCATTGATGCCCATGGGCGGCTGGATCATCTGGACAGGCCAAAGGATGTGGAGCTGTTGGTGGATGGCCATGTGCCAACATTCGATTTTGCCACATTGGCGAGTGTCTGGCCGGATGGCACAGCCCGTGGAGCCCGTCGCTGGATGACCACCAACATGACGGCAGGACGTGGTGAGAATCTGCATCTTCAGCTTGATTTTACCAGCAATACCGGTCTCGACGGGTTGGATGTCAGGGCGCTGGGGGGTGAACTGACAGGCCATAGTCTGAGCGTGACATGGATGGAGGGTATGCCACAGGTCACGGGGGAGGATGCCTACGCCCATTTTGTGGATGATGACCGTCTGCTGATCGACGTGCAGCATGGTCATCTTGCGGATGGTCGAGGGGGCTCGGTGACCGTACCGACGGGGCATATTGTTCTGAGTGATCTTCTCAAGCGGGAGCAGACAGGTGAATTCTCGCTGGGGATGGAAGGTCCCCTGTCAGCTTTTGTGGCGGTCCTTTCCTATCCACGGCTCAATCTGCTGTCCCGTCATCCGGTCAATCCAGCCAATACGGGCGGGATGCTGAAAGGCACGCTCTCGCTGAAGCTGCCGCTCAACAGTCACCTTCTGATGAAGGATGTGGGATATGGGGCAGAGTTTGATTTCCAGAACATCTGGTTCGCTCTGCCGTCCCTGGGGCGGATACAGCAGGGGAATGGGCACTTTTCGGTCAGTGAAGCCGGACTTGCCGTGAAGGGAGGTGCCCGGTTCCGTGGCGTGATGATGACGGGCAGCTTGTTTGACAGTTTTCAGGCCAATGTGCCGGGACGCCTGATGTTGAAAGCAGATCTGCAGGCCTCATTGGGGGCAAAGGAGTTGCGCAGTCTCGGGGTTCCGGCGGGGCTGGCGCAGGACTCCATCATGCAGGGCAGTGGCGTGGGGCATGTTGTCTACAGCCAGTACGGTGGGGGCCCCGGCCATAGTCGGGGGACTGCCTCGGTGCAGGTGGACCTGAGAGGTTTGGGTGTCCGGGCCCGTTTCTGGCACAAGCCTGTTGGTGTCCCTGCGGGCTTGCAGGCAGGAGTGACATGGCAGGATGGGCAGATGATCCGTCTGGATGATGTTCGCGCCCATGGTCCCCAGCTGGCCCTTCAGGCAGAAGGGCGCATGAGGTCTGGTCAGCTGGGAGGGATCAACCTCACCCATTTCCAGTTTGGACGGACGAGCGGCAGTGCCGTGATGGACTGGCCGGTGCGGGACGGAACGGCGGATGACCGGCGGTACCAGATATCCGTGCAGGCCAGTACTCTGGACCTGACCCCCTGGTTCGGGCATCCGGCCACCGGAAAGTCACGCTCACAGCCTATTCATCCCGTGGAGAAAAAGGTCAGACGGGCACCCGGCAGCGCCAGCCAGGCATCCATCCTGCCGGAGGGGATATGGGCTATCGGGTTGCGGGCTGACAGGGTGATCTATGGAGCTGAACAGACAGCCAGCCATGTGTCAGCCAACCTTCGCTGGGCAGCGCAGCGGGTGCAGGGGGCTTTCCTGCATGTGGCCCAGCCGTCCCTCACGTTTGATCTCGCACAGGATTCCAGACGGATAGGCGTGCTGGATGTAAGGCTCATTGCTACTGATCTGGGCAGGATTCTGGCGTCTCTTGGTGTGTATGGCCAGCTGGCTGGTGGCACGGTGGACCTCCAGGGCCATTGCCAGCCCGTGGCGGCCGATGCGCATGTGACCAGTGCCGAGCGTACCATGGGGCTGGGACTGGGGCTGCCGCCCTTTGATGGCACGCTGGCCGTGGACCATCTGACGCTGAAAAATCCGCCGACGGCTCTTGTCATTGCCACGCTGGCTGCCCCTCTGCATTGGGGGCAGATTTCCCGCAAACAGTTTGAAGATGTCCAGTTGCGGGCGTCCTTCCGGGTAGCGGGGGAGCGGCTTGATCTGGCAGAGGCGCGGGCCGGCAATGCCATTCTGGGGGTGACGATGAAAGGGCAGATGGATTTCGGGCAGGCCATGATGCAGATGCAGGGCACCATCTCGCCATTCTTTGGGATCAATCAGGCTGCGGGCAGTTTTTTCGGGGCCCGGAAGGGAAGTGGCATCATGGCCATGACCTACAGGCTGGATGGCAGTTTGGCCAAGCCACAGATGCATGTTAACCCTTTCTCCGCCCTGCTGCCCGGTGGGCTGCGGCGTCTGTTCGAATGAGAGGCTGCCGGGTCTGGCAGTGGTGGGAAAGGCAGGAGGGATGATGATGTCGGATACCATGCCGGATCTCTTTGGGGGTTCCTCATCGGGTGGTGTTTCCCGGCATGAGGAGGGGGCACGTCGGTCAGAGTCCTCTCCGTCACGCCGTGCTGCGGGCACCCAGCCGCTGGCGGACCGTCTGCGTCCGCAGTCATTGGATGAGGTGCAGGGGCAGGTCCATCTTCTGGGGCCGGAGGGTACGTTGACCCGGATGCTGGGAAGTGGCCATCTGTCCAGCCTGATTCTCTGGGGTGGGCCGGGATGCGGCAAGACAACCATTGCCCAGCTGCTCGCCGAACGGGTGGGACTGTTTTACACGAAGATTTCCGCTGTTTTTTCCGGTGTGGCGGATCTGAAAAAAGCCTTTGATGAAGCCCGCCGCAAGGCCGAGGCCACCGGGCGTGGCACGCTGCTCTTCGTGGATGAGATTCACCGCTTCAACCGGGCGCAGCAGGATGGCTTTCTGCCCTATGTGGAACGGGGAACGGTCGTGCTGGTGGGAGCCACGACCGAGAATCCGTCCTTCACGCTGAACTCTGCCCTGTTGTCACGCTGTCAGGTTCTTGTCCTGCACAGGCTGGATGATGCTGCGCTGGAGCAGCTTCTTGTGCGGGCCGAAACGGCCACGGAGCGGACCCTGCCCCTGACGGATGAGGGCCGGGCCTCCCTGCGGGCCATGGCGGATGGGGATGGGCGCTATCTGCTGAACATGGTCGAGCAGCTTCTTTCCCTGACGAAGGATGGAACCCGCCCGCTGGGGCCGGAGGAGCTGGCCCGGTCCCTGTCCCGGCGGCCTGTCCTGTATGACAGGGACCGGGACGAGCATTACAATCTGATTTCCGCTCTGCACAAATCCCTGCGGGGGAGTGACCCTGATGCGGGACTTTACTGGTTCGCCCGTATGCTGGAAGGCGGGGAAGACCCCCGCTACATTGCCCGCCGTCTCGTCCGCTTTGCCAGTGAGGATATTGGCGAGGCTGATCCGACCTCCCTGCCGTTGGCACAGGCCGGAGCGATGGCTTATGAGAGGCTCGGCTCTCCAGAGGGGGAGGTGGCCCTGGCGCAGGTTGTGGTCCATCTGGCGGTCGCCTCCAAGTCCAACGCAGTGTATCGGGCTTATAATGAGGCCAGGGCATTGGCGAAGCAGACGGGCAGCCTCATGCCTCCGGCCCATATCCGCAATGCTCCGACAGCCCTGATGAAGGAGCTGGGTTACAAGAAGGGCTACGAATACGATCATGACTGCGAGGATGGTGTTTCCGGCCAGAACTACTTCCCCGACGGCATGGAACGGGTGACGCTTTACAGGCCGGTCGACCGTGGATTTGAAGAAAGAATCAGGAAACGGCTGGACATGCTGGCGCAGAAACGGGCATCTCGCCAGTCATGAGTGTTGAGAATCGTATTGTCAGCGAAGATGAGGCCGATCTGCGTCTCGACCGCTGGTTTCGCCGTCATTATCCCAACCTGACACAGGGTGGGTTGCAGAAGCTGTGCCGCAAGGGGCAGGTGCGGGTTGATGGAGGGCGGGTGCAGCCCAATAAAAGGCTCAATCCCGGCCAGAGCATCCGTATCCCCCCTCTGCCGGACCAGAGCCGCCCGGCCCCGCCGCCACCGCCCAACCCGGAACTCGTCCAGCAGCTGCGGGACATGATCCTTTATGAGGATGACCATCTCATCGTGCTGAACAAGCCGTCCGGACTGGCAACACAGGGTGGCCCCGGCATCACCGTACACGTGGACATGATGCTGGAGGGGCTGAGGCCGGAGGGAGGCGACAAGCCCCGCCTCGTGCATCGCATTGACCGTGATACGTCCGGCATCCTGCTGCTGGCCCGCACGCCTGGTGTGGCGGCAAAACTGGCAGCGGCCTTTCGGGGGCGTGAGGTGAGCAAGACCTACTGGGCGGTGGTTGTCGGGCGGCCCAGCCCTGCTGAAGGTGTGATCGACCAGCCTCTGGCCAAGGTCGGGGCTGGGGGTGCCTCGCTTATCGTGCCTGTCTCCCGTGGGGAAGAGGATGCGATGAGTGCCAAGAGTTCTTACGAGACGCTGGATGCCACAGGCAAGCGTTTCAGCTGGCTGGCCCTGTCCCCTTGGACGGGGCGGACGCACCAGCTGCGTGTCCATACGGAGAGTCTGGGCACGCCCATTCTGGGTGATCCCCGCTATGGGGGCGAAACGGCCCATGTGGAGGGTTTCCCGGACAGGCTGCACCTCCATGCAAGGATGCTGGAGTTCCCTCATCCGGCGGGGGGAAGGTTGCAGGTGGCGGCTCCCTTGCCGCCCCATATGCGTGAGACGTTCCAGACGCTGGGTTTCATTGCTGGTGACACACCAGCACCACGCCGGACACGGTGAAAGACTGACAGGGACGGCTGGCCCTTTGCAGGGGGACCTGGCCGCCTGAGAAAACGAGGACACAGGCAGATGAAAAAGCTGGCAGCAATCCTGATCGGGCTGGTGGTGGTGGTGACAGGCGTGAGCCTTGCTCCGCAGTTTCTGATAGACCAGAACAGGCTGCGGCAGCGTGTCACGGAGGCCTTCCAGCAGCAGACGGGGCTGGAGCTGAAGATGGGGGAAACGTCTTTCCAGCTGCTGCCATGGCCGTCTTTTCAGGCAACAAATGTCGTACTGACAAGACCGGGCTGCACGCCCTTCGTGGCGGCCCGGTCCGTCCATGCGGACCTGTCTCTGCTGGCGATACTGAACCGGGAGATTTCCTTTCAGGAATTCACGGTGAGGGGCGCGGGCATCATGCTGCATCGGGCCAGCGAGAAACAGTGCTCCACGTGGCTCCCTGTAATCTCGCAGGATCAGAGGGTCGCAGCGCCTGTGGCCGGTGATGCCGTCACCCCCCGCTGGAAGGTCAGCTTCGGAGGGCTGCATCTGACTGATGCTGAACTCTCATGGCAGGATGATCTGTCGGACAGTCATGTCCCGGAAGGAGGCCACCTTCATCTGGCCAGTCTGGAGATGGCGGGCATGCGCAGTGTGAGCCCGTGGGTGGATCTGCGGGGCACATATGGGCACACGCCTTTTACGCTGCGGGGACGGCTTGGCCCTCTCCATCAGCTTCTCTCTGCGTCTGCCGGACAGAAAGACCCGTGGGCTTTCAGCCTGGGGCTGACGCTGGGGACCGGCGAGCACCAGGACCATGCCACGCTTGATGGCCTCATGCGGGACGCCCACCGGCTGAAAGGTGTGAATTTCACGCTGTCCGGTCGCTGGACATCCCTGCGGGGCCTGCGGCATCTGCTCTCACGGGCGATGCCGGTTGATCTGGGGCAGCTTGAGGGGACAGTCCGCTTCCACAGTGATGATGACATGGTGGCTGCCAGCAACGGAACGGACATGGCTCTGACGGATGCCCTGCTGCATCTGCCCCGGCGTCTGGTGCTGGATCAGGTTCATGCCCATTTGGGCAGTGCGACCCTGCCTGCGGGCATGTGGCATGTGGCGGCACCGCTGCAGCTGAGCGACATCCAGATTGATGCTGACAGTGCGCAGGCACCATTTGTCCTTCAGGGGCAGGCTGCCTGGGGGCGTTATGCCTGGCTGTTTCATGGTGAGGCAGAGAGTTTGCAGAGGGCACAGTCTGCTCTTTTGGGCCGTATCCCGGCATCTGTCGGGCTGAAGCTGAACGTGCAGGGGCAGGACAGAACATTATCCAGCCTGTTCAGCCGGGGTGATGCCGCCAGAACGGATGCCAGACAGGACAATGTGTCTTTCGACCTTCAGGGACAGGCCGGGCGGCAGGGCAGTACGCTGGCTTTTTCCGGCCAGGCAGCCCTGTTCCAGTTTCCTGACATCAGGGGAATTCCGGGCCTGCTGGTGCATGATGGTCATGTGAAGGGGCAGCTTGTCTTGGGGCCGGTGAAGGATGCAGGCCTTTCTTCCCTGTCGCTTCAGGATGTGGTGTTTGACAGTCAGGAAGCGGGCGGAAACCTGTCGGCGGACCTGCCCATGCAGCCGGATGCGGGGCTTGTGGGCAAACTGCATCTGATCCATCTGGAGGGGGAGCGTGTCTCTTCCGCGTCGCTCACACCTGCTGCCGAGCCGACAGTGCAGGCGGGGCCTGTGCCCGCTGCGGGCAAGGGAGAGCCCGGTGATGCTGCGCAGGCATCCCGGCCGCCAGAGGTGGCCCCCGCGGAAGGAAAGGCGTCTGAGATCCGGCTGACGCAGTGGTTCGGAAGCATGGCGGGGCGACCGTTCGATGTGGATATGACGGCAGATCAGCTCCATGTGGCAGGCATCGCCTATCAGGGGCTGCATCTGCATCTTCTGGGGCTGGAGGGGCGGTTGAGTCTTTCCGTGCTGGGAGGGAGCGTGCAGGACGTGCCGCTTGCGGGTGAGGTTGTGCTGGATGGCACGGCTGACCCTCTGCGGATGGGCATGAAGGCGCATCCATTCATTCTGCCGGCCAGCTGGGTACAGAGCCTGCTGGGGCAGCCTGTGATGTTTGAGGGACCTGTGCAGCTGGAAGGGGCTCTCGGGACGGAAGGCGCCCAGCCTGAGGCCCTGTGGCAGGCCCTGGATGGCCAGATGGGCCTGTCCCTTGTGGATGGCCGTGTCCAAAGGGAGGTTCTGGCACCATTGGCAGGTCCTGCGGCCAGTCTCCTCAAGCTGGGTTCTGGCACGATGGGGCTGCGCTGCTTTGCCGGGACGGCGACATTCGGGCATGGTCAGGCACATTTCAGTGACATGGCTCTGGAGGTGAAGCATCTTTCCCTCATCGGGCAGGGGACGATGAAGCTGGGTGACATGAGCTACACGTTCCAGCTCATGCCGCATGTCACGCTTGTAGGGGCGGATTTTTCCACACCACTGGCCCTTTCAGGGCAGAATGGCACGGTTCATATAGGAGCGCAGGACAAGGATCAGGCTGTTCTGGATACAGCCCGTTTTGGCAGTGATGCTTGTGCTCATGCTGTCCAGCAGGCTCGTGGCGGGCAGAAGGGTCTGGCCCTGCCTGCACGGGATGATGGCCATTCTGGCGGGGCAGGCGGTATTCTCCGGGCCCTTGGTCTTGGTGGCAACTGACAGGAAGGAAGAGCAGTGTCATGGCACAGTTGCACAGGCGTTTCTGGAAACAGGTGACAGTGGGGCCAGTCGGTGAGTCTGGCCAGCAGGGACCATTGCTGGATGGCAGGCCCGTGAAGCTGCCTGCCGGAACGGCCCTGGCCGTGTCATCTCCTGCTCTGGCAGAGGCCCTTGCGGAAGAATGGCGTCAGATTGCCGAGGGTGCCCAGTTCACCCCGGATGATCTGGTCCTGACCCGTATGGCGGGCAGTCATATCGAGCGCATCCTGCCCGATCGTGCAGCGATGGAAGCCGCCCTGCGCGCTTATGGCATTGATGACAATCTCTGCTACCGGAGCGTGGCGCAGGATGATGCCGTGACGGCCCGCATCCGGGCCTGGGCAGCGGAACAGGGGCTGCATCCGGCCATGACGGATGGTCTCATGCCTCTGGAGCAGCCTGCCGCCTATGGCGAGGCCCTGACGCATTACCTGTCGCAGCTGGAGCCTGCCCAGCTGACGGCTCTGGGTGTCATGGTGCCCATCATGGGCAGCCTGCTTCTGCCGCTGGCTCTGGTGCATGACGTGGTCAGCTTTGACGAGGCCGTGCACCTTGCCCACGCCGACGAATACCGTCAGCTGGAAAAATGGGGCCACGACAGGGAACTCGCCACACTGCTTGAGAAGCGGAACACGGACATTGCCGATGCGCTCCGTTTCCTGAATCTGGCGCAGGGGCGGGTGAAAGCAGCCTGACCGGACAGGAAGCGTGATTTCATGGAACGGAAAAGCCCCTCCAGAACGGGTCTCTGGAGGGGCTTTCTCATGACTGGCCCTGCGGAAGGAGGGAGCGTCTTACTCCCCGCTGTCCGGCACCATGATGCTGACGGCAGCCGTGGCGGCGATGCCTTCTTCCCGCCCCGTGAAGCCCAGACGCTCGGAAGTCGTGGCCTTGACGGAAATGCGGCTGGGACTGACCTTCAGCAGCTCGGCAAGACGGGCACACATGGCCTTGGCATGAGGGCCGATCTTCGGGCGCTCGCAGATGATCGTCAGGTCCGCATTGACCAGCATTCCTCCTTTGGAGCGGATCAGCTCTCCGGCATGGATGAGGAAGCGGGCGGAATCCATGTCACGCCATTTCTCATCCGTGGGGGGGAAGTGACGGCCAATGTCGCCCTCATTCAGCGCACCATAGATGGCGTCGCAGAGTGTATGGATGCCCACATCGGCATCGGAGTGACCGGCAAGGCCCTTTTCATGGGGAATCTCGATGCCACAGAGGATGAGCTTGCGGCCCTCGGCAAAGGCATGAACATCATAGCCCAGACCGACACGGGGCAGCAGAACGGGAGCCTGCGCAGGCTGGGTCTTCTGGTCCTCAATTACACGTTCAAGCCGCATCAGATCCTCCGTAACGGTCAGTTTGATATTGTCTTCCGAACCCATGACGATCGCCACCTTGTGGCCTTCCGCCTCCAGCAGGCCGGCATCATCGGTCAGGGCGGTGCGGTGCCGGGCATGCAGGTCCCGCAGCAGCGGGAAGGAGAAGCCCTGCGGGGTCTGGGCACGCCAGAGGCCCTCCCGTGAGACCGTCCCGGTGATGAGGCCATTCTCCACCTTCTTCAGCGTGTCGCTGACAGGCAGGGCCGGGATGACACCCTCATGGGTCTCCAGTGCCTCAAGGGTACGGGTGATGACAGCAGCCGGGACGCAGGGGCGGGCCCCGTCATGCACGAGAACGACATCAGGCGGCTCGGGCAGTTTTGCCAGGGCCTCCAGCCCGGCCCGCACGCTGTCATGCCGTTCGGCTCCGCCCTCGACCGGGGGAAGGACATCCAGCCCTGCCAGGGCCTCGGGCAGGAGCGGGTCGCTGCCAACCGGCTGGAGGACATCGACATGCGGCAGCAGGGCCATGGCGGCGTGCCGGATGACCGGCTGCCCGGCCAGAAGATGGAACTGCTTGCTTATGCTGGCCTGTTCCTGCGGGGCACCGGCAGAGAACCGCCGCCCACGCCCCGCCGCCAGAAGAAGGGCGGCAATGCGTCTGTGTTTCGGGCGGGCATGAGGGGCGTTCAAGATGGCGGGTCCTTTTCTGCTGTCCGTCAGTGGGTCATGCCCATGTGATGGGGACTGTCCAGACTGAATACGGGCACGGTGACATCAAAACGATGGCCGCTGGCCGGGGTGACCATGTGGTAGAGGCCCTCCATGAAGCCGCTCGGTGTTTTGAGTTCAGCTCCGGATGTATATTGATAGCTGCTGTCTGGGGCAATGACGGGCTGCTCGCCCACCACGCCTTCACCATGCACGTCTTCACGCCCACCCCGATCATCCGTGATGGTCCAGCTGCGTGAGAGAAGCTGGATGCTCTCCTTGCCTCTGTTTTCAATCAGCACATGATAGAGCCAGACATAACGGTGTTCTTCCGGGTCGGAATGTTCATCAACCCAGAAAGGGCGGACATTCACGGTCACGTCGCCGGTATGGGCCGTAAAGGCGGGCAGGGACGTGATGGGCTCCATCTCGAGGGTTTCCGTCTCGGCCATCGGGCCTTCCGGGGGGAGGGAATTATCGGACATGGGCCTTTACTAGAATCATTATGGGGATTTGTCAGGTCATTCTGTCAGGAGCGGCGGATTTTCCCTTACTGGTATTCTGGAATGTCTTCATATGTCTGACCTGTCGTGGCCGCCCGTCCCGTTCACGGGGAGTGCGGGGACGGGCTTGCAGGCCGGGTCGTTCAGCCTGCCTGCCGGGCGGCTTCGGCCCCACGGCGCAGGTCCTCGATCAGGTCCTCCACATCTTCCAGCCCGACCGAGAAGCGGATGGACCCATCCGTGATGCCCAGAGCATCACGCTGTTCCTGCGTCAGCTTGCGGTGGGTGGTGGTGGCGGGGTGGGTGGCAAGGCTGCGGGCATCCCCCAGATTGTTGGAAATGGCAATGAGCCGGAAAGCGTTGAGGCAGGCAAACGCCCCTTTCTTGCCATTGGCGACGCTGAAGGCCACCAGTGTTCCGCCATTGCTCATCTGTTTCCGGGCAAGGTCGGCATGGGGATGATCCTTGCGGCCGGGATAGCGGACGGACGTGATGCCGGGCAGTTCGCTCAGGGCGTCAGCAAGGCGGGCGGCATTGCGGGCCATGGCCTCCACACGCAGGCGCAGCGTTTCCAGCCCCTTGGACAGCACCCAGGCATTGAAGGGAGACAGCGTGTTGCCTGTATTGCGGACGAAGGGCTGGAGTGTTCCGGTGATCCATTCCTGACTGCCCAGAATGGCCCCGCCCATCACACGGCCCTGACCGTCAATATGCTTGGTACAGGAGTAGATGACGACATCCGCCCCGAGTTCCAGCGGCTTCTGGCCGACAGGTGTGGCGAAGACATTGTCCACCATGAAGATGGCCCCCGCCTTGTGGGCAAGGTCGGCAATGTGGCGGATGTCCAGAACATCCAGCATCGGGTTGGAGGGGGTTTCGATCAGCACGGCCTGGGTGGGTTTGGAAAGGGCCTCCTCCCAGGCCTTGAGGTCGGTGCCGTCCAGCATGACGGTCTCGATGCCATAGCCGGGCAGCAGCGAGTCCAGCAGCCAGTGTGTGGAGCCGAAGAGCGCACTGCTGGCCACGACACGGTCACCGGCCTTCAGCTGGGCCAGCAGGGCACAGGAGACGGCCCCCATGCCGGTGGATGTCGTCTGGCAGGCCTCGGCCCCTTCGAGCAGGGCGAGCCGGTCCTGAAGCGCATCAACCGTGGGGTTCCCATAGCGGGAATACTGAAGATGCTGGATCGTCCCTTCAAAGGTGGCCTCGGCCTGTTCTGCACTGTCATAGACAAAACCGGAGGTCGGGAAGATGGCGTCCGACGTTTCACCATGTTCGGTGCGGTTGCGGGCCTCGTGCAGCAGACGCGTGTCGGTGCGGCAGGAGGAGAGGAAGGACTGGTCGGTAGAGGGCATGGGTTCCTCCAGCTGAAGAGGCAGACCACCCGGCGGCCTGCCCGATTAGGATGGAGGCCGTATGAAGTCCTGATTCTGCGGGAGAGAAACAGGGCCTCTTTAGCGCATGTTCTTTTACCTCGCCGCAAGCCGGCCTATCAAATCACGAGGGTGGGTTACCATCCAGCAACGCCACACCCCGACTATGCGCCCGGTGGAAGGGGGCGTCAAGGAGAACCGGTCACGGTTCGCCGGAAGATGTTCGGGGAAGGGCGATACTCTGCTGGAAAATATGATGGAAAGGGGATTGCGCAGGGTTTTGCCAGCCGGTATAAGAGGCCCCACGAAGCGGATGTAGTTCAATGGTAGAACGGCAGCTTCCCAAGCTGCATACGGGGGTTCGATTCCCCTCATCCGCTCCAGTCTTTCCCCTGAAAATCAGAAGGTCGTCTCTTCATCCGCCCGGTTGTTGGGTGTGGTGGGCTTTTCCGTACCGTGCCAGCAGAAGATAGCTGAGCGTGGAGACGAGCAGGGCCGTCAGCCATGAGATGTCCACGCCATGCAGCCGCTCCAGCAGCGGGCCATGATAGAAGGACAGGTTCAGGAAGGGAATTTCCGCCAGAATCCCCAGCCCGTAGCTGAACAGGGCCGGGCCGTTCACAAGCCCATAGACCCCGCCATCCCGTTCGAAAAAGGATGGGACATGATAGTCCCCTTTGCGGATGAGGTAGAAGTCCGCAAGGTTGATGGCTGTCCACGGGATCATGACGGCCATGAGCAGGTCCAGCAGGGCGCTGTAGGCGGCATTGAAGGACTTCGCCATGAAAAGGGCCATCGCCGTGGCTGTCAGGATGATCAGCAGGGTGATGATGAGGCGGCTGCGCCCCCGTGGCTGCCAGCTGGTGCGGCAGCTGTGCAGCAGCGTGATGAGGGAGAGCGTGCAGCAGTAGAGGTCCATGGCATTGGCGAAGGCGATGGACAGCCCCAGGACGAGGATGATCAGCCCTGCCCATGGTCCCGTCATGTGGGTGATGGCGACGGCGGGTGATAGCCCTGTGGCGGCACTGAGGAAGGCCCCCGCTGCCATCGCCAGAAAGGTTCCGCCGATCGTGCCGCCATAACAGGCGAGGAAGATGCGGGGATAGCTGGCCTTCTCATCCGGCAGGTAGCGTGAGGAATCGGAGACATAGGGAGCCGTGGCGATCTGCCAGAGCACGGCGATGGAAAAGGCCTGGAGAAACCCGGCAAAGGAGCCGTGCATGTCTGCCAGAAAGGCCTGCCCGTGTGGCAGGCTCGCCAGCCCGACAAAGAAGCAGAGCAGGATGACGGCCGTCGTGATGAAGGAAACCGCCGAGGAGAATATCTCGATCGTCCGGTAGCCGATGATGCAGGGCAGCAGGCTGAGGACGGCCATGATGAGGATGGCCGGATGTGCTCCCAGCGAGGGCAGGACACTCCGCAGCGCATCGCCGCCCACCACGCAGTTGGAGGCGACGAAGCTGACATACATGACGACGACCATCAGGATGACCGGCATGGCCCCCCATGCACCGAACTGCCCCCGGCTCTGGATCATCTGCGGCACCCCAAGCCGTGGCCCCTGCACGGCATGAAGGGCCATGAAGACAGCCCCGAGCAGGCTGCCAAGCAGGAAAGCGAGGGCCGTTAGGGTGAAGGAGATGTGGCACTGCAACGGCCCCAGCGCACCCGTCACGACCGTCAGCAGCGTCATGTTGGTGCTGAACCAGATGGTGAACTGGTCCCGCGGGCGGCCCCGCCTGTCCGAGGCGGGGATGGGGTGGATGGTGTGCTGCTCGATCGCTGAGAACATGGTGGTCTGCCCTGTCGTGGTCCGTGCCTGTCTCCGGGGTTACAGGCTGATGTTGATGCGCCCGTAGTAATAGCCGCCCGTCATGGGGATACCGGCGGAATTGTTGTCGTAGAACAGTGAGCCGGTGTAGGAGTTTTCCAGCGGCATCCGGCGGGGCCGGACGTTGAAGAGGTTGTTCCCGCCGACGGCCAGATGGATGCGCTTCGTGGCCTGGAAGCCGACCTCAAGGTCCGTCAGCCAGGCAGGTGTGTTCACGAAGCGGTGGAACTGGCTCTGCGAATATTGCAGGGCCGCCGGGGCCTGGTCCTGATAGGTCACGTTGTTGACCGTCTCGCCATAGCGTGTCTGGCGGAGGTTCACATTCCAGCGGTTCAGCTTCCAGTATGCGTTGAGAACGATCTTGCTGCGGGGTGACGCCGTGGTGAGGTAGCCGATCTGCTGGGCATTGAGGATGGGCGATCCGTCCGCATAGGTGTTGAGATGGTGGATGCGGGTGCGGTTCAGATTGAGGGCCAGGCTGAGATTGAGTGACCCGTAGCGGTGCAGCTTCAGGGCGTAATCGGCCATGATGTCCAGCCCCTGCGTGCGGGTGCTGGCCCCGTTGGTGAAGTAGGTGGCCGTGACGTTGTCCGGGTCCAGCCCGCCGGGCAGGGAGGCCCCCATCAGGGCGATGGCATTTTCTGCCGCACTGCCCTGGAAGCTGCCGCCCGGTGAGATGCGGTTGCGGATGTTGATCTGGTACACGTCAGCCGAGACATGAAGGTTCGTGACGGGTTCCAGCACGATGCCGCCGCTGGCGTTGGTGGAGCGTTCCGCCTTCAGCCGCTGGGCACCGAGGGAGCTGGCCGCTGCGGAATTGACGGGCAGACTGGCCGAGGCCCCGTTGGGGATGACGCTGAGCACGCTGTAATGCTGCTCCAGCAGGGTGGGAGCACGGTAGCCGTTGCTGATGGTGGCCCGCAGGGCAAAGCGTTTCGTCACGTCATACCGGGCGGCGATCTTGCCCGTCTCGGCATTGCCGGAATCGGTATAATGCTCATACCGCCCGCCGAAATCGACATCGAGATGCCGGAGCGGGTGGAAGTCCGCATCAATGTAGCCCGCCCAGACGTTGCGGGTCCATGATCCCGCATTCTGCGGCATCAGGCCCGCAAAGCCCTGGAGACCACCCTTGTAGTAGGAGGCAGGCTCACCGGCCCCGATGGTGTATTTCTCCAGCCTGTGCTGGGCGCCGAAGGAGAGGTCCAGCGAGCGGCCGGGAGCAAAGGCGAACCTGCGGCTGATGTTCAGCGTGTTGTTCCACTGTTCGTTCTTGAAGCGTTCCGTCCGGACCTTCGTGGGGGATGTGCCATAATCGGCATAATAGGCCGGGCTGCCACTGTTCTTCAGGGTCATGTGGTCATCATCGGCCCCGTATGTCGTGTTGGCATCCCAGTGGAACCCGGCAGGCAGGCGGCCCTTCAGCCCCAGTGTGACGGCGTAGTCCTGTTCCTCCATGGCCTCGATGGGAGAAAATCCGTCGGGATAATATTGCGGGAACGTGTCCGGCGTCCGGTAATCCTGGAAGCCTTCACCGTGACGGTGGGCATAGGTGACAAAGCCGTAGCCTTCCAGGGATTGGGTGAAATGCTTGCCGAAATTGAGGCTGAGGGTCTGGCGGGTTTCCTCGGCAAGGCTGAGGGCCGGGTCGTCATAACGGTTCGTGCGGACGTCCAGACCTTTCTGGATGAAATGGTCGGTATGGTACATCTGCCCGGCCAGATTGACGTACCCGTCCTCGCCCAGGGCGAGGCCCTTGTCGAAGCCGAACTGGTACTGCCAGCCATCGCCGTTATAGGCATTTGCGCCTGTCTGGGCATCAATGTCGGAGCTTCTGACGTCCTTTTTCAGCACGATGTTGATGACACCGGCCAGCCCGTCCGCCCCGTAGCGGGAGGCGGCACCGTCCCGCAGGATTTCGATATGGTCGATGGCTTCCGGGGGGATCATGTTCAGGTCCACCGGGCTGGAGCCTTCCTCCGGCCCGCTGTCGGCACTGATGTTCGCCGTGGTGTGGCGGCGTATGCCGTTGACGAGCACGAGCGTGTGGTTGGGGTTCAGCCCCCGCAGGCGGATGGAGGAGGTCAGGGCCGAGGCGTCATACCCTGCTGCACTGATGGTGATGGACGGATTGATGCGGGCCAGAGCTTCCGCCACGTTCAGCTGCCCCGTTCGCTGGAGCTGCTGTGCCGTGACGATATCCACCGGTGAGGTGCTGGCCCGTGCCCGTTTCAGCGGTGTGTTTGTCCGGTGGACAGTCAGATGTTCGGCTGATCTGGCATTGATGGCATGGGGCCTGTGGCGGGTTGTGGATGTGCTCTTGCGGGCCTGTGTCTTTTTGCTGGCCGCTGGGGAGGTCGTGGTCGTGCCTGTCACTGTGGCGGCTCTGGCGGTGGATAGTGAGCCTGACAGGGCCGTGGCGAGGCCGAGGCTCATGCCGCATGACCCCATCAGGCAGGAGAGGGACAGCAGGGAGGCAGGCAGACGGTAAGAGCCATGCAGGCGGGGCATTGTTGTGTCTCCAGAGTGCGAAATGGGCGGTGGGTCAGCAGGTCAGGAAAAACGGGCGGCGAGGGCGGCGACATGCTCCGGCCCGATGCCACAGCAGCCCCCGATGATGTCGGCCCCGGCAGCAAGCCAGTGCTGGGCGAAGTCGGCGTAACGCTGGGATGTCAGCGTGCCATCCAGTGGAGTGATGCTTTCATTGGCTCCTTCGCCTTCGCCGTCATGATGGTTGTGGGCGAAACCGTTGGCATACACGCCCAGTTTCAGGGTGGTGGAATCACCGTGGGTCTTCAGCACCTTTCGGGCTGTGTGCAGGGCCGTTTCCATGATGCGGGGGTCGCTGCAGTTGAAGAGCAGGGCCTCCAGCTTCAGCTGAAGGGCGGCTTCCACGGCTTCTTCCAGCAGTTCACCCGACCGCAGGCGGACCGGGGCGTGCTGGTGGATGAGAGCGGCGGGATCGGAATCATCCAGCGTGAAACTGCCCCAGAAGGGGCGTGCATCGTCCGTGCTCTGCTGGACGAGGCTGTGGGCTGTCTGAAGTTCGGCGATGCTGCTCTGTGTTTCTGCCAGCCAGAGATCGGCCGAGGGTGCCAGCCCACGGATGAGCGGCGTCAGGATAGCCTCTGCCTTCTGGGGGGTGAACAGGTCGGGACGGTAAGAGCCGCCTGCCGGTGGCAGGGAGCCGGCCAGAAGAGACGGCTTTCCACCCTGGGCCTGTGCTGCAATGGCCTGCCGTCCCAGATGGCCGGAGAGGCGGGCCAGTTCCTCGCCCCGTGCGGCAAAACGTTCCTCACCGATATGGAATGGCACGACGGCATAGCTGTTGGTCGTGATGACATGCGCCCCGGCCTTGAGGAAGTTCTCATGGGCCTGCTGCACCAGATCGGGCCGCTCCATCAGGCTGAGGGCTGACCATTCCGGCTGGCGGAACGGAGCTCCCATGCGGTGCAGCTCCCGCCCCATGCCACCATCAAGGATGAGGGGTGTCCGGTCAGCTACGGAAGAGAAGGGCGTGGTGGAAGAAGGCATGGCGCTGGCTCATTGGGGGGCTGTGGTCTGGTCCCCGTTTTCTGTCTGTTGAAGGAGCGCCATGGGTAAAAAAACTTGATGAAAATATCAATCCCATACACATATAAGCATGATGTTATATGTAAAGTATAGAAGTGGGCGGAGAAGGGTATTATTGAGAGCTAAAGGTGACGGCAAGTTAATGTATTGTATTTATCACATAATGATATGATTATATCCATATAAAAAACTGTAAAAAATATTTTCTCCGGTATCAGCCGGATTTTGTCATTCCTTTGCAGAAAGATGAAAAAGGGCCCCAGCGCCTGCCAACATGACGGTGGGGCCCGAAGAATCAGGGGCTGTTGAGAGTGTCCTCGTATTTCTGCCCGTCAAATACCCAGCGGTCGTTGCCATCAATAATGATGTCAGCCAGACCGTTGTGACGCTGGCGGGCAATACGGATGGAACCGTTCACGCTGTCCAGCAGTGTGTCCCATTTGTTGCCATTCCTGCGATAGATGGAGGTGGTACAGCCTGCAGACCCGCAGAGGCGGTATGATTGCAGCTGCACGAACAGGATCATGTTTTTCTGCTTTGGGGCGAGTTTGGCTGTCCCTGTCAGGACGATGGGTGTCTCGTTGTGGCGGGCCGCATCGTCCAGAAGGTCTGCATTCAGGCTGCGGGCCTGCCTGTCCAGCTCCGTGCCGGGCTGGGCTTTCAGCTCCACGGGTGTCGTGCTGGAGTGCTGTGCTGAATGATGATGACGTGACGGATGCTTCTGGCTGGCCGCCTCGGCCGGGCTGGTCTGGATGAAACCGAAGAGACCCATGACGATGGCGGAACGGCACAGGTTTCCGGCAAGGCCACGGAGGCGGACAGGAACAGGTGATGAACGGGTCATGGCGTCGTTATCCTCTGGGGGACGGGTCAGGAAAAGACAGGGAAGCCCGCCATGAATGGCAGGGTAACGGGGTTGTGTTCATTCATACCGCAAGGTGACGACGAGCACGTCACGGTAGGCGGGCAGGGTGGGGTCTTCCGGTTCTACCGCCGTCACACCGTGATAGACACGGTGATCGTCCACAATGGCAGTATCCAGCGGCTCTGTCAGGGTGAAGGACCCCAGTACGGTCTGCTGGTCCAGCGCATGGATGCTCGTGACGCCTTCCCGTATGTTGCAGCGGTTGACCATGAAGACGAAAACCCAGTCCACGCCATCACGATGCATCCCTTCCGGCGTGGGAAGAGCCTCTGCATCGCTGGCGGCCTCGATGCGGAACTGATGGACCTCCACATGCCACGGGGCTGGCTGGGGTCGTTCCGGGGAGAGGTGGTCCGCCATGGTGGAGGTGGCCTGGAGAATGGCCGCAAGGGCCGGATGTCGCCCCATCTCGTCAGTGATGGGACTGAACCAGCGTTCTACCCCGCCATTGAGCAGATTGTAATCCCGGCTCTGATAATGGGGCTGATGGTCCTTGCGGGTCAGGCTGTTCCCGGTGATGGAAAAAGTCCCATAGCGACGACGGCGGTAGCGCCCGCCATCAGCCATGTAGAGGTCCATGCCCAGATCATTCCAGCTTTCAGCAAAACCCTGCCAGTCTTTCAGGCCGCAGGGCTCCAGCCACGCTCTGGCCTGTCGAGCGGGGAGAAAGGCAAAACCGTTTTTGATGATCTGCTGTTCGATAGAACCGGTGGAAGCTGTACAGGATAGGGTCATGGCAGGCGTTCCCCTGTCGCCGCAAGGGGAGCAGACTGGGGCTGCCCTTTTCTGGCGGTACGGATCATGATGGCACAGAGCCCGAGTATAAAAGGTCTCCCGGCAACTGTCTTGCGCCTTGTGCCGTCCTGGTGAGAAACCTTGATGGTGGAGTGTACAGGCCTTTTGAGCCCCCGCAGGGCAAATCCCCTTCACCTGCTGTGAAGGGGGCTGCCGGGTTGGGGGGAAGGGCCGCTTCAGTCCTGTTCCGGCTGTGCTGACGGTTTCTTGCCGTTCAGATCAGGATTGTTGGGCTTGAAGCGTTCGCCGAGGGCTGCGCAGACGGTACGGAAAAGACCGCTGATGCCCATCTGGTGCTGGCGGAACAGACCTTCATGGATGAAGCGGGCTAGCTGGGCCCCAAAGCCATGGCCGCCGAACCCCTTCTTGGAGGGCCACATGCCCCAGGCATTGTACCGCCCCAGAGCCACGACGGCGCCACGGTCGTTATAGACGAACGGGACCGCTGCCTTGCCAGCCAGCTGGCGGGGAATGGCAACCCGGCCGACATAACGGCCTTCCTGCCGGGCGGCCTGCGCCGTGGGGGCTGTGGGGTTGACCTCCATGCGGGCGCAGTCACCGATGGCATAGATGGACGGGTCTTTCGTGGTCTGGAGCGTGTTGGTGACCATGATCTGCCCGCTGCGGCTGAGCTCAAGATTCTTCAGGAGAGAGGTCGCCACGCAGGCTTTCACCCCAGCAGCCCAGATGGGGAAGTCGGACTCGATGCGCCGGCCATCCTTGAGGGCGATGTATCCGCAGCCGACCTCACTGACCATGCCGCCGGTGATGACATCGAATCCCAGCTTCTCCAGTTCGGCCTTGGCCTCGGCCGAAACCTGCTCGGGGAAAGGCGGCAGCAGTCTGTCCTGCGCCTCGATCAGCGTGGGCCTGAGCAGCCTTTTGCGGGCAGAGGGGCCAAGGCCGGGAGTGCTGTCGATGGCCTGGCAGAGTTCGGCAGCCAGCTGCACCCCAGTGGCACCACCCCCAACAATGTTCAGGTGGACAGGCTTGTTTGTCAGCTGCGCCCGCTCGATGAGCGTACGGAAACGGTCGTGGATGGCGTTGGCATCAGCCAGGGAATTGAGGAAGAGGCAGTTTTCTTTCGCCCCGGGCGTGCCGAAGTCGTTTGCGCAGGAGCCCAGAGCCACGACGAGCAGATCGTAATTCAGGACCTGCCCGTTTTCCAGGTTCAGCGTCTTTGTTGTGCTGTCGATGGTGTCCAGCGTGCTCTGGATGAAGGAGAAGCCGAAACGTTTGGAAAGCTCATTGAAGGCGAACAGGTTGCCTTTCTGGCCGATCGTGCCGGATGCCAGCTCATGCAGGACAGGCTTCCAGATATGGACGGCGTTCTGATCAATCAGGGTAATGCGGACATGGGAGTTGTGGCTGAGCTGGGTTGCGGCTTCCAGCCCGCCAACACCACCTCCCAGAATGACGACATGTTTCTTTGCGGACATGGAACCGTTCCTCGTTTTTCCGACGTGACAGGCGCAAACAGAACGCGCAGCAATATCTGAGCTCTAGCGGTCCGCCCTGCCATATACAAGCCCTGTCATGGTCATCGATGTTGTTTTCTGATTGTCCCGGTCCCCTATCACCCCGGGGGGTACCGGTGCCTGCCGGGGCAGGGCCTGCCCCCGTCCGCAACTGGGGGTTGACCCTGCCGGATATGGGCGGAAATGCCCCCGGTATCAGCTTCTGTATGAGCCGTTTATGTCGATGTAACCGTGTGTCAGATCACAGGTCCAGACGCTCGCACGGCCGGATCCAAGCCCCAGATCTGCCGTGATCGTGATCTCCTGCTGGCGCATGTAGGCATTCAGCGCCTCGACATCATGGTCCTTCACACTGCCCTGGCTGGCCACCCAGTGGTCCCCGATGGCAATGGAAAGGCGGTCCCTGTCGGCAGGCTCACCACTCTTGCCAACGGCCATGACAATACGCCCCCAGTTGGCATCCTCTCCGGCAATGGCGGTTTTCACCAGCGGAGAATTGGCAATGGCCATGGCGATCCTGCGGGCGGACCCGTCATCCTGAGCTTCCTGCACATCGACACGGATCAGCTTGGTGGCACCCTCGCCATCACGGACGACCAGCAGAGCCAGCTCATGGAGCAGGTCCTTCAGGGCCGTGCGGAATTCCGCCAGGGCGGCATCCTCATGACTGCCGATCTCTTCATGCTCGGCCTGCCCGGTGGCAAAAAGCATCAGCATGTCGGATGTAGAGGTATCAGAGTCCACCGTGATGGAGTTGAAGCTCGGCCCCACGCCTTCTTCCAGCAGGGCCTGAAGGACCGGCTGGGGCAGGGAGGCATCTGTGGCGACGTAGGCCAGCATGGTGGCCATGTCCGGCGCAACCATGCCCGACCCCTTGGCTATGCCCTGGAGGCAGACCGTTGTGCTGCCGATCTTCACTTCACGACGGGCCGCCTTGGGGAAGGTGTCCGTGGTCATGATGGCCCGGGCCGCTTCTTCCCATCCATCAACATGCAGGGCTTCAATGGCTGCGGGCAGGGCAGAGAGGATCTTCTTGTAGGGAAGCGTCTCGCCAATCACCCCGGTAGAGGCCAGGAAGACATCCTCGACAGGGCAGCCCAGCTGATGGGCGACCTCTCCGGCACAGGCTACCACGGCCTCTTCCCCGGCACGACCGGTGAAGACATTTGCATTGCCGGAGTTCACCAGCAGCGCCCGGGCATGGGGCGTGCTGGCGAGCGCACGGCGACACCAGGGGATGGGAGCCCCCGGGCAGAGATTGCGGGTATAGACACCTGCGGCCGTCGTGCCAGGGGCGAACTCGACCAGCATGAGGTCGGTCCGCCCGCTGTAGCGGATGTTGGCCTCCACACCACTGAGCCGCACCCCGGCAATCGAGGTCAGCTTGGGCAGTGAGAGTGCCAGTGGGGAGCGGGGGTATGGTTTGGCCATGGCTCAGTGTGTTGCCTGTGCCGGGGCAGCGGCAGGTGCCGGTGCACTGGTGATGGGCTGGCCCTTGGCATCATAATGCACGATTCGGGCCTGCTTCTCGGCAGCTTCCACCACCTTGCGGACTGCCTGGCGTATCAGGTCGCGGCGGATCTGGTCACGCACCTGCTCAAAGCTCGGCACGGGGGCCGTGCGGGTCCCCAGAACCTGGATCACGTGCCAGCCATACTGGGTATGGACCGGCTTCTGGGTGATGGTGCCGGACTTCATGGCAAAAGCGGCGTTGGAGAAATCCGGGATCATGTCCCCACGCTTGAACCAGCCAAGATCGCCACCATTCGTGCCGCCGGATGCCTTGTCCGTGGAGAGACGGCCAGCCAGCTTGGCAAAGTCGGCCCCCTTGTTCAGCTGCCGGATGATCCCTTCAGCCTTGGCCTCGCTATCCACGAGGATGTGGCGGGCATGGACTTCCTCTTCAGGCTTCTTGGAGGCGAAATGCTCCTGATAGTAGGCCTTCAGGGCATCGTCCGTCAGCTTCGGTGCAACCTGCTCTTCCAGATAGGCATTCTGGAGCACATTGTTTGCTGCTGCTTCCATGGCAGCCTTGACAGCCGGCTTGCTGGCCAGACCGGCCTTGTCCGCCTGGAGCTGGATGGCCTTCTGGTCGATGAGCTGGTTGATCAGGAGCGGAATGATGACGGCCGGCTGGAGCTGGCGCGCCTCCGGCGGCAGGGTGGCAGCAGCGCGCTGGACATCGCCCAGGGTGATCTTCTGGTCATTCACGGTGGCGAGCAGCATGTTCGGGTCTGCTGCGGGCTTGGCCTGCGGCTGTGCGGCGGGGGCCGGCTGGGCGTCGGCGGCCACGGCCTGCGCTGTCAGCGAGGCAGAAGAGGAGACACCCCCGATAAGGGCCGTGCACAGGAGAAGAGAGCGGGAAAGCCGCATGTAAGACCTCATCATTTCGATCTGTTAAAACTCAGCCCTTTCACCATGACAAAGCCTGCCTGCCCTAGCAAGGGCTTTGGTGCCGGAAAGGCGAAGTATTGCCTATATTTTATGTTGGTACGGGCGTCAGGTTGGGCTGCTGGTGCCTGACAGGGGAAAAAGCGGAGAATTGCGCTGCGCCCGGAAGCCGGACGGGGGCTTTCCCATTGACCATGATGACGAGGGCCCTTATGTCGGACATGATATGAAAAGCGTTGTGACCATCCGCAGCGGGCGTTTCCTTGTTTCCCACAGGGGAGAGGGGCGCACATGGTTGCTGGTGGCAAAATTTTCAGGGTAACTCATGCTTTCACGCCTTGCTCGCGCCCTCTTCGGCCACTCCAACGACCGCTCACTCAAGAAGTATCAGCGGCGCGTGCCGGAGATCAATGCTCTGGAGCCGCAGATGCAGGCTCTCACGGATGATGAACTGAAGGGTAAAACTGCGGAATTCCGCCAGCGTCTGGCTGAGGGTGCCTCCCTTGATGATCTTCTGGACGAGGCCTTTGCTGTCTGTCGTGAGGCCTCCCGCCGTGTGCTGGGGATGCGTCATTTTGATGTGCAGCTCATCGGGGGCATGGTCCTGCATGATGGGCGGATTGCCGAGATGCGGACGGGTGAGGGCAAGACCCTTGTCGGGACCCTGGCTGTCTATCTGAATGCCTTGTCTGGCAAGGGCGTGCATGTTGTTACCGTCAATGATTATCTGGCGAAGCGTGACGCTGAGGAAATGTCCCGCCTCTACGGCTTCCTTGGCCTGACCACCGGCGTGATCATCCCGAACCTGACGGACGACCAGCGCCGTGCGGCCTATGGAGCGGACATCACATACGGCACGAACAACGAGTTCGGCTTCGACTATCTGCGGGACAACATGAAGTATTCGCTGGATGAAATGGTCCAGCGTGCCTTCAGCTTTGCCATTGTCGATGAGGTGGACAGCATCCTCATTGATGAGGCCCGTACGCCGCTCATCATTTCCGGTCCGGCGGATGACAGCTCCGACCTTTATCGCCATGTGGATGCCGTGATTGCCCAGCTGGTGAAAGAGCCGGATGTTTATGACAAGGATGAGAAGCTGCGTACTGTCACGCTGACGGAAAAAGGCTCCGATCGTGTCGAGGAGCTGCTTCAGGAGGCGGGCCTGCTGCGTGAAGGCGGTCTGTATGACCTCCACAACGTCTCGGTTGTCCATCATGTCCAGCAGTCTCTGCGGGCCCGGACGCTTTTTACGAGGGATGTCGATTATATCGTCCGTGACGACAAGGTGATGCTGATTGACGAGTTCACGGGCCGCATGATGGATGGCCGCCGGTACTCTGATGGCCTGCATCAGGCGCTGGAAGCCAAGGAAGGTGTGGAAATCCAGCAGGAAAATCAGACGCTGGCCTCCATCACTTTCCAGAATTATTTCCGTCTCTATCCCAAGCTGGCTGGCATGACCGGTACGGCCATGACGGAAGCTGACGAATTCGCCGAGATCTACAATCTTCAGGTCGTGGAGATTCCGACCAATCTGCCCGTGCGCCGCAAGGATGCGGATGACGAGGTCTATCTCACGGCGGAAGAGAAATATGAGGCCGTGGCTGAACTCGTCCGCAAGGTGCATGAGACAGGCCAGCCCATTCTTGTCGGTACGGCCTCCATCGAGCAGAGCGAGGTTCTGTCACACCTGCTGCGGCAGAAGCGTATTCCGCATAATGTGCTGAATGCCCGGCATCATGAGCGTGAGGCCAGCATTGTCGCACAGGCCGGTGCGCCGGGTGCCATCACCATCGCCACGAACATGGCAGGGCGTGGTACGGACATCAAGCTCGGTGGCAATGTCGAGATGCTGGTGGCTGAAAAGACTGCCGGTATTGAGGATGAAGCTGAGCGGGCTGCCATTGCGGAACAGGTCCGGGCGCAGGTGGCCGTTGACCACAAGCGGGTACACGAGCTTGGTGGGCTGTATGTCATCGGGACGGAGCGGCATGAGAGCCGCCGGGTGGACAACCAGCTGCGTGGGCGGTCTGGCCGTCAGGGTGACCCGGGCAATTCCCGCTTTTTCCTTTCCCTTCAGGATGACCTCATTCGCATTTTCGGCTCCGACCGCATGGGGGCGATGATGCAGAAGATGGGTCTCAAGCGGGGTGAGGCCATCGTGCATCCGTGGCTGAACCGTGCGCTGGAAAAGGCGCAGAAGAAGGTCGAGGCCCGCAACTTCGACATGCGCAAGAACACGCTGAAATACGATGATGTCATGAATGCACAGCGCAAGGAGGTCTATGCCCAGCGCCGTGAATATATGGCATCCGCCGATGTGTCTGGCGTGATTGCCGAGATGCGGGGGAAGGTGATTGAAGAGCTCGTCCATGCCCATATTCCGGAGAATTCCTTTGTGGAGGCCTGGGATGTGGATGGCCTTGCTGGTGAGCTGCATCGCATCCTGAATCTGGACATGCCGATTGCCGACTGGGCAAAAGAAGATGGCATGGATGAGGAGCATCTGATCGACCGCATCGAAGAAACAGCCACGAAGGCCCATGCAGCCCGTTCAGCGACTGTTGGCCCGGAAATGATGCGGTTGATCGAGAAGCATATTCTTCTGACGTCATTCGATGCGGCATGGAAAGAACATCTGCACGGGCTGGACCAGATGCGTCAGGGGATTGGCCTGCGGGCTTATGCCCAGCGTGACCCGCTGAACGAGTACAAGCAGGAAGCC
Organism: Parasaccharibacter sp. TMW 2.1884; assembly: GCF_023337695.1. NCBI lineage: Bacteria > Pseudomonadati > Pseudomonadota > Alphaproteobacteria > Acetobacterales > Acetobacteraceae > Parasaccharibacter > Parasaccharibacter sp. TMW 2.1884. Next base: position 158,824 of record NZ_QORR01000001.1, read on the forward strand.
TTCCAGATGTTCACATACATGCTGGAGGACTTGCGGCTGCGTGTCGTGCAGTCTGTCGGGCATGTCCAGCCTGTCAGCGAGGCACCGTCCATGCCGCCGGGGCCGACTGCCTTCATGGAGGAGGATGGTCCCGCTGATGAGGAGGCGCTGGATACGGCCACGCTGGCCCGCTGGCTCAATGAGGTCCCCCGCAATGCTCCCTGTCCCTGCGGGTCCGGGCAGAAATTCAAGCACTGCCACGGCAGGATGATCTGAGAAGGCGGGCTGCTTCCTGCTGGGGGCAGCCCCTTCTGATGCACGGTGTGCTGGTGCATGGTAATGGGTGTTTCAACATTGTTTTGGGAGAAGTAAGGTCCATGGCAGGACATTCACAGTTCAAGAACATCATGCACCGCAAAGGTGCGCAGGATGCCAAGCGCGCCAAGCAGTTTGCCAAGGTCATCCGTGAGATCACGGTGGCCACACGGTCCGGCATGCCAGACCCGGCCATGAACCCCCGCCTGCGTGCTGCCATCACGGCAGCCCGTGAGGTCAACATGCCCAAGGATACGGTCGAGCGTGCCATCAAGAAGGCCAGCGGTGCCGGTGGTGGTGAGGATTATGTGGCCGTCCGTTATGAGGGCTACGGTCCGGCTGGTGTGGCCATCATCATCGAGGGGCTGACCGATAACCGCAACCGTACGGCCTCCGAAGTCCGGGCGGCTTTCTCCAAGCATGGTGGTTCCATGGGAGAAACCAATTCCGTGTCCTTTGGCTTTGACCATATCGGCGTGATCACCTATCCGCAGGATGCTGCTTCTGAGGATGACATGCTGGAAGCCGCCATTGAAGCCGGGGCTGATAACGTGGAGACCACGGAAGACGGCCACGAAATCACCACGGCCATGGAGGCCCTGATGAGCGTGCGTGATGCGCTGGAAGGCCGTTTTGGCGAACCCCGTTCCGCCAAGCTGGACTGGCGTCCGCAGACGACCGTCACGCTGGATGAGGATCAGGCCCGCTCCGTTCTCAAGCTGATTGACGTGCTTGAGGAGAATGACGATGTGCAGGCCGTCTATGCCAATTTCGACCTCCCTGATGAGGTGGCCGAGGCTCTGGCAGCTTGATCCGTCTCATGGGGATCGATCCCGGCCTGCGTTTCATGGGCTGGGGTATCGTGGATGTGGAGGGGAACCGCCTGCGCCATGTGGCTGATGGTGTGCTGGCGACCCAGAGCGGTGATGACGTTCCCCGCCGTCTGTGCGACCTGCATGAGGGGCTGATGAGGCTCATCCAGCAGTATGGTCCTGCAGAAGCTGCCGTTGAGGAAACCTATGTGAACCGCAACGGCTCCTCCACGCTCAAGCTGGGCTATGCCCGTGGCGTGGCCCTGCTTGTGCCCGCCCTTGCCGGGCTGAGCGTGCATGAATATGGGGCCATGGCTGTGAAGCGGGCTGTGGTTGGTACGGGGGCGGCCACGAAGGAGCAGGTCAGCATGATGGTCCGCCGTCTGTTACCGGGGGCGGAGGTCCGGCGGGCTGATGCGTCCGATGCACTGGCTATCGCCATCTGCCATGCCCATCATCGGGCCAGTGCCCGGCATGTAGCCGCAGGAGTACGCATGGCATGATCGGACAGCTGACAGGCCTTGTCTCTCATATCGATGGTGATCACTGCCTCATTGATGTGAATGGGGTGGGGTATGTTGTCTCAGCCTCCAGCCATACGCTGGGGCTGCTGCCCCGCCCGCCGGAAGTCGCCCGTGTACTGGTGGAAACGGTTGTGCGGGAAGATGCCATCCAGCTTTTTGGTTTTGCGGAGGCGGATGAGCAGGCATGGTTCCGTCTTCTCACGACCGTTCAGGGTGTAGGGGCCCGTGTGGCTCTGGCCATTCTGTCAGTCAGCCGCCCCAGTCTGCTCTGGCAGGCTGTCCATGCTGAGGACAGGACAGCCTTTACGCAGGCTGCCGGGGTTGGCCCCAAGCTGGCAGTCCGCCTCCTGACGGAGCTCAGGAGCAAAGTGGCCAAAATGCCGGCTCCTGCCAGCATGAGTGGGACGTCCATGAGTGCTGGGGGGGGCGGAGCAGCCATCAGTACCAGCCTGCATGGCAGTGCCGGGCTGGAGCAGGATGCCCTCATGGCGCTGGAAGGGCTGGGCTTCCGTCGGGCTGAAAGCTGGCCCATCATCAGCCGTCTCATTGGAGACCACGTTGGGGAAGGGCTGGATGTCATCATCCGTCTTGCTCTCAAGGAACTGGCCCGGTAGGCAGAGGGTAGAGGGAAAGAACGGGGCCGATGAACCAGTTTGTGCCAGATATGCCGCCCGGCCGTGCGCCGGAGACGGATGCCACACGCCAGCCGGAGGATGTGGCCGATGCTACCCTGCGGCCGCAGACCCTGGCCGACTTTACGGGCCAGAAAGCCAGTCGGGAAAATCTCTCCATCTTCATCGAGGCAGCCCGCAAACGGGGTGATGCGCTGGACCACGTCCTGCTGCATGGCCCGCCGGGGCTGGGAAAGACGACTCTTGCGCAGATCGTCTCCCGTGAGCTTGGCGTGGGCTTTCGTGCCACGTCCGGGCCGGTGATCCAGCGGGCTGGAGACCTTGCGGCCATCCTGACAAATCTTCAGCCTCGTGATGTGCTGTTCATTGATGAGATTCATCGTCTCCAGCCAGCGATTGAGGAAATCCTCTATCCGGCGATGGAGGACTTCCAGCTGGACCTCGTCATCGGGGAAGGCCCCGCGGCCCGTTCCGTGCGGATTGATCTGGCGCCTTTCACGCTCGTGGCAGCCACGACACGGTCCGGCCTGCTGGCCACACCATTGCGGGACCGGTTCGGCATTCCGTTGCGTCTGGTGTTCTATACGCCTGATGAATTGCGGCAGATCGTCAGCCGGGGGGCGGGGAAGCTGGGCATGGCCCTGACAGATGAAGGAGCCGAGGAAATTGCCCGCCGTTCCCGAGGGACGCCGCGCATTGCCGGAAGGCTGCTGCGCCGCGTGCGGGACTTTGCGCTTGTGGCGAAGAAAGAGATTGTTGACCGTGCGCTGGCAGATGCAGCCCTCTCCCGGCTGGAGGTGGACAGTCATGGTCTTGATGCGATGGACAGGCGCTATCTGCGCCGCATTGCCGAGCATCACAGGGGTGGCCCAGTAGGGGTGGAAACTCTGGCAGCAGCTTTGGCAGAAGCCCGTGATACGCTGGAGGACGTCGTGGAACCCTATCTGATACAGGAAGGGCTCGTCCTGCGGACCTCACGGGGGCGGATGCTGGGTGAACCGGGCTGGCGTTATCTCGGTCTCACACCGCCATCAGACAATCTGGCACCACGGTTCCTGTAGGGGCCGTCATCGGGGGAGAACAGCATGGCGGCACATCACTGTCAGTTCCGTATCTATTATGAGGATACAGATGCAGGGGGCATCGTTTATCATGCCCGGTATCTGGGTTTTGCCGAACGGGCCCGGGCCGAGGCCTTGCGCAGCCTTGGGCTTGGCGTCGGAGAGATGGCAGAACAGGATGGAATCGGTTTTGTCGTCAGGCAGCTGGGTATCCGGTATCATGCGCCCCTGCGGCTGGATGAACTGATGGATGTGGAGACGGTGCTGCTTCAGATGTCGGGAGCCCGGCTGAATCTGCGGCAGGTCATCACCAATCTTTCCCGTGAGGGGCAGAAGTCAGTGGTGATTGAGGTGGAACTGGCCTGCCTGAAGCTGGCTGGCATGAGCCCCTTGCGTCTTCCGGCATCCTACAGGGAAAAACTCTCAGGACTGACGGTGCCGGAAGAACGTTCCGCCTGACAAAAGATTTAAAGATAAAGATGTTTGCTCTTTCTGCGTCCTGTGCCATTGAAAAAGGAGCATCCTGCCGCAACATGGGGCAGTAGTCCTTTATCCAACAGAACCATAGAAAACAGGAGAAAGCGGAGTGGATCAGGCTGTGAATTCGAGTGCTCTGGGTGCTGCCGGGGCAGCGGGGCTTTCGCCCTTTCATCTGTTCCTGAATGCTTCGCTGGCTGTGCAGCTGGTCATGATCGGGCTGGTGCTGTGCAGCATTTTTGTGTGGGCGGTGATTGTGGAGAAGGTGCTTCTCCTCCGCCGGGTCAATCGCGAGGCCACGGGGTTTGAGGACAGATTCTGGTCCGGCGGGTCTCTGGATGATCTTTATGACAGCGAGGGTGCCCGGCCTGTCCATCCGATGGCTGCCGTTTTCGGGGCGGCGATGGGGGAGTGGCGTCGGTCCTCCCGTATTGCGGGCATTGACGTGATTCATGGGGGTACGTCCGAGCGCATCGACCGGGCCATCAGCATTACGGTCGCTCGTGAGACCGAACGTCTGAGCCGCTACCTCGTCATGCTGGCCACCATCGGCCCGGTAGCTCCGTTTGTCGGGCTGTTCGGGACGGTCTGGGGTATCATGCACGCATTCAGCTCCATCGCTTCCATGCACAATACGAACCTCTCCGTCGTGGCACCGGGCATTTCCGAGGCCCTGTTTGCGACGGCCATCGGTCTGCTCACGGCCATCCCGGCCTATGTGGCCTACAACCTCATCAGCCGTAGCGTGGACAATTTTGCTGAGCGGATGGAAGGCTTCGGGACCGAGTTTGCAGCCATCCTCTCCCGCCAGTCCGAAGAGCGCGGCAGCGGGAGGGGCTGAGCATCATGGAGGCTTCATCACGCAGTGGACGCAGGGGCAGGCGGCGGAGCCAGCCTGAAGCTGGCATCAATGTCACCCCGCTGGTGGATGTCATGCTCGTGCTGCTCATCATCTTCATGGTGACGGCACCGATGCTGACCAGCGGTGTGAATGTCGATCTGCCGCAGACAAGCGCCAAGCCGGTCAACTCGGACGACAAGCCCATTACGGTATCCATCAAGAGCGACGGCAGCCTGTATCTGGGGGATGACCCTGTCAGTGGGGATGACCTCGTGACACGGCTGAAGCAGATGGCAAGCGATGATCCTGGCCGTCGCATCTTTGTGCGGGCCGATGCCCATATCGACTATGGCAAGGTGATGAGCACGATGGGGCAGATCACATCTGGCGGCTTCACGCATGTTGCCCTGCTGGCACAGCAGCCGCAGGGCGGCCAGTAAGGAGAGACTGTGTGAGCCTCTCTGCGTCATCACCGTTTGACGAAACACCACCGCCCTATCAGCGGCGGGAAAGGAAGCAGTCCAGCCTGGTGACGGGCGGGGTGCTGGCTTCCCTGCTGCTGCATGGGGGAGTGCTGGGCTTTCTGCTCTGGCATCCACAGCCACCGCTGCCGGAACCTCAGCCGGACGAGCAGACGGTCACCATGGTGTATGAGACGACCGGCGGGGCCCGGCCAGCGGCCCGGTCTTCTCACAAGGCCGAGGTTCCGGCGCCGCAGGCACCTACGGAGACAAAGGCCCCACCGGCGCCACAGCCGCCCAAGCCGAAGCCGGTTGAGCCACCTCCGCCCGCTCCGCCACCACCCCGGCCTGTACAGGCTGCGCCGGAACCTTCCCATGTGGCGGTGAAAACGCCGGTCCAGCAGCGTGCTCCCGTGCAGGAAAAGGGTGAGGTGAGTGAACAGGCAAAGCCGAAGCCGGAGCCCGTGCATAAGCAGGCACAGGTCAAGGCGCCGGATCACAAGGTGGAAAAGCCCCCTGCCAAGCCGCAGCTCTCCCATACCCAGCAGGAGCATGAGGCCAAAAAAACGCAGGAGGACAGCCGCTCCCTGCTGGCCACGCTGGATGAGTACCGGAGCCAGGAGAAGCAGGAGCGCCCGCCCAAGGCGATGCCCAATCAGGCGCAGGGTGGGTCACCCCGTGGTGGTGGCCGTCCTGATGGCGATACCGGGGCGCTGACAAGTGGTGAGCAGAATGCCATCGGGTCGTCCGTGCAGCGCTGCTACCAGGAGGATACGCTGGCCCGGAATTACCAGAATTTCTCTGCCCGCATGATGGTGACGGTGGATGCCTCCGGCGAGGCCCGCATGGTCACATTTCTGCCGGAGACCCGTGCCCGTATGGCAGCGGATCCGACCTATCGGGTCCAGGCCGAGCGGGCGAGGGATGCCGTGTTGAGTCCAACCTGTTCCCGCCTGCCCGTGCCGAAGCGCCTGCTGGGGCAGGTGCGGCAGTTCCGTTTTCTGTTCAAGCCCTGAGGCTGGATTTATCTGAGGTTGTTTCATGTCGTTTTTTTCTGATACCGAAGCCGGCATCCTCCAGCGGCATCTGTCCCGCCGCTCCCTTCTGGGCGGTGCTGCCGCCAGTGGTGTGCTTGTCACGCCGCTGGCTCTTCTGGGCGGGACGGCCCGGGCAGCAGGTGACAGCGCTCCGGCAGAGATCACGGTCGCTGGCGCCCATCAGGCCCCCATTCCCATCGTGATTCCTGATTTCGGGCCGGGGCTGGGGAACCAGATTTCTGGCGTCATTTCGGCCGACCTGTCCAGCACAGGGCTTTTCCAGGTCATGGGGGGAACGGTACCGGCTTCCGTTCAGCCGGATTTCTCGGCACTGAAGGGCCGTGGGGCCCGTGTGGCCGTGGCCGGCAGTGCCGCCGGGTCTGACAGCGTGCGGGTCGAGATGCGCCTTTGGGACGTTGTGGCGGGCCAGCAGATGGAAGGTCGGGCCTATACGGCCTCCCAGAGCAACTGGCGCCGCATTGCACACATCATTGCGGATGCCATCTACAAGCGCCTGCTGGGCGAGGATGGTTATTTCGATACCCGCATCGCCTATATTTCCCGTACAGGTCCCCGGCGGCATCAGTCCACCCGTCTGGCCATCATGGATCAGGATGGGGCCAATGCCCACATGCTGACCAATGGCAGCTGGCTGACGCTGGAACCCCGCTTCAGCCCGATCAGCGAGCAGCTGGCATTTCTGTCCTATGCCAACAATCGGCCCCGTGTGTATGTCTATGACCTCAATACGGGACAGCAGACCATTCTGGGCACGTTTGAGGGGATCTCTTTCGCTCCCCGCTTTTCTCCTGATGGGCGGAGCATCATCCTGTCCGCCACGACAAGGGATGGCGGGGCGGATCTGTATCTGATTGATCTGGCGACCCAGCATCGGCGTCGTCTGACATCGGCCCCGGGTGTGATTGATACCAGCCCGTGCTTCAGCCCGGATGGCCAGAACATCGTCTTCAACTCTGACCGTGGCGGTTCGCCACAACTTTACGTGATGAGCGTCAATGGTGGAGATGCCCGGCGCATTTCCTACGGCCATGGTCACTATGGCTCGCCCGTGTGGTCACCAAGAGGGGACCAGATCGCTTTTGTCCGCATTGGTTCAGGGGGGTTCACCCTTGGCGTGATGGGGCCGGATGGCGTTGGTGAGCGGTCTCTGACACAGGGCTTCACGGTGGAAAGCCCAAGCTTTGCCCCCAATGGCCGTGCGCTGGCATTCTGTCGCCAGAATGCGGCAGGGGCTGGGGGAGCGGGCTTCAGCTCTTCCATCGCCGTGATTGACGTGGCAGGCTTCAATGAGCATATCATTCCTACTACGACCGGGGCTTCTGACCCGGCCTGGTCGCCGCTGCGGCGCTGAGCGCAGGGAATGTTTTTCTGGTCATGGGAGACCTTGTGCTTCCATGGCATCGGTGGCCTTCGGGCTGCCAGCCGCCTTTCCCCATCTGCGTCTTGCAGGTGGGTGAAAAACTCCCCATCTACTGGGGTGCATCTTTTTGCAGGAGATTGTCATGAAGTTGAAGATGTTCGCCGTGCTGGGCATGGCCTGCGCTCTGACCGCCTGTAGTGGTAACCACAAGGACCACGACAACAATGGCGATGGGCAGAACATGCAGCAGATGAGCCAGGGTCCCGTTCCGGGCAGCCAGGCTGATCTGGTCGCCACTGCCGGGGACCGCGTCTATTTCGAGCTGAACAAGAACCAGCTCAACAGCGAAGGCCGTGCCACGCTGGACAAGCAGGCTGCCTGGCTTGCCCGTTACCCGCAGGTCAACATCCTGGTGGCTGGCAACTGTGACGACCGTGGCACCGAGGAGTATAACATTGCTCTGGGTCAGCGTCGTGCCAATGCCGCCCGTGAGTATCTGGAAGCCAAGGGTGTGGCGCCGTCCCGTATCATGACGATCTCTTATGGTAAGGACCGGCCGACGGCTGATGGTGATACGCCGGAAGCATGGGCACAGAACCGTAACGCCATTACGTCTGTCCGTTAAAGCAGGCCCGGTTCCGGGAAACCTGTAGGAAGGGGCAGATGATGCCCTTTCCGGGAAAGGTCGGGCCGGTTGAGGAAACCGGCCCGATTTTTTTATGTGTGATGATTGCCTGTCCGTTGGGAGATGAGATCATGGGTCATTCTGCTCGGCCTGTTCTGGGGCCTGTTTCAGCCATTCTGAAAAGTGCGCTGGGGGCCGTGCTGCTCTCCTGCACGGCAAGCGCAGCATTTGCTCCGGCATGGGCGGAGGATGGTCTCTCCCGCGAGGCCATCATGCGGCAGCATCAGGCACTGGCCCGTCAGCATGATGGTGGTGGCCTGGGTGATGGTGTGGGCAGTGTTGATGAGCAGGGTGAGGATCTTTCCGCTCCCCTTCCGACATCCAGCGGTGATGACAGCAACCGGTCTTCGGGTGTTTCATCAGGGCGTAGCGGAGGCGATCTTGTGGCCAATCTGCTGGAGCGTGTGAATTCTCTGGAGAGCCAGGTGCGGGAGATGCATGGCCAGATGGAGCAGATGAGCAATCAGCTTCATCAGGATGAGGCTGCGGTGGCGAAGCAGATGGGGGACATGCAGTTTGCCCTCGAGAATGGTCATCATGCTGCGCCCCGTCCGGCTCCCGAAGCCGGGGAAGCGGCGGCATCAGCCCCGGCGGCGGTCGTAGCGGCGCCGCCGGCAACGCCACAGGCAACCTCCGTGGCCGATACCCTCAAGGCAGGTCGTGCGGCTCTGAAGGCCCATCAGTATGAGGCTGCGGAGACACAGGCCCGGCAGGCCCTCAAGCAGAGCAAGACAGGCTGGAGCCGCACGGAGGCCCAGTATCTGCTGGCGCAGTCGCTGGCCGGGCAGAAATCCTACAAGAATGCCGCACTGACCTACTACGATGTGTACAGCCATTCGCCTGATTCCCCACGGGCACCAGAGGCCCTGCTGGGTGTTTCGGCGTCCATGCTGGCACTGGGCAACAGGACGGCATCCTGCGAGGCCCTGCAACGGCTGCACAAGGAATTCCCCAATGCTTCGGCCCGGGTGAAGTCGTCCGAGAAAATTTTCAGCGAGCGGGCAGGCTGTCATTAAGGAGCATGGTGGGGACGACGGAGCTGGATGAAGATGGGGTGAGGCCCGTCACGCCCGGTGAGTTTGCTGACATCATGTCCCGGATCGGTCCTGTGGGGCCGGATGAGGTGACGCATCCACTCTGCATCGCCGTGTCTGGTGGAGGCGATTCCATGGCATTGGCCCTGCTGGCCCGGGGGTGGAGGCGCCATGTTCTGGCGCTGGTCGTGGATCATGCCCTGCGGCCTGAATCGGCCGGGGAAGCTGCTCTGACCTGCCAGCGTCTTGCGGAACTGGATATTCCGGCACGGCAGCTCACGTTGGCCCCTCTCAGACCCGGCGGGATACAGAACCGGGCCAGAGAAGCCCGTTTCGGTGTTCTGGAAAGTGCCTGTATCGACGCTGGAGGCTCCGTTCTGCTGGTGGCGCATCATGAGGCAGACCAGGAGGAAACACTCTGGATGCGTCAGGAGCGGGGCAGTGGACCCCGGGGACTGTGTGGCATGGCGGCCCGGACTGTGCGGGGGCGGATCACTCTGCTGAGGCCGTTATTGGGGATTCGGCCGGAACGGCTGAAAATGACGCTGCGCACCGCTGGGGTGTCCTGGTGTGAGGACCCATCAAATCAGAACCGCCGTTTCCGCCGTGTGGAAGTCCGGCAGGATCTGACAGATGCCGGGCGGCGGGCGATGCATGTTCTCAGGCAGGATGCCTGTGCCAGACAGAAGAGGGTTGAGGATCGGCTGGCGGCTCTCATGGCCTGTGGGGTGGCCTGGCAGCCGGAAGGATGGCTGAAACTTGCACCGGAAATTCTTCAGCTGGGGGGCGGTGAGGATCATGACACGGAGCCGTTGCTGGAGGATGAATTGCTGGGGCGGCTGATCCGCCTTGTGGGGGGGCAGGATTATGTGCCTTCCCGTCAGGCTGTTGTGGCCCTGCGGCGGGCTGGAAAAGGCTCTCTGGGGCGGGTCTGCCTGCATCCTCTCCGGGGGCGGGAAACAGGCTGGATGCTGTACCGCGAGGCCAGGAATCTGACGGAAAAGCGTCCGGCCCGGCATGGGCAGTGCTGGGACGGGCGCTGGCGGTATCTGGGGCCTGATCATGCGGATGCGGTCGTGGCGGCTCTGGGGCCGTGGCAGCGGGCGGGCCGGGCCGTTCCGGCCTGTGTTCTGCCCGCTCTGCCTGCCCTGTGGGTTGGGGGTGAACCTGTTGCAGTTCCAGAGGGCATGAGAGGGCTGCGGCCCGACCTGCCCCGTGTGACTTTTGTCTGGGATGGGGGAACGCCCCTGACAGGGGAACGGGACTGGACGGGATGAAACAGGCCGTGCGAATGAGGCGGAATCAGGGTTTTTCATCCATTTTGGCCTGATGGGGGTGGGAACGCTGCCAGAAATACCTATCTTGAAGGCACTGAGTGTGACGCCGGCCCGGCCTGTGCGTCCCGATTTGTGAGGTTTTTGAAGAGATGAAAAACATTGGCCGTAATGTTGCGATCTGGGTGGTCATCGTCCTGGCGGTCATCGGCATGTTGGCGGCATTCCAGCCTGGGGGCAGCCGACAGGCCGTTCAGAAGATCGCCTATTCTGACTTCGTGCATGATGTGGAGCGTCATGAGGTCCGGTCCGTTACCATCCGGGAGCAGAACATTTCCGGCGTGCTGACCAATGGTACGTCGTTCGAGACCTATGCTCCGTCCGACCCCTCGATGGTGTCCCGGCTGACGGCGGCTGGAGTTGAGGTGACTGCCCACCCGCCCCAGAGTGATGACAATCCCGTTCTTCGTTACATTGCGGCTTATCTGCCGATCATCCTGATGCTGGGCCTGGGCTTCATGGTCTTTCGCCAGATGCAGAATGGCGGGGCCGGGCGGGGGGCGATGAGCTTCGGCAAGTCCCGTGCCAAGATGATGGTGGAGAAGAAGGGGCGTGTCACCTTTGCCGACGTGGCCGGGGTGGATGAAGCCAAGGAAGACCTTGTCGAGATTGTCGACTTCCTCAAGGACCCGCATAAATTCACCCGTCTGGGGGGACGCCTGCCCAAGGGTGTTCTGCTGGTTGGTCCTCCCGGTACAGGGAAGACCCTGCTGGCCCGTGCCGTGGCTGGCGAGGCCAATGTGCCGTTCTTCAGCGTTTCCGGATCCGATTTTGTCGAGATGTTCGTCGGTGTTGGTGCATCCCGTGTCCGTGACATGTTCGAACAGGGGAAGAAGAATGCGCCCTGCATCATCTTCATCGATGAGATCGATGCCGTAGGCCGCCAGCGTGGTGCTGGTCTGGGAGGTGGCAATGATGAACGTGAGCAGACACTGAACCAGATGCTTGTGGAGATGGATGGTTTCGACAGTAACGAGGGGGTCATCCTCATTGCAGCGACCAACCGTCCCGATGTGCTGGATCAGGCTCTGCTGCGTCCGGGCCGGTTCGACCGGCAGGTCGTCGTGCCCAACCCGGACATGCTGGGGCGTGAAAAGATTCTTCAGGTTCATCTGAAGAAGCTGCCCCTGTCTGCGGATGTCAACCCAAGGGTGATTGCACGGGGCACGCCGGGTTTTTCGGGTGCGGAACTGGCCAATCTTGTCAATGAGGCCGCCCTGTTTGCGGCACGGCAGAACAGGAAGGTCGTCTCCATGGCCCAGTTTGAGGAGGCCCGGGACAAGATATGGATGGGTGCCGAGCGCCGGTCTGCCGTCATTGAGGAGGAAGAAAAGCGCATGACAGCCTATCACGAGGCTGGCCATGCCATTGCTTCCGTGCTGACCCCGGGGACAACCCCCATCCACAAGGCTACGATCGTGCCTCGTGGGCGGACTCTTGGCATGGTGATGAGCCTGCCGGACAAGGACCCTGATGTCATATCCCGTCGGGAGGCCTATGCCCGCATCGTCGTGGCCGTGGCCGGGCGTGTGGCGGAGGAGATCATTTATGGTCATGATGCCGTGACCAGCGGTGCGGCCTCCGACATCAGCCAGGCGACCAGCACAGCCCGGTCCATGGTGGCACAGATCGGCATGAGCGAGCTTATCGGCATGGTGGACTGCACGGACAGGAGTCAGATTTCCGGCCAGACAGGTCGTGAGATCGACCAGGAAGTCCGCAAGCTGATCGATCAGGCATATGGCCAGTGCAAGCATACTCTTCTGACCCATATTGATGCCCTTCATGCCCTTGCTGCGGCGCTGGTGGAATATGAGACGCTGACGGGCGAGGAAGTGAAAAAGGTCATCCGGGGGGAACCGCTGGGCAAGGAAGAAGAGGAGGAATATTCCTTCAATGGGCGTCGTCCGTCGGTGCCATCTTCCGGTGCCATGTCGGGCGCTGCCAGTGGGGGAGAAGTGGCCTCCCAGCCGGCCTGATCGGGCTGAGGCTATTCTGGTCTGACTGACAGGGATGACGGGCGCATGGCAGCATTGGCCATGCGCCCGTTCTGTTTATGAAAGGCTTGCGTATCGGGGGAATGGCTGGCATTGCAGGGAGCATCTGGTGCAGGAAGGCAAGCCCTGTCAGCTGTTGGCAGAAGCCGCATATGGTATGGAAGACGGAGGGGAAGTCATGGCAGACGGGCGGAAGTTTTTCGGGACTGACGGGATCCGTGGCGAGGCCAATACGGCACCCATGACGGTGGAGATAGCCCAGAAGCTGGGGCAGGCGGCGGGTCTGTATTTCTGCCGGCAGACAGGGCGCCAGCATCGCCACACGGTTGTGCTGGGCAAAGATACGCGTCTTTCCGGTTACATGATCGAGTGTGCCCTAGTGTCCGGTTTTCTCTCGGCAGGTGTGGATGTCGTCCTGCTGGGGCCGCTGCCTACGCCTGCTGTTGCTTTTCTGACCCGCTCCCTGCGGGCTGATCTGGGTGTCATGATTTCGGCATCCCACAATCCTTTCACGGATAACGGGATCAAGCTGTTCGGTCCAGACGGGTTCAAGCTTTCCGATGCTGTTGAGGCAGAGATCGAAGCCCTGATGGGGGACGATCTGAGCGGACAGCTGGCATCGCCTGCGGCCATAGGGCGGGCCTCCCGCCTGAATGATGCGGCAGGCCGGTATATTGAGAGTGTCAAATCGTCCTTCCCGCGGGGACTGCGGCTGGATGGCCTGAAAATCGTGCTCGATTGTGCGCATGGTTCTGCCTACCGTGTGGCACCTGCAGCCCTTTGGGAGCTGGGGGCAGAGGTCATAACCATAGGGGCCTCACCGGATGGGTTGAACATCAATGATGGTGTCGGCTCTACCCATCCGCAGGCACTCTGTGAAGCTGTGCGGGCTCATGGGGCAGATTGCGGTATTGCGCTGGATGGGGATGCGGACCGTGTCCTGTTCACCAATGAGCGGGGCGAGCTGGTGGACGGGGACCAGATACTGGCTCTCATCGCTACACTCTGGAAGCGCATGGGGCGGCTGAATGGTTCCGAGATCGTGGCGACTGTCATGTCCAATATCGGGCTGGAGGATTATCTGGCAACGCAGGGGCTAAGCCTGTATCGAACGGCTGTCGGGGACCGTTATGTTGTGGAGCGCATGCGCCAGACGGGAGGCAATCTTGGCGGGGAGCAGTCCGGCCATATGGTGCTGTCCGATCACGCCACAACAGGGGATGGCCTGCTGGCGGCGCTTCAGGTTCTGGCAGCTCTGGTGGAATCCGGCCAGCCAGCCAGTGAGCTGTGTCATCTTTTTGAGCCTTATCCCCAGACCCTGAAAAATGTGGCCTACAAGGGTGATAATCCCATGAAGCATCCGGCCCTTGGGGAGATTGTCAGCTGGGCGGAAGAACGGCTGAAGGGGAAGGGGCGTCTTGTACTGCGGGCCAGCGGGACAGAACCGTTGATCCGCGTGATGGTGGAGGCCCGGGACAGGGCTCTGGTAGCCGAGGTCGTGGACCGGGTCAGTGCCCATATCCAGACGTTGGCCGGAGCCTGAAAAGCCTTTCCCTTTCAGTAAGGAAAAAGCCCCTGCACCATGGGGCAAGGGCCTTTTTCTTTACTTCACGGGAGATGGGAGGGCTGCTCCGTGCCTGGATTTCAGCCTGCCTGACGCAGGGGAGCTGACCCTTCGGTAAAGCCTTGCGAAGAAGCAGAGGTACCAGCCGCCACGGCCGGATCCTGAAGGATGTAACCCCGACCCCAGACGGTGGTGATCATGTGTTCGGCACCGAAGCGCTGAAGCTTGCGCCGCAGCTTGCAGATGAAGACATCAATGATCTTCATTTCGGGTTCGTCAATGCCACCATAGAGATGGTTCAGGAACATGTCCTTGGTGAGGACTGCACCCTTGCGCAGGAGCAGCAGCTCCAGAATGGAATATTCCTTGCTGGTGAGGTGCAGGAAGTGACCATTGACGCTGACCATCCGGCTTTCAAGGTCCAGTTCCAGCGGGCCAACGCGCAGGCGTGATTCAGCGATGCCGTAAGAACGGCGGGTCAGAGCCTGGATGCGCGCCTGGGTCTCGCTCATGTCGAAGGGTTTGGTAACGTAGTCATCAGCCCCAGCTGAGAAGGCGGCCACCTTGGTCGGGGAGTCTGTCCGGACGGACAGAACCATGATGGGCGTGGAGATCCGGGAGCGTCGGACCTGACGGATGAGCTCTTCTCCCGGCAGGTCGCTCAGCACCAGCTCGGTTATGAAGAGATCATATTCATAGTGCTTGAACATGTTGAGGGCTTCATCGGCGGTTTTGACATGGTCGACCGCGTAAGAGGACTTCCCCAGTACCTTTACCAGATGGCTTACAGCGCCGCTGTCGCTATCAGCGATGAGAATACGCATAATTTCAACTCCCCTTGGAACGGTTGTATTATGGAAGAGATTTTTTATGAAATGCAACCTTTGATTGTTTTTTTAGCAATCCATACAACCAGAACTTTCGTCGTATATGTCAGGATCATAGGACTTTTTTGTGTCAAATAAGGGGTTTTTTGATGTTTTTCTTTACAGAAAAGAAGAATATGATAGGCTTCTGATAAGGTAATATGAAGTTATACTTACATTTAATTTATAATTTTTTTTTACATACTGAAATTATTCTCAACAATTACCATAGTAAAAAATTTTATTTAAATATAAGTGAAAAATTAAGCAACAATATAGTTTTGCTAAATGGGCCTGTCGAACAAGGGTTATAGAACGTTCCTAATTTTTTTTATGGGAACGGGGCAGGTCATCAATTCTTTTAATGATAAAATAAAACTGTTTTAATCCTATTTCGAGGGTAAAACATTTGGAAATAGGATGTATGAGGTCCGAATCGTTTCAGGCTTCACCGCTCTTCGTATCGGTGGAGGCCAGAAGCTGGGTGATCTGTTCTGGCGTGCCGATCAGGGCGCAGGCAACGGGATGGGTCCTGTCTGCAACCAGGACAATGCGTGTCTGCGTAGAGCTGGGGAAAAGGTCTGTTTCCACGGTAAAGACGGAGGCATCCTGCCTGTCCTGTGCCTTTGCCCCACGGGCCGCCTCGTTGAGGAGGCGGGCGCAGATGCGCTCCAGTGCGGGGAGCAGGCGGTTGGCTGTCTGCTCCTCCGTTTCAATTCCGTCGGTTGTGGAGCGACGGTGATGGGTGACCAGCTCGACCCAGCCTGACCGGGTCAGGAAACTGGGGATACCCGTATCGGGTGTCTCCCGCTCGGCACGGAGGATGAGGCCGGTCCGGGCGAGGGAGAGGATGTCCAGCTTTGGCAGGCGGGCGGGGTCAAGAGCAATGGTCACGGTTACTGTTTCCTTGGAGGGGTCAGACCCATTCGCCAGAGCGCATGAGGGGTGTGCGCTGGCCATCCTTCAGGCCGTCAATGTTGATCCTGTCGGAACCGATCATCCAGTCGATATGGATGATGGAATGATTGGCTCCACGGGCGATCAGCTCTTCTTCACTCTGCCCTTCAGGGTTGGTCATGCATTTCGTGTAAGCCTGCCCAAGAGCGATGTGGCAGGCGGCATTCTCATCGAACAGGGTGTTCTGGTACAGGATGCCACTCCGGGAGATGGGGGAGGAGTGGGGTACGAGGGCAACCTCGCCAATGCGGCGTGCGCCTTCATCACTGTCCAGAATGCGTTTCAGCACATCTTCGCCTTTGCTGGCATGAGCCTCCACGATGCGCCCCTTTTCGAAGCGGACCCGGATTCCGTCAATCAGCGATCCCTGATGGAAGAGTGGCTTGGTGCTGGAGACGGTCCCTTCCACACGGGCACAGTGTGGGGTGGTGAAGACTTCCTCTGTCGGGATGTTCGGGTTGCAGACAATGCCATTCTTGGCTTCTTCGGCACCACCGGCCCAGAGGTGGCCATCCGCCAGCCCGACCGTCAGGTCTGTGCCCGGTCCGGTGAAGTGCAGGGCGTCGAAGCGGCGGTCATTCAGCATGGCAGCACGGGCATGGAGGGTCCGGTTATGGTCCGCCCAGGCCGCTACCGGGTCGGCCACATCCACGCGGGAGGCCTGGAAGATGCCATTCCACAGGGCGGTGAGGGCTTCCTCTGCTGGCAGATGTGGAAAAACCTGCTCGGCCCAGGCCGGTGTGGCGCAGGCAATGATGTTCCAGTTGATGTCAAAATTGGTGATGCGTTCCATGGCCGGACGATAGGCCGTGGAGCTGGCCCGGCTGACACGGGAGATGTGGTCCGGGTTCTGGTCCTTCAGCAGGGTCGGGTTCCCCCCCGTGATGGCCATGCGGGCGGCTCCTTTGCCAAAGGCTTCCGCCATGCCGTTGGCCAGCCAGCCCGCTGCCGTGTCAAAGCTGTCTTCATGACCGTGCTGGAAGCGGGCCAGCGTAGTCTCATCATCCTGATACAGGGTTGTGACCAGTGACGCTCCGGCCTTGTATGCATGGGCCGTGATGCGCCGGATGAGGGGTACGGCTTCCAGCCCTGCCGTGATGATGAGCTGCTGGCCAGGTGTGATGTTCAGCCCCGTACGGACGGAAACTTCGGCCAGACGGTCCAGAAGCTGGTCATGTGTGAAAGAGGATGTGGGCATGGGTCTGTCCTGTTAATCTGTAAAATGATGAGGGGGCTGATGCGTCAGCGGGGCAGCAGGTCATCCAGTGCGGCCAGCAGGGCGTCCATCTCCTCATCCGTGCCGATGGTGATGCGGAGCCAGTCGCTGATGCGGGGGCTGCCGCCCTGATGGCGGACGATGATGGCCCGCTCCCGCAGGCCGGTGAAAAGCGTGTCAGCTGGGCATGAGGGGTGATGGGCCAGAATGAAATTGGCCGTGGAGGGCAGGACCGTCATGCCACGCTCCCGCAGGGCTGCCACGGTGCGCTCCCGTGTGGCGATGATGCGGGTGGTGGTCTGTTCCAGCCACTCCGTGTCCCGGATGGAGGCTTCAGCCCCGGCCTGTGCCGGGCGGGACAGCGGATAGGAGTTGAAGCTGTCTTTTACCCGTGTCAGCCCTTCCACCAGCTCCGCCGAGCCGATGGCATAGCCCACGCGCAGCCCCGCCAGACCGGAGGATTTGGAGAAGGTACGGACGATGAGAAGGTTGGGATAACGCTGTGTCAGGGCCACGGCGCTGGTCCCGCCGAAATCGACATAGGCTTCATCGATGATGACCGTCTGGGCATTGAAGCGCTTCAGAAGTCCTTCAATGGCTGGCAGGGGCAGGCTGATGCCGGTGTTGGCATTGGGATTGGCGATTATGACACCACCAGCCGGACCGTCATAATCGTCTGGTGCGATGGTGAAATCATCCCGCAGGGGAATGGTGCGGTAATCCAGCCCGAACATCTGGCAGTAGATCGGGTAGAAGCCATAGGTCACATCGCTGAACAGGACCGGCGCATCGTCACGGAAGAGGGCCCGGAAGGCGTGGGCCAGGACCTCGTCAGAACCGTTGCCGGTGAAGACGCACTCGACCGGAACTCCTTCCTGTTCAGCAATGGCCGTGCGCAGGGCCAGGGCTGTCGGGTCTGGATAGAGGCGCAGGTCATCAGTTACGCTGGCCTTCATCGCTTCCAGCGCACGGGGGGACGGACCGTAGGGGGACTCATTGGTGTTCAGCTTGACCAGATTGGTCATGCGGGGCTGTTCACCGGGGATGTAGGGCTGGAGGTCGTGGACCTGCCGGTTCCAGAAACGGCTCATGGGGCGGTGGCCTCCGCAAAGAGGCTGCCAAGGCCCTGGCGGTGGGCAAGGTCTCTGGCGGAAAGGCCTTCCGTATCCCGGATGTCCGGGTTGGCGCCACGTTCCAGCAGCAGGCGGGCCATGCCCTGCCGTCCGAACATGATGGCAAACATGAGCGGCGTGCGCCCGGCATGGTTGGCCTGGTCGATATTGGCGCCACGCTCCAGCAGCAGGCGGGCAATGGCCTCATACCCCTTGAAGGCCACACCGGAGAGCGCCGTGGCCCCCTTGGCGTCCACGCCGTTCGGGTCGGCCCCGTTGTCCAGCAGCAGGCTGGCCGTGTCGAGCTGGTCGTTGTAGGTGGCGACGATGAGGGGTGTATAGCCCCGGCTGTCGGCACAGTCTGCCGGCATGCCGGCCTCAAGAAACTGCCTGACCAGATCATTCTCACCATTGCGGGCCGCATCGATGAAGAGAGCGGTGATCTGCTCCGGGGTGAAGGACATTTCGGGCTGCGTCATGGATGGGCTGCCTTTGCGGTAAAAGAATGGGTCGTGTCAGAGGCCTCTGAATGTCCTGCCTGCCGGTGGTCAGGTCAAGGGGGAAAAGGCCTTTCTGGCGTGCAGGATATGTGGTTGCGGCAGGCCTGATGGAAGAGGGCAGGCTGACCGGAATCTGCCGCCGGGTCTGACAGGTCCAGCCTGTCTGTAAGGGATGGGTAGGAAAATTGATCTTATTTGCCGGTAGGGCATTGCGTTCTTTCGCAGGATAAGGCCACTTGTGAAATATCCGGACTGCATCGGGCCGTGTTAAGGGGCATGAGCCTGCTGTGGGTGATCGGATGATTGTTTGAATTGAGGACGTTAGATCAGTGAACAGTATGCTGTCGAAAATGAGCATAGACACGATCCGCACATTGGTGATGGATAGTGTGGAGCGTGCAAAATCCGGCCATCCGGGTACCGCAATGGCTCTGGCCCCGGCCATGTATGCTTACTGGCAGTTTACGATGTATTATAACCCGGCCGATCCCTTTTGGCCGGGGCGTGACCGATTTATTCTCTCGGGTGGGCATGCGTCCATCCTCCTCTATGCCACGGTGTTTCTGGCCGGGGTGAAGGATATTGAGAACGGGCAGGTGGTCGATCGCCCCGCCCTGACGCTGGAAGACCTGAAAAATTTCCGCCGTTTTGAATCCCGCACACCGGGCCATCCCGAATACGGGCTGACAGCCGGGGTGGAGATCACGACCGGCCCGCTGGGGCAGGGGTGCAGCAGTGCGGTGGGCATGGCCATGGCCGAGCGATGGCTTGCCACACATTACGGCCGCCCGGGGTTCGACCTCTTTGGCTATCACATTACCTCTTTCTGTGGTGATGGGGATATCATGGAGGGGGTTGCGGCCGAGGCCGCATCCTTGGCCGGACATCTGAAGCTGGGCAACCTGACATGGGTGTATGACAGCAACCGCATTTCCATTGAGGGCTCCACGGATGTGACCTTCACGGAGAATGTGGCCATGCGGTTTGAATCCTATGGCTGGCAGGTGCTGGAAGTTGCTGATGGCAACGACGTGCCTGCCATCTGTGAAGCCCTGAAACAGGGACGGGAGGAAACCTCCCGCCCGACCCTGATCATTCTCAGGACGATCATCGGTTATGGGGCACCGGGCAAGGCGGGAACGGCCTCTGCCCATGGTGAGCCGCTTGGCATGGAGGAGCTGGCAGGGGCCAAGAAGGCCTATGGCTGGCCCGAAGATGCGCCGCATTTTACCGTGCCGGATGGCGTGCAGGAGCATTTCGAGGCACTGGCCGGGCAGCGTGGTGCCAGAGCACAGGCGGAATGGGAGGCACGGTTTGCCGAGTACTGCGCCCGGTATCCGAAGGAAGGGGACGAGCTGCGGCACATTTTTGCCGGAACCCTGCCAGAAGGCTGGGAAACGGAGCTGCCTGTCTATCCGGCGGATGAGAAAGGGCTGGCCTCCCGCCAGAGTTCCGGGGAGGTGCTCAATGCCGTGGCATCCCAGTTCCCCTGGCTGGTTGGCGGGGCGGCGGACCTTGCGCCTTCTACCAAGACACTCATCAAGGGCGCCCGGTCGGTGCAGGCCCCTTCGAACATGGTGCAGGAAGGGGCTGGCTATGATGGCCGCAACATGCACTTCGGTGTGCGTGAACATGCGATGGCCGCCATCTGCAACGGCTTGGCCCTGAGTGGCCTGCGGCCTTTCTGTGCGGGCTTCCTGATCTTTTCTGATTACATGAAGCCCGCCATCCGTCTGGCAGCGCTGATGCACCTGCCGGTGATCTATGTGTTCACGCATGATTCCATCGGCGTGGGGGAGGATGGCCCGACCCATCAGCCCATCGAGCAGCTCGCCCAGTTCCGGTCCATGCCGGGGCTGACCATGCTGCGTCCGGCAGATGCCAATGAGGTGGTGGAAAGCTGGCGTGTGGCCATGCAGCATCGTGCTGGCCCCGTGGCCCTTGCCCTGACACGGCAGAACCTGCCAACGCTGGACCGTACCCGGTATGCCTCGGCCGAGGGTGTGGCCCGTGGTGGCTACGTTCTGGCGGACTGTGAGGGTGAGCCGGAGATTCTGTTGATGGCGTCCGGCTCCGAGGTTTCGCTCGTGGTCGGTGTCTATGAGCGGCTGAAGGCTGAAGGCGTGCGGGCCCGTGTGGTCTCCATGCCAAGCTTCGATCTGTTCGAGAGCCAGGACAGGGCCTATCGTGACACCGTCCTGCCACCTTCTGTCCGTAGGCGTGTCGGTGTAGAGATGGCTTCCGGCTTTGGGTGGGACCGCTATGTGGGGCTGGATGGTGTCGTCATTGCCATGAACAGCTTTGGAGAATCCGGCGCAGCAGCAGAGCTGATGGCGAAGTTCGGCTTTACGGTAGACTCTGTTTATGAACAGGCCCGCCAGTTGTTACAGAAGGCAGACTGACTGGATAAGGAGTGAGAGTGATGGAAAACACCCCGCCAGAGACACCTTTGACCCGTCTGGTCAGCCATGGGCAGTCCATCTGGCTGGATTTCATCCGGAGGGATTTCATCGAGGATGGCCGTCTGGCAGCCATGGTGAAGGAGGACGCCCTGAAAGGGGTGACCTCCAACCCGGCCATTTTCGAGCAGGCCATTGGCCATGGTGCGGAATATGAGGAAGCCGTGCAGGCCCTCCTGGCCAGCGGCAGCCTGACAGCCGGTGCGCTTTATGAGGCGCTGGCCGTGGAAGATATCCGTCAGGCCTGCGAGGTTCTGCGGCCCGTGTTTGACGAAACCGGCGGACGGGATGGCTATGTCAGTCTCGAGGTTTCTCCTTACCTGGCATATGATGCTGAAGGCACGCTGGCAGAAGCCCGCAGGCTCTGGCAGCGTGTTGGTCACCCCAATGTGATGATCAAGATTCCGGCGACGGAAGAGGCCATTCCAGCCATTGAGCAGGCTACTGCCGAGGGCATCAACGTCAATGTCACGCTCCTTTTTGCGCTGGGCATGTACGAGAAGGTGCTGGACGCCTATCTGCGGGGGCTGGAGGCCAGGGTGAAGGCCGGTCTGCCGGTGAATCACGTTGGTAGTGTGGCGTCTTTCTTTGTCAGCCGGATTGATGGGCGCATTGATGCCCGCATCGACCGCCGTCTGGCCGCCGGTGACCCGGAAACCGAGGCGTTGAAGGCCCTGCGGGGGCAGGTGGCCATTGCCAATGCCCGCATGGCGTATCAGCATTATCTCAGGGTAACGGAAAGCCCGCGCTGGAAAGCTCTGGCAGGGAAAGGAGCGCAGACTCAGCGTCTTCTCTGGGCCAGTACGAGCACGAAGGACAAGGCCTATCGTGACGTGCTGTACGTGGAGGAGCTGATTGGCGCTGATACGGTCAATACATTGCCACCCCGTACGCTGGAAGCCTTCCGGGATCACGGTATCCCGGAGGAGCGCCTTGCGCAGGGTGGAGAGAGCGCCAGCCTGATTCTGGCAGAAGCAGGGCGATTGGGGCTTGATCTGGACAGTGTGACCACCACCTTGTTGGAAGAAGGTGTGACGGCTTTCGAGGTCGCTTTTGATGGATTGCTCGGTGCGGTGGCAGCCCGCCGGGAAGCTGTTTTGGGGGAACGTCTTATGCGAGTATCCTTGGCATTGTCGGGTGAGTTGGAAAATGCCGTGGTTGCGGCGGGCAAGAGCTGGAGCCAGGATGGCAAGGTGCGGCGCATCTGGGAGCGTGATGCGTCCGTCTGGACCGGTGGGCCGGAAAGCCGATGGCTCGGCTGGCTGGATGTGGTCAAGAATGGCCGTGCGGCTCTTGAGTCTTATGAGACCTTGGGCCGTGAGGTGAAGGAACGTGGCTACAGCGACGTGCTGCTGCTGGCCATGGGCGGTTCCAGCCTCGGACCGGAAGTGCTGGAGGAAACCTTTGGCCGAGCCCCCGGTGGCCCAAAGCTGCATGTTCTGGACAGTACGGACCCTCAGCAGGTTGCCAGCTTCAGCCGGGCCATCGACCCGGCCAACACGCTGTTCATCGTGTCCAGCAAGTCCGGCAGTACGCTGGAGCCGAACATCCTGTTCGCCTATTTCTGGGATCAGGCGGAGAAGGCCCTTGGCCGTCAGCCCGGTGAGCGTTTCGTCGCCGTGACGGACCCCGGCTCATCGCTGGAAACACTGGCCAGAGACCGTGGCTTTGCCCATATCTTCCACGGCAACCCGGAGATCGGCGGGCGGTATTCCGTTCTGTCCGCCTTTGGTCTCGCTCCGGCGGCGGCAGCAGGGTACGATGTCCGGGCCCTGCTGGACAGCACGCAGCTGATGATCGAGGCGTGCGATGCTTCCGTTCCGCCTGTGACAAACCCTGGTGTCAGTCTGGGGCTGGCCCTTGGGGTGGCGGCCACAAGTTTCCGGCGGGACAAGGTCACGTTCGTGGCTTCGGAAAAGATCGCCTCCCTCGGTGCCTGGCTGGAGCAGCTTCTGGCTGAAAGCACCGGCAAGAATGGCACGGGGCTCATCCCTATTGATGGCGAGCCGCTGGGGGCGCCGGAGGTTTATGGTGATGACCGCATGTTCGTGGAACTGCGGCTGGGGCATGAGCCCGTCAGCCCGGGGATCAAGGCCCTGCGGGAGGCGGGACATCCTGTCGTGACCCTGCATCTCGAGGATGTCGGGCAGATCGTGCAGGCGTTCTTCGTGTTTGAATTTGCCACGGCGGTGGCTGGCTCCGTTCTGGGAATCAATCCTTTTGACCAGCCTGATGTGGAATTCAGCAAGGTTGAGACCCGCAAGCTGACCAAAGCCTATGCCGAGACGGGCCATCTGCCGGAAGAGACGCCGTTCGCCCAGGATGGAAACCTCGCTTTTTACGCTGATGAGCGCAACCGTGAGGCGCTGGGCAGCGGTAGTGCAGAAACCATTCTGAAAGCTCATTTTGACCGTGTGGGCAAGAACGACTATATTGGCCTCCTCGCTTACATTGAGCGGAACAAAGCCCATATCGCCTGGGAGCAGACGGTGAGAACAGAGTTGAGGGATCGGCTTCATGTCGCCACGGCGGCGCAGTTTGGTCCACGGTTCCTCCACTCGACAGGTCAGGCTTACAAGGGGGGCCCCAACAGCGGTGTCTTCCTGCAGGTGACGGCGGATGATGCTGCGGACCTGCCCATACCGGGACACGCTTACAGCTTTGGTGTCGTCAAGGCCGCTCAGGCCCGGGGGGATTTCGACGTTCTGGCCGCTCGTGGCCGTCGTGCGCTGCGTGTGCATGTTGTCGGTCCCCTGCATGAAGGACTGGACCGTCTCGCTCAGCTGGTGACAGATATTCTAAAAGGAGCTTGAGGATGCGTATCGGAATTATCGGACTTGGCCGCATGGGTGGCAATATTGCCGTCCGCCTGACCCGCAAGGGGCATGATGTTGTCGTGTTCGACCGGACTCCCGCTGTCACCGAGAAGATTGTCGAGCGGTCAGAGAAGGGGCGTGCCCAGGGGGCCGAGACCTTCGAGAAAATGGCCGAACTCCTTTCCAGTGAGGAGCGTCGTGTCATCTGGGTCATGCTGCCAGCTGGCAAGGTGACGGAAGACTGCATACAGAAGCTCGCCCCGCTGTTGGGCAAAGGTGACATCATCATCGATGGTGGCAACACCTATTACAAGGAAGATATCCGCCGGGCGAAAGAGCTGGGCGAGCGTGGCATCGATTATATCGATGTCGGGACCTCTGGTGGTGTCTGGGGGCTGGAGCGTGGCTACTGCATGATGTATGGCGGCGAGAAGCACGCTGCGGATTATGTGGACCCCATTCTGGATGCGCTGGCTCCGGGCATGGGTGATGTGCCCCGCACGCCGGACCGTGAGGATGATGGCCGCCACGACCCGCGGGCCGAGAGGGGGTATCTTTATTGTGGTCCGGCCGGGGCTGGTCATTTCGTGAAGATGATCCATAACGGCATCGAATACGGCATGATGCAGGCCATCGCTGAGGGTTTTGATGTGCTGGCCAGCAAGAACTCCGAAAAGCTGCCGGAAGATGAGCGTTATGACCTGCATCTGGCTGATATTGCCGAGGTGTGGCGCCGTGGCAGTGTCGTGTCCTCCTGGCTGCTGGACCTGACAGCCGAGGCGCTGGCCCGTTCTGGTGATCTGAGCGAGTTCAGTGGCGAGGTGCAGGATTCCGGTGAAGGCCGCTGGACGATCGAAGCCGCCATTGAGGAGGCCGTGCCTGCCCCGGTAATGACCGCAGCCCTTTATACCCGTTTCCGGTCCCGTACCGGCAACAATTTCGCCGAGAAGGCTCTTTCGGCCATGCGGTATGGATTTGGTGGCCATACCGAGCGCAAGAAATAAACTGTTCTGGAGAATGGGGGATGCGGTAGGGGGCCGCACCCCTTCTTCCCCCGTGAGGGAGGAAGATACTCATGACAGAAACATCCCCCAGGATCAGGCTGGTGCTGTCCGATATGGATGGCACCATTCTTGGTTCTGACAGAACCATTTCTCCCACAACAGGCACGGCCGTCCAGCATCTGGCAGAGCGGGGTGTGGCTCTGGCGCTCGTCAGTGCCCGCATCCCGGCGGCTGTGCTGCCTTATGTCCGGCAGCTCGGGCTGAAAGGGCCCTGTGCCGGATTTAATGGGGGCGTCTTTTTCATGCCGGATGGCACCATTCTGAAGAGCCACCATTTTTCTGTCGGGGATCTTGCGGCTATTCTCGAAGCTCTGTCTCCTTTCCCTGTGGAGGTCTGGTTTCAGACAGAACAGGAATGGCTGGTGCGTGACAGTCAGACGCTGCTGGCAAAGCGGGAGCAGGAGTTGACGGGCATCACGCCCCGGGCAGTATCTTCATGGCCCGTCACGCCGAAGACCGTGAACCGCCTTATGGTCTGTTCTGACGATACAGCCCTGATTGCCCGGCTGGAAGCCGAGCTGGCGGCTCCTTTTGCCGGGCGGGCGAGCCTGCTGCGTTCGGCCCCACACAAGCTGAACATCACACCTGCCCTGGCCACGAAGGGCAAGGCGGTGGCAGAGCTGGCCAGACTGTATGGCGTAACACCGCAGGAAGTGGCTGCTCTTGGCGATGCCCCCAATGACATCCCGATGCTGCAGGCGGCTGGCATGGGCATCGCCATGGGGCAGGCGCCGGATTCCGTGAAGAAAGAAGCCACCCATGTGACCGGAAAACCTGATGAAGGTGGCTGGGCATATGCTGCCGAGACGTTCATTATGCCGCTAGCCCCCTGCCAGCAGGGGAGATGACGTGATTCGGAGGGTACGGGTATGACGACAGACATGCGCCATGCGGTCGTAGAGGTTCTGAAGGACTCAGAAGCCGTGGCTATGGAAATGGCCAGACTGCTGATCAGGACGGTGAAAGAAAAGCAACAGGGCAGGGTGCGCATTGCTCTCTCTGGTGGATCCACGCCCAAGCAGCTTTTTGCGATTCTTGCCCAGCCCGACATGGCCCGGCAGGTGGACTGGTCCCGTGTCGAAATTTTCTATGGGGATGAACGTCACGTGCCCGAGGGCCATGCGGACAGCAACCATGCCAGCGCCCGGGAGCTGCTGCTCTCCAGGGTCTCCATCCCGGCGGCTCAGGTCCATCCGATGCCGACAGCCGCTACGGTTGCGGAAGATGCTGCCAGCTACCAGAGCGTTCTGGAACAGGCCTATGGTGCCACGAAGCTGGAAGCAGGCCGCCCGCTGTTTGATATCGTCATGCTTGGCCTGGGTACGGATGGGCATACGGCATCCCTGTTCCCGGGGGAGCCTGTCCTTGAGGAAAAGAAGGCCTGGGTTGGCGTCGCAGCGCCCCGTACGGCCCCGCATGAGCGCCTTACGCTGACCTACCCGGCCATTGCCTCCAGTGCACTGGTCGTTTTCCTTGTCACCGGGGAAAATAAAGTACCAATGCTGGCCCGTTTGCGTCAGGGGGATGGCAGCATCCCATCAGGGCGTATTGTTTCCGAGGGGAAAATCCTCATACTGGCCGATGAAGCCGCTGCTGGAGAGCTTTCATGAATGTAGATGACTGTAAACGTGCTGCTGCCCATCTTGCTGCAAGCCTCGTCAAACCGGGGATGGTCGTCGGGCTGGGGACAGGCAGTACCGCAGCATTCATGATTGAAAGGCTCGGTGAGCGTGTTGCCGGGGAAGGGCTGGATATTCATGCCATCCCGACCTCCGAGGAATCGACAAGACTTGCCCGTGCAGCGGGGATTCCGATCACGACGTTTGCAGAACATTCCGTAGTCGACATCACCATTGATGGCGCAGATGAGGTGGAGCGCAAGACGCTGAATCTCATCAAGGGGCTGGGGGCTGCTCTGCTGCGTGAGAAGATCGTTGCCCAGGCGTCACGGCGTTTTGTCGTGATCGTGGATGTAACCAAACCGGTTGACCAGCTTGGCCAGCGGGTGCCTGTACCAGTGGAGGTTGTTCCATTTGGCTACGAGGCAACGGCAGCCCGTCTGGAGGCTCTGGGGGCAAAGGTCATCCGTCCCCGTCGGCATCTGACAGGCGAGCTGCTTATTACCGATAACGGGAACAGGATACTTGATTGCGCTTTCGGTCCGATCAGTGACGTGCAGGCTCTCGCCACGCGTCTGGATGGTACGGTAGGCGTGGTGGAGCATGGTTTGTTCCCCAATATGGCAACCGATGTGCTGGTTGCCACCGAACGGGAGGTTGAACAATGGACGCCATGACAGAAAAAGAAGCCGCCAAGGCTGCATCGGGTATTGCTCCGCATTACATTGTGGTGATGGGGGTTTCCGGCAACGGCAAGACCACTGTGGCTGAGCTGCTTTCCAAGAGCCTTGGCTGGCCGTTTCAGGAAGGTGATGACCTGCATCCCAAAGCCAATGTGGAAAAGATGCGCAGTGGCCACCCGTTGACGGATGAAGATCGTGCCCCCTGGCTGGAGCTGTGCCACGACTGGCTGGCCAAGTGCGCCGAGAAGGGGACCGGTGCCGTGCTGACCTGTTCCGCCCTGAAGAAGAAATATCGTGATGCGTTGGCCAAGCATATTCCGGTCCAGTTCGTCTACCTGAAGGTGGACCCGAAGATCATAGAGGACCGGCTGAAGCACCGTGTCGGGCATTATATGCCGCCGACCCTTCTGCCGAGCCAGCTGGCCACTCTGGAGGAGCCGACAGATGACGAGCCGGTGATCCGTGTTCCTGGTGATGCAACGCCGGAAGAGCTGCGGGACCGTGTGATTGAGCGTCTGCGTGTTGTCCCCCCGCCGAAGGTGGTGGACTGATACAGGGTCGGTTATTACCGGTTCAGTGATGGCCCTTTCTTTGGGCATCAGGAAATGGCGGGGCCTCTGGCTCCGCCATTTTTCGTGGGGAAAGGAGACCCTTGCCCGGGCGGCTCCTTCCCATGGGGGCTGTTCAGGGGGGTCAGGCCGGGGAGGCTGTCTGCCAGCCCGGGCCAATAATGGCGATCCGACGGTGGCGGCCCGTGCCCTGAAGGATGATGGCCTCGCATTTCTCAAGATAAGTAAGCTGCCGCCGTGCCCGCCCTAGAGAATGGGTGCCATAGGCCCGGGCCAGAGCGGCATCATCCGGGCAGGGTTTGCCTTCCATGGCTGCATGGGCGAGCAGGAAATAGACAGGCTGCATGTCGTCCGGCAGGCGGCTGGCCCGCTGCTGGATGTCCTGCCAGGCCTCGCTCTCGGCCCGTTCACGGGTGATACCGCAGCGGATGGTGCTCAGCATGGTCTGGAACTGCGGCATGGGCAGGATGTTGCGGGAGAACCCGGCCAGCCGTGCCCTCATCTGGAAGTCCTGATACAGGGTGGCGAGTGGCCGGTAGGCGGCATCCTCATCCTGTCCGGCTTCGGCGACGAGAGTCCAGAGAGTTTCCGGGTCTGGTGCAGCCATCTGCTGGCTCTGCTGCTGCTCTCTGGCGTCACGGGAGGAGCTGTAGGCATCAAGCTGCGCCAGCAGGTCCGGTTTGGGGGCAGCCGGTTCCTTGCGGGGGCGGGAAGCGGGTTCCGGCGGGGCCTCGAGGATGAGATCCCGCAGCTCATCCACAGGAATGTTGGGCTGTTCAAGCGGCATGAGGGCAGGGCCACCTGCATGGCTGGCTGTCTCGACCGGACCGATGGTGACACGTTGGGGGCGACGGGCGAGGGCGGGTCCCAGCGCCATGAACTGCCCACGGGCAAGGTCCCTGAAGCCTTCGGCAGCACGGCGCTCCATGCCCAGAAGGTCGGCGGCACGAGCCATGTCGATATCCAGAAAGGTCCGTCCCATCAGGAAGTTGGAAGCCTCGGCGGCGACATTCTTGGCCAGCTTGGCCAGACGCTGGGTGGCAATGATGCCTGCCATGCCCCTTTTGCGTCCCCGGCACATGAGGTTGGTCATCGCATTGAGGGAGAGGCGGCGTGCCTCGTCAGAGGTATCACCCCCGGCAATGGGGGCGAAGAGCTGGGCTTCGTCCACCACGATGAGGACAGGATACCAGTAGGCCCTTGGCGCTTCGAACATGCCGGTCAGGAAGGCACCGACAGAACGGAGCTGCCCTTCCGGCTCGCTCTGCTCAAGATTCAGCACGACAGAGGCCCGGTGCATCCGGACCCGTTCCCCCGCACTTCGCAGGCTGGCTTCGGACTGTGTGTCCGTCTCGATGACGAGATGGTCGTATTTTTCTGCCAGCGTGACGAAATCCCCTTCCGGGTCGATGATGACCTGTTGGACGAGAGTTGCGCTCTGCTCCAGCAGACGCCGGAGGAGGTGGGATTTCCCAGAGCCGGAATTGCCCTGCACGAGCAGGCGGGTAGCCAGCAGTTCAGGCAGGTCGATGTGGGCATCCTCACCACGGGCTGTGGTGCCAAGAAGAAGGGGGCCAAAATGTGATGAACTCATGGCGCCACTTTACCGGGCAATGGACGGGAGAGCCAGTGATGAACAGCCTCTGCACAGAAGCAGGCGGTGGAAAAACAGCCCTGGAGCAGATAGCCCCCTGTAGGAGCATCCCAGTCCAGCATTTCACCACAGGCGAACAGGCCGGGCTGGTGGCGCAGCATGAAGCCTTCATCCAGCGCTGCCTGTTTCAGCCCTCCGGCGGTGGAAATGGCCCTGTCCAGCGCAGCAGGAGCCACAAGGTGCAGGGGGGCCTGCGTGATGGCGTCTGTCAGCTCACCGGGTGTGCGGGCGTCCGGGCAGAGCTGGGTGAGCAGCTCCCGCATGGTACGGTCCAGCCCCAGAGCCTTGCGCAGCCTGTTGCTCCGGCTTTCACGGAGACGCTGGCGGGCGAGGCGTTCCAGTATGCGTTCCTGCGTCAGAGTCGGGCGGAGATTCAGGTGGACGGTTACGGTGTCTCCGCCTGATTTTGCCAGAGCCTGTCGCAGTGGAGCTGAAAGGGCGTAAAGTGGCGCTCCCTCCAGCCCCCGTTTCGTGATGATGAGATCGCCACGATGTGTCTGGCCGGCGAAGTTGAGCGTGACTCCCCGCAGGGTCT
Source organism: Parasaccharibacter sp. TMW 2.1884 (assembly GCF_023337695.1). Taxonomy (NCBI): domain Bacteria; kingdom Pseudomonadati; phylum Pseudomonadota; class Alphaproteobacteria; order Acetobacterales; family Acetobacteraceae; genus Parasaccharibacter; species Parasaccharibacter sp. TMW 2.1884. The sequence goes on from NZ_QORR01000001.1 coordinate 189,008, forward strand.
CGCCTTCGTGGCGGAGCAGGAATTCGGCAGGCCAGTCCGGCATGAAGCCGCAGTTGGAGGGGGCAAAAGGCGTGCAGTGCTGTTCCAGCAGCGATGCCCATTGCCCGTTACTGCCCAGTCGTGCCCAGCTGCTGCCCCCCAGGGCGAGGATGACGGCACGTCCTGTCTGCTGGACCGGGCCTTCCGGTGTCTGGAAGGTGAGAGACAGGCCCTGCATATCTGTCAGCCTGTGGCGGGGAAAGAATTGCACGCCCTGTTCCTGAAGGCGGACCAGCCAGCGGCGCAGCAGGGGAGAGGCCTTGAGGGATTTCAGAAAGACCCGGCCAGAACTGCCGGTGAAGCAGGGTTCGCCCAATCCTTCAGCCCAGAGGCGGAGAGCCTCGGGCGGGAAGTGGCGGATGGCAGGTTCCAGCCAGTCCCGTGCTGTCCCGTAGCGTTGCAGGAATGGTTCCAGCGGTTCACTGTGGGTGAGGTTCAGGCCGCTGCGGCCTGCCATGAGGAATTTCCGTCCCGGCCTGGCCATGTGGTCGAACAGATGGACCTCATGGCCCTTCCGGCTCAGACATTCAGCGGCAAACAGCCCTGCCGGGCCAGCCCCGATGATGGCAATGGGGAGTGTACGGGCCGTACTGGTGTCGGGCATGGGCAGTCCGTTCTGGCTGGGTGTGGCGGCGGTGAGGTGTTGTTAGCCTGTTCCGGCCTGTCGGGGAAGACAGACAGGAGGCAGACAGGGTATGGAAAGGCGTAGCCTGCGAGGGCAATCATCCGGGAAAGGGACGACATGAAACTCTGCACGACGGTTCAGGAGATGCGGCAGGAGCGGGCGCAGCTTGGCAGGGTCGGCTTTGTACCGACGATGGGCTTCCTGCATGAGGGGCATCTTTCGCTTGTTCGCCGTGCCCGGGAGGAGACTGATGCTGTTGTCGTCAGTCTCTTTGTCAATCCCATACAGTTCGGGTCGGCGGATGATCTTGCCAATTATCCCCGGGCGCTGGAACGGGATATTGCCCTGCTGCGCAGGGAGGGCGTGGCCTGTGTTTTTACGCCGGAAGCGGCAGAATTCTACCCTGAAGGGTTCGCCACGCAGGTGGATGTTGGTGGTGTGGCGCTGGAGCTTGAGGGGCCGTCCCGTCCCGGCCATTTTGCGGGTGTGGCGACGGTGCTGGCGAAATTTTTCAACATCATCCAGCCGCAGCGGGTCTATTTTGGGCAGAAAGATGCCCAGCAATGTGCTGTTGTCCAGCGGTTCGTGCGGGACCTGAATATTCCGGTAGATATTGTGACCCTGCCAACATGGCGGGAGGCGGACGGTCTTGCCGGGTCGAGCCGCAACAGTCGTCTGACGGAGGCGGAACGCCACAGGGCCCCGGTGCTGCATCAGGCTCTCTGCCGGGGCCGGACCCTGGTGCAGGCTGGTGAACGCCGCCGTGCCGTGCTGGAGGGGGCCATGCGGGATGTGCTGGTGCAGGCCGGGCTTGTGGATATTGACTATGTCACCATCGTGAATCCGGATACGTTCCAGGCTGAAGAGGAGGTCCGGGAGGGGGCTCTGGCCTTGCTGGCCGTGCAGCTGGGGGCCGTGCGGCTGATAGACAATATGCCGCTGTTCTGAAAAGTGGTCCTGACCTTTTGTTGAGAACAGGATGCAATAATTCTCATATTGGTAATTGCGTTTGCCGGATATTCATCCCTCAATAAAGAGGGTTGTATTTGTCCTGTTATTTGCCAGCCATGAGGTGAGATCAGAGAGGAGGCGGGACACGCCTGTCACCTATGCATGGCAATACATGCTGGCATGTTGTGAAAGCCAGTAATGTCTTCTGGTCAAGTGGCGGGCGAAGGGGTAGCGTGGCGGGGTAACAAGGCATTTACATATGCTTGAAGGAGATATCGAGCATGGTTGAGAAAACCCCGCGCACCGTTTCAGCCCCCAAGAAATTCATCATCGGTACGGGTCTGCTGGCCCAGCTGCATGACTATGTAAAAGATTTTGGCGACAACGCTTTCATCATCAGCGATGAATTCTTTGTGGAGCGTGTCCAGAAGGAATCCGTGGCTGGGCTGGAGAAAGCCGGGCTGAAAGGCACAGCCGAGAGGTTCGGCTGTGAATGTACGGATGCCGAGATCAAGCGTCTGGGCGAGCTGGCCAAGACACGTGGTGCCAATGTCATTGTCGGTATTGGTGGTGGCAAGACGCTGGATACCAGCAAGGCCGTTGCCCATTATTACAAGCTGCCACTCATCCTCTATCCGACCATTGCCTCCACCGATGCACCCTGCATTGCGCTGGCTGTGATCTATACGGAGAAGGGCGAGTTCGACCGGTACCTCTTCCTGCCGCAGAATCCCGATGTCGTTGTGGCTGATACGGGTGTGATTGCCGGTGCCCCGGTGCGCTTCTTTGCTGCTGGTATCGGTGATGCCCTTTCCACATACTTTGAGGCCCGCGCCTGCTACCGGTCTGATGGGGTGAACCTTTCCTGCAAGCGTCCGTCCCGTACGGGACTCGGTCTGGCCCGCATGTGCTATGACCTGGTCTGCAAGAATGTTGATCTCGCCATGGATGCCGTGCGCAACAAGGTGCCGACCCGGGCTCTGGAAGAAATGGTCGAGGCAACCATTTATCTCAGCGGGACCGGTGCCGAGACGGGTGGTCTTGCCGCTGCTCATGCCGTGCATAATGGCATGACCGCTATCGAGGATCTCCATCATGCCCAGCATGGTGAGAAGGTGGTCTTTGGTCTGATGACCCAGCTGGTGCTGGAGAATGCACCGAAGGAAGAGATTGAAGAGGTGCTGCGTGTCGTGCGGGCAGCTGGCCTGCCGATGACCCTCAAGGAGCTGGGTGTCAAGGAGTTTGTGGAGGCTGACTGGCGCAAGGTGGCCGAGATCGCCTGTGACAAGGACGATACGATGGGCAATCTGCCCTTCAAGGTCACGCCGGATGATGTCTATCATGCCATGGTGGCTGCGAACGCCCTTGGTGAGCGCTATCGTGCCGCCCATCAGGCCTGAAAAGGTCCGACAGGGTGAGGTCATGGCAACATGACCCATTAGGGAAAAGGTCCGGGGTGCCAGGCTCCGGACCTTTTTTCATGGGGGATGGACACCATCAGTGATCTGTTGTTCAGCGGGACCGTCTTCCGCTGTCTGGCCAGTGCGACTTCAGGTCGGGTGGATGGTCAGAGAAGGGCGTTTGTTGTCCTGTCTGTCCTGTACTGCTCCATGGTGCAGTATGCCGACCGGCTGGAGGGGCACTGAGGCCCCCCGTATCATTTCTGTCCCCGGAGAACGAACCCATCCAGCAGCTGCCGTAGCTGGCGTGTCCGCTGGGCCATGTTGGAGGTGGCCGCAGAGGTTTCTTCCACCATGGCGGCGTTTTCCCGGGTGCCCTGGTCGATGGTGACGACGGCACCATTCACGTCCCGCAGGGCCGATGCCTGCTCAGATGTGGCCTTTGAGATCTCTCTGAGATGTGTGCCGATATTGGCCACGCTGGAGATGATGGTGTCGATGGCGCTGCTGGCATCCTTCATGATGGCTGAACCGGAATCAACATGGGTCTGGGAGGTATTGATGAGGTCCTTCACCTCTTCGGAAGCATCGCCCACCCGGTTGGCCAGTTTGCGGATCTCCTGCGCCAGGACACGGAACCCGCTGCCAGCTTCGCCCGCATGGGCGGCTTCAACACCGGTGTTCAGTGCCAGAAGGTTGGTCTGCGTGGCAATGTTGGAGATGACGTTGGTGATCTTGTTTACGGCTTCGGCAGAACGTTCAATCTCTTCCATGGCCGTGCTGGCACGGCGGATCATGGTGCCGAAACGTTCCGTGATGGCCTGGCACTCCTCAACGAACTGGGTCGCCTCGCTGACACGGGATTCGGTGGAAGATACCGTAGCGGTGATCTGCTCCACGGCAGCGGCCGTTTTTTCGACAGAGGCAGCCTGCCGTTCCGTGCGCTGGGCGAGGTCCTGTGCCGCGCTGTTGATCTCATCAGCGGTATTGTCGATGCTCTCCGTTGCCTCGCTGATGGTATGAAGCGTCTGGCAGAGGGACGAGATGGCGTGATTGAGGTTGTCCCGCATGGGGAGGTAGGTATTGGGGAAGTTCCCATCCACCGTGTGGGAGAGGTTCTTGTTGGCAAGGGCGTCGATGATGTGGCCAAAGCGCTCAGTCACAAACCGGCGTTCTTCTTCAATGGCCTCATCCAGTTTGCTCATTTCTTCCTTGTTGAGCTTTCTGGCTTCATCAATGTAGATGGAAATGGTGAGGTCCATGTCCAGGAAGACGGCCTTGCTGAGGCTGGCGAGGGAGTCCGTCAGCTTGGAGAAGGGCATCTTTGGGGGCAACAGCGGTGCCGGAGGGGCCAGCTGATTTGAGACATCTGCGATGATGTTGGCAAGCAGCAGGGCGTAGCCGCCGATGTACCAGCGTGGTTCCAGCCCGATTTCGGCGTGGGTCCGGCCGATGCGGCGCACCGTATTGGCATATTGCAGGCCGAAATTGGCACCTGCGATGTTCTTCCAGTAAGTCAGCTGCGCCTTTTTGGCTTTCTGTATCTGTGCTTCTGAGGAAAAAAAGCTTCTGGTCTGGGGGGTCCGGCGGACCGTGTCATAGAAGGCATCCAATGCCTTGGGCAGGCATCTGATGACGTATTTTTCAATACGGCGGATGGCCAGGCAGTCCTGTTCATCCAGCTGGAGGAAATGCAGCCGCTCTCTCAGGTCGTCAGTATCCTCAAGGCTTTCATTCGGGTTATGCATGATAGCTGAAAATTTTGACATGATTCCCTCGTGAAGTAACAGATATCACCATGGATAAGACTTAAAAAAGCCTTTTTAAAGCCTTGTGGCGGATGGAAGCTTTCTGAAGTATTAAAAGAAATCTTATTTTAATATATTTGGTGTTCGTGTAGCCTGATGTTACCTTCTTCAGCATGTTGCGTTAACCATCTCATGCCGTTCCCTCTCTGAGGGCCAATCCCATCGGCTGTGTGGCTGTTGGCGAGGGCGAGGGGCATGAGGCTGGCCCATCAGCAACCATGTTACGTTTTTGTAACGCAGGTGTGTTTTATGGCGTTCATGTCATGAATTGCCAGTATTCATCAGGGAAAAAGCCAGATTCCAGCATGAGGATGAGGTTGTGCGTGGGGCGTGACTGACCCCTGAGGGGGTGTGCGAGGCCCCCTGTTCTGGTAGAATGGGCCCCGGCAATTTTTTATCCAGGAGGGGGCCATGGCCACAACTGCCAAAATCAGTGTTACTCTTGATCGTTCCAAGATGCTGAATTTCAATTCATCCATGTATGGGCCTGAGTTCCTTGAGCGTATTCTGGAGGCTGTGAAGGCGATTGCGCCCGAGCCTTATCAGGTGCAGGCCAATTTCGGGTCCGACATTGCTACGGTGGATGTCACCACGACAGAGGATGTTGAAGAATTTCCCGATACGGCAGCAATCTATGCGGCCATCCGGAAGACCTACGAAGAATGGAACCATGCCGTCCGTCAGATCGACGAAGAAAAGCTGGCTGACCTGCCGTTCGCCAAGGACCAGAAGCTGGTGAAGACGGAAGAGCATCGTGGTGAAGGCGATGCGTCCGACCGCTTCCTCGTCATCGATGTACATTATGATGATGAGGGTTTCATTGTGTACGAGATTGAAAAACTGGACCACGAGGGCAAGCCCATTCCCGATACCCGGGAGGCTGTCTCCCTAGAACATCTCGAGGAAATTTTTACAGCAGCTGAGTAAAAACGGGTCGCAGAAAAGCCACCATGGGCCGTGATACGTGTGTGGCTTTTCATTGAGTGTTTGGGAGAAAGGTCCCGAAATGTTCCAGTTTCTGTCTCACGGTCTGTCGTCGCTTTTTGCGCAGAGTCCGGAGCTGGCTTTTTTTCTTTCCATCGGTCTTGGTTTTTGGATAGGTCAGATAAAGATTGGTACGTTCCAGCTCGGCGGTATTGCAGGGTCGCTGGTGATGGCGGTCCTGATCAGCCAGTTTGGCGTCAAGATGGATTCTGACCTCAAGATCGTTCTTTTCGTTCTTTTCATCTATGCGGTGGGGTATAGCAGCGGGCCCGATTTTTTCCGCTCTCTGGGGCGGCAGTCCCTGCGAGAGATCATGCTGTCTGTCATTCTGGCTGTCAGCGGGTTTGCAACGGTTGTCGGGGTAGGGCGTCTGTTCCACCTGGACAAGGGCATGGCGGCCGGTCTGGCGGCAGGAGGGCTGACCCAGTCTGCCATCATTGGTACGGCCAGTTCGGCCCTTGCAGAGCTGGGATTGTCCGCTGCACAGTTGCAGCAGATGCAGGCCCATGTGGCTGCAGGTTATGCCGTGACCTATATTTTCGGTTCCATCGGTACCATCATTTTCTGCGTGGATATCCTGCCCTTCTTCATGCGGCGTGACATGAAGGCCGATGCCTTGGCGGCAGAGGCAGGGGGACTGCCGGAGGATGTGGGGGGTGAGACCGAGCAGCGTGGCGTTGTTCCAGCGGCGACCGATCTCGTCTACAACATGCTCGGCGTGGCTGTCGGGCTGGTCATTGGCCTTGTGGTCATCCGTGTGTGGGGTATGTCCCTGACGCTCGGTTGTGGGGGTGGGGCACTGATGTCCGGCCTGCTGTTCGGCTGGTGGCACAGGCGGCACGCCGGTTATGGGGAGATGCCGTCGTCTGTCTGTTCCTTCTGGGGCAATTTCGGTCTGGCTGGCTTCGTGGTGGTGACGGGGTTGCAGACAGGCCGGGAGGCTGTGGAAGTCATTGTCCATCAGGGGGTGCTCCTCCTGCTGCTCGGTATGGTGGTGACGATCCTGCCGCTGGTCATTACGGCGCTTATTGGCCGTTTCTTCATGGGGTACCGGAATGTCGCCCTGTTTGCCGGGGCCCTGTCGGGGGCACGTAGTGCCAACCCGGCCTTCAGTGAGGTCCTGGCCAAGGCAGGCAACAACACACCGGCCATCCCTTTTGTCATTACCTATGCCGTGGCCAATGTGCTGCTGACTCTTCTGGGGCCGTTCATTGTGGCTTTCGGGTAGGCTGTTCGCTGGCATCCATCCCGTCTGGATGGAACGTCCCATAATCGGTAAGTAATGTTCTGTAGAGAAAGCCTGGTTGGGAAACCGCCAGGCTTTCTCCATGACTGTTTGGAGAAAAGGTCACGGCATGTTCCAGCGTCTGTTTCACGGGTTGTCTCATCTTTTTGGAGAGAATCCAGAGCTGGCTTTTTTCCTGTCCGTCGGTTTTGGCTTTCTGATCGGGCGCATAAGGATAGGCGTGTTTCAGCTTGGGGGCGTGGCAGGGTCATTGTTGATGGCCGTGCTGATCAGCCAGTTTGGTGTGCATGTGGGGTCCAGCCTCAGGACAGTACTGTTCATCCTGTTCATCTACGCTGTGGGATATCGCAGTGGCCCAAACTTTTTCCGCTCTCTGGGGCGGCAGTCCCTGCGGGAGGTGGCACTGGCGGTCATTATGGCCATCAGTGCGTTCGGGACCGTTATCGGGGTTGCGCGGCTGTTCCATCTGGACAAAGGCATAGCCGCCGGTCTGGCGGCAGGGGGGCTGACGCAGTCTGCCATCATTGGCACTGCCAGTTCCGCTCTGGAGAAGCTTGGCCTCCCTCTGGCTCAGGTGCAGCAGATGCAGGCGGATGTTGCTGTCGGCTATGCCGTGACCTATATCTTCGGGTCCATCGGCACCATCATTTTCTGCGCCACCATTCTGCCACTCTGCATGCGTCGCAATTTGCGGGATGATGCGCTGAAGGCAGAATCCCTGACAGAAGATGCGACGGAGGATACGCTGCCTGCTGTCCAGAATGGGACGGTCCAGCGGACTGCCGTGCCGGTTACGACGGACCTTGTCTACAACATGCTGGGCATGGCGCTGGGGCTGCTGTTCGGGCTTGTGGTCGTCCATCTGGGCGGGGTGCCCATCACGCTGGGCAGTGGTGGTGGGGCCCTGCTGTCCGGCCTGCTTTTTGGCTGGTGGCATGGGCGACATCCGGGCTACGGCGCCATGCCGTCTTCTGTCTGCCTGCTCTGGGGCAGTTTCGGTCTGGCAGGTTTCGTCGCAGTGACAGGCCTTCAGACAGGTGGACAGGTCGTGGCGATCATTACCCGCCAGGGGGGAACGATTCTGCTGCTGGGCATGATCGTCACCATCGTGCCATTGGTGATCACGGCTCTTGTCGGGCGTTTTCTGCTGGGGTATCGGAATGTTGCCCTCTTTGCAGGGGCTCTTGCGGGGACACGCAGCTCCAATCCGGCTTTTGGTGAGGTTCTGGCCAAGGCTGGCCATGGCAGCCCTACTGTTCCCTTTGCCATTACCTATGCCGTGGCCAATGTGCTGCTGACCCTGCTTGGTCCGCTCATCGTGGCTTTCGTGTAAGAAAGGGCCGTCCGTCATGACCATCCGACACACGCTGAACAGTCTGAAACCCCATAAGGGGGCCCGGCGCTGCCTGAAGCTGGTTTTTTCCGCTCTCAGGGTTCTTCCGCTTGGTACCGGGCTGGTGGCCGCCACCCCGGCTTCGGCGCAGGCAGGGCAGGGCATGGGGCGGTTGCCCCGTGTGCTCGTTCTGGCCACGGGGGGGACCATAGCGGGAAAGGCGGACCCACGTTCTGCCATCGGTTATGATGCAGGCTCGACAACGGGGCAGCAGCTTGTGGCCGCTGTGCCGGGTGTGGACAGGCTGGCCCAGCTTCAGGTGGAGCAGATCGCCAACATTCCTTCGCAGGACATGAATCACAAGGTCTGGTTCCGGTTGATGGAGCGTATCAATCAGGCTTTTGCCCGGCATGAGGCCGATGCCGTAGTCATCACCCACGGGACGGATACGATGGAGGAGACAGCCTTCTTTCTGGATACCGTCCTGCATCATGACCAGCCTGTGGTGATGACAGGGGCCATGCGTCCGGGCTCGGCCATCAGTGCGGATGGTCCGGCCAACATTTATGAGGCAGTCAAGGTGGCAGCCCATCCGCAGGCGAAGGGGCGGGGGGTGCTGGTCGTGCTGAATGATACCATCCATGCGGCCCATTGGGTCAGCAAGGCGGACAGCACGGTCCTGCAGACCTTCGTGTCCCGACAGACAGGGCCTGTGGGTATTGTGGACCCTGCCGCCGTACGCTTTTACGGGCCGCCGCGGCCCCGTCTGTTCCTGTCCCTGCCGGATGGCGCAACGCTGCCTGCTGTGGATGTGGTGTATGCGCATGCGGATATGGATGGTCGCCAGATTGATGATGCCATCCGTGCCGGTGTGAAGGGGATCGTCATTGCTGGAATGGGGGATGGCAATGTGTCGGCCCAGGCCATGCAGGCGTTGGACAGGGCCGTCCGGGCGGGGATTGTAGTCGTACGTTCCAGCCGTGTCGGTGACGGGTTTGTCAACCGTGATGTGGAAGTGGATGATGAGGCCCATCACTTCGTGGCGTCGTATGACCTCAACCCGCAGAAGGCCCGTCTGTTGCTGCAGCTGCTCCTGGCCGGTGGGGTGCAGGATGTCCAGGCCGTGCAGCGTGCTTTTGCCTTCGGGTATTGATTGCGTCGTGCTGAGTTCTACCTTGGTGTGAGTGCTGGATGTCGCATGAAACGGGCCGGGGGAGGATGTGAATATGGATGAACCGATGCGGGATGGAAAAGCAGGGGCTGGTGGTTCTGCCGGCCGTCTGACACGCCGCGGTCTGCTGGCGGGTCTTGCAGGGGTAGCGGCGTCTCCCGTGGCGGGACATGCTCTTGGGTCCATCGTGTCGGGCCCGAGTGTGATTTCCTCCCCGCCCCGGACATGGGGTGCGGAGGAGACACCGGTCAATCTGCCCGACCCTGACGTGCTGGCGCTTGATCCATCCTTCGGGCTTGTGAATTACGGCAATGCTCCCTTGCGGAAGCTCTGGCAGGGGGCTGGCTGGCTGGAAGGCCCGGCCTGGTGTACGGTCGGGCGTTTTCTGCTGCTGAGCGATACGATTACGGGGTGCCAGTATCGCTACGACCCGGAGGATGGGCCGCAGGGCCATGTGAGCCTGTACCGGCGGGAAAGTTTTAATGCCAATGGCAACACGTTTGATGCTGAAGGGCGGCTGGTGACCTGTGAGCATGGGATGCGCCGGGTCATACGCTGGGAGCATGATGGCAGTGTCACCGTGCTGGCGGACCGGTACAGGGGCAGGACGCTCAACTCTCCCAATGATGTCGTGGCAGCACCCGATGGCAGCATCTGGTTCACAGACCCGGCCTACGGGGACGGAGTGGTGGAAGGCCACGCCGATGTGGATGGCCCTGCCAATCCCCAGCGTCATCTCAATCCTTATCTGGATGCGGAGCTGACAAGCCAGTATGGCGGGTTGCGTCGGCAGGAGGATCATACCTTCCGGGTGGATGCAAAAACCGGGAAGGTGGAGGCCGTGCTGGGGCAGAAGGATGTGGCAGGGCCCAATGGTCTCTGTTTTTCCCCTGATGGTAGCCGGCTCTATGTGGCGTCCTCTGGTGTGGGCCCTGGTGCGCAGCCGCCTTTGCCGGACCATGCCATTCATGTGTTCGACCTGAAACAGGGGCGGCCGACCAACGGGCGTCTCTTCACGGATTTTACGCTGGCTGGCCGGGCCATGCGCCCTGATGGCCTGCGCACCGATGTGGAGGGCAACCTCTGGTGCGGTGCCTGGGGGCCGCTGGGGCTTTGCGGTGTGTTCATCTATAATCCACATGGCCAGATGATTGGCCGTATCCGCCTGCCTGTCGGCTGTTCGAACCTCACTTTTGGGGGGCCGAAGCGCAATATCCTCTATATGTGCTGCGGGACGGCCCTGTTCAGCCTCATCACCGCCACGCAGGGTGCGGGGCACAGCTGAAGTCCTTTGTAGAGTTTACCCACAGTTTCCGCGGATGGAATGGTGGATGATCTGGGGATGAGCGTGTGAATAGCGGGTATGGAAAACGGCAGTCCGTTTTCTGATGTTTTTTGGAAGGACAGGACGGAATGCTCATGCCACATCCTCAGACCATCGAGATTTTTTTGCCGTCTGGGGATCCCCAGAGTCTGCGTGTCGCCTCGGTTGTGACCCGTACTGTCAGTCTGGTTGAAATTCCCCGGTCACAGCTGCGTCTTTTTTTACAAAGACCGGAAGCAGGGCGGGTGGGTCTTTATTTTCTTTTCGGGGAGGAAGATAAGACGGAACGGCCGAAAGTATATGTTGGTCAGACCGGAAAGTTGGGGGAGCGGCTGAAGCAGCATAACGGGGAAAAGGATTTCTGGAACAGGGCTGTGGTGGCTGTCACGTCGACGGATGTCTTGACCGAGGTGCATGCCCGTTTTCTGGAGGTGTGGTCTCTCAGGCAGGCAGAGGCGGTCGGCCGGTATGTGCTGGACAACAGACAGAAAGGCGGGGATTTCCCGCACATGTCTCCCTCCATGAGGGCTGTCTGTGATGAACTCTTTGAGACCATCAGCATTCTGTTGACGACTCTGGGGTATCCTGTTTTTAAACCGGTCCTGGAGCAGTTTCCTTTAGGTGAAGGGCAGGTTGCCCAAGTGCAGGATGATGTACCGGAACTGTTTTTCTGTCGAGGGACTGGTGTTGAAGGGCGGGGCCACTATACCGAAGAAGGCATGGTGATTTTGGCAGGGTCTTATGGACGCAGGTCTTCTCCGAGATATGAGGAATATGCTCCCCGTGCGGCGGAGGGGCGTCAGGAAGCTCTTGACAACGGTCTTTTGCGGTTGGAGGGAGAAAGGCTGGTGCTGACACGGGACACGCTTTTCAAGAATCCTTCGCCAGCTGCCAGCTTTTTGTTGGGACGTTCTGCCAACGGTTGGATAGAATGGAAAGATGGAGAAGGGCGTACCCTGTCACAACGGATGCGGGATGTCGTCGAGGATGATGTCTGAAGGTTCCAGATAGTGGGGCTGTTCAGGGTTGCCGGTATCATCCATTTCATAGACAAGTGGCGTGCCTGTCGGGATTTCCAGCGTCTGCGTTTCCTCGGGGGACAGGCCGTCCAGATGGCCGATGAGGGCCCGCATGACAGTCCCATGCGTGATGACAAGCAGGGACTGGCCCTGCCGCAGGGCTGGCAGCAGCGTATCCTGCCAGTAGGGCAGCACCCGCTTCATGGTCATGGCCAGACTTTCGGCGCAGGGAAGATCGCATCTAGGGATGGAGGCATAGCGGGGGTCGTTCCCCGGATGGTGCGGGCTGTCCGGCTTTACAGCTGGCGGTGTGACGTCAAAACTCCGGCGCCATTGCTGCACCTGTTCCCGACCGTAGCGTGCGATGGTGTCGTCCTTGTTCAGCCCCTGCAGGGCACCATAATGGCGTTCATTCAGCCGCCAGCTCCTGTATTCCGGCAGCCATGACTGGTCCAGCTCGTCCAGACAGTGATGCAGTGTGTGGATGGTTCTTTTCAGCATGGAGCTGTGGGCTGCATCGAAGAGGAAGCCGTGGTGCCGCATCAGGCGGCCTGCCCTGCGGGCTTCCTCATGGCCGTTGGCGGAGAGGTCCAGATCATTCCAGCCCGTGAACAGGTTGGCCTCATTGCCCAGGCTCTGCCCGTGGCGCATCAGCACCAGCTTTGCCCCCGTCATCATGAGGGTCCTCCTTTCTGCTCCATGCCGTACTGTCATGCATGTGCGCATGGCAGGCCAAGATGGCAGGATATGTCAGGCTGGAAAAGATGGCAGGCATCATTATTACGCATGGCTTCTGATACTTGTCAGAAATGTGAATATACGTCATCCTTTTCAGGGAAGATTATGGAGGGATAAGGCTCATGACTGATAATCAGCAGAAAAATCTGGTAAAGCAGGAAGGTAATTGTGGAATCGTCATGGGGGCCCTGATCGTCCTCACGGGTGTGCTTGTGGCCATGACACCCGTGCTGAGCATCATCTCTCTTACGGCCCTCATTGCGGTCGGGCTTCTGTTCGTCGGGGTTTTCACGCTGGTGGATGTGTTCCGCCGGACAGGTATGGAACGCCGGATGCTGGATGGTCTCCTGGGTATTTTCTTCATCATCCTGGCCATCCTGATCTTCTTCAATCCCGTAGGGTCGGCCATCGGGCTGACGATCTGGGTTGCTGCATGGTTCATCGTGCGTGGCGTGATGGAGCTGGCCGGAATGGGGGCTTCGCCTTATGGCCGCAGCTTCATGGCGCTGGATGCCATCGTCAATATTGTTCTGGGCGTGACACTGTTCTGCATCAACCCGATCACGGCACAGGCGGCGCTGGGCTATTATGTGGCTATCAGCCTGATGTTCTGGGGCTTTTCGGTCATCCATCGCAGCATCCTGCTCAAGCATCTGGTCTGAGCCCTGCTTTCAGGCCTGGATGAGGTCAGAACCCGGCCAGAAAAGGCCGGGTTTTTTCATGTTCCGGTTCAGGGTTTCTCCAGGGCGTTTATGACGGCTCTGGTGAACTGGTCTGTTGTGGCCGTGCCACCGAGGTCGCCCGTGCGTGTGCCGTTCTGGAGTGTCTGGATGATGGCGGTTCTCAGGCGGGTGGCCAGGGCTGCATGGTTTGTGTGGTCCAGCATGAGGGCGCCTGCGAGCAGGAGAGCCGTGGGGTTCGCCCTGTTCTGTCCGGCAATGTCGGGAGCGGAGCCATGCACGGCCTCGAAGATGGCCATGTCTTTTCCAATATTGGCCCCCGGAGCCAGTCCCAGCCCACCTGTCAGACCGGATATCTGGTCGGAAAGGATGTCACCGAACAGATTGGTGGTGACAATCACATCAAACTGGGAGGGGTCGAGGCAGAGCTGCATGGCGCAGGCATCCACGATCCGTTCATCACAGGCGATGCGCCCTTCATAACGGGCGGCAACCTTGCGTCCTGTTTCCAGGAAAAGGCCGCTCATCAGCTTGAGGATGTTGGCCTTGTGGACCAGCGTTACCTTTCTGCGACCATGGGCCAGTGCATAGTCAAAGGCATGGGTCACGATGCGTTCGCATTCGGCCCGTGTTGTATAACCAGCTGAAAGAGCCATGCCCTGCGGGTCATCGCCCTGGGGAAGATAATAGTCACGGGCGGCGTAATAACCCTCGATATTTTCCCGGATGAGCACGATGTCCAGCCCGTCATAGCGGCGCAGGTCATCCCGTGGGAGAAGAGTGCGGGCAGGGCGTATGTTGGCGTAAAGGTCGAATTTCTGGCGCAGTGTGACATTGACGGAGCGGAATCCCGTGCCGCTGGGCGTGGCCAGCGGTGCCTTGAGGGCAAGGCGGGTGCGTTCCAGGCTGCGGAGGGTGGCGTCCGGCAAAGGGGTTCCTTCGTCTTCCAGAGCATGGACTCCGGCTTTCTGCTCGTCCCAGAGGAAGGGGGCGCCAAGGGCCGCCAGAACCTCTTTTGTGGCCCGTGTGATTTCCGGGCCGATTCCATCACCGGGAATCAGTGTTACGGGTATGGGTTGTCCTGCTGTGGAGGATGTGTGGGCTGACATGGGGGAATTCTCCCTGAAAATGGGGCTGTGTGCCCTCTTCATGCCCGTGGTGGGTGAACCTTTCTGTCTGGCCGGTGGCATGATCCGCCAGAGAGCACCAGCTCATCATGCTTCATGGGAATGTGACAAGAGCTGGAAGATAAAGATTTTTTTGTAGAGCATGATGCTTGCGGGGGCAGGAACTATGTGCGTTACTCAAATATAACGATACCGAAATTAAATGGACTGTTCCGGTGTCGTTTCGCAGGGAGGTCACATCATGGGGATCCGTGAAGTAATGGCAGCACAGCAGGATGCCGGGCAGTGGGTGCTTCGCAGGGTGGAGGGAACCGCGCAGGAGGTGCCGCTGGGCAGCATGAAGGGGCAGCTGGGGCCGGATGTGGTGGACATGCGGACCCTCTACCGGCGGGCGGGTGTGTTTTCCTATGACCCCGGTTTTGCCAATACGGCATCCTGCATGAGTGCCATCACCTATATTGATGGTGAGGCCGGGATATTGCTGCATCGTGGCTACCCGATTGAGCAGCTTTGCCAGAAAGCGAGTTTCCCGGAAGTCGCCTGGCTGCTGTCGCACGGAGAGCTGCCTGATGCACGGCAGAAGGCCCGTTTCGAACATGGGTTGATGGCTGAGGCACATCTGCATGAGCAGATACGCAACTTCTTCAACGGGTTCCGGCGGGATTCCCACCCCATGGCCATGCTCTGCGGGACGTTGGCTGGCCTCTCCAGCTTCTATGGCAATCAGGGAGCGGACCAGCGGCACCGTATCACATCAGAGGAGCGGGAGATGTCTACCCTGCGGCTTGTGGCCAAGATGCCGACTCTGGCAGCCTGGGTCTACCGCTACAGCCGGGGGTTGCCGCTGATCTACCCCCGTCCGGGACTGAGCTATGCGGAGAACTGTCTGCACATGCTCTTCTCCATGCCGGAAGCAGCCTGGGAGGTGAATCCGGTTCTGGCACGGGCCTTCGAGAGGATTCTGATCCTTCATGCCGACCATGGGCAGAATGTTTCTACATCCACCGTGCGGACGGTGGGGGCCACGGGGGTCAATCCTTTTGCGTGTGTCGCTGCTGGTGTGGCGGCGCTCTGGGGGCCAGCACATGGCGGTGCGAACGAGGCCGTGCTGGATATGCTGGATGAGATCGGTACGGTGGACGGCATTCCGGATTTTATGAACCGTGTCAGGAATCAGGAGGATGGTACGCGGCTGATGGGCTTTGGCCACCGTGTTTACAGGAATCTGGACCCACGGGCCGGGCTGATGCGGAACATCTGCCATGAAGTGCTGGCAGAGCTCGGGATGGATCATGATCCCCGTCTCGAGCTGGCCATGAAGCTGGAAGAGACAGCCCTGAATGATGAGTATTTCATCTCCCGGCGGCTTTATCCCAATGTGGATTTCTATTCCGGAATCATCCTCCGGGCGATGGGGATTCCGTCCTCCATGTTCACGGTGTTTTTTGCTGTGGCCCGTACAGCGGGATGGGTTGCCCAGTGGAAGGAAATGCTGGAGAGCCGCGCAGGCATCAGCCGTCCCCGTGCCCTTTATGTCGGGCCGGACAGGCGGGATGTGCCGGCGTCCTGAGGAGCAGCCGGCTGAAGAAACAGGGCACGAGACTGGCAAGCGGGAGGGCATGATGACTGGAACAGACAGGACAGCCGGGCAGGGGGGCATTCCATGGCAGAGGCTGGAGCATGAGGGGCAGAGTTATCGATATGTATCGCTCCCCCAGGCTCTGGCCGGAGCGGGGGAGAAGGCGCGACGCCTGCCTTATGTGTTGAAGATCGTTCTGGAGAACGTGTTGCGGCAGGGGCAGCATGATGCGGCGGCGCTGGTGACGGGTTGGGCTGAGACCTGCCATGCCGAAGGTGAGATTCCGTTCCGTCCGGCCCGTATCCTGATGCAGGATTTTACAGGTGTTCCCGCTGTGGTCGATCTTGCCGCCATGCGTGACGGCATGAAACGGCTGGGTGGTGATCCGGAGGAGGTCAATCCGTTCATCCCTGTAGATCTTGTGATCGATCATTCCGTGACAGTGGATGTGGCGGGGCAGAAAGATGCTCTGGAGCAGAATGTGGCCCACGAGTTCAGCCGCAACCGGGAGAGGTACAGCTTTCTGCGCTGGGGGCAGCAGGCATTCGACAATTTCCGGGTCATTCCGCCAGAGGCCGGCATCTGCCATCAGGTGAATCTGGAATATCTGGCTCCGCTGGTCATGTGGAAGGAGGAAGAGGGCGTGACGACCCTTTTCCCGGATACGGTCTTCGGAACAGACAGCCATACGACCATGATCAACGGCCTTGGTGTTCTGGGCTGGGGTGTTGGTGGCATCGAGGCCGAAGCCGCCGCTTTGGGAGAGGCCATTGCCATGCGTCTGCCCGATGTGGTGGGGGTGTATCTGGAGGGACGGTCCGCTCCCGGCGTGACAGCGACGGACATCGTGCTGACCCTGACAGAACAACTCCGGGCGGAAGGGGTTGTCGGCAAGTTTGTGGAGTTTTTCGGTCCGGCGCTGGATCACCTGCCGGTGGCGGATCGGGCCACCATTGCCAACATGGCACCTGAATATGGAGCGACCTGCGGCTATTTTCCACCCGATGCACTGGCCATGGACTATCTGACCCTGACAGGCCGTTCGCCGGATCATGTCCGGCTCGTGGAAGCGTACCTGCGGCAGCAGGGACTGTTCCGGGAGAGTAATGAAACACCGCTTTTCACCACTGTGCTGAGTCTGGACCTGGGGACTGTGAAGCCTTCTGTTGCCGGGCCGAAAACACCCTCCCAGCGTCATGACCTTCCTGCCGTGGCAGAGACCAGCCGGGCCGCCTTGGCGGCTGAAGGACAGGGGGATGTCCGTTTCCCCATCTGCACGAAGGATGCCGCCCTTGCGGGGGAAAGCCTTGGTGCCGGGGATGTCGTGCTGGCAGCCATTACATCCTGCACCAATACATCCAACCCTGCGGCCATGCTGACAGCAGGGCTTCTGGCCCGGAAGGCCCGTCAGCGGGGCATGAAGGTGGCACGGCGCATCAAGACCTCTCTGGCCCCGGGCAGCCAGGCCGTAACCCGGTATCTGGAACGGGCCGGTCTGCTGGAGGATTTCAGTGCGTTAGGGTTTGAGATCGTTGGTTATGGCTGCACGACCTGCATCGGCAATAGCGGCCCCTTGCAGGCTGACATTGCCCGGACGATCACGGAGCATGATCTGACAGTTGCCGCAGTGCTGTCCGGGAACCGTAATTTCGAGGGGCGTGTTTCCCCTCATACGAAGCTGAATTACATCACCAGCCCACCGCTCGTGATGGCCTATGCCTTGGCCGGGACCGTGACACGGAATCTTGCGGTGGAACCTCTTGGCCATGATGAGGCCGGTCAGCCTGTCATGCTGGCCGATATCTGGCCCGGCGGGGATGAGGTGGCGAATCTCATGGCGCAGTCCGTCGTGGCGGAGGCCTTTGCCCGTGGCTATGCGACTGTGGAGCAGGGGCCTGCCCAGTGGCAGGCACTGGGAGACGGCAAGGCCGGTGCAACGTTTGCGTGGGATGGGTCTTCAACCTACATCCAGTCACCGCCGTGGCTGGAGGAGGCTGCCGGCGTGACGGGGCCAATCCGCAAGGCCAGGATTCTGGCCCTGTTCGGGGACAACATCACGACGGATCATATTTCTCCGGCCGGAACGATTGCCATCGGTTCGCCTGCTGCCCGGTATCTTGAGGAGCATGGCGTCTCACCGGCGCAGTTCAACTCTTATGGCAGCCGCCGTGGGAATGATCGTGTCATGGCACGGGGGACATTTGCCAATATCCGTATCCGTAATGAGATGATCCCCGGTAGTGAGGGTGGCGTGACCCGGCACTGGCCAGATGGGGAGGAAGGAGCCATTTTCGATGCTGCTGCCCGGTATCAGCAGGAGCAGGTACCGCTGGTGGTGGTAGCGGGGCGGAATTACGGCATGGGGTCATCACGGGACTGGGCAGCGAAAGGCCCCCGTCTCCTGGGGGTAAAGGCTGTCATTGCCGAGGATTTCGAACGGATTCACCGGGCCAATCTGGCAGGGATGGGGGTTCTGCCCCTTACCTTTCCCAAGGGGGTGACCCGTCAGACGCTCGGCCTGACGGGGCAGGAAGAAGTGAGCATCGACCTTCCGGCCCGGCTTGAGCCCCGGCAGCCTGTCCGTGTGTGTTTTACGGCACCGGATGGCATGGAGCAGGTCGTGCAGGCCACCCTCCAGCTGGAGACGGAGGCTGAGCTGGCCTATGTCGCCCAGGGGGGTATCCTGCCTTATGTGTTGCAGCGCATTGCGGATGGCGGGAGCGTGCGGTGACGGCATGGTCCATGTTTTCCTGATGATGTGTGTGCCGGTTGGTGTTACGGTGGCGGCATGACCGTAGAAGGAGAAAGAAAGATGTTCAGACGCCCTCATGCCGTCATGGTGATGACACTTGGTCTGCTGTCTGCCGTGCCAGCTTCTGCGGCTGGGCCGAAGGATGGTCGGGCCGCAGCTGTGGAAGCCGTGACGGAAAAAGGGGGAGGTCTGCCGGAAATCATGGCGGCTGAACATCCGGGAGTAACGGCCCGGTCCGCCTTTGCCGGGCCATGGCGCTATGGTTGTGCCTATCCGGCCAAGGGCAGCCGACAGGGGACGCAGTTCTGCACCATCCAGCTGGAACGCATGACGGGGACGACGATGGATAGCGGATTTTTCCTGCTGGCTCATGCCACGCCAGACCTCATCAGGAAGCCGCTGGCCCAACAGCCCTGGCAGATCAGCCTGAACCTGCCGACACGCTTGCCGTTCGACATGAAGGCCACTCTTCAGCTGAGCGTGGATAACGGGCAGGCCGTGCCTTTGCCCCTGCAATCCTGTGACGAGACAGGCTGCATGGCCCAGCAGGAGCTTCCGGCCAGTGCCGTGCAGGCTCTGTCATCGGGGAAGACGGCACAGCTGACGGCGAAGACGAAAACGGGCGAGACATGGGCCTATGAGTTCCCGCTCTCCGACATCCAGACGGGGATGCAGCAGATCGCAGGCTGGCTGGAGCGGGGCGAGCTGAACCCGTAAGAAGCGGGCCGGCCTTCAGCCCTTCCTGCCATCACGGATGAGCAGCAGGAAGACGAGGCTGAACAGCGAGGCCACGCAGATGATCGTGGCCATGGGGCGGGGTGTGGCATCCGCCAGCAGCCCCACCAGCCCGGACCCGATGATGCCGCTGCCATAATGGACGGCTCCCGTCATGGCGGAGACGGTGCCCGCATGGGCGGGGTCATCATGCAGGGCACCGGAGAGGGAATTGGCCACGATGAATCCGGCCATGGCGACATAGAGGAAGAGCGGCAGGAACAGCCCCCACAGCCCGCCATAATCAGTCCAGACATCAGCGACCAGCCAGAGCGAGACCAGAACGCTGATGATGACCCCCATGACAAGCAGCCTGTCGCTGCCCCAGGCGTGGACCAGCCGGGCATTGATCATGTTGGCCGTCATGATGCCCACGATGCCCATTCCGAAGAGCAGCGCATAGAGCAGGGAGGAGGCGTGGTGGTAGCTGATATAGGCAAAGGGGGAGCCGGAAATGTAGGCGAAAGTCCCCGCATAGTAGCAGCCGCCGGCACAGGCATAGCCCAGCAGGCGGGGGCGGCGGATGAGGTGGGCATAGTGTGAGAAGGCATGGAGAACGGAGTGGGGGCGTTCATCCCGCTTCGGCAAAGTCTCCGGCAGGAAGAACAGGCTGCCGAGCATGATGAGGCCCACACAGACCAGACTGACGAAGATGGCCCGCCAGCCCCAGAAGGCCAGAATCTGTCCGCCAACCAGCGGGGCCAGCAGAGGCGTGATGGCCGTGACGGTCATCAGTGTGGAGAGCATCTGGGCGGCACGGTGGCCGTGATAGAGGTCCCGCACCATGGCCCGGGCGATCACGACATTGGCGCAGGCCCCGATGGCCTGAAGGAGGCGGAAGGCGATGAGCGTCGTGATGGAACCGGCAGCGGCACAGCCTGCCGACCCGAGAGTGAACAGGACCAGCCCGATGGCAATGGGCAGCCGTCGGCCATAATGGTCACTGACCGGCCCCCAGATGAGCTGGCTGAAACTGAACCCCACCAGATAGCCGGAGATCGTCCAGGCCATTTCACCCCCCGGCGCCTGCAGGGCCTGCGCCATGGTGGGCATGGCTGGCAGGTAGAAATCGGTGGAGATGGCCGCAAACCCCATCAGGACGCTGAGAATCCCCAGCAGGCGGAGGGAGTGGACGGTTGGTGGCTGTGTGGCGGTGGAGGACATGCCTCAAGAGATGCGGGGCCGTTGTCGGCCTGTCAAGCAGGGGCGGTATATGGGCATGACGGGTTTCTGCCGGAGTGACCTTGCCATGCCGGTCCAGATCGGCACGATGGGGCTGGTGATGGATGGTGCGGATCATCCGGCAGCGGGAGGCCGGGCCGATGGAGATGGAGGAGAAAGACCCATGCCGACAGGAACGCAGACGGACACTCACGTCCCGCCCATGCATGTGCTGGCACGGCGTGCCCGTGAGGCAGTCGGGATTCTGGCCGTATGTCCGGCAGGGCAGCGGACGGCGGCACTGCGCCATGTGGCCGCAGGCTTGCGGGACGGAACGGAAACCTTGCTGGCTGCCAATCGCCGGGACCTTGAGCAGGCCAGTCTCAGCCCGTTCTTTCAGGAGAGGCTGACCCTGACGGCGGAACGGCTTGAGGGCGTGGCCCGCAGCGTGGACGCCCTTGCGGGCATGGAAGACCCGGTCGGACAGGTTCTGGCCGCATGGCAGCAGCCGAATGGCCTGAAGCTGCGCCGTGTGGCCACGCCACTTGGCGTGCTGGGGATGATCCATGAGGGGCGGCCCACCGTCGGGGTGGATGCGGCCACTCTGGCCATCCGGTCCGGCAATGCCTTGCTGCTGCGGGGCGGGCCGGAGAGTTTTCACAGCACACAGGCCCTGCATCATGTGATCCAGCAGGGGCTGGCCCGTGCTGGCCTGCCGGAGGATGCCGTGCTCATGGTGCCGGATGCCGGACCGGAGCATGTGGGAGACATGCTCCGTGCGGCAGGGCTGATCGACGTGACTGTGGTCCGTGGCGGGCGTACGCTGGTGGAGCGTGTGCAGGCCGAGGCACGGATGCCGGTTCTGGCCCATGCGGCGGGGCTGTGCCACAGCTACGTCCATGCGGCGGCGGATCATGAGCTGGCCCGGAGGGTCGTGCGCAATGCCAGGCTGCGCCGTCCCGGCATCTGTGGGGCCACGGAAACGCTCCTGATCGACGCTGC
Source organism: Parasaccharibacter sp. TMW 2.1884 (assembly GCF_023337695.1). Taxonomy (NCBI): domain Bacteria; kingdom Pseudomonadati; phylum Pseudomonadota; class Alphaproteobacteria; order Acetobacterales; family Acetobacteraceae; genus Parasaccharibacter; species Parasaccharibacter sp. TMW 2.1884. Next base: position 210,721 of record NZ_QORR01000001.1, read on the forward strand.
CATTGCTCCGGGTCTCCTGCCGCAGCTTGTGGCCGATCTGGCAGCGGAGGGCTGCACCTTCCGGGCTGACGAGGCCGCCCGCAGCATCCTGCCGGAACTGCCCGCTGCCACGGAGGAAGATTTTGCCACGGAATGGCTGGACAAGGTTCTGAACATTTCCGTTGTGGCAGGGGTGGATGCGGCACTGGCGCATATTGTCCGCTTCTCGTCCCGTCATACGGAGGCGATCCTGACGGAAGATGAGGCCGTGGCGCAGTATTTCATGCAACGTGTCCCCAGTGCCATCGTGATGTGGAACACCTCGACGCAGTTCAGTGATGGTGGTGAATTCGGACTGGGTGGGGAAATCGGCATCATGTCAGGCCGCCTGCCGCCCCGTGGCCCGGTTGGCCCGGCCCAGCTCATGACATGGCGTTATGAGGTGCACGGAACAGGGCAGCTGCGCCCGTGACGGACCGGGATGACCCTTCCAGACCATTCCTGAACCGGAACGGGCCGTGCATGGTCATGTAAACGGATCGTGACGTGAAACCGTTTGATGCGCTCCGGGAGGGCAGTTGACGTGCGGGGCGGGGCAGAAGGTGGTCTTCATCAGGAAGAGCTGTTGAACTGAAACAGCTTGACGTGATGGCCGATATTCGCAGAAGGTCGTCTTCATCAGGAAGAGCTGTTGAACAGGAGATGCCCCATGTTCCGAGATGAGATGGATACGACCCGGCCAGGTGAGGCTGCTGCCAGCCATGAAGGCGAGGGCGTGTCATCCGTGGGCAGGTGGGCGTTTTTCTCCGGTGTGGCGGCTTTTGTCATTGGTTTGCTTCTCGCCGCTCCTGTAGTTGCCGAAGCTGCTCCCCTCTCCATTCCTGCCACCATTACCATGACCATGCCCAAGGGTAGCGAGACAGTCATGGTCTGTACGTCCAAGTTGAATCTTTCGGACGTACAGGTTGCTTGTCGTCCTACTGAGAAGGTCGTCAAGAAGTTCCTGATAATGGCAGGGATTTTCGAAGTGGTTGGCATCGTCCTTCTTGTTCTTCTGATTGAGGGCATTGCCTTCTTTCTTCGGAAGCTGTGGTCACGGAGGAAGTCATGACGTTCTTGTGTGAACAGGAGACACCCTAGTACCGTCCCGGACAGCCGGTGGAGATTGCGCCGGTCTATGTCACCCTGGCCTCTCAGGAGAGCAGCTACGTGACTGGGCAGGTCTGGGGCATCACCGGCGGTGACGGCGTACCGGGCTGAGGGAAGGCGGGCTGCCTGTGGAGAACATGAGGCGCAGGCTCTTTCGAAATATTTTTCCGAGATCGTAACATTCTCTGGGCTGCATTCTCTGGATTATACGGCAGACATGAGGTAATAAGCCGCCAGAACAGCCTGAGAATAAGGATGGTCATGGCGGCAAGGGTGCGGAAACTGCTTTGTACAGCTGCAATGTCGGCTGGTGTTTTTACCGCTTCTGAAGCATCTGCGGACGTGACCCTGTTGTCCCGCAAGGATATCACCCTGAATGCCGCTCTCGATATTGGGGGTGATGCCTTTTATTTCCCCAATGCCAATTTTGGCACGGGCTCTTATGCACCGCACAAGGCGGGTTATTACACACGCACGAAAAATGTTGGTCTTGGTGAGCTGTATGGCCAGCCCATGCTTTCAGGCACATGGCAGACCCCGTGGGGTTTTTCGGTGTTCGGGTTGGTTTCGGCCATCGGGTCCACGACGTTGGGTGACGGCGATGCAGAGAGCGTGAGCCAGACCTCCGGCACGCCCCGGCAGGTGAATCTTGAGGATGCCAATCTGGGCGTGAAGATTCCGCTGAATGGGAAAAGACGTCTGATCATCGAGGGGGGACGGCAGAAATTCCAGATTGATGACGGTTTTCTCATGGGGAAGGGAGCCTACAGCTCTGGTGAGCGTGGGGCCTGGTGGTATGCGCCCCGGTTTGCTTTCTCCGGGCCGGGGGTCATCAAGTATGAGGGGACATCCATCCGGTCCGATGTGTTCATGCTGGAGAACAACAGCAACAACCGGCAGACCTACGGCAATGACAAGCCGGAAACGAAGTTTGTCGGTTTTGACGTGACGCTCTTTCGCAGCCGTCCGGATGGAGATGGCGGCTCGTCCTACGGAGACCGGGCGGCCTATGTCACGCTGACCTATTTTTATGTCCGCCATGCCGACAAGGGAGCGGCCTACGATTACTCCAACAGGGCGGACCGGCAGGGCATGAGCGTGACGGCCCTGAGCTGGGGGGGAACGCCCTTTGCGATGAAGAGCCGCCCCTTCACGAAGAACATCACCTTCTATGGCAATTTTGTTTCCGAGCAGAACAGCCACGCAGGCAATGGGTACAAGGGGGTCAGTGCCTATGCCGTTTATGTGGAACCGGGCTATACGTTTTCCCGGGTTCCGTGGCGGCCTCATGTTTTCTACCGTTACACCCGCTTCAGCGGGGGGCGGGATCCCCACAGCCGGACGAAGCACAATTACGATACGTTTTTTCTTTATGATGGTGCCCGTTACACGTACGGCGGTTACTGGCCGGGGGAGATTGTGGGGAACAACATGTCCCCACTCTCCAACATGGAGGTCCATCAGTTTGACATTACCGGTGTGCCGCCCGTCCATCTGCTGAAGAAGGATGATGAGCTGAAGCTTGGCCTGCATTTTTACGATCTTGCCTATCTGTATCCCACGGGCGCAGGCCTGCCTGCGGGTACGAAGCGACATATGTCGGATGAAGTCAACGTTTCAGCAGAATATGCTTTTGATGCGAATACATCCGGTGCGATTGCAGCGGGTGCTGCCTTTTCTGGTCCAGCAGGGCGGGCACTGGCCAAGGCTGGCGTGCCGGATGGACAGACCATGCCGAAGATCCATGGAGCTTCCGGTGTAATGGAAATTTATTTTTATAAACATTTTTAATATTAGCGCCCATCATTCCGTTTCTGTTCTTCTGTCCGGTTTGATACGGAACAGGGCGTGGAAGGGTTAATAAACTGCCATTTAGAGCGTGTTTTCGTGAGGCAGTATCGTCATGATGAAGAAAAAGAATAAATTTTATATTGTCTCCATTTCATAGACCGTACTGATAAACAAGTCAGACGGTCGATAGACAAGGAACGGTTCTTCTGTAATAAAATTGTGAGGAAAATTTCCAAAAGGTTCCTCATATGTCATCAAAACTGCGGAAACTCTTCGTTTCGTTGGCCGCTTTGGGCAACGTTTATGTGATTTCTGACGCTTATGCTGACCAGACACTTGTTGCGACCAGAAACATTTCTCTCAAGGCCTCTCTGGATATTGGGGGTGATGCGTTCTTTCTGCCCAATACCAACTTCGGGACAGGGTCGTACCGTGAAAAGCGGACGGGCGGCTATGCCCTCATCAAGGATACGACGTATGCCGAGCTGTACGGCAAACCCATTCTTGCAGGGCAGTGGAAAACGCCCTGGGGGTTCAGCGTATTCGGGCAGGCATCGGCCATTGGCTCCACGACATTGGGGGATGGCGATGCCGAGAGCATTTCCCAGACGACACGGACCCCTCGTGCAGTCACGCTGGAGGAGGCCAATCTGGGCATAGACCTGCCCTTCAACAAGGAGCGGAAGCTGATCATTGAGGGAGGACGGCAGAAGTTCCAGATTGATGATGGCTTTCTGATGGGGAAGGGTGCTTACAGCTCCGGGGATCGTGGCGCCTGGTGGTATGCGCCCCGGTTTGCCTTTTCCGGCCCTGGTGTCATCAAATATCAGGGGAAGGCGCTGCGGGCGGATGTCTTCATGCTGGAGAACAACACCAACAACAAGCAGACCCGCAATAATGACAGGCCGGAGACCAAGTTTGAGGGGTTTGACATCACATGGTTTCGCAGCAGGCCAGGAGGGGATGGCGGGTCCGTCTACGAGGACAGGGCGGCTTATCTGACCCTGACCTATTTTCATGTGCGGAAGGCGAATATCGGTTCAGCCTACGACTACGCCAATCGTGGGGACAGGCAGGGGATGAATGTCAGTCAGCTGAGCTGGGGTGGTACGTTCGTGCCCATCCGGGCGCTGGGTATCTCAAAGCACTTCACGCTCTATGGCACATTCGTTTCCGAGCAGAACAGCCATGCGGGCAATGGTTACAAGGGGGTCAGTGCCTATTCGACATATATCGAGCCAGGCTATACGTTCACCAGCCTGCCATGGAAGCCGCACGTCTTTTACCGTTATACCCGTTTCAGCGGGGGGAAAAACCCACATAGCCGGACGAAGCACAATTATGATACGTACTTTCTGTACGATGGGCGCCGGTATACCTATGGTGGCTACTGGCCGGGGGAAATCACGGGCATGTATCTGTCTCCCCTGTCCAATATGGAGATCCATCAGGTGGATCTGACAGGTGTCCCACCCGTCCATCTGTTGCGCAAGGCGGACGAGCTGAAGCTCGGCCTGCATTTCTACGACCTGTCTTTTCTCTACCCAACAGGGTCGGGTTTGTCCCGCAATGTGGGGAGCCACATGTCGGATGAGCTTGATTTCTCCGCAGAATACACGTTTGATGGCAACACATCAGGAGCGATCGCTGGTGGTGTTGCTTTTGCGGGGCCAGCGGGAAAGGCACTGGCAAAGGCCGGTGTTCCGGGAGGCATGCCTATGCCGCCCATACATGGGACATCAGGTGTGCTGGAGCTTTATTTTTACCGTCACTTCTGAGAAGGAACGGAGTTTTAATCTGTTCCGGCTTCCATTTTGACAGTAGATGTTACAAAATGGGAATGACTTAGCGGAGAACCCGTCATCTACTGGATGGGCGATTTGCACAGCCAACTATTCATAAGGACCTTTTCATGAAGGAACCCACCACTGACCAGGCTCAGGCCGAAGATAAGGGGCTCTCGAGTCGTCATATTGCGATGATTGCCCTCGGCGGCGTGATCGGCGCCGGGCTTTTTGTTGGTAGCAGTGCCGCCATTGCCAAAGCGGGACCAGGCATTGCGCTTGTTTTCGTGGCCGTCGGATTCCTGATCATGGGGATCATGCGGATGCTTGGCGAGATCGTTGTCAGCGACCCGGGGCGTGGCTCCTTCGTGGAGTATATCCGCCTTGCGCATGGTGACCGGATCGGCTTTGCCTCCGGCTGGCTCTACTGGTTCTTCTGGGTGGTCGTGATCGGCTCGGAAGCCATCGCTGGTGCCATGATGCTGCGGGACTGGATCGACCTGCCTGTCTGGCTGCTGTCGATCATCCTCATCCTCAGCATGAAGTTTGTGAATTTCTTTGCCCCGAAGATTTTTGGTGAGTGCGAGTTCTGGCTTTCCAGCATCAAGGTTTTCACCATCGTGGCCTTCATCCTGCTGGCGCTGCTGTATGTCTTGCATGTTTTTGGTCCGGGTGTGCCGGTCCATCACAACCTGTTTGGTCGTCGTGGGCTCTTCCCCAACGGGATCGTGCCGCTGCTGGCGCTGGTGCCGACCGTGCTGTTCACCATGATGGGCTCCGAGATCTCCACCGTGGCGGCGTCCGAGACGTCTGATCCGGGGCAGAATGTCTCCCGTGTGACGCGGACACTCGGCCTGCGCATCATGATGTTCTACGTTTCCTCCATCTGCCTGATCACGATGATCGTGCCGTGGTGGAGCCTGTATCCGGGCAAGTCCCCGTTCGTGGCCGTGCTTCAGACCATGGGTGTGCCGGGTGCTGCGCTGATCATGCAGATCGCCATTCTCAGCGCCGTGCTGTCCTGCCTGAACTCCAGCATGTACATCACGTCCCGCATTCTGACAGAGCTGGCCATCCAGGGGGATGCTCCGGCGTTTCTGGTGCGTACGTCGCCGGACAAGGCGCCCCGCATGGCCATTACCATCAGCTCCGTGGCTGGTCTTCTGGTCGCCTTCTCCTCGATCTTTGCACCGAGCGAGATTTTCGGCTTCCTGTTGAACTGTAGTGGTGGTCTGATCCTGCTGACTTATGCGCTGATTTCCACGACGTACATCGTGCTGCGCCGCCGGAGCAAACGCTCTGGGACGAGCAAGCACTTCACCCTGCCGCTTTTCCCGTATCTCAGCCTCCTGTGCCTGGGTGCCATCATTCTGGTATTCGTGGCCATGCTGATCAATCCGGGTGAGCGCAACACGGCTTTTGCTTCTCTCGGTACGGCGGTCGTCTGCTACCTGATGGCCTGCAACTTTGCCAGCCGTCTGGCTCCCGTAACGACGGAAGAGCCGGCTGCGGTTGAAGAAGAAACCGGTAAAGAAGGCGAGTAAGCTGGAGGAAGAGGGAAGGCCTGCCTCCCTCTTCTGACAGAAGAGTCTTTTCTGAAGAAAACGGACCTGCCCTCTGGGTGGGTCCGTTTTTTTTTGTGGCGACTGATAAAGGGGAGAAAGGTCTACCCCAGGGAGACCAGAATGGCTCCCAGCCCGATGAACAGGACTCCCAGCCAGCCCTTGAGGGAGAGTTGCTCCCCGAGGACGGTGACACCGAGTATGGCCACGAAAACAACGCTCAGTTTGTCAAGGGGGGCAACACGGGCAGCATCGCCCAGCTTTAGGGCACGGAAATAGCAGAGCCATGAGGCCCCCGTCGCCAGACCGGATAATAGCAGGAACAGGCAGCCCCGCATGTTGAAGCCTCTGGTCTCGTGAAATTTGCCTGTAATCAGCAAGATCATCCCCAGTACGCCGAGTATGACCAGCGTGCGGATGAAGGTGGCCAGGTCGGAATCAATGTTGTTGACGCCAATCTTGGCGCACAGAGCTGTCAGTGCAGCAAAAACTGCTGAAAGCAGAGCCCAGAAGACCCATGAGGTGGAAAGCATGATGATGTGTCCTCCTGATATTGTGGCAGAGACGTTCTGAAAGATGATCGGATGGGCCTGCGGGCTGTCTTTGTGTTTCAATCATGGTGGGGAGTAGACATCATGGCAATTCTGCTTCTTTGATGGGAATGGGCTGTTCAGAGTGCTGGTAACGTCTTTCAATTGCGAATGAGAATCAATTTTTAATTGAATCGAAAAATTTTTCCGATATCAATAATAAGAATCATTAACAGTTATCGGAGCCGCCATGCCCACCCTTACTTTCAGAAGGCTGTTCACCCGGTCCCGTTATTGTGCTGTGCAGGTTGCAGTGATTGGCCTGCTCTCGTTTTTCATGGAAAGTACAGCTCAGGCCCGTGCCCCCGTGGTCAATCTGGGCAATGCCGCAGCGGCAGGGGATGAGAGTGCAGACGGCCTCTTCGGGTTTCTGTCAAACTGGAAACGGGATTCCAACCTGCTCGGCAGCATGTGGGGCCTGCGGACAGCCATGGGGAAGGCGGGGCTGGTTTTTGCCCTTCAGGAGACGTCGGAGATTTTCGGCAATGTCACGGGGGGAACACGGCGGGGAGCCGCCTATGACGGCCTGACTGTTGCGGTGCTGCAACTGAATACGCAGCGGGCCTTTGGCTGGTACGGCGGTACCTTTCAGGTCAGCATGGAACAGATACATGGGCGCAGTCTCAGTGATGACAATCTTCAGGTGGCCCAGACCATCAGCGGGATCGAGGCAGACCGTTCCACCCGCCTGTGGGAAATGTGGTTTGACCAGAAATTTCTGGACCAGCAGGCTCTGGATATAAAGATCGGCCAGCAGAGCCTGGACCAGGAATGGATGGTGAGCAGCAATGCGCTCGTGTTTGCCAACACCATGTTCGGCTGGCCCATGGTGCCTTCGGCGGACATGCCCGGTGGCGGACCGGCCTATCCGCTCTCCTCACTGGGGGTGAGGGCGAAATACTGGATGGCCACACCATTATATGTGCAGGCTGGCGTGTTCAGTGGCAGTCCTGCTCATAATGTCAGTGTGGATGCTCAGAAGAGCAATCCATCCGGGACGAGTTTCGTGTTGAACCGGGGTGTGCTGGCTCTGGTGGAGTTCCAGTATGTCTATCCCGCCCTGGGGGCCATGGTCTCGCCAGATCAGGCCGATGCGCTCTCACGGGTCTATCGCATCGGGGCCTGGTATGATTCCGAGCCTTTTGCGGACCAGTACTGGGACAACATGCACGTGCCGCTTGCGTCTCCGGCCAGCAGTGGCGTGGCCCGCCGTCACCGTGGCCTTTTCAGCCTGTATGCGGTGGTGGACCAGATGCTGTGGCACAGCCATTACGATCCCAACCGGACATTCAATGTCTTTGGCCGGGCGATGGGGACGCCGCAGTCCGACCGTGCGCCCAACGATTTCAGCCTGAATTTCGGCTTCACGTTCAAGGACCCGCTGCCATACCGGCAGGATGACACGCTGGGGCTTGCCATGGGCTACACGCATTTCAGCAAGGCGCTGGCCAAATTTGACAGGGCGACCCGGTTCTACAACGGGAGCTACATGCCGTCCCAGAGCGGGGAAACCTACATGGAGCTGATGTATCAGTGCCAGATGACAGGCTGGCTCCAGCTCCAGCCGGACTTCCAGTACATTTTCAATCCGTCAGGTGGGGTGCCGAACACTCTTCACCCTGACAGGCGCGTGAAGGACATTGCTGTCCTTGGTCTGCGTGCGATCATTGCCCTGTAGGAGGTGCTTCATGAAACAGTTTCTACGCAGAATGCTGCCCGGCCTGGCCTGCCTCGCTTTCGCCGCCGTGTCTGCTCCACAGGGAGGGGAGGCTGCTCCGAAGGGATTTCTGGAGACCATCCACCGCCATGCCATGCTGGCCTCCACAAGTCCGGGCAATGGCGATCTCAATCCCTATGCGATCTATCTGGTGCCGCAGGACATGGGCAGCCTGAAGAAGGATGAGGTGCTCATCACCAACTTCAACAATGTGAACAATCTTCAGGGAACCGGCACGACCATCGTGGCCTATTCGCCCGTGACAAAAAACATACGCCTGTTTGCCAGTGCCCCTGCCAATCTGGCAGCCTGCCCGGGGGGGATCGGCTTCACGACAGCCCTGACGGTGCTCAAGGCGGGTTGGGTCATTGTTGGCAGCACGCCAAGCAAGGATGGGACAACAGGCACGAAGGGGGATGGCTGCCTTCTGGTTTTTGATGCCAACGGAAAATTCGCCACGGCGTGGAAAGGACCGGACATCACGGGGCCGTGGGGGAATATTGCCAGCATTGATAACGGAGACACGGCCACGCTTTTCATCTCCATGGCGGCGGCGGGGCTGCCAAGCCCCTATGTTCTGGACCCGGCAACGCATTATCCACCCATCCTGCACAATGCGACGGTCATGCGTTTCAATCTGCATGTTCCGCCGGGTAAGCCCCCTGTGCTGGACAGACAGTCAATCATAGCGACCGGGTTTGCCGGTCGTGCCGATCGTGACAATTTCCTTTTTGGGCCAACCGGACTGGCTCTGGACAGTGACGGCACGCTGTATGTCACGGATGGCTATGATGAGGAGGTCACGGCCATTGATGATGCCGTGAACCGCACGACCCCCGTGACACGTCAGAATGATGCCGTGGGGCGCATCATCACCAGAGGGCAGCTGCTCAACTGGCCACTGGCGATGATCTGGGTGCCGGGGCATCACCTGCTGGTGGCCAACGGGCGCAACGGGCAGGTTGTCGAGATAGACCCCGTGGCGAAGAAACAGCTCTATGCCCAGTGGGTGGACAATGACCAGGCCCAGCAGCCCCCGGGCAATGGCGACCTGTTCGGTCTGGCGATGACCCCTGACAACAGGGGATTCTATTATGTCGAAGATGACATGAACACGCTCAATGTTGCCCTTCCGTGAAAGTAGAACCATGACATTTTCTCTTTCCCGCCGCACTCTTCTGGGGGGGGCGCTGGGGCTGGCAGGGCTGGAGCTGATGCGCCCCGCCACCAGCCTTGCGATGGCCTCTTCCCTGCGTCATCAGCCTGGCATCATGCTGCCGCAGCTGCCGTTCCTGTATTTCATCACGTTTGATCTCACGGCGGAGAAGAAGGCCGATGTGGCCGACATGATGAGGGCATGGACGGAGGCCGCCGAGGCCCTGATGGCGCACCGGCCCGCCCCGCATCTTGTTGATTCCGGTGATGTGGATGGTCTGGAGCAGGCGAGCCTGACCCTGACCTTCGGCTTCGGGCCGGGGTTGTTCACGAAGGAGGGGAAAGACCGGTATGGTCTTGCGGACCGGCGTCCGGCTCCGCTGGCCGACCTGCCCCGCTTTACGGGGGATCAGCTCGTTCCGGCCCATACGGGGGGTGATGTCTGCATCCAGAGCTGTGCGACGGATCCGCAGACGGCCTTTCATGCCATCCGCATCCTGGCCCGTCTGGCCGACGGCAGGGCAACCCCACGCTGGGCACAGACCGGTTTTTCACCGGAGTTTGGCCGGCATCAGACACCCCGCAATCTGATGGGCTTCAAGGATGGCACCATACAGCCCGATATAGCCAATCCCGCCGTGGCGAAGCGGGTCCTCTGGGCAGCCTCGACGGACGAAGCGTGGATGCAGGGGGGAACCTATCTTGTGGCCCGCATCATCCGCATTGCCCTGGAGCATTGGGACCGTACGAGGACGGGCTTTCAGGAGGAGACGATGGGGCGTCAGAAGCAGAGCGGTGCCCCCATTGGGGGGCATCATGAATATGAACCCCTAACGCTGAAGCAGACGGATAAAGACGGTAACCCCATTACGCCTGAAAATGCACACGCCCGCCTTGCCGCCCCGCAGGAGAATGGCGGTGCGGAGCTGCTGAGGCGGTCTTATTCCTATGACAACGGTTTGAGCTACATTGCCGAACGCTGGCCCCCGTGGCGGCAGGGCAATGAGTTTGACGCCGGGCTGATGTTCCTTGCCTATCAGCAGGACCCCCGCACGGCCTTCACCAGGATATTCGAGCGCATGTCGAAATTCGACATGATGAACCAGTACACGACCCACATAGGCAGTGGCCTGTTCGCCTGCCCGGGGCGTCTTGATGACCATTACATAGGTCAGGAGCTGCTGGGGTGAGGGAAGGGTCTTTCCTTGTTGGTCTCGTTGTGGGGATAAGGGGATATCAGGTTTAGGCTTGCCATAACTCCCATGCTGGGTAGAGCATGGAGCTTGCAGGGTTTCATTTTGGGTATGAGATGTCGGTCTTGTTTAGTATTGAATAACGCTACGCACATGTATATTAACATCTAAAATAGGAGATGACTTGAAAATGAATAGATTTTTTCTAAAAAATATTAATAGTCCCAAGCAAGCTTTTGCTTGTTTGGGTGATATATATAAGTTTTTTTTATCATGCCCATATAATGAAGTGATACTAGATTTTTCACGTGTTCGATGGATTGAGTCGCATTTTTCAGCTCTTCTTTTTGCAATAGAAATATTGTGTAATGATAACGATAAGAAAATTGTTTATGATGAGCTTACTTCTAATGTGAGGGATGTTTTTGAAAGAATAGGCCTTTTGAGGAGTGATTCTTCTTGTGAAAGGAATGTACGGAATATTATACCTTTAAAGTTTTTCAACGTAGAAGATGAGAATTCTTCTAGAGAATTTGCAAAATATACTGAAATTAATTTCTGTCGTATACTAAGTATATCAGAGGTTTCTGTGGTGTTGGAAAATATTAGAGACGAAATTTTAGACGGAATGAATGAGTTGTTTTCTAATGCTGAACTGCATGCGAAAGCTGAACGTGGAATTGTAACGGCAGGACAATTTTTCCCAAAGAAAAAGAAATTCGATTTTGTTATCGTAGATTTAGGAATAGGTTTTCAAGAGTGTATTCAGAATAGTAAACGGATAGATGATCCTTCGTTTTCTATAACTCCGAGTGCGGCTATCGAGTGGGGCTTCCAAGATGGGAATACGACCCGAAGAGGGGATATTCCGGGTGGTTTAGGGCTGAAAAGTTTAAAAAGTTTCATTGTAAAGAATAGAGGAGCTCTCAGCGTATTTTCACATGGAGGTTTTTGGAGCTATACAAAGGGTACAACTGAGAAAGTTGAGATGGAGTGTAATTTGCCATTAACGGTTATTGTCGTTGAGGTAAAGACTGATAAAATTTAATATTCTGTGAGGAGAGTTAAGGTGAGAAATATAAAATTGACGGACTTTGTTGAGGGCCCTTTCTGTGTATCTGACAGTGATGGGAAGAGATTAAATAAAGAAATATATAGACATTTATCTAAAAATGAGCCTGTTTCTATATCATTTTCGGGTGTGATTAGACTTACGACGGCATTTTTGAATGCTGCTATAGGTCAATTATGTGATGATTTTTCGATAGGATATATTCAGGAATATCTTAAGCCTGTAGATTTATCTACTTCCCAGCGTGAGAAATGGGATAGGACTGTCCGTAATGCGGTGGCTTTTTTTTCTAGGAATAGAAATAAATGATCGTGAATAAACTTGCTGTTGGGGCAGATTTTTTTTGTAACGGAAAAAAGATGGAAAGGGTAATGTTTGATACTAATGTTTTAAGTTTTATTTATAATCCGGATATGGATTCTAGTAGTCGTAATTCTGAAAGGCATAAAAGATATTCGGATCTATTTGATTTTTTTTTAAGAGAGGAAATAGAAATTTTCATCCCAGAAATTGTTCTTTTGGAGTATATAAACATTTCTTTAAAAGAGAAAAAAAAGAGGGATGATCGCGATAGGGGTGTGGTTTATAAGGGTAAAATTCACACCCACCCCAGATATAAAGAATGGTATAAAGAAGTGTTGTGTGATATAGAAGATATTATAGAAGCGATGAATATTGTTTATTCTTCTAGCAACCCTAATGATTTTTTGTCTTTTTTGGAGGACAATTTGGGGGAAAGAATAGATGTTAATGATTTAACAATATCAATTTTATCTATAGAAAAAGATATTCCATTAGTGACAGACGACGGTGACTTTTCTTCGCAATCTGATAAGGTGAACATAATATCGTTTAATGAACGAATAAATTCATCCAAGAAGAAACATTGATATTTTTATATGTTGCTGTTTACTATACAGGGAAGGTTTTTGTAGGTCTCTGTCTATTCAGGCAGAAACGGACCTTAATGGAATAGTGGTCACGAGAATGATAGTCTTCATGGCTTTTTAAGTAGTGATTGAATTGGTTTTTCTAGGATAAACGTTGGCAGCCCTCCAAGGGCGTCAGACAATCTCTCGATCTGATAGTGTTTGAGCAGCGTAGCCTAGATTAAATTTCTGCGGGATGCTTTTGAACTCGACATTAGAAAAAGTCGGAAGAAAGTTCATGGTGGACCCGGCGCGATTCGAACGCGCGACCTTTGCCTTCGGAGGGCAACGCTCTATCCAGCTGAGCTACGGGTCCCCGTTGACGGTACTTTTAACGGCAAGTGGCGTGCTTGCCTAGCCCTTGCGGCACTCTTTTTTTATCCATGTCAGTGTGTCTGTTCCAGCCAGAGCCACATGGTGGCGGCACTGTCTCCGCCAGAGGGGAGAAAACGGTCCGGCCACTCGATCCATGAGATGATGTCTCTGGCCGGACGGTCCTGCGGTTCACGGGTGATGAGGTGATACCCACGGGGCAGCTCATCCAGCCGGAAGAGGGACGGTGGAGCCTGTCGTATCAGCCGACGTGTGGCAGAGGCGGGGACGAACTGGTCCCTGTCTCCCCAGATGAGCAGGGTCGGTATCTGTACGGAGGGTGCCTGCTCCAGCGCACGGGCCATCAGATGCGTCAGCCCTCTCAGGGCGTGCACGTTCGTGCCGTGGCGGGTCAGCGGGTCGAAGAACATGCGGCGCATGGCCCTGAGATTGGCCGTGGCGACATGATGCCCCGGCATATGCGCACCCGTCAGCCGTGCCTGTGGCGTGATGAGGTTCCAGCCTTCCAGAAGGGTCTGCCAAGGCTCACCAATCGTCATGATGGCCGGGGCCAGAAGGATCAGCCCGTCAGGGCGGGGAGCCGTCAGGGACGTGCTGGTCAGGAGGGCAAGGGCCCCCCCCATGCTTTCCCCCATCAGATGGAGGGGCTGGCCGGGCCAGCGCTGCTGGCACCAGCGGGCTTCTTCCACGGCATCGGCAACCATCCTGTCGGTCGTGCTCCATCCCCCTTTGGCGGGGAATTCGCCAAAGCCACGCACGTCCGGTGCGACGATGAGAAAGCCCGCCCTGTTGAGGGCCGGGGCCATGACTTCCCAGGCGTCCCGGCTGTCTCCAAAGCCATGAAAGGCCAGAATGATACCACGTTGGGGAACAGTTGCCGGGTAGAGCCGTACCGGTGCCCTGCGGCCATCGGAGAGGGCAATTGTCGCACTGGCTGGGACGTAAGCCGCCTCGGCCGGGCGGTGGGGCAGGCTCCGGGGGGCTGGGGGTGTCTGGCATCCTCCGGGCAGGCCCATGAGCAGAAATGCGGACATGACGGACAGGGAGCCGTTTTTAAAACGGCGGAAATCGGCTAGAGAAGAAAGCATCTGCAAGACTGATCTGCCAGCACGGGCAGGGGAGAAAGACGGCGTGACGTCAGAAAACACACATCTGGTTCTGGTGGATGGTTCGGGGTTCATTTTCCGTGCCTTCTTTGCCATTCCCCCCATGAGCAGTCCGGAGGGTGTGCCCGTCAATGCCGTCTATGGCTTCACCAACATGCTCTCCCGGCTCATCAAGGAGCATGAAGGCCAGCCGATGGCCGTGATCTTCGATGCAGGCCGCAGGACATTCCGTAACGACATTTACCCTGATTATAAAGCCCATCGCCCCGAACCGCCGGAAGACCTGCGCCCCCAGTTCGACCTCATCCGTCAGGCGACCGACCAGTTCGGGATTCCGGCCATCGAGCTGCCGGGCTGGGAGGCGGATGACCTGCTGGCGACCTATGCCCGCCTGGTCGTGGAGCAGGGCGGCAGCTGCACCATCATCTCGTCAGACAAGGACCTGATGCAGCTTGTCCGCCCCGGTGTCTCCCTGAAAGACCCGATGAAGCAGAAGCCCATCGGTCTGGCCGAGGTTGAAGCCAAGTTTGGCGTCACGCCGGACAAGGTGGTGGATGTGCAGGCCCTCATGGGGGATTCCACGGACAACGTGCCGGGCGTGCCGGGCATCGGCCCCAAGGGAGCGGCGCAGCTGATCAATGAATATGGATCGCTGGAGGCCGTTCTGGCAGCAGCCCCCGGGATGAAGCCTTCCAAGCGGCGGCAGAATCTGATCGATCACGCCGAAGGTGCCCGCATCTCCCGGCAGCTTGTCCTGCTGGCGGATGATGTGGCCGTGCCGACACCTGTCGATGAGCTGCGTCCCCGTGAGCCGGACGCCGAAACGTTGCGGAGCTGGCTGGAGAGCATGGGGTTCTCTTCCATTCTCCAGCGCATGGGTTTTGGCGGCAAGGCCCGTCACCCGGCACAGCGCAGGCCCGAGGCCAGCCCGGCCTCAGCTGCGGCAGAGGGGCAGGATGCCGGGGAGATACCCCGGAGTGAGGCTCCTTTCGGTCCCTATGAGACCGTCACGGACAGGGACACGCTGGCCCGGTGGATCGACGCCGCCCGTGCCGCAGGACGTGTGGCCGTGGATACGGAAACAACCGGCCTGAACGCCCGCACGGCTGAAATTGTTGGCCTGTCTCTGGCCGTGGCTCCGGGCAGGGCCTGTTATGTGCCGTTCCGTCATGAAGGCACGCTGGAAGCTCCCGTGGGCGACCAGCTGGACGTGAAGGCCACGCTGGATCAGCTGGCCCCGCTGATGGCCGATGAGGCCGTCCTGAAGATTTTCCAGAATGCAAAATATGACCTCACCATCCTGCGGCAGGCCGGTCTGGAGGTCATTGCCCCGCTGGATGATACAATGCTGCTGTCCTACGCCCAGTCCGCCGGGGCGCACGGGCAGGGCATGGATGAACTCTCCCGCCTGCATCTGGATCATACCCCCATTCCCTATGATGACGTGACGGGCAAGGGGCGCAACCGGGTGCCTTTCACGCAGGTGCCGCTGGATAAAGCGACTGCCTATGCAGCGGACGACGCCGACGTGACGCTGCGCCTCTGGGAGGTGCTGCGTGTGACGCTGCCCCGCCAGAAGGCGGCGGCCCTGTATGAGGAAATGGAACGCCCGCTCATCACCGTTCTGGAGCGCATGGAGGAAGCTGGCGTGCGGGTGGACGCCGATGAGCTGCGCCGCCTGTCGGAGGATTTCGCCACCCGCATGGCGGAGATGGAACAGGGGATTCATGATCGGGCGGGGCGGCCCTTCAACATCGGGTCGCCCAAGCAGCTGGGGGAAATCCTGTTTGATGAGATGGGCCTTCCCGGTGGCAAGCGCACCAAAACGGGCTCGTGGGGAACGGATTCCCGTGTGCTGGAAGAGCTGGCCGAGCAGGGCCATGATCTGCCGACGGCAATCCTGAACTGGCGGCGTCTGGCCAAGCTGAAATCCACCTATGCGGATGCGCTGCTCAAGCTGATGGACCCGAAGACCCAGCGTGTGCATACCACCTTCCAGATGACGACCACGACCACGGGGCGTCTCTCCTCCAACGAGCCGAACCTCCAGAACATTCCCATCCGCACGGAGGAGGGGGCACGCATCCGTCAGGCTTTCGTGGCGGCTCCGGGGTACAGGCTTCTGTCTGCCGATTACAGCCAGATCGAGCTGCGCCTTCTGGCCCATGTGGCACAGATTGAGCCATTGCTGGATGCGTTCCGTCACGGGCAGGACATCCATGCCCGCACGGCGTCCGAAGTGTTCGGCATCCCGTTGGAAGAGATGGACCCGCTGACAAGGCGACGGGCCAAGGCCATCAATTTCGGCATCATTTACGGCATTTCGGCCTTCGGGCTGGCCCGGCAGCTTCAGGTGCCGCAGGGCGAGGCCAAACGCTATATCGAGGCCTATTTTGACCGCTATCCCGGTATCCGGGATTATATGGAAAAGATGAAGGAAGAGGCCCGGGAGAAGGGTTATGTGCTGACCCCCTTCGGTCGCCGCTGCTATGTGCCGGGAATCACGGCAAAGCAGGCAGCGCAGCGGTCCTATGCCGAGCGTCAGGCCATCAATGCTCCCCTGCAGGGTGGGGCGGCGGACATCATCAAGAAGGCCATGGTCACCCTGCCGGACCGTCTGGCCGAGGCCGGGCTGAAGGCCCGGATGCTGCTTCAGGTACATGATGAGCTGCTTTTTGAAGTCCCGGAAGCCGAGGCTGAGGAGACGGCGGCCCTCGTGAGGGAGGTCATGGAATCTGTGGCCAGGCTGGATGTGGCCCTCTCCGTGGAAACGGGGCTTGGCCAGAACTGGGCTGAGGCGCACTGATGCAGCCGGACAGGAATGAGGAGACAGGAACAGACATGACGGACCGTTCGAAGACCGGGGCAGGCCCGGAAACTGACCCGAAGAAAACAGTCGTCCGTCGGGCCGGGCTGGTCGTTCTGGGGCTGATACTGCTGGCAGGGCTGCTGGGCTATGGTGGTTACTGGCTCTCCACAGGGGCGGATGAAGGGGCACGGGTTCACGCACAGGGCAATGTGGTGGGCGGCTCCTTCCGGGTCTTTTCCCTTGGTGGTGGCATGGTGACGGAAGGTGATTTCCGGGGCTCATGGACGGTCGTCTGGTTTGTAGACCCACGCTGCCCGCCGGAACGCTGCCAGCCTCCGCTCAAGGCTCTGGACCAGACCCTCGTGACGATGAAGCAGAAAGGCCAGCCTGTCCTGCCTCTGGTCGTCTCGCTGGATGCCCGGGCGGAAGACCCGGACACGCTGAAGGACTATGTGATGGGCGTAGCCCCGCACATCTTCCCGGTCTTTGCGACCCCGAACATGACACAGGCCATGACACGCCTCTACCATGCGCCCTATGCGCTGGAGCCGGGGCAGAGTTACTATCAGTCGGCTCCATCTTTTGTGGTCATGACACCGGAAGGTCATTACGCTGACACGCTGCCCGTGACGGATGATGCAGCTGGTCTGACGGCGGGTCTGGAACAGATCATGGCCCGTTCAGGACAGAATTGAGAGCAAGGAAGAGCCCACATGCTACGTTACCCCATTCTTCTGCTGGATTATGACGGCACTTTGGCCGAGACCCGCCCTGCCATCCTGCGGAGTCTGGAGGAGGCCTTCACGGATATCGGCCGGACGCCACCGCCCCGTTCCTACCTGAAGGAGCGGCTGGGCAAGGGGGATGCGCTACAGGGGTTCTATCAGAGCATTGTGGATGAAGGGGCCTCCATGGATGAGGCCCAGCGTTATGTGGCTGCCTACCGCCAGCGTTATGCCCAGGCGGATGAGGAAGAAACCTATCTGTATGACGGAGCCCATGAGGTGCTCCAGATTCTCCAGGGGCGGGGCTACAGGATGATTGCCGTAAGCAACAAGCACGGCCCGACCCTGCGGCACAGCCTTGCCCGGTTTCAGCTGGAGCCGTTTTTTGAGGCGTCCATCGGTGCTGAAGAGGGGCTGCCCCGCAAGCCGGAGAAGGAGGTTTTCACGCAGCGTCTGGCCCATATGCTGCCGGGCTGGGGGGCGGAGCAGTGCCTCATGGTGGGTGATACGACAGCGGATATCGGGTTTGCCCAGACCCTTGGCATGGATGTCTGCTGGGCCAGTTACGGTCACGGTGTGGCAGAGGTTTGCAGGGAGATGAAACCTACCTATCAGTTTGACAGCTTGTGGGAACTGCCGAATCTGCTGTCAGAAACGGAAAGCTGACAGAACCCGGCGGACAGGTTCATACGGAACAGGCCCGGCTCATTTTCATGGGCCGGGCCTGTTTTGCAGGTGCGGAAAATCTTACAGCCCGATGTCGCTGCGGAGCATCTTGTCATCCCACTGGATGGTCGCAGCAGCTTCATAGGCCCGGGAGCGTGCCTTGGCCGCCGTGGGACCCGTGGCGCAGATGGTCAGGACACGCCCGCCATTGGCCAGAAGCCGGTCGCCATCCATCTTGGTTCCGGCATGGAAGACGGATACACCGGGCAGCTGTTCCGTCCGGTCCAGCCCGGAAATGACACCGCCCTTGACGGGCGCATCCGGGTATCCCTTGGCGGCCAGCACCAGAGAAATGGATGGCTTGTCCGAGAAGCGGATGCTGTCCTCGGACAGCGTGCCTTCCGCCAGAGCCTTGAGGGCAGGGAGAAGGTCGCTTTCCAGACGGATGAGCAGGGCCTGTGCTTCCGGGTCACCAAAGCGCACGTTGTATTCGATCAGCTTCGGCCCTTCTTCCGTCAGCATCAGGCCAGCAAAGATGACGCCACGGAACGGCGTGCCCCGGCGGACCATCTCGGCCAGCATCGGGCGGACCGTGAGGTCCAGTGCGGCTTCCTGCGCCGCCCGGTCGAAATCCGGTGGCGGGCAGATGGCTCCCATGCCGCCGGTGTTTGGCCCGGTATCGCCATCACCGACCCGCTTGTGGTCCCGTGCAGCCCCGATCAGGCTGGCTTTGTCATCCGCACAGAAGGCGAAGAGGGACACTTCCCGTCCGACAAGACATTCCTCGATCACCAGCGGCAGGCCGAGGCGGTCGATGGCTTCCAGAGCCTCATCCACGCTCTGGGCCACGACCACGCCTTTGCCGGCGGCCAGACCATCCGCCTTGATGACGATGGGAGCACCCTGTTCACGGACGTAGGCCTTGGCGGCCTCCTTGCTGCTGCTGGCGTCGAAACGCTGCCAGCGGGCGGTGGGGATACCGGCAGCATCGGCCACTTCCTTGGTGAAGGCCTTGCTGCCTTCCAGAGCGGCGGCAGCCTGGGAGGGGCCAGCGCAGGCGATACCCGCTTTCTGGCAGGCATCGGTCAGCCCTGCCACGAGGGAGACTTCTGGCCCCGGTACGACGAGGTCGATCTTTTCCTTCCGGGCGAACTCGACAAGACCGGCAATGTCATCAGCCGCAATGGGAACACAGCGTGCGCAGGCTGCCATGCCGGGGTTGCCGGGGGCGGCAAAGAGTGTGTCCAGCAGAGGGGACCGGGCAATGGCTGTGGCAAGGGCATGTTCCCGCCCACCTGAACCCACCAGAAGTACGCGCATCCTGTTTCCTTTTATATCTCGTGTGATGCAGATAGCCGCTTTCACGTCATCTGCCATTTAGCATAGAATGGCCGCATGATGGAACGAGAGAGCCTTCTTTCTCCCGCCGGACCGCAGGGCGGTACAGGGCCGGGGAGCAGCAACATACCGGAATATTCCGTAGGAGCCATTTCCTCGGCGATCAAACGTGTGCTGGAAGGCATCTTCGGGCGGGTACGTGTCCGTGGCGAGATCACGGAGATGAAGCGGTATGCTTCCGGTCATGTCTATCTCTCCCTCAAGGATGAGGGCGGGAAGATATCGGGTGTCATCTGGCGGGGGAACGTCTCCCGGCTGGGGATGGTGCCGGAGAATGGAACGGAGGTCATCGCCACCGGGAAGATTTCGTCCTATGGCGAACGCTCAAACTATCAGCTCATCATCGACAGCATGGAGTTTGCAGGGGAAGGTGCCCTTCTGGCCCGGATCGAAGCCCTGCGTGTCCGCCTGCGGGATGAGGGGCTGTTCGATCAGGGGCGCAAGAAGCCCATTCCGTTCCTGCCCCGTTGCGTGGGGGTGGTGACGTCCCGGTCCGGGGCGGTGCTGCACGACATCTGCACGACCATATCCCGCCGTTTCCCGCGGGATGTCCTGCTCTGGCCCGTGGCAGTGCAGGGGGAAGGGGCAGCCCGTCAGATCACCCATGCCGTGCAGGCCATGGGGAACCTTCCCAATCCGCCTGATGTGCTGATCGTGGCCCGTGGTGGTGGCTCATTGGAGGACCTGATGGCCTTCAATGATGAAGCCGTGGTACGGGCCGTGGCGGCCTGCCCCCTGCCGGTGATTTCTGCCGTGGGGCATGAGACGGATACGACCCTCGTTGATTACGCTGCCGACCGTCGGGCCCCCACACCGACTGCCGCCGCTGAAATGGCGGTGCCCCTGCGGTCCGAGCTGATGGCGGACCTCGCCCATCGGGCGGCACGGCTTTCTGGTGGTCTGGCGGGGATACTGCAGCGGCAGGGGCTGCGGCTCCAGGCCGTGGCGGCCCGGATGCCGGACCTTCCAGGGCTTCTGGACACAGCCCGGATGCGGCTGGATGATCGTGCCCAGAGGCTGGAGCTGGCCCTGCCGGGATTTGTGATGCGTGCCCGTGCCCGGCTGGGGCAGGCTGCCTATCATTTGCCCGCCGTGGAGACCGTCATGGGGCAGCGGCGTGGCCTCGTGGAGGCACAGGCCGGGCGGTTGCAGTCTGGTTGGGAGCGGTATCTGGATGGCTGCCAGATGCGTCTGTTGCGGGCGCCGTTGCGGCTGGAGACGGTGCAGTCCCGGCTTGCCCTCCAGCGGACGAGGCTGGAAGGGGTGGCCCGGCATCTGAAGGCCGTCTCACCCCTCGCCATTCTGGAACGGGGCTATGTTCTGGTGCAGGATGAGGCAGGTCATGCCGTGACATCATCCGCTGCCCTGCCAGTGGGGAGCCATGTGCAGCTTTCCTTTGCGGATGGTGTCCGGCAGGCCCGGCTGGACCCGGATGAAGGCCGCAGATAGTCTGCACAGGAGATTTCGGAGCCCCGGGAGCCATCATGGCGTCCCGGGGAAGGACAGGACATCCATGAGGATGTGGAGGAGGGATATGGTGCGTAACATTGCGAGGGGCCGCCACAGATGTGGCTTGCAGAGACTGGGCTGTGGCCTGCTTCTTGTGGCAGGGAGTGTCCTGGCAGGCTGTAGCAGCCAGCCAACAGCCCGGCAGGTCGAGGCAGCGCAACATCCGGCCATCCAGAGCTTTGCCGGGGCGCCGTCTGGTGGGGGGAGCGGGGACAGTTCGTCCTCACCACAGATGAAGACGAACCTGCCATCTGCTCCCGTCAATACACCGCTTTGTGGTACGGCCCTGCGTGAGCAGGCCAGTACGGGGAGCGAAATCTATGGTCGCAGTCTGGCCACAGGCAACAGCTGTACCCGTAATGCCTGCTTCCAGCCATTGACGGGGACGTTCATTGCGGAGGATGGCAACAATAGCGTCTGTCGCTAACATCATATTTTTTTTGTGGATGTGAAAAGGGCGGCCAGAGAGTGATCTGGCCGCCCTTTTTCATGGGCTCCGATGGGAGGGGGAGGAGGCGCCTTTAGCGCTTCCACCAGCCGACACGCCGCTTTTTGGGCTTTGCCTCATCGATATTGACAGGCTGCGGTGCTGCCACATTCTCGACCGGGGCTGTGTCCTCAGCCTTGGGGGCGGCTGCTACAGGGGCCTCTTCTGCCGTGTCCGCCTTTTTGCGGCGAGCTGGGCGCCGCCGACGGGCTGGTTTTGCCTCTGTCTCGGTTGGTGTCTCATTGTCCACACCGGTTTCAGCGACAGAAACAGGCGCCTCTTCCGCAGCCGGGGCAGCGTCCGCTTCTGCCGTTTCGTTCCGTGCCGGGCGGCGGCGGGGACGGGGGCGGCGCGCCTGACGACGAGCGGCTTCCTCTTCAGCCTCGGCAGGATCGACTGGACGGGCCGGTATCTTCACGACACGATTGTCGTCTTCTTCCTGGTCTTCGTCCACCACGATGCGGCTGCGTGTAGCCGGGCGGCGACGGGTACGGGTGCGACGGGCCGGTTTTTCATCATCCCCTTCTGCAGGGCTTCCCGTTTCCACGGGCTGCCTGTGGGGGCGGGAAGAAACGGCAGGTTCTTCTTCTGTGGCAGGAGGGGCTTCAGCACGTCCGCTCAGGCGGGCCTCCTGCTGTTCCATCATGTCGAAGATGTCGATGCCAGCCCCCTGGAAGGGATTGGCCGGTGTTGGTCCCTGATAGCCAGAAGATGCCTGACTGGGGGCCGGTTCATCCTGATGGCGTGCCGGGCGGCGACGGGATGCAGGGCGTTCACGGCGGCGGCTGGGCTGCTCGGTCTCTTCCTCACGGTGGCTTGGAGCAGACGGAGCGGCGGTCGTGACACGCCGTGTCCTTGTCCGGCGACGACCGGGCATGAGAGCCTGGTCATCATTGGTATCTGCCGTGCTGTCAGCCTCTGGCGCTGCGGGGCTCGCCTCCTGCAGGCTGGTCTCTGCCGTTTCGTCCCGGGTCTCCTGCTCGTTGCGGCGACGTCCACCACGGCGGCGGCGGCGACGACGGGAGATGCTTTCACTGCCCGTTTCCTGTTCGTCCCGGGTATCTTCGGCCTCGGCTGGCAGGCTGGCTTCCATTGCAGGGGCAGCCCCTTCCGTGATGTCGATCGTACGGACCGTGTTGACAGGGCTGTCCTCACGGGAGGGTTTCTGGCGTGCGGCCAGCCGTTCGATGCGGAGCTCGCCTTCCGGCAGGCTGTCGTCATTTTCGAAACGGATGGTCATGTCATGCCGTTGTTCAAGCTGGCTGATGGCAGCCCGTTTGCTGTTGAGCATGTAAAGAACGATGCTGGGGCTGACATGGACGATAATGTCCGAAGAGCGACGGCGGCTGGCTTCATCCTCCACGCTGCGGAGGACCTGGAGGGCCATGCTTTCCACACCCCGGATGAAGCCGGTACCCTGACAGTGCGGGCAGGGGCTGAGCATGCTCTCGGCAATGGAGGGGCGCAGACGCTGCCGGGACATTTCCAGCAGGCCGAAATGGGAGATGCGGCCCAGCTGGATGCGGGCACGGTCCACCCGGAGGGCATCCTTGAGGCGCTTTTCCACCTGGCTGTTGTGGCGGCGGCTTTCCATGTCGATGAAGTCGATCACGATTAGCCCGGCCAGATCACGCAGGCGCAGCTGGCGGGCGACCTCCTCGGCCGCTTCCAGATTGGTGCGGAGGGCGGTTTCCTCGATATTGCGCTGGGAGGTGGACTTGCCGGAGTTGACGTCAATGGCCACCAGAGCTTCAGTCTGGTTGATGACGAGATATCCGCCGGATTCCAGCTTTACCGTCGGTGAGAACATGGCCTCCAGGTGGCTCTCCACCTGATAATGGGCGAAGAGATTCTGCCCCCTGTTCTGCCACATGCGGATGCGGCTGGCATTGTGGGGCATCAGCAGGCGGGCAAATTCCTTCGTGTTTTTCCATGCCTCTTCCCCATCCACCAGTACGGTCTCGATATCACGGGTGAACAGGTCCCGGATGGCCCGCTTGATCAGGCTTGCTTCCTCATAGATCAGCGCCGGGGCGATGGAGGAGAGGGCGTGGTTGCGGATGTTGTCCCATAGCTGGAGAAGGTAGTCGCAGTCTTTGGTGATTTCCGCTTCCGGGCGGCCTGCACCGGCCGTGCGGATGATCATGGCCATCGTCCGGGGCAGGTCCAGCTTGCCGACAATGTCCCGCAGGCGACGACGGTCCGTTTCGGAGGTGATCTTGCGGGAGACCCCACCGCCACGCAGGGCGTTGGGCATCAGCACGCCATATCGTCCGGCAAGGGAGAGGTAGGTCGTCAGGGCGGCGCCCTTGTTGCCACGTTCTTCCTTGACAACCTGGACAAGGATCACCTGCCGACGGCGGATGACTTCCTGAATGCGGTAATTGCGGAGGAACCGGGCCATGCGGCGGCTGGCGCTCTGTTCCTCACCGGTATCATGTTCCCCGCTGACGATCTCCGGGCCGGGCTCGTCATCCTCGGGAAGGCTGTCTTCGTCATCATCAGCCTCTGGATCGCTGTCCCGGCCCCGCTGCTCGGCAGCGTATTCTTCTTCCTGCAGGGCAAGGAGCTTTTCCCTGTCCGCAACGGGGATCTGGAAATAGTCGGGGTGGATCTCGCTGAAGGCCAGAAAGCCGTGGCGGTTGCCGCCGTAATCCACGAAGGCCGCCTGGAGGCTGGGCTCTACACGGATGACCTTGGCGAGGTAGATGTTGCCTTTGAGCTGACGGCGCGCTGATGTCTCGACATCATAATCTTCAATGCGCTTGCCGTTCATGACCACAACGCGGGTTTCTTCGGCGTGTGTGGCGTCTATGAGCATCTGCTTTGTCATGAAGGACTGGACTCCGTGGCGCACGGGGCATGGCCCTGTCTGCGCCGATTGTCTTGGTCAGCAGAGGGCAGGTGGTCCGGTCTCTTGCGGGCAGATACCCTGAGGGGGTCGCCAGATTGGATAACACAGAACAGCATTGCAGCCTCTGGTAAACACGCTGATGGCAGGTCCTGCCATCGGGAATTGACGCAGCCCGCCGGGGGATGGTGTGGCCATCCGGGTAGGCTGCCTGTGGTTCGGATGCAGTGTCTCCGCCAGGGTGTGAGCACACCGGGAACAACCGTCCCGGGCTATCTGCACCAAACGGCGCGAAAGGTACTGCATGTGCGGGCCCTGTCTGATGCTGTCCTGCCTGCCCGTTGTCAGGGGCGGGGATGCATGGGAGATCCGGGCTTCTGCAAAGCGACAATGGCCTAAATCGGCCTTCATGGCAAGTGGGTAGTTGGGGGGTGGTGAAAGGGGCAGAATAAAGCCATTTTTTCCTGTCTGTATCGGGCTGTTAACCAAAGAAAGCAGGAAGATTGTTCCCGTGGCAGGAATGATCGCCTAATGGGGTGTGACAGGCAGGACCTGGACCGGAGAGGGAGGAGGATCACCATGGCAAAGCTGACACGTCGTCATCTTCTTGGTGCGGCTGCCAGCGGGCTGCTGGCGGGCGGAGCGGGAAAGGCTGCGGCAGCACGGCATGGCTTGCGGAAGGCCCCCGCCGTATTGCGTGGAGCATCACCGCCCAGACCCGTCATCATGCTGGACCCCGGCCATGGCGGAAAAGACCCCGGGGCCATCGGTGTCTCAGGAACGTATGAGAAGCATATTGCTGTGGCTGCAGCAACGGAGCTGCGCGCGCTTCTCATGGCGTCTGGCCGGTATGATGTGGTGCTGAGCCGGACGGATGACCGTTTCATCCCCCTTGCCGGGCGGGTGGAGCTGGCCCATCGGCACAAGGCGGATCTTTTCATCTCCATGCATGCCGATGCGCTGCATCAGTCTGATGTGCGTGGGGCCAGTGTCTATACGCTGTCCGGCAACGCTTCGGACAGGCAGACCGCCCTGCTGGCAGAGACGGAAAACAGTGCCGACCGTTTTGCCGGGCCGGGCATGGCCGACGTGCCGCCGGATGTGGAGGAAATACTCAACAGTCTTGTTCGTGAAGAGACGCGCCGGGGGTCTGCGCATATGGCGGCCAGTGTGATCCGGTCATTCCAGAACCGCATCCAGCTCCTGCATCATCCATCCCGCCATGCGGCCTTCCGGGTTCTGAAGTCTGGAGACATTCCGTCTGTTCTGGTGGAAATGGGGTTCATGTCCAACCATCTGGATGAACAGGCGCTGCGTCGTGCTGCCCACCGTACGCAGATCACCCAGGCCATGAAACAGGCCATTGATGGCTATTTCCTACGGCAGCGGAAAGGGATGCTGTAAAAAAACAGAGAGTTCCGCTTGCATTCCCTGTCATTGCTCGCTAGCGTGGAGGGGTAATGACATTTTTTCACGCCCTCCTTCTACGACTTATGAACCCCTGAACGCCATACAGGCGAGCAGGTTGCTTTGCTGCGTTCAGGGGTATTTTTTCCCATTTCGGGTTTTCGTAGATATCTGGAGTTAGAGCGTAGTTATGTCTTTTCAGCATCCTTCCTTTGGTCATGTTGCCGATAACCGTGTCATCATTTTTGACACGACCCTGCGTGATGGTGAGCAGTCCCCTGGTTTCTCCATGAATCTGGGCGAGAAGCTGCGGATGGCCCATGCGCTGGCAGCTCTGGGCGTTGACGTCATAGAGGCAGGCTTCCCGGCTGCATCGGAAGGAGACTTCGAGAGCGTGAAGCAGATTGCCGATAATGTGGATGGCCCCGTCATCTGTGGTCTGGCCCGCAGCGCCGCCAAAGATATCGAGGCTGCCGGAAGGGCCATCAAGGGCGCACGGCGTGGGCGTATCCACAACTTCATCTCCACGTCTCCACTGCACATGAAGTACAAGCTGCGGATGGAGCCGGAGCGGGTGTTGGAGCTGATCGCTTTCGGCAACAAGGAATCCCGCCGTTACACGGATGACGTGGAATGGTCTGCTGAGGATGGATCCCGCACGGACCCGGATTTTCTGTGCCGCTGTGTGGAAACGGCCATTGCCAACGGGGCAACGACCATCAACATTCCCGATACGGTCGGGTTTGCAACCCCCGATGAGATGGAGCGCATCTTCAATATGCTGAGGGAGCGTGTGCCGGGGGCGGATCAGGTCATTTTCTCCACGCACAACCACAATGATCTGGGGCTGGCTGTTGGCAACACGCTGGCAGCGGTTGAAGGTGGTGCCCGACAGATTGAATGTACGATCAACGGCATTGGCGAGCGTGCTGGTAATGCCGCTCTGGAAGAAGTCGTGATGGCCCTGCGGACCCGTCATGACCGTTATGGCATGGAAACCGGCATTGAAACGCCCCGCCTGCTGGGCATGTCCCGTCTGCTGGCGACCATCACGGGCTTCGATGTCCAGCCGAACAAGGCCATCGTGGGGCGGAATGCCTTCGCCCATGAGAGTGGCATCCATCAGGATGGCATCCTGAAGCATGCCGGGACTTATGAGATCATGACGCCGGAAAGCGTGGGCTGGACGAGCACCTCGCTGGTGCTGGGCAAACATTCCGGCCGTGCGGCCTTCCGGGACAAGCTGAAGGCTCTGGGTTATGATGACCTGACTGAAGAGACGGTCAATGCGGCCTTCCAGCGTTTCAAGACCCTGGCAGACCACAAGAAGATCGTTTTTGATGATGATGTGCGGGCACTGGTGGATGATGAGAGCCGTGACCATGAGCGTGTCCGTCTGACCTCGCTGGAGCTGAAGGGCGGTACGCAGCATGCTGCCCAGGTCGTTCTGGATATCGAGGTGGATGGTGAGGCCCGTCATGTCTCTGCCACGGGCAATGGGCCTGTGGATGCCGTGTTCCGGGCCATCGGTGAGGCCTTCCCGCATCAGGCGACGCTGGCGCTGTTCTCCGTGGCCAATGTGACAGAAGGTACGGATGCGCAGGCCCGTACGACCGTGCGTCTCCAGGAAGGGGGGCGCCTGGTGGACGGGCAGGGGAGTGACCCGGATACGGTCGTTTCGGCAGCCCGGGCCTATATCCATGCCCTGAACAAGCTGCTGGTGAAACGTCTGCGGGGTGAACCGGAAGAAATGTCTGCCTGAAGATGAGAGAAGGGGACCGGTAGCCGATACTGCCATGCCTGCATGTCGGCTGCTGTTTTCCTTCTGTCATGGTGGGGATGAAACGTTACCGCATGTTAATTGAAGCGGAGTTTTCTGCGAAAAATATTGTCTCTGGCAGGAATATGGCCTTGCTGAACTGTTGTGGGGCTCTATAATTTGTGGCGAATGCTGTGGGTGGTGTTCTGCTTATTTTCATTCCCCGTGCGTGCGGGGTTATCCGGCCAGGAGTTTTGAATGTTCTCTCGTCTGTTGGGGCTCATTTCCGCTGATATGGCGATCGATCTCGGCACTGCCAATACCCTCGTTTATGTCAAGGGGCGTGGCGTGGTGCTGAGTGAGCCTTCCGTCGTCGCTGTAACGGAAGTGCGCGGGCGCAGACAGGTCCTGGCCGTGGGAAATGAAGCCAAACTGATGGTCGGCCGTACGCCGGGGAACATTCAGGCCATCCGCCCTCTCCGTGAC
This sequence comes from Parasaccharibacter sp. TMW 2.1884, assembly GCF_023337695.1. Lineage (NCBI taxonomy): Bacteria > Pseudomonadati > Pseudomonadota > Alphaproteobacteria > Acetobacterales > Acetobacteraceae > Parasaccharibacter > Parasaccharibacter sp. TMW 2.1884. Next base: position 239,178 of record NZ_QORR01000001.1, read on the forward strand.
GGTGTCATCGCCGACTTCGAGAGTGCGGAGGAGATGATCAAGCATTTCATCCGCAAGGTTCACAACCGCCGTTCCTTCTTCAGTTCCCAGATCGTCATCTGTGTGCCGTCCGGTTCCACTGCCGTGGAGCGCCGTGCCATCCAGGAGAGTGCAGAGAGTGCTGGTGCCCGCAAGGTCTATCTGATTGAGGAGCCGATGGCCGCAGCCATTGGGGCCGGTCTGGCCGTGACGGAGCCTTCCGGCAGCATGATCGTGGATATCGGTGGGGGAACGACCGAGGTTGCCGTGATCTCCCTTGGCGGGATTGTCTATGCCCGGTCTGTCCGGGTTGGTGGCGACCAGATGGATGAGGCCATCATGGCTTATATCCGTCGCAACTATAACCTCATGATCGGGGAAAGCTCCGCCGAGCGGATCAAGATTGATCTCGGCGCTGCGTCTTTTGACGCCAACATACAGACGGAAGAGCGGACCATGCCGCTCAAGGGGCGTGACCTGCTGAATGGCGTCCCCCGGGAGATCACCGTCAGTGAGGCCCAGATTGCCGAAGCCCTCCAGGAGCCTGTCGGGCATATCATTGATGCCGTAGCCACCGTGCTGGAGCATACACCGCCGGAGCTGGCCGCTGACATCGTGGAGAAGGGCATTGTCCTGTCCGGCGGGGGAGCGCTGCTGCGGCGTCTGGATGATGTCCTGCGTCAGGCTACCGGCCTGCCGGTTTTCGTGGCAGAGAATGCGCTTTCATGCGTGGCTGTGGGGACTGGCCGCACGCTGGAGCACATGCAGCAGCTCCGCAGTGTCCTGAGCAGCATGTATTGATCCCTGGTCTCCGGCGGGGGGATGGTATCCTCCGTGACCGGGGGCTGAGGGGAGGGAAAAGGCGGGCCATGGTCTCCATTCACACACGTCAGCTTCTGTCCGGGCTTGTTCTGCCGGTCATGGTTTTTCTGGCTGTGGGGACTGTTCTGGCCGGGCAGATATGGCCGGGCAGGGCCATACAGATTCGCATGGCGGCGGCGCAGAAGGCCGGGGCCATCTATCAGGTTCTGTTGTTCCCTCAGCGGCAGTTTCATGAATGGCAGATCACCCTGCAGGGGGTGGGGGACCTGCTGGCCGCCAATGCGCAGCTTCGGCAGGAAAACCAGAAACTTGCTTACTGGCATGGTGAGGCCCAGACTCTTCGGCAGGAAAATGCCCGCCTGAAGGCTGTGCTGCACTGGGGAGCGGAAGATACCCGGGATTATGTCAGCGGATGGGTCGTTCGGGATGAGAGTGGCCCTTACCTGCGGGCGGTTCTGTTGCAGGTGGGGGAACACCGGGTGCAGCAGGGAAGTCTGGCCGTTGATTCTTTCGGGCTTGTCGGGCGTGTCAGTGAGGTGGGACCGCATGTGGTGCGAGTGCTGCTGATTGAGGATGCTGCCAGCCGGATTCCCGTCACGTTACAGAGCAGCGGGGGGGATGCCATGATGATTGGCGACAACACGCCTTATCCCCGTCTCATGTATTACAATCAGAGCCTCATGCCGGAAGAAGGCGAGCATATCGTCACACGGGGGCAGACAGGCCTGACAGGCGGTGTTGCCGTTGGTCATGTGCATTATCTGGCGCCAGGGCAGCCGGTTGTCATCCCTGATGCTGCTCTGGGAAAACTGGAGCTGGTTCGTATTTTTGATGGTGGCTTTACCCTGGAGGCCCCACCCAGTGCGGGAAGGGTCCGGGAGAAGCCTCCGCTCCTGCCGGATCATCGGGATGGGGAAGCCCCTTCGAATTGGCAGAATCTGCGCCGTTTTCTGCCATTTTCGTCTCTCAGGAACGGCTGAGGGTACTTTCTGGACGGTCGGCGTTCCTGATATACGGTCTCAAATTAAACCGTTTGTTATCATCAAGGCCTTATAAGGCGGTCAGGTGGCATTTGTGGCACGATTCGGGTAATGGCATGAAACCTGCCCCGAAGGCGTGATCTGCCCTCCAGGGAGGTTTGCTTTCTGTAGAAGAGAGCACTATTTCCGGGAAGGCACGGGGGCGGTGGAGCAGCAACGGGTACGGGGCTATGGCATTACGGTTGGAGCAGGGGCGTCTGGATCATGAGGCGCTGGAGGGAACACGGCAGCGCAAGCTGATGGTTCGTGTGCGGCGCAAGCTGTCCCCCTGTGTCATCATGGTGGTTCTGGCTTTTGTGTTGTCCGCCCCGTTCGGCATACTCGGGCAGACCGAACTCCAGACAGCCCTGACACTGGGGACGGTCTGGTTCTGGGCGCTTTACCGTCCTGCTTTCATGCCCCTGTTCGGGCTGTTCTGTAGTGGGGTGGTGATCGAGTTCTTCAGTGCCAATCCGCCCGGCGTGCTCCTGTTCTGGATGCTGGTAGCCTATGGCGTGGCTCATGGCTGCCGTGTTGGTCTGTCCCGTCGTGGATTCCTGCTTTCCTGGAGCCTGTATGGGTTGATTGTGCTGGGAGAGGCCCTGACAGACTGGGTGTTGATGGTCATCCGGGTCCGGGGGGCGCTGTCGGTCTATCCCATTGTTTTTCAGGAGGCTCTCGCTGTAGGGAGTTATCCCTTTCTGCATGTTCTGTATTTATGGGGGCTTTCTGTTATGGAAAAGCATGACAGACTGTAATAGACTATGACCATCTAAAGTGTGGAAGCCTTGAGTTTTCCTTCCTTAATCTTTTTTTAAGCGTATATTGCAGATGTTCTTCCGGCGTGATGAAACTCGTCCGCCATTTCGGAAACGAAGTGGGCCAGCGGCTGACCTGTCTTTTTCAGAAGAACAGGCTGTCGGTGGGGGTATGTTCACACGCCGTGCCCTGCTGCTTCTGGCAGCGCAGACAGGGGTCATGGGGACGCTTGCCCATCATCTCTATCAGATGCAGGTCGTTCATGGCGATGAGCTGAAGGAGCAGGCACGCCGCAACCGGACCAGCCGCCGCCAGATTGCACCAGCCCGTGGTGAGATCTACGACCGCTGCGGTGTGCTGCTTGCCGGCAACCGTCCCAACTGGCGTGCGCTGATCATGACGGAGGAAACGACGGACCTCCAGGCCGTGGTGGACCGCTTTGCTACGATCGTGCCGCTGGATGACCGTGACCGGGCCCGTATCGAGCATGATCGCAAACATATCCATCGTTACGTCCCGCTGACCCTCAAGGAATTCCTCTCCTGGGATGATGTCGCCCGGCTGGGGCTGAATGCTCCGACCCTGCCCGGTGTTCTGATCGATGTGGGAACAACACGGGAATATCCGTTCAAGGACCTGTTGTCCCATATCATCGGGTATGTGGCCCCTCCCAATGAGACGGATGTCCAGCGGGATGGCATCATGGCCCTGCCGGGGATGAAGGTGGGGCGTGCCGGGGTCGAGCAGACGCAGGAAAGCCATCTGCGTGGACAGCCCGGCACGGTGGAGATGGAGGTCAACGCCCATGGCCGTGTCATGGGCGAGCTTGAGCGTGTGGAAGGCCAGCCCGGGGCCCGGCTGGAGCTGACGCTGGATAGCGCCTTGCAGACCCGCATCCGGGAGCGGATTGGTGAGCGTGTGGCCAGTGCCGTGGTGATGGACTGCCGCAATGGCGAGGTGATGGGGCTGGTCAGCACACCTTCTTTCGACCCGACCCTTTTTGATGGTGGCATCAGCCGGACACAGTGGAACAGTCTGATCACCGACCAGCGCACGCCGCTGGTGGACAAGGCCGTTTCCGGCCTTTATCCGCCGGGCTCCACCTTCAAGCCTGCCGTGGCACTGGCCGCCCTGAAGGCCCATGCCATCACCCCGTCGGACCGTTTTTCCTGTCCGGGTTATTACGACATGGGGGGCGTGCGCTTCCACTGCTGGAGCCGTTACGGGCATGGGTCGATCAACCTGCATCAGGCACTGAAATATTCCTGCGATGTCTATTTCTATCAGGTGGCCCGGCGCTGTGGCATGGAGGCGATTCATGAAGCCGCCGCCTTCCTGGGGCTGGATGGGAAGCTGCCGATAGAGCTGCCCCACATGCGGGCAGGGTCCGTTCCGACCCCGGAGATGCGCCGTCGCCATGGTCACCACTGGAATGGTGGTGATACCGTCAATGCCGGTATTGGGCAGGGGCTGGTGCAGACAACACCTCTGGCACTGGCCACTTATGTATCCCGTCTGGCAACGGGGCGGTTTGTGCAGCCACATCTTCTGCGCTCGGTGAGCGGGCAGGGCATTGCACCGGTTCTGGATCCCCTGCCTTTCGCAAAGGAGGCCCTCGCTGCTGCCCGGGGGGGGATGTTTGCTGTGGTGAATGAGCCACAGGGCACGGCTCCGGCCGCCCGGTTGAGCCTGCCTGGTGTACAGATGGCTGGCAAGACCGGCTCTGCACAGGTGCGGAACGTGCCGAGAGCCCTGCGTGAGAGCGGGCACTTCAACTCCATGAACCTGCCGTGGCAGTATCGTCCTCATGCGTTGTTCATCTGCTTTGCACCTTATGACAATCCCCGTTATGCGGTGTCTGTCGTGGTGGAGCATGGCAATGCGGGTGCGACCGAGGCGGCCCCTCTGGCTGCACAGATCATGACGGATACTCTCATCAGGGACCCGGCCAGCCGGACCTCCCTGTCCCGGGGGGTCGTGGCGAGGGCTGACGGCCTGGATGACTGAGGGATAGAAGGACGTCATGCCGCTGAAGGACTTCACCGTTCCCCGTACGGCCCGCCGCCTGCTGCGGGCAGAGCCGAACCTGCGCATGTTCTCCCGGCTCTGGCAGATCAACTGGTTCTTTGTTCTGCTGGTCTGCTGTCTGGCCGGTGTGGGGTATGTTGCCCTGTATTCAGCCGGTGGCGGGCGTGCGGAGGCTTTTGCCCAGCCCCAGCTCATCCGTTTCTGTTTCGGTCTGCTGATGATGCTGGGCGTGGCGCTGGCCAGCCCACGGGTCTTGAGGATGCTCTCCGTGCCCATTTATGGGCTGTCCATCCTGCTCCTGGTACTGGTGCTGAAGATGGGGCATGTGGGCAAGGGGGCGGAACGCTGGATCAATCTGGGCGGCTTCCAGTTCCAGCCCTCCGAGTTTGCCAAGATTGCCCTGGTCCTCATGCTTTCAACATGGTTTTACCGGATCGGGCGGGACCGTATGGGCAATCCGCTGCGGCTCATCATCCCGGCGCTTCTGACACTTCTGCCGGTTGTGCTGGTGTTGAAGGAGCCCAATCTGGGGACAGCAACCATTGTTGGTGTGATCGGGGCTTCACTGTTCTTTGCGGCGGGGATGCGGTGGTGGCAGATCATCATCCTTGTTGCGCCCCTGCCGTTTCTGGGGCCCTTCATCTATAATCATCTCCATGATTATCAGAAGGCTCGGATTGATACCTTTCTGCATCCTGAGCACGATCCGCTGGGGGCAGGGTACAACATTCTCCAGTCCCGTATTGCTCTGGGGGCGGGTGGGCGCTGGGGGCAAGGCTACCTGCATGGCACGCAGGGGCAGCTGAGCTTCCTGCCGGAGAAACAGACAGACTTCATCTTCACCATGATCGGGGAGGAATGGGGGTATGTCGGGGGTGTGGCCGTCATCGGGCTACTGTTCCTGATCCTGCTGAGCAGCATGCTGATTGCCCTGCGTTGTCGGAACCGCTTTGGCCGGCTGGTCGGGCTGGGCATCGCCATGGATTTCTTCCTGTACTGCGTGGTCAATCTCTCCATGGTCATGGGGGTCATCCCGGTGGGAGGCGTGCCGCTACCGCTGATCTCCTATGGAGGGTCGGCCATGCTGACCATGATGTTCGGTTTCGGTCTGCTGCTTTCCAGCTGGGTGCATCGGGATGACCCTGACTGATCTATTGGAACCGTAGGGCCGAGACCCCATCTGGAGGAGGTCGGGTTGCGGAGTATCGTGGCCGGTTTTTTTCAGGTGTCTGTTTTTTATGCATCAGTGGCTTCTTCCCCTGCTGGCTTTTACGACCGCAGCGGCAATTTTCACCATCACGCCGGGGCTGGACTCCGTCATGGTCCTGCGGACGGCTGCCTCCGATGGGCGCCGTGCTGGGATCGGGGCCATTTTTGGCATTGCCGTGGGGCTGAGCCTCTGGGGGCTGGCAGCGGCCTTCGGGCTGACGGCCCTTCTGGCGGCGTCTTCCACGGCGTTCTTCGTCGTCAAATGTGTTGGTGCGGTTTATCTGGTCTGGATGGGCGTCAGCCAGCTTCTGCGCCCCCGCATGGCACTGACGACGGAGGCCGGGCCGGAGCAGGCCCGGCGGGTGGAACATCGCAACGCCTTCTGGCCGGGATTCCGCCGTGGGATGCTGACGGACCTGCTCAACCCCAAGGCGGGTATTTTCGTGATCACCTTTTTCCCTCAGTTCATCCCGCCCGCCACGGATGTGGTGGCGTTTACGCTCGTGCAGGTGGTGATCCAGGTCGTGCTGACCTTCATATGGCTGGGGCTGCTGGTGGCCCTGACGGTCCCGCTGGCACAGTTCTTCAACAGGCCCGTCGTGGTGCGCCGTCTGGACCGGCTGACCGGGCTGGTCTTCATCGGTTTCGGAGCCAAGATATTCCTGACAGACAGTCCCTCGCACTGAGAGGGACACATAAAAAAGGCCGTTGAGAGAACGCTCCCACCGGCCTTTTTATCGTAGCCTGTTTGTGAGACTGAAGCTCAGCCTTCGATCCGGCCAAAATCAGCAATCAGCTGGCCACTGCGGCTGAAGGCCGACAGCAGGCGCAGACGGTTGAGACGCTGGCCAGCATCTTCCGCATTGACGGTCACAGCCTCGAAGAAGCGGTCCATGATCGGACGCAGGGCGGCGAGATGCTGCATGGCACTGGTGAAGTCATCATCGGCCAGACTGGCCGTGATCTTCGGCCCGGCCTCATTCAGGGCCGCATCCAGGTCACGTTCCTCATCCTGTACATAGAGTGCCGCTTCAGGGGCCTGATGGTGCGGGCCGTCCTTTTTCTCCTCGATGCGCAGGATGTTCGTGGCCCGGCGGTAGGCTGCCAGAAGGTTCTGCCCGTCTTCCGTGCCCATCATGTCGGACAGGGCCTCCACACGGCTGAGCAGGCGGACCAGGTCGCCATCCAGATGATCGGTGAAGAGGCTCCTGTTTTCCTGCACCTGCGTGACGGCCAGCGTGGCATCCAGCACGTCGTGACGGCGGCCCTCATTGCGGAGCTGGACCCGGAGCCTGTCGGTGAAGAAGGGTTCCAGCTCACCCAGAGCGGAATCTTTGCCCTCCTTCCCGGCATAGGCCTCGGCTGCTCTGGAGAGCAGGCTGCCGAGATCGATACGCAGGCCATTGTCCCGGATGGTGCGGATCACCCCAAGGGCGGCACGGCGCAGGCCATACGGGTCGCCAGAGCCGGTGGGGGTTTCCCCGATGGCGAAGAACCCGGCCAGCATGTCCAGCCGGTCCGCCAGAGCGACGGCAACGGAGACGGGAGCACTGGCCGTGCCATCCTGCAACCCACGGGGCATGTAATGTTCGGCGACGGCCTGGGCCACTTCCGGGGCTTCACCATCATGGGCGGCGTAATAGCCGCCCATCACGCCCTGAAGCTCGGGGAACTCACCGACCATGCCGGTTGTCAGGTCGGCCTTGGCGAGCAGACCGGCCCGTTCGGCGTGTTTTACCTGTGCGTCACTCAGCTGCATGGCCGTGGCGATGATGCCTGCCAGAGTGCTGATGCGCCGTGCCCGCTCTTCCTGAGTGCCCAGTTTCGCATGGAAGGTGACAGGCTTCAGGGCCTCGACACGGCCGGCCAGTTTCGTCTTGCGGTCGAGGTCCCAGAAATGGCGGGCATCGGCGAAGCGGGCCCGCAGGACACGTTCATTCCCGGCGATGCAGAGCGTGCCGCCGTCGCTGAAGGTCTGGTTGGCCACGAAGGCGAAATAGGGAGCGGCCTTGCCGTCTTTCGTGCGCAGGGCAAAGTACCGCTGGTTGACCCGCATGGAGACCTGCATGACTTCCGGTGGAAGGTCCATGAAGGCATCATCGATGCGGCCCAGCAGGGGCACGGGATATTCCACCAGCCCGCTGACCTCACGGACCAGCCCTTCATCCTCGACAAGCGCCAGCCCCTTCTCATCAGCGAGCGCATGGACACCCTGACGGATGAGATCGGCCCGTTTCTCCTCGTTGATGACGACGTGGCGGGCTTCCAGCTCCTTCAGCCACTGTTCCGTGCCGGTGACGGTGAACGTGCCGGGGGAGAGGATGCGGTGGCCTTCGGTCACGTTGCCGCTCTTCAGCCCGTGGGCGTCGTCATCCTGACGGGCCAGGGTGAAGGGAACTGTCTGGCCATCCAGTAGGCAGACAATGTGATGGAGCGGGCGTACCCAGGTGAAGAGGGAGCCATTGCCCCAGCGCATGGCCTTGGGCCACGGGAACTTCCAGAGGAGGTCCGGCAGCTGTTCGGCAACCAGCTCCGCCGCCCTGACTGGCGGCAGGGTACGGTTGAGAACCCAGAAACCGTTTTCCTTCGTCAGCTCATCGGGGCTGACGCCATGTTTGCGGGAGAACCCGGCAAGGGCCTTTTCCGGGGCATTTTCCCGGGGGCCACGCTCGGAAATGGTGCGGGTGGGGATGCTCTCATCCACCTCGAGGCTGGCCGCAATGTGGCGGGCACCATGAAAGCTGCGGATGTTGCGGGGGTTCAGATCGGCGAGGGCCTGTTCCAGCAGGCGGGCGAGGTCCTCGGCAGCACGGGCCTGCATCCCGGAGGGGATTTCCTCGCAGAAGAGGTCAAGAAGCAGTTCAGCCATGGGTGGTTTCCTCCTCGTCTCCAGCAAGCCATGCTTCGCAGGCAGCTTTGGCCAGCGTGCGTACACGCCCGATATAGGAGGCACGTTCTGAAACAGAAATGACCCCTCGTGCATCCAGCAGATTGAACAGATGGGAGGCCTTCAGGCACTGGTCATAGGCGGGTTGGGCCACGCCAGCTTCGGAGAGGCGGATGGACTCAGCCTCGGCTGCCCGGAACTGCGCCAGAAGCATGTCCGTATCAGCCAGCTCGAAATTGTGCCGTGAATAGTCCCGCTCTGCCCGGAGGAAGACATCTCCATAGGTTAGGCCCCGGCCATTGAAGTCGAGGTCATAGACATTCTCGACCCCCTGCACATACATGGCCAGACGTTCCAGCCCGTAGGTCAGCTCGGTGGAGGGAACGACGGTCGGGATGCCACCAACCTGCTGGAAGTAGGTGAACTGTGTGACTTCCATGCCGTCGCACCAGACCTCCCAGCCCAGCCCCCAGGCCCCGATGGTGGGGTTTTCCCAGTCATCCTCCACGAAACGGATGTCGTGCTTTTCCGGGTCGATCCCGATGGCCCGGTAGCTTTCCAGCAGCAGGTCCTGGCTTTCCTGCGGGGTGGGTTTGAGCAGCACCTGATACTGGTAATAATGCTGGAGGCGGTTCGGGTTCTCGCCATAACGGCCGTCGGACGGGCGGCGGCAGGGCTGCACATAGGCGGCAGCCCACGGCTTGCGGCCCAGTGCACGCAGGGTCGTGTGAGGGGACAGTGTACCCGCACCCAGTTCAGTATCGTAAGGCTGGAGAATGGCACAGCCCTTCTGTGACCAGAACTGATGAAGGCGCAGGATCAGATCCTGAAAGCAGGGGGGCCGGGATGTGGACAATTCACTAGGCTCCATTAACGTAAAGATGTCTGCATATTACAGGATGAGAGGCCGGATCACCAGCGGGTAGGGGTGGGAGAGGGTAAAGAAGTTGCCGCCGTGCAGGGCGGTTTCTTAAGATGGTCTTTACGGCAGGTGCATTCTGTGGGCCTCTGCCGGGAGAAGAGGGGGCCAAGACCCTTGCGGGGGATGGAGAGCTGTATCATATCATGTGGCATGAAGAGACAGCGCCCATGTCGCGCCCCGCCCGGGCGGGCAGGGGCTGCTGAGCAGTTGTGAAGGACAGCACGCCCATGAACTCGGAAGAACGTGATCTCATAAGTCGCTTTGTTGCCCGTGTTGGGGGAGGCGTGGGGCTGCCGAATGGCCAGAGCCCGGCGTCCCTGCCGCCGATCGACCCGGAGGCAGACCGCTTCATCGCCGAGAATTTCCAGCGTTTCCCGGAGGCCCGCTACCGTATCACGCAGCTGGCTGTCGTGCAGGAGGCGGCTCTCTCCCAGGCGCAGGCCCGCATCCGTGATCTGGAGTTCCAGCTCCAGCAGGCGAGGGGGCAGATCGCCCAGCTCCAGCAGCAGGCCAGTCAGCTGGGGCAGCAGTCAGGTGGGTTCTTCTCCGGGCTGTTCGGTCGGGGGGCTTCTGCGTCCGCTCCACCGCCTCGCGGGGCCTCCCTGCCACCGGGCTGGGGGCCTGCCTCTGGTGCTGCTGCGCCGGAGATGGGGCGGAGCTATGCCCCGCCACCGGGTTATCAGCCGGGTATGTTCGGGCGGTCCGGCTCCGGCTTTCTGGGGTCTGCCCTGTCCACGGCGGCCGGTGTCGCAGGCGGGATGATGGCGGCCCATGCGCTGGAGGGTCTGTTCTCCGGGGAGCATGGCCATGAAGGTGTCGGTGGTGCTGGCGATGGTTTTGGCAGTGAAACGACCATCATCAACAATTATGGGGACAATTATTCTGATCCGTTTGCCGGAAGCGGGACAGATGCCGCAGGGTTCTCTCCGCAGGATTTTGGCCCGCAGGATGCGCCGGTTGATAATGGCGGTGGCTTCGGTGGTGATGACATCGACAGGGACGATTTTTTCTGAGATCGGCTCCGAACGGAGCATGATGCAGGCGGGGCCTTCAGGGGCCCCGTCTTGTCATCATGGAGTACATATTCCGGCCGTGATGGCCCCCTGTTCGGAACAGGCTATGTGACCGCCGGGGGCTGACAGAAAGGGACAGGACAGAGAGTTATGGAAAAAGCCCCCCAGCCCGTTCTCGGGCCTGATGCCAGCGCTGAGACACCGGACCAGCAGCCGGACCGGACCCTGTATGATGTGGCTGCTGTTGAGGATGTCAGGGAAGGAGAGGTTTTTTCTGTCATCATCAAGGAGCAGTCCATTGCTCTCGTGCGTGTCGGGGGGGAGGTTCATGCGCTGGGGGGGCGTTGCCCGCACAAGGGGGCGCCGCTGCGGGGGCGTCTGCACTGTTACAGCAAGGCTCACGGTGATGTGATTGTCTGCCCGTGGCATAAGGCGGTGTTTGGCGTACGGGATGGCCGGGTGAAGGAGCCGGTCGCCTTTTCTGGCCTGCCCGTCTATCCTGTCCGCCTCGTGGAGGGGCGGGTGCTGGTCGGGGTCAGTCCTTTGCCTGCCAGAGTTCCTGAGCCCTGCATGGAGGACAGTTCCGTGCTGGTGCTGGGTGGCGGTGCGGCGGCAGCCAGTGCCATCTATACCCTGCGTGAGGAGGGTTTTGCCGGTAGTATCATCCTCATCGGAGATGAGAGCCTGCCTCCTTATGACCGTCCATCGCTCAGCAAGGGCATTTTTCTTGGGGGGCCGGACAAGGTTCAGCCTCCGCTGCTGCTGAATGATGCTTTTTTTGCCCATCATGAGATCACCCGTGTGCAGGGGACAATCACCAGTCTGGACTGCACGGCAAAGCGTGTCGAACTGGCTGACGGGCGGGATTACAGTGCGGACCATGTGCTGATCACGACAGGGGGGCGGCCTGCGAAGCCGGATCTTCCCGGCATCGAGCTGACCGGGGTGATGACCATGCATGGCGTGCAAGATGCCCGCCAGATTGCAGAGGAGATCACGGGGGAGCAGGCTGTCGTGCTGATAGGTGGCGGGCTGACCACGCTGGAGCTGGCTTCTGCCCTGCGGCAGAAAGGGGCTGGTGTGACGGTGATTGCCCCGGAGCAGGTCATTCCCATGGAGGCCCAGTGGGGGCGGGAGGTCGGGCGCATCCTGCTGCGCCTGCATGCTGACAATGGCGTAGCCTTCATCACGGATAGTGAAGTGGTGAACATATACGGAAAGGACCATGTGGAGGGCATCGAGCTTGATGATGGCATGAAGCTGCCCTGCACCCATGTTCTGGTGGCTGTCGGCAATGAGCCATGTCGCAGTTTCCTGCCTGATGATGTTGGGACGGACGCTGATGGTGGGGTGTCTGGCATTGTTGTGGATGAGGACATGCGGGTTCTGCCCGGCATTTATGCAGCGGGGGATGTGGCCGCCTTCCAGCATGAAGGAACGCTTTGTCGCATTGAACACTGGCGTCAGGCGCAGATAGAGGGGCGGGCCGCTGCCCGGACCATTCTTGGTCTGTCCCGGCAGCCCATGCCCATCCCCTGGTACTGGACCCAGCAGTTCGGCAAAAAGCTGGAATATATGGGGTGGGGAGAGCCGTTCGACCGGGTCTTGATAGAAGGGGACTTGAGCGGGTTCGACTTCATGGCGGCTTACATGAGGGGGCAGAGGGTGGTGGCGCTGGTTTCGGCTGGCCGGTCTTCCGCCATGGCTCGTGCTGCGGTCGATTTTGATGGGTTCGTTGCAAAAGAGGTGCGGACAAGCATCGTGTGATAGGGCTTGCATCCTGTTTGTTCCACATGGTTAACGGCTGCCTTCTGCAGGGCAGCCGTTTTCTGTTTCCGCAGCCGTTTTGTCGGGAGAGGGGGACATGGGATGGCATGACTGTCAGCTCATGCTCATGCCGTGGGTACAAGTGAGAGTCTTCGTATCTGTTCTGCAATAATTGTAAGTTCTGTTTTTACCAAAAAGAAATATTAATGATACATTATGAATGTTTCATGTGGTCTGGATTTGCAAATTAAAAAAATAATTAATTTTTATATGATTATGCAAGTGCTATGAGGCGTAATCCATTCTTTTGTTACAACATGTATTGAGATATTATGCCAGATACTGCACCGTCTCGTCCGCATACTTCCATTTTTCATCAGGAATGGTGGCTTGCTACGGCCAGTCGGCAGGCAGTGTCCTTCATTGATGTGGAAATGGGGGGCAGGGTTGTTTCCCGTTTTCCTTTCGTAATGAAAAAGAGGCTTGGCTCTCCTGTCATCAGGATGCCCAAATATACCCGCACGCTGGGGCCGGATTTTGCTCTGCCACCATCAAAAACATTTCGCCAGGAGCAAAATATCAGGCATGTCGTGGACAGGACCGTTGCCAGCCTGCCCAAATATCATGGTGTCCATTTCTATCTGGACCCCGACAATGCGTCCTCCTTTGCGTTCAGGCTGGCTGGGTTCAGGGTGTACCAGGATTTCACCTTCCGCATCATGCCTGAAAAAACGCTGGACATGGCCTGGCAGGATTGTGACCAGAAGACCCGCAACCTCATCCGCACGGCGGATAAAAAACTCACTGTCCAGCAGTCTGGGGATGTGGCTCCGTTCATCGACTTGGTCAGGCAGGAACTGCCACAGAACCATCATGACTATGCCCTGCTGGAAGACCTGTTTACGGAGGCCCGTAATCGGGACCAGGCCATGGCGCTCTATGCTCATGATGGGGGCGTGCCCGTTTCGGCAGCCCTGCTCGTCTGGGATGACAGGGTACTGTACTACTGGCAGGCCGTCCGTGTCCGCCGCTCCAGAGTGCCGGGCATGAACATGCTGCTGATCTGGAAGGCGATCGAGGAAGCCAAGAGGCGCAACCTGATTTTTGATTTCGATGGTTTCGGGTCTGTCAGAACGGCCAAGATGCTGGCCAGTTTCGGGCAGAAGCCGGTCATAAGGCCGGAAATCCGCTTCGAGACGCCCCTTTACGCCATGAAGTGCCGTCTCATCAATGTTGTCCGGCGGCATGTGCTCAGGAAGTACCGGGGTTACGATCTTTTCTGAGGCCATCATCTGGCCCTGGTTCCGGGGTGGTGGCGCTGATTAGGATTGGCTTTTCCACCACGATTGGGGTAGGAAATCCCTTACGGGGAGAGCTGCGTTCAGGGCGTGGCCGCCATTCCATGTAGCGAGCCGGAGCATTGGGCACAGCCTGTGCGGAGCCGGGTCACAGACAGATTGACGAGGTTTGAATTCATGCATCAGTACCGTACCCATTTCTGCAACGCCCTGCGTGCTGATGATGCAGGCAGGAGCGTACGGCTGTCGGGCTGGATTCACAGCAAGCGTGACCATGGCGGGCTGCTCTTCATCGACCTGCGGGACAATTATGGCGTGACGCAGATCGTCGTTCCGTCCGAAGGGGCACTGCTGGAACAGGCCGAGCGTCTGCGGGTGGAGAGCGTCATCACCGTGACGGGTGAGGTCGTGGTGCGTGAGGAGGGGCAGCGCAACCCTTCCCTGCCAACGGGTGATGTGGAGGTCCGGGCCAGCGGGATTGACGTGCAGTCCCGGGCGGAGGTTCTGCCCTTCCAGGTGGCCGGGCAGGAGAACTATCCCGAGGACCTGCGCCTGAAATACCGTTACATCGACCTGCGCCGGGAGAAGATGCACCGCAACATCATGCTGCGTAGCCAGGTCATCACCAGCCTGCGCCGCCGCATGGTCGAGCAGGGCTTCACGGAATTCCAGACTCCCATCCTGACGGCCTCCTCCCCGGAAGGCGCACGGGACTTCCTCGTTCCGGCCCGTCTGCATCCCGGCAAGTTCTACGCCCTGCCGCAGGCTCCGCAGCAGTTCAAGCAGCTGGCGATGGTGGCCGGGTTCGACCGTTATTTCCAGATCGCCCCCTGCTTCCGTGATGAGGCCTCCCGTGCGGACCGCAGCCCTGGCGAGTTCTATCAGCTCGATTTCGAGATGTCCTTCGTCACGCAGGAAGACATCTTCAGCGTGCTGGAGCCGGTTCTGGCTGGCGTGTTCAACGAATTCACACCGGAAGGCTGGAAGATCACGGACGGGGCCTTCCCCCGCATCCCGTATGCCGATGCGATGCGGGATTACGGGTCCGACAAGCCGGACCTCCGCAACCCGCTCATCATCAGGGACGTGACGGAACAGTTCGCTGACTCCGGCTTCGGTCTGTTCGCCCGCATTGCAGCCTCTGGTGGCCGTGTGCGTGCCATCCCCGCACCGGGTGCGGGCAGCCGCCCCCGGGCGTTCTTCGACAAGCTCAATAACTGGGCACGGGATCAGGGGGCCGGGGGCCTCGGTTACATCATCTTTGATGAGGAAGGTGGCAAGGGGCCGATCGCCAAGAACCTGGAAGCTGACCGTGTCGAGAAAATCCGTGAAATCTGCGGCCTGAAGGCCGGTGATGCGGTCTTCTTTGCAGCGGGCAAGGGGGATGAGGTCGTCAAGTTCTCCGGCGTGGTGCGGACGAAGGTGGCGACCGATCTGGATCTCATCGAGAAGAATGCCTTCCGCTTCTGCTGGGTCGTGGACTTCCCGATGTATGAGCGCAACGAGGAAACGGGCGAGATCGACTTCTCCCACAATCCGTTCTCCATGCCGCAGGGCGGTCTGGAAGCCCTGAACACGCAGGACCCGCTGACCATCAAGGCCTATCAGTACGACATCGTCTGTAACGGTGTGGAGCTGTCCTCCGGTGCCGTGCGTAACCACCTGCCGGACGTGATGCTGCGGGCCTTCGAGATCGCCGGTTATGGCCCGGATGTGGTGGAGGCCCGCTTTGGCGGGATGCTCAATGCGTTCCGTTATGGTGCCCCGCCGCATGGTGGCGCTGCGCCGGGTGTGGACCGTATCGTCATGCTGCTGGCCGATGAGCCGAACATCCGTGAGGTCATTCTCTTCCCGCTGAACCAGAGCGGTGAGGACCTGATGATGGAAGCTCCGGCTCCGGTCGAGCCTGCCCGCCTGAAGGAACTTTCCCTCAAGCTGGACCTGCCCAAGCCGAAGCCCTCCGCTGGTGGCAGCAAAGCTCAGGAAAAGCAGGGCTGATTCTGGTTCTCTGATCTGTTGATCTGATCCGGGCAAGGCCGGGGCGGCGCGATCCGCTCCGGCCTTTTTCGTGTCAGGTGTTTCTTCCTGCGCCGCTCTGTCCCATTCTGGGAAAGAAAGGGAAGGAGACCTGTCATGAATTTTGATGAGATCATGCCGGATTATGTGCCGGAAATTGCACCGGACGTACGGGAGGAGGTCATGACCATCCTGCGTCAGATCGAGCGGGACCATGATGTTGACATCCTGTTCGCTGTGGAAAGTGGCAGCCGGGCCTGGGGCTTTCCCTCACCGGACAGTGACTACGATGTCCGCTTCATCTACCGTCACAGGCTGGACTGGTACCTGTCCCTGAAGCCGGGCCGGGACGTGATCGAGCTGCCCATTTCCGATGATCTGGACGTGAATGGCTGGGACCTGCGCAAGGCCCTGAACCTGCTGACGAAACCCAATCCAACCCTGATGGAGTGGCTGGTCAGCCCGGTGCGTTATCTGTGGCGGGAGGAAGCGGATGAGCTGGCTGCTTTTGCCAGACAGGTCGAAGCTGGACTGAGCTGCCAGCTTCACTACCTGAATCTGGGCCGCAACAGCTGGAGACGGGCGATCCGGGAGGATGGCAGCACGCATTACAAGCGGCTCTTCTATGCACTTCGTCCAGCCATGGCCTTACGCTGGATGCGCCTGCATGAGCATGGCCAGCCTCCGATGAACTTTCAGGCTCTCTGTCAGGGCTGCGACCTTCCGGCCGCCGTGCTCAGGCCCATCCGGGAGCTGCTGCACCTCAAGTCCAGAAGCCGGGAGCAGCAGAGCGGCCCTTCCATTCCTGCCGTGAATGAGCTGATCGAAGCCGAATTCGCCCATGCCGAGGCCATGACCCTGCCAAGGCCGGGCACGGACGTTCACGAGCAGGCCGAAGCCTTGTTTCGGAAGCTGGTGAAAGCCCAGTTCTAGGAAAGGCTGACCACTACCGGCACATGGTCGGATGGCTTTTCCCGTCCCCGTTCGTCCTTGTCGATGGTGAAGCCGGTCAGGCGGTCGGCAAGGCGGGGGGAGAGCAGGGCATGGTCGATCCGCAGGCCGGAATTGCGCTGGTAGGCTCCCGCCTGATAGTCCCAGAACGTGTAATGCCGCCCAGCAGGGTGCAGGCAGCGCAAGGCGTCCGTCAGGCCGGACCAGAGAAGGCGGCGGAAGCCCGCACGGCTTTCCGGGCGGAGCAGGGCATCGTCCGGGGACAGGGCCTTGGGGGCGTAATCCTCTTCTGTCGGGCAGACATTGTAATCCCCGATGAAGGTAAAGGATCGTTCCTCTTTTTGCAGGGTCAGGGACCGCTGGTGCAGGGCCTCAAGAAAGTTCAGCTTTTTGGCGAAACCGGCGTCCCCGCCTGAATTGCCATTGGGCAGGTAGAGATTGCCGATGGTGACCCCTTCAAGCTCCGTCTCGATGTAGCGGGCCTCGTCACTCTCGAAGCCGGGCAGATGATCGGTCGTGACGGTCAGAGGGACACGGCTGATGAGAGCCACCCCATTATAGGCCTTCTGCCCCGCCACGGCGACGTGAAATCCGGCTTCCTCAAAGAGTTTCGGAAACTGGTGCGCCTCGCACTTGATCTCCTGAAGGCACAGCAGGGTGCAGTCCGGGTTACGGTCCAGCCAGTCCTTTACCAGATGGGCACGGGTGCGGATGGAGTTGATGTTCCAGCTGGCAAAGGTCAGGGACATGGGGTGGAGGGCCTCCAGAGTGAAAAGTCAGGCGAGGGAGAAGCTGCTGCCACACCCGCAGGATGAGGCGGCATTGGGGTTGTTGACGGTGAAATGGGCACCCATCAGCTTGTCGATGAAGTCCAGCTCGGCCCCTTCCAGAAGGTCGAAGCTGACGGGGTCGATGAACACGCGGGCCCCGTCCTTTTCGATCAGATGGTCACCAGCCTTTTTCTCCCGCACCAGTTTGAACTGGTACTGGAAGCCATTGCATCCTCCGGCGAGAACGGACACACGCAGGGCCATGCCGTCCGGTTCGGACTGCTGGCTGATGATATCTGCAATGCGGGCAGCTGCCGCCCCTGAAATGCTAAAATCGGCCACGGACAATCTCCATAATCATCACAAAATTTCACGCCATTGCAGCATACATGGCGGAGAGATGTTGACACTATAAGGCCGGCCGCCAAGAATCGAAACCGGAAAGGCTGTATGCTTCGTGCGGCCCGCTCGGATATGGGGATGGCAGATGGAAATGGCCAGATACGCAGTGCAGCGGCAGGGTGCCCGTGGGCGTCAGTTTGCCGAGGAGGAAAGCCGCACCCGCACGCCGTGGCAGCGGGACAGGGACAGGGTGCTTCATTCATCCGGTTTCCGTCAGCTGCAGTACAAGACGCAGGTCTTCCTCAATCACGAGGGGGATTTCTTCCGTACCCGCCTGACCCATTCGCTGGAAGTTGCCCAGATTTCCCGTTCCATTGCCCGGACACTCGGTGTCAACGAGGACCTTGCGGAGGTGATCGCCCTGGCGCATGACCTTGGCCATACGCCTTTCGGTCATGCCGGTGAGGATGCGTTGCAGGCCGCCATGAAGGACTGGGGCGGGTTCGACCACAATATCCAGTCCCTCCGGCAGGTCACCGAGATCGAGGCCCGCTATCATGGTTTCGACGGCCTCAACCTGACATGGGAAACGCTGGAGGGGCTGGCGAAACATCACGGGCCTGTCCGCCGTCCTGCACCGTGGCTGGCCAGTTTTGATGGGCGCTACCCGCTGGAACTCTCCAGCCATGCCTCCGTGGAAGCGCAGATCGCCGCCATCTGTGACGACGTGGCCTATCACGGGCATGACCTTGATGATGGTCTCCGTGCCGGTCTTCTGAGTTTTGAGGACATCGAGGCGGTTCCCCTGCTGAAAACCTGCCTCGAGGAAGCCCGGTCTCTGAACTGGTCAGGGCATGGAGCGTTCGACCGTGACCAGCGTATCCGTCATGAAACGGTCCGGCGTGTCATCAATCGGCTCGTCAGCGACCTGATTGAACAGAGCCGGAAAGCTCTGGATGAGCTGAAGCCGCAGAATGCCGATGACGTACGCCATGCGGGTCGTGCCATCGTCGAATTCTCTCCGGAAATGGCAGACCGGAACAAGGAAATCCGCACATTCCTTCACGCCCGGATGTATCGCCACTGGCGTGTCCGGCGGATGACCCGCAAGGCCCGCATCGCTCTGGCCGACATATGTGCCATTCTGGGGGATGAGCCGGAACTTCTGCCCACGCCCTGGCAGGAGTTGGCCCTGGAGCGGCGACGTGCAGGCAACGAGGCTGCTGCACGTCGTGTCGTGGCTGATTATATTGCCGGGATGACAGACCGTTTCGCCATGGAGGAACATCGCCGCCTGATGGACCTGTCCGTTCTGGGGTAAGAGGTTGCAAGAATCGCCTGTTCTGGCAGCGAGTGCCTGCTGGGCTGTTCCAAAAAGAGGCGGTGGCTTTTATAGTGGCACGGAACAAGGATGGCAGGCAGTTCTGGTGGCCTGTCATGTAGTGGATCATGACCCCCTTTCAGGGGATTTTGACAGGTTGGATAGAGAAAGTTGCAGAATATGGCCGGCATTGCCCCGACAGCATCATCCCCGGATTGTCTTTTCGCCATCATGCGGGAGAAGGTCGTAACAGCTCTCAAGGCCGTTCTGCCAGACCTGCCGGACGATGTCGCAGCCCGGGTGGAGGTCACGCCTCCCCGTGATGCCGCCCATGGGGACATGGCCACCAATGCCGCCCTGCTGGCCGCCAAGCCCGCAAAGCGCAAGCCGTTCGAAATCGCCAGGGAGCTGGTGGCCGAGCTGGCCGCCCTGCCGGAGATCGCCCATGTGGAGATGGCCGGTCCGGGCTTCGTGAACATGACGCTGAAGCCGGAGCTGTTTCACGATGTCGCCCGGGCCGTGCTGAAGCGTGGGGCCGCCTATGGGCGGTCCACCCTCGGGGCGGGGCGCCGTGCCAATGTGGAATATGTGTCCGCCAACCCGACAGGCCCGATGCATGTCGGTCATTGCCGTGGTGCTGTTGTGGGGGATGCGCTGGCCAACCTGCTGGAGGCGGCAGGTTTCAGGGTCACACGGGAGTATTATGTCAATGATGCCGGGGCACAGGTCATCGCCCTGACATGGGCCGCCTACTGGCGCTACCTTCAGGCCATCGGTACGGATATTCCTGCCGAAGAATTCGGAGAGCTGGCACCCAGCGGCCTGCAATATCAGGGTGAGTATCTCATTGCCGTCGGGCAGGCGCTGGCCGGAAAGCATGGCCGCTCCCTCGCATCCGCCGATGGTGGCGTGGCCCCGGTAGACACATGGTTCGAGACCGTCCGTGCGGAAGCCCTTGAGCACATGATGGGCATGATCCGGGATGACCTTGCCGCTCTGGGTATCCATCACGAGATTTTCAGCAGCGAGGCCGAAGTGCTGAAGAGCGGCGAGGTTGATGCCGCCATTGCCAGCCTTGAGACGCGTGGCCTGCTTTACGAAGGCGTGCTGGAGCCCCCCAAGGGCAAGAAGCTGGAAGACTGGGAAGCCCGCCCGCAGACGCTGTTCCGTTCCACCGAATTCGGTGACGATCAGGACCGTGCCCTGCGGAAGTCTGACGGGTCCAACACCTACTTCGCCAATGATGTCGGCTATCACGCCCGCAAGGCGTCCCGCTCCGATCTGCTGATCGATGTTCTGGGAGCTGACCATGGCGGGTATGTCTCCCGCATGAGGGCTGCCGTCGCCGCCCTGACGGAAGGGAAGACGGATTTTGAGGTCGTCATGTGCCAGATCGTCCGTGTGGTGAAGGACGGTGAGCCGGTGCGCATGTCCAAGCGGGCCGGAACCTTCGTCACGCTGCGGGATCTGATTGATGAGGTGGGCCGGGATGCCGTGCGCTTCACCATGCTGACCCGCAAGGCCGATGCGCAGATGGAGTTCGACCTGAACGCCGTCGTGGCGCAGACCCGGGACAACCCGGTCTTCTACGTCAACTATGCCCATGCACGCTGCCGGTCCGTCCTGCGGTTGGGGGAAGAAACCTATGGTGCCGCCGCCGTGACGGAAGAGGCGCTCGCCGGGCAGGACCTGTCCATCCTGACAGCGGATGAGGAGCTGGCCGTCCTGCGCCGCATTGCCAGCCTGCCACGGCAGGTCGAGGCTGCCGCTCTTGCCCGGGAGCCGCACCGCATCGCCACATACTGCATCGATCTGGCATCGGACTTCCATGCGCTCTGGAACCGGGGACGTGAGGAAACCAGCCTGCGTTTCATCCAGGATGATGCACCGGAGGCCAGCAAGGCCCGGCTGGCCCTCGTGGCCGCCATTGCCTCAACATTGCGGATCGGCCTTGGCATCCTTGGTGTCGAAGCCGTAGAGGAGCTGCGCTGAACCATGTCCATGCCGGACGATCACCATAACGACATAGCGCCCCCTCAGGCTGATGACCGCCTGGGGGGAGGAAGCCGCAGGCCGCCCCGCAGCCGCCCTGATGAATCTCGGGGAGAACGGGCCGAGGTACGGTCAGGCCTGCTGGCGTCGCTCATGGGGGGGCAGTCCGGCACACGGGGATTGATGCTGCTTGGCGTGATCGGGGCTGCGCTGCTGCTGGGGATTGGTGGGGTCTGGAGCTGGATGGCCAGCCATCATCCGTCTGGTGTTCCGGTCATCGGTCCGCCACCTTACCCTGTGAAGGATCGTCCGGCTGATCCGGGTGGCATGATGGTCATGGGTGATGACACCACGAAGAGCGATGTGACCGGTCGTGGAGCCGTGCATCTGGCTCCCCCGCCTGAACAGCCGGATGCCAGCCTGCTGGCCGGTCGTCTGGCACCGTCCGACTCCGGGCCCGGGGCAGGAGAAGCGGCCCAGAAGGTAGCGTCTGCCAATAGCGGACCGGCAGGGGATGCAGTGTCGCCCGGGAAACAGGTGGCTGCCCCCGGAGGGGACGCGGATGCTGGAAAAGGTGGCGTGACCCAGGGCGGGGACATCCAGAGCACGTCCCTGCCGCCAGATGATACGGCGGATCAGACGGCAAAGGGAGATGTGGCGGATAAGGGGGCGTCCTCAGCCACAGTGTCCGCGCCGAAGAAGCGCGAGCCATCATCCGATGCTGGGGATGAGGCCGATGAGGCGGACAACAGTCCGGATGAGGCCAGCAGCAGGGTGGAGACGCCAAAGCGGAAGACACCGCCGGCCCGCAAGGCTGCTGGGGATGATGTGTCTGATGAGGCGTTGCCGCCGCCTGTACCCGCCCGGGCAAAGCCTGCCACCCCGATGGTGTCTTCTGAGGGACCTCGCAGAAAGGCTGCTGAAACAGGTGCGGCAGGGCGGTATGAGGTCCAGCTTGCTGCTCTGGCCAGTGAGGATCAGGCCCGGCAGGAATGGAGCCGCCTGCGCCACAGGCTGCCCGACCTTCTGGGAGGGTATGATCCGGTCTACCGGAAGGTGGAACGGGACGGGAAAACCTTCATTCGGCTGCGCATAGGCGGGTTTGAGGACAGGGCGGCGGCACGCCAGCTCTGTGTCCGGCTGCATGCACAGGCACAGGCCTGCGCCGTGGCGACGAACTGATCGTGGCGGCATCAGCCAGTGAGTGACGCATTGCATCTCGTGCTGGAGGGATTCGAGGGACCGCTGGACCTTCTGCTTGACCTTGCACGTTCCCAGAAGGTGGACCTCCAGCAGATTTCCATTCTCCAGCTCAGTGAGCAGTATCTGGAGGTTGTGGAGCGGGCCCGGCAGGGGGCGGCGGCCCTGCGGCTGGAAATTGCGGCGGACTGGCTCGTCATGGCAGCCTGGCTGGCGTGGCTGAAGTCCCGCCTTCTTCTGCCCTCGGCCGAGCAGGATGATGAAGCGGAGGATGCTGCGGGCCAGCTGCATGAGCGGTTGATCGACCTGGAGCAGATGCACCGGGCGGCCGCCTGGCTGGAGGAACAGCCACGGCTGGGACGGGATGTTTTCGCCCGGGCCGAGGCGGAAAATCACACACGGATTGAAATGGCACCGCTGAAGGGGGATGTGCCGTCCCTTGTTCTGGCCTATCTGGCGGCACGGCGGCGGGGAGGGCGCAAGCGGACCTATTCCCCCCGCGTGGCACGGTACTGGAGTGCCCAGCAGGCGCGGGAGGCTCTGGCCCGCCTGCTGGGGCGCAGGCGGGTGGCAGGCTGGCAGTCCCTGACAGATGTTCTGCCAGAGCTGATGGAAGGTGGAGCGCTGGAGAAGCGGGCTGCTTTGGCCGGTGCCCTGATGGCCGGGCTGGAAATGGCTCGTGGCGGCAGGCTGGAGCTGCGGCAGGACAGGGCCTTCGGCACTATTGAATGGCGGGAAAGAGAGGAGACCGGGCATGAATGAGAGAGGGCCAGCCTTTCAGGAGCTCCCGCCGGACATGGCCGGGCAGGATGAGTTTGCCAGAGCTGTAAGCCTCGTGGAGGCTCTGCTTTTTGCCAGTGCAGGGCCGGTGACGGCCAGCAGCATTGTGGGGCTTCTGCGGGAGCAGGGGCTGGAGGCACAGGCCGACAGTCCGGGTGCCGTGCTGGATGGGGTAGCCCAGCGGTACAGGGGCCATGCGGTGGAGCTTCAGGCCATTTCCGGTGGCTGGCAGTTTCGGACGAGAGCCATGTTCGGCCCGGCTCTGGCACGGGTGATCGAGCGGCCGAGACGGCTGAGCCAGGGGACACTGGAGGCTCTGGCCATCGTGGCCTATCACCAGCCCTGCACCCGGGTGGAGATCGAGACGATCCGCGGGGTCCGGCTGGGGCAGAGCATTCTTGATACATTGCTGGAGGAAGGGCTGATCACGCCCAGGGGTCGCAAGGAGGTACCGGGCCGTCCCGTACTGTGGGGAACGACGCCCCAGTTCCTGAAACTGTTTGGCCTTGCAAGCCTTGCAGACCTGCCCCGTAGGGAGGAATTGCTTTTCGAGCCTTCTTCCGATGGGGCGGGAACTGGGCTAGAAGACACCATACAGCCTTCATGAGGGGAGATGGCCACCGATGTTCGACCTGAGCTGGACAGAAATTGCCCTTCTGGTGATCGTGGCCCTCGTCTGCATCGGCCCCAAGGACCTTCCGGTAGCCATGCGGACCCTGTCCAGAGCCATAAAGGGCATCCGTCGGTTGGGGGCAGAGTTCCAGCAGCATATTGATGAGATGGTCAAGGAGGCGGATCTCAGCGAGGCGAGGGACCAGCTGCGGGAGATCAGGCAGTTCAGCCCACGGGAGCAGCTGCGCAGGGCCATTGACCCGGACCGCTCGCTGGACAGGCAGCTGGATGTTGGGCGGCAGGAAGGGATGCCCATGGCGCCTCCACCGCCACCACCACCACCTCCACCACCGCCCGCACCGGGCAGTGAGGAGTTGGGGGGCTCCCGGTCCCATGTTCCCCCCGCCCAGCCTCATAACGCCCGTATGCAGGCACAGGCAGAAGCGCTGGAGCGTGCCCCGGCCATCCTTCCTCCGACAACAGCCCTGCGGTTGATCGAGGAATCCCGTTATTGGCACCGTCCGGCATTTCTTCCGCCGGAGATTGCCCTGCATAATGGTCGTCGTGCGGCCATCCTGACAGCAGCCCAGCCCTCTGAGAGCATGAAAGGAGAGCCGCAGCATGGTTCAGCCTGAGACATCCGGTGATACGGCACGGACACCCGCCCAGCAGGTGGAGCAGCCTGCTGGGGCGCCGGGGGGCGGAACGGTGCCAGGGCAGGCGCAGGAGCGCAGCGTGGCCGGTGATACGCCCATGCCCCTGCTTGATCATCTGATGGAACTGCGGCGGCGGCTCATCTGGTCTCTGGCAACCTTTGTGGTGGCCTTTCTCGTCTGCTATCATTTTTCCGGCGAGATATACCGGTTTCTGGCGGCGCCTCTGGCCAGCATCATGCGGCAGAAGGGCGAGCAGCCGCATCTCATCTATACCGCCCTGTATGAGGCTTTCTTCACCTATGTGCGTGTGGCCGTATTCGGGGCGTTCTTCCTGTCTTTTCCCATGATGGCCATCCAGGCATGGATATTCATTGCGCCGGGCCTGTACCGCAATGAGAAGAAGGCGTTCGCCCCGTTCCTGATCGCCACGCCGCTGCTGTTTCTGGCCGGGGCGGCGCTGGCCTATTATCTGGTCTTCCCGTTTGCGTGGAAGTTCTTCCTGTCCTTCCAGCAGCTTGGTGGTGAGAACCAGATGGGGATTGAACTTCAGGCCCGCGTGTCGGAATATCTGAATCTGGTCACGAAGATGATCATGGCCTTTGGCATCTGTTTCGAGCTGCCTGTGGTGCTGACCCTTCTGGTCCGGGCCGGACTGGTGGGTACGGCCCTGCTGCGGCGCATCCGCCGTTATGCCTATGTAGGTGCCTTCGCCATTGCGGCGGTCATCGCCCCGCCGGATGCCATCACCATGCTTGGGCTGGCCATACCGCTGGTCGGGCTGTACGAGGTGTCCATCCTTGCCGCCCGCATGGTCGAGCCGAAGCCGGTTACGGCCGATGATGATGATGAGGCCCTGCCCGAGCGTGGGGACGCCGCCTGAAGGCGACATTTCCTCGGCAGGGGAAACTGGTATAGACAGACCCTGACAGTTGTAGAGACCCAGCGGAGTATCCCGACCCATGCATGACCTTAAAGCCCTACGTGCAGACCCCGCCGCTTTTGATGCCGCCCTTGCCCGTCGTGGCCTGCCCGCCGTGGCTGAATCCCTCGTGAAGGAGGATGAGCGGCGCCGTGCCGCCCTGGCCGAGTTGCAGGAGGCACAGGGGCAGAGAAAAGGGCTGGCCAAGGAAATCGGACAGGCCAAGCGCAAAGGTGAGGATACGGCTGGGATCGAGGCCCGTGGTGCCGCCCTGCGGGACCAGATCGCCACTCTGGAAGCCCGTGCCAATGAGATACAGAAGCGTATCGATGATGTGCTCCAGCAGCTGCCGAATCAGCTGGATGCAAACGTGCCTGATGGCCGGGATGAAAACGACAATGTGGTCGTGCATCAGCGGGGGGAGGTGCCGTCCTTCGCTTTCGAGGCGAAGCAGCATTTCGAGCTGGGCGAGGCTCTGGGCATGATGGACTTCCCCGCCGCGGGAAAAATTGCCGGGTCCCGCTTCGTGATGCTGCGGGGCGCCCTGGCCCGGCTGGAGCGGGCACTGGGGCAGTTCATGCTGGATACCCATACGGGTGAATTCGGTTATGAGGAAGTGACTGTCCCTCTGCTCGTCAATGATGCAGCCATGTATGGCACGGACAAGCTGCCGAAATTTGCCGAGGATTCCTTCCATACCGATGATGGCCGCTGGCTGATCCCGACCGGTGAAGTGCCGCTGACGGCCTCCGTCATGGGGGACATCCTGCCCGCCGAGAGCCTGCCACGCCGCATGACGACCCTTTCCACCTGTTTCCGGTCCGAGGCCGGGTCGGCAGGGCGGGACGTGCGGGGGATGCTCCGTCAGCATCAGTTCACCAAATGTGAGCTTGTGTCCGTCGTGGCACCGGAGGAGAGCGAGGCGGAGCATGAGCGCATGACCCGTGCTGCCGAAACGGTGTTGGAAAGGCTGGGCCTGCCCTTCCGCCGGGTGCTGCTCTGTGCCGGGGATACGGGCTTTGGTGCGGCAAAGACGTACGATCTGGAAGCCTGGCTGCCGGGGCAGCAGGCATGGCGTGAGGTGTCGTCCTGCTCCAACACGAGGGACTTTCAGGCCCGCCGCATGAATGCCCGGATGCGCCGGGAGAAGACGACGGTTTTCGTCCATACCCTCAACGGCTCTGGCCTTGCTGTGGGCCGGGTCATGATCGCCCTGATGGAAGTCCACCAGCAGGAAGATGGCAGCATCAGGGTGCCGGAGGTTCTGCGCCACTACATGGGTGGTCTGGACGTCATCCGGGCCTGAAAAAGCAGGAGGGATCATCCGTATCGGCTGGGATATGGATGATTGCTTGATGGTGCTTGAGGCCTGAAAAATATTTCCATTGAGTCATGAGCCTGCTTGCTGGTCAGTGGCGGGGGGCCTGTGATAGATGTCGTGGACTTGATCATGTGCAGGCGGCATGGACGCTCTGGCATATTTTGTTTTTCAGGATAACTCATGACACTGCTTCGTTCTCTGGGATGTGCCTTTGCTGTGGGTACATTGGCCCTGTCTGCCTGCTCATCATCTATCGGGCCACACAACATGCGGCGCGACCGGCTGGATTATGAGAAGGAGATGAGTCGGCAGCAGAATCAGGAGATGCTCTTCAACATCGTGCAGCTCCGCTATTCCCTGTCACCTACATTGATCGAACCGACACAGATCATCTCGGCCTATACGGCAGAGACGAATACCAGTGCGAACATCAGCGGTACGCCCTGGATTCAGGGTGCCGGGGGAACACTGGGCGGCTCGCTGGGCTATTCCTATAGTGACAGCCCGACGGTGACGTATCAGCCGGTTTCCGGGATGCAGTTCTCGGTCAACATCCTGCGGCCCATCTCACCGCAGACGCTTCTGCCGCTGATTTCCAGCGGTCTGCCGGTCGATACGCTGTTGCAGATGACGATGCAGTCCATCGGTCCAGCCAGCAACACGACCAGCACGATTGCCGGGACGGAAGGCAAGGAAGCTTCCATCCGTTTCACCTATCTGCTGCGGGCACTGCGGAAACTCCAGGCAGGCAATGCGCTGAGTATCCGGAGCATTGCGCCGACACCGGCAACCAAGACGCAACCCGCTCAGCCAGAACGGACCTTCATCCTGCTGCCCCACAGCAGTGCGCCGGAGATTACCGAGCTTCAGGGGCAGGTGCGGCAGGCTCTCCAGTTGCCACCGGGCTGTGAACAGGCCGAGGTCATCTATGGCCGTACGGCGGATCATCCGGGCCAGGTGGCGATGGTGACACGTTCCATGCTGTCGATCTGGGAAGACGTTGCGAGCACGATGGAAGTGCCGCAGAAGATGGTGGACAAGGGCGTGACGGCTCCGTCCGTGGTCCGTGGTCCGAACGAACCGCAGCCGGCCATCATCATTCATTGCAGTCCGGAGAAACCCAGCAACGAGCAGGCTTACACCTCCGTCGAGTATGAAGGGTCATGGTACTGGATTGCCAAGGATGACCTGGCCAGCAAGCTGGCTTTTTCGATGCTTCAGTTCATTCATGCCATTGCGGAGACAGCTTCTGCCAAGGGGGCCATGGTCACCATTCCCAGCCGCTGAGGCTGACTGGCTGACCTGAAACAGGAACGGGCGTGCCTTGTGAAAGGCCCGCCCGTTTTTTGAGGTGGATTATTCCTTCCTGCGCCGTTTGTGTGGTTTTTTCTTCTCGAAGCCTCCAGCCTTGCCTCGTGGTCCCTTGGGCCGACCATGATTTTCCTGCCGCCCGGGAGGCGGGCCAGTCCGGCGGCCCTGATGGCGGCGGGAGGATTCACGCATCCGGCTCTGGGTGCGAAGAACCTGCTCGATCCATTCATCGAGAATGGCGGCATTGCGTTCGGCAACGATGAGTTCCGGATAGTTCTCCGGGAAGCGCATGGCCAGCCACCGCCATGTGACAAGGCGACGATGGCGTTTCTCGGCCCGTTCCAGCTCTTCCCGCCCGGCCGTGGCCGCAGCGGGGAGGCGGCCCGTGCCGGGGGGGAAGATGCGCTGCCCACGGGCATGGAGGGCGGCCCATTCCACAAGGCGGGGGATGCCGTTGTCCCGTGTGTTGATCGGGCACATGGCGTAGGTCCAGCGGGTGGAGAGGTCCAGCCCGTCCACGCCTTCCAGTGCGGCGGCAATTTCCAGAGCCTGCTCCATGTCGGCAAGACGGTAATTTGGGTCATCCGGGCGGAGGACGGCCCGCTTGATGCGGGTCAGCACGCCGTAAAGGCTGTCTGATCCCATTTCCTGCGCAACGGCCTGCACGATGTCCGCATCGGGCTGGACGAGGGGGCGGAGTTCCAGCGTGGGTTCCGGCGGAGCGTCCAGCATCTGGCGGATGAAGCTGGGGCGGCCTGCCCCTTCCAGCACGCAGACCAGCCCTTCCTCATGCTTGCCGAAACGGCCTGCCCGTCCACCGATCTGTTTGACTTCCTGCGAGACAAGGTTGCGTGTCTGCCGTCCGTCATATTTGCGCAGCGTGCTGAACACCACCCGGCGGATGGAGAGGTTGAGGCCCATGCCGATGGCATCCGTCGCGATGAGGATGTCCGCTTCACCCCGGTTGAAGCGGGCGGCCTCGGCCCGGCGGACTTCCGGGCTTAGGGCACCATAGATGACGGCGACCCGGCGGTTATGGGCCATCAGTTCGGCCCGGAGGTCCAGCACGTCCCGACGGGAAAAGGCGATGAGGGCATCACCGGCCCGCAGGTCCGTCAGGGCCAGTGTTCCGGCGGGGCGGAGCGGGCTTTTGCGCTCCAGATGGATCTCATCCACCGGGTCATTGCAGAGTTCGGCAATGCGCTTGACGAGCGGGATGCAGTCCGCCGCTCCGAGGATGAAGACGTGCCGTGCCGGAACGCCCATGATGGCGGCCGTCCACGCCGCTCCCCGGTCCGGGTCGCTGAGCATCTGGGCCTCATCGATGATGGCTACGTCAACAGGGTTGCTGAAGGGGCACATCTCCACCGTGGCGGCCAGATGGCGGGCCGTGGGGTCGATGATGCGTTCTTCTCCGGTTGTCAGTGAGGCCGGAACACCCCGGCTGAGCATGGCTTCCCGGAATTCATGGGCCAGCAGCCGCAGGGGGGCGAGGGCCAGACCGCTCTCTGCCTGGGAGAGGGCCTCCAGTGCCGTGTGGGACTTGCCGGAATTGGTAGGGCCGGTCACCAGCGTGATGCGGCGTTTCAGCGCACGGGCAGTGCGGAAATGGGCGGCGAAGCGGTCCAGTGCGGCGACACGGGCGATGGCCGCATTGCCCTTGCGGGCCTGCGGGCTGTCATCATAGCCGTCACTCTCCTTCTGGCCCGTGCCACGTCGCCAGCTGTTGAGCAGGGGGCGGCATTTTTTCAGCTCTGCCGGGTCGAAATGGAAAATTTCCAGCCCGTCCGGCTGCATGTCCCGCTTGGCGACGGGGATGCGGTTCTCGGCGATCCAGCGCAGGGCCTCCCGGCGGGAGCAGTGCAGCAGGGCAGGAACCTTCTCGAAGCCGACAAGGGTGGCTTCCCAGTCCCTGATCTTCTGGAGTTCCCGTGCTCGGCGGGCTTCGGCCCTGGCCCGGATATCTTCCTGCTCCCGTGCCCGGCGTTCCTCCTCAAGGATCATCTCATCCTCGAAGCCAAGGTCCACGCCACCAAAGGCCCGGGCGATGCTGTGGGAGAGCCGTTCAATCTGCGTGCCGGAGAGGAAGGTGCCGACATCGGCAAAGTCCGCCCGCATGTCGTCCAGCACCCGCAGGGGGGTGTCTGCCATGTCCCGCCAGCGTTCTTCCAGCACGCTTTCCAGCACGGCGTTCTGGCCGTTCTCGTCAATCAGCGGATCGCTGATGCGTTCGGCCGCCAGAAGGACATCGGCCTTGCGGACCCAGACATCTCCGTTGCGATGGGCACGGTTCATCATGCCACTGGCCCAGCTGCGGCGGCGGACCTGGCAGAGCGCATGGAGCAGCTCGGCCTCGTTGATCTCCGTCTTGTCGGCTCCCAGCCGGCGGGCGACCTGCCGCAGGAGGGAGGCCCGTTCCCGTGGGGTGATGGCCAGGTGCGCCCCAAAGGCAGATTCAGCCTGTTCGAGGGCACGCTCTGCCGGGGAGGCGGGGGTGAAGGAGGAGGGATCGTGGGGCTGGGAACTGTCTGTCATGCAGGTGTTTTCAGGAGGGCAGGGCCGGGAAGTCAAGAGAAAAGGGGGCATGGCGTCCCGTTTCTGGTGACAATCGGGTAAAAGAAAGGCATGTTGTCGAACATGCCGGTCGGTGCCCCCGGTCTCCGGGTGGTGCCGTGCCCTGTTGACTGAACATGATGTGATTTTTGCATTTCTGGAGATGACGACGGATCATGAGCACGCCTTACCCCGCTGAATCCGCCCCCACACCCGTGATTGATGAGCCGTTGACCGGCCTTGTCCCCTTTGAAGGGCATGAGGGCCAGTATCGCCTTGCCGAACCGACCAAGGAATATGGTCACCTCTATCCGGCCAAGGTCCAGCAGGTCCATCACTGGACGAACCGCCTTTTCAGCTTCACAACGACTCGTGACCCTGGCCTGCGTTTCTCCAACGGCCAGTTTGCGATGATTGGCATCGAGGTGGAGGGCAAGCCGCTGCTGCGTGCCTATTCTCTTGCTTCCGCCAACTATGAGGATCAGATGGAGTTCCTCTCCATTGCCGTGGAGAATGGCCCGCTGACCTCCCGCCTGCGTCACGTCAAGGTGGGTGACACGGTGCTGATCGGCCGCAAGCCGGTGGGGACCCTGCTGCTGGACAACCTGAAGCCGGGCCGCAATCTTTATTTCCTCTCCACCGGGACAGGTCTTGCGCCGTTCCTGAGCCTCATCAAGGACCCGGACGCCTATGACCGTTATGAGAACGTGATCCTCACCCATACGGTGCGTGAGCGTGGCGAGCTGGCCTATCGTGATTACATCACGAACATCCTGCCCAAACATGAGTTCCTCGGTGAGGATGTGGCCGCCAAGCTGAAATATTATCCGGCTGTCACCCGTGAGGAGTTCCCCGTGCAGGAGCGCATCACGGCCCTGATCAATAACGGGCGCATCTTCCGTGACCTGAACATTGACGAGCTGGACCCCGAGCATGACCGCGTGATGATCTGCGGGTCCCCGGAGATGCTGGCCGATACCCAGAAGCTGCTGGAAGAGCGTGGCTTTGAGGAAGGCAACATGAGCCGTCAGGGCTCCTATGTGGTCGAAAAGGCTTTTGCCGAGCGGTAAAGGCGAGGCTGTAAAATCAGCGGACCCGTAAGCGGGCAGGTTCGAGCGGGTATGAGTAGGCGATGTGTGGCGGGGCCCCTCACGCATCGGTGAAGCCCCTCGGGCCTGCCCGTTCTGCTATCTGGTGGAAACGGGTCATGCAGGTGTGGCGATAATCAGGGCCTGTTTCCCCTGGCTGAAGGGGGAGAGGTGGGAGGAACGTTATGCAGGATTATGATCTCTTTGTGATCGGTGCGGGGTCGGGCGGGGTGCGCTGCGCCCGCATTGCAGCCCAGAATGGTGCCCGTGTGGGTATTGCCGAGCGCAGACACTGGGGTGGTACCTGTGTCAATCTGGGCTGTGTTCCCAAGAAGCTGATGGTCTATGCAGCCGAAACGGGCCGGATGATCGAGGATGCCCCGGCGTTCGGCTGGGATGTGCAGCGCCCGTCCTCCTTTGACTGGTACGGCTTCCTTGCCGCCAAGGACCGGGAAATCGAGCGGCTGAATGGTATTTATGTCTCCATGCTGGAGAAGGCCGGGATCGACCTCTACACGGGTGATGCCCGGCTGCTGGATGCCAATACGCTGGAGATCGGCCCGTCCGTTCTGGCACCGGAGGCTCCGGTCCAGCGCGTCCGTGCCAGGAAGATCGTTCTGGCACCCGGCTCCACCCCCGTGCGGCTGGATATTCCGGGTGCTGAGCTGGCCATCACCTCTGATGAGCTGTTCCATCTGCCCGAGCGGCCCCAGAGGGTTGCCATCATTGGCGGCGGTTATATCGGGGTGGAATTCGCCGGGATTCTGGCGGGCATGGGCTCGCAGGTGGACCTGTTCTACCGCCAGCCCCTGCCACTGCGTGGATTTGATGAGGAAGTCCGTACGCATCTCAGGGAGCTGATCGACCTGCATGGCATCACCCAGCATCCGGGCACCTCGCCGGTCCGTCTGGAGGATATTGGTGGCGGCAGGGCCGTCCGTCTGGTGATGGATGACGGGGCCTCTTACGAGGTCGATGCGGTCATCATGGCTACGGGGCGCCGGGCTGCCGTGGATTCCCTGGGGCTGGATGCCGCAGGTGTGGCGGTGGAGAAAGGACATGTCGTGGCGGGGGTGGATGGCAGGACCAATGTGCCCTCCATCTATGCCATCGGGGATGTCAGGGATCAGTACAACCTGACCCCTACTGCCATTGCGGAAGGTCACATGCTGGCCGAGCAGCTCTTCAATCCGCAGGGGCGGACATGGTCCTTCGAGACCCTGCCGAAGGCCGTCTTCTTCTCATCCCCCGTGGGTGTCGTGGGGATGAGCGAGGAAGAGGCAGCCAAAACGCATGATCTTGCCATCTATACGTCCCGCTTCACCCCCATGCGGCAGACGCTGCCCAAACGGGCAGGGAAGATACTGATGAAGCTGGTGGTGGACCGTCACAGTGATGTGGTGCTGGGTGCCCACATGGTCGGGCCGGATGCTCCTGAGATCATCCAGATGCTGGCCATTGCCGTGACGGCGAAGCTGACAAAGAAGCAGCTGGACCAGACCGTGGCCCTGCACCCCAGCACGGCAGAAGAGTTCGTGACGATGAGGACGCCCACCCGTCTGGTGGACCGCCACTGAACGGGCTGGCAGGAGGGCAGGGCGGATCATGAACTGGCTCAAGTTACAGCCGAATACCCTGAGTGCCGTTCTGTTCTCCCTGCGGACGACCATCGCCTCGCTTGTGGCGCTTGCCATCGCCTTCTGGATGGAGATGGGATCGCCCCAGTGGGCTGCCATGACGGTCTGGATCGTGGCGCAGAATTCCCGTGGGATGAGCCTTTCCAAAGGGCGCTGGCGCATTGCCGGAACCCTGCTGGGCATGGTGGGAGGCATCAGCCTGATAGCGGTAGCCCCGCAGCATCCGTGGATTTTCTTTGTGTTGCTGGCCGGCTGGGTTGGCTGGTGTACCGGCATGGCCTGCATGCTGGAGAATTTCCGGGGTTATGCCATGGTTCTGGCCGGTTATACCGGGGCCATCATTGCTGTCGGTGCTTCGGAACATCCCGATCAGGTCTTCTATATTGCCATGGCCCGCGGGTCTTACATCCTGCTGGGTGTGGTGTGTGAAATGGTGGCAGGAATGGTCACCGTGCCGGGGGCAGACCGGGTGGCCCGTACGGACCTCCAGCAGCGTATGGCTGCCCTGCTCAGCCAGACAGCCGCGGCTCTGGCCCTCATCCTGCGTCAGGACGAGAAGGGTGTGGCGGAGATGACCCGCATTCTTGGCTCGTTGCAGGGGTTCAATGATCAGCTTGAATTCATCCGTATTGATTCCCGTCATGCAGGCGAAGAGGCGGATCAGGCCTATGTGACGCTGGAGCGTGTGTCCTTCGTGCTGGCCCGTGGGGTGGGGGTCCGCTCCCGGCTTGCATCAGCACCGCACATACCGGCCCGGCTGGCAGCCGGCCTGGAACGTGTCGCCGGGGAGCTGGATGGCATCGCAGCCCTGCTCAGGCAGGACACGGCTCATGTCATGGCTGGGCTGGGCCAGCTTGAAACCATGCTCCAGGAAAATCATGACGAGCTGGAACGCTGCCTCTCCCGGGATGATGAGGATGCTCTCCAGCAGGGTATTGTTGGGGTAGGGGTGGAGATCATGCTCATTGATTTCCGCTCGGCGGTGGAGTCCCACTATGCAGGTCTGCGGAAACTGCCCGCCCTGAAACGCCATCGCATAAAACGTCAGGCGGATGGGCGGCTTGCAACCATCAACGCCATCCGGGCTGCCGTGGCCATATTGATCGGCGCCTTTGTCTGGGAGGTGACGGCATGGTCCTATGGGGGGGCTTACATGAGCCTGCTCAGCGTGGTGTGCGCCCGGTTCGCAATCATGAACAACA
The DNA here is from genome assembly GCF_023337695.1 of Parasaccharibacter sp. TMW 2.1884. Classification (NCBI taxonomy): domain Bacteria; kingdom Pseudomonadati; phylum Pseudomonadota; class Alphaproteobacteria; order Acetobacterales; family Acetobacteraceae; genus Parasaccharibacter; species Parasaccharibacter sp. TMW 2.1884. The sequence goes on from NZ_QORR01000001.1 coordinate 273,591, forward strand.
TGATCCTGATCAGCAAATATTTCTTCTATGGGGCTGTCTGCTCCGTACTGGCCAGCATCATTCCGGTTTTCCTGGTCATGCCCATCACGTCGGACTATGCCGTTTTCGCCATACCGGTTGCCGTGCTGATGTTCCTCGGGGGGCTGGCACTGCGTATACCCGCTCTGGCAGGGGTTGCAGCGTCCTATGTCAATTTCTTTCCGTGGGTTCTAACTCTGGACAATCAGGCCAGGGTGGATGAGGTGACATGGTTCAACCAGTCGCTTGCCCTGTTGCTTGCCTTGTGGAGCGGTGTGCAGGTGTTCCGCACGGTTCTGCCTTTCTCCGTGACACAGGCATGGGCACAGTTGCGGCGGCAGCTGGTCAAGGAGATTCAGAAGCTGAAAGAGCCCCTGCGGGGACGGGCCCAGACCCAACGGCTCTGGACCAACGAGACAACCCTGCGGATGGAGCAGATCATCCGTTTTGCGGGCCAGATCCCGCAGGATGAGGTTGACAGCATGATTCGTGGCACGCTGGCCGTCATGACGGTCGGGCGGAACCTGTTGACCCTGCGGGACCTTGTTGCGCTCGGGCGTCTGCCCCCAAGCGCCCTGGCCGCCGGGGAGCATATGGTCCGGGACATCATCCATCTGACTGAACAGGGGCAGGAAAGCAGCCCGATGACGGTGGAAGAGTTCACGCAGGAACAGGCCCATCTGGAAACTGTCTTCCATGGCAGTAGAGGGCTGTCCCGTCGGCGGGACCTTGCTGCCGGGATAGGCTGCCTCAGGATCATCCGCTTTGAGTATCAGACAAGCCGGACGTTCTTTCTCAGGGGGTATGGCGCCGCAGCAGGGCAGGTACTGGGGGCAGGATGAAAAAAAGCCCCGTCTCCTAGCGGGGAGACGGGGCTTTTCCGGGGGCGGGCTGACCGTTTACAGGTCGCTTTTCCCCTCAGAAACCATTGCCGCGCGGGGCGACCCAGCCATTGCCGGTAGCGTCACCCACCTGGCCACTCTGGATGGGGTTGGTATCCTGATAGGAGCTGCCGAATTTGCCGAGATTGCTGCCCGTGACAGCATCACGGTTGGAGCGGAGATGGGCCTCGTGCTCCGGGTCCGGGCCATTTTCGAACTCCGTGGAGGGAACATCCTGATAGCCCGGCGGCGGCGGACGATGCCCCCGGGCACGGAAGTGCTCACCACCTTTCACGGCGTTTTTCTGTGCCTGCTGGGCAGCCTGTTTTGAGGAGGTAGTGGCGGGGTTGTCCTGATAGGGGGTGCTGAAGTGGACCGTCTGGGCCATGGCACCCGGCATAGCAGCCGGAACAAGAGCCGCAAGACCGAGGGCAGCCGTCACGGCTGTCAGGCATCTGGAGACTGAATGAAAAGGCGAAGCCATGTGTGTTCTGTTCCTGCGTAGATGGGAAGTACTTCCTTCCCCCATATATCCTTTCAGGCGGCGGGATGATCAAGCCTTTTCAGGGTAAAATGATGAAGGAACCGCAGGGCGGTCATGGCATGGCCGCATGGGCGAAAGGAGCCGGGTTGAATATTTTGCGGCCTGCTCTACCATTCGGCGGGCATTTCGGTCATAAAATCACCCACTGGAATGACAGCTCCAACCATTACGTTACGGGCGGCCCATCCCATGAGCAGGGTCGCTTCCCTTGTCGCAGGAGAACAAGATGCAGCAGTCAGACGGGCACAGCAGCACGACACAATGGTCACCGGCCAGCTGGCGCCTGCGTCCGATCCGTCAGGCCCCGACCTATGAGGATGGGGCAGCCCTTGCCGCAGTGGAAGAACGTCTGCATCGCTATCCGCCGCTCGTTTTTGGCGGGGAGGCCCGCCGCCTGAAAGAGCGTCTGGCGGCTGCCTCCCGCGGGGAGGCCTTCGTTCTTCAGGGAGGGCCTTGTGCCGAAAGTTTCGGGGAGTTCACCGGGGACATCATCCGGGATACGTTCCGTGTCCTGTTGCAGATGGCTGCCATCCTGACCTTCTCCGCCAAGGTTCCGGTCGTGAAGATCGGGCGCATGGCCGGGCAGTATGCCAAGCCCCGTTCTTCCGATGTGGAGAAGCGGGATGGCGTGGAGCTGCCCTGCTACCGTGGTGACAATGTCAATAGTCCGGAATTCACTGCCGAGGCCCGCAGGCCGGACCCGGCCCGTATGGAGATGGGCTATTTTCAGGCGGCAGGCGTGCTGAACCTGCTGCGGGCCTATTCCCGGGGCGGGTTTGCCAATCTGCATGACATCCATCGCTGGAATCTGGACTATGTCCGCAACTCCCCGCAGGGTGAGCGTTATGAACAGCTGGCCTCCCAGGTGGAGGATACGCTGGCCTTCATGAAAGCCTGTGGCGTGGAGGACAATGCCCCGCATTACGATGAGGTGGAGTTCTATACCTCTCATGAAGCCCTGCTCCTGCCTTATGAGCAGGCTCTGGCCCGTGTGGATGAGGTGACAGGCCGCCATTATGGCCTGTCGGCCCATTTCCTCTGGATTGGCGACCGTACCCGCCAGCCGGAGGGGGCGCATGTGGAGTTCCTGCGTGGGGTGGACAACCCGATCGGCATCAAGGTCGGGCCGACCACGACCATTGAGGATCTCCAGAAACTTCTGGAAATCCTTAATCCGCAGGATGAAGCAGGCCGCATCACGCTCATTTCCCGCATGGGCCACAGCAAGGTGCGTGAGCTCCTGCCCCCGTTGCTGGAGGCCGTGCGCAGGACAGGCCGGACCGTGACATGGATATGTGACCCCATGCACGGCAACACCACCACGTCGTCCAACAAATACAAGACCCGTGCTTTCGAGCATGTTCTGGACGAGATCATGGGCTTCCTTGATGTGTTCGAGCAGGCCGGTGTGGTGCCTGGTGGCATTCATCTTGAGATGACCGGCAGCGACGTGACGGAATGTACGGGTGGTCCCCGGTGTCTGACGGATGCCGATCTGCCGACCCGGTACACGACATTCTGTGACCCGCGGCTGAATGCCGAGCAGTCTCTGGAGATCGCCTTTCAGCTTTCAGACCGGCTGAAGCGTATTTTCGGAAAACGCTGAAGGTGTCCGCCCGGCCGTAAGCGCAGGATCGGCCCAGTTCTGTCAGGGGAGACAGCGTGATGAGTTGGAAACAGACTCTCGAGCAGGCCCGCAGCCCGCAGGAGGCGTTGGATGCGCCGCAGATCGAGGGACGGACGGATGCCTATTTCCTGCGGATGCGGGACATCGTCAGCCAGTTTGGCGATTGTGAGGTCACCTATGCCGTGTTCGTCCGCCGTCCAGTCGTGGCGGCCTATGGGCTGGCCCTGCAATGGGTGCAGAATGTCGCCCGGCATCAGGGTTTTTCCGTCAGGATCACGGAGGTGCATCCAGAAGGTACATGGGTCGGAGCAGGGGATCCGCTCTTCTATTTGACAGGGTCGCTTGTTGCGCTGGCGCCGTTGGAGACGTTGCTGCTCCAGAAGACGGGTGCTGCCTGCGTGGCAGCTCATAACGCCTACCAGATGGCCCTTGCCCTGCCGAAGGTGCCTTTTCTGGCGATGGATGCCCGTCATTGTGCCGGTGGTGAGATGCAGGAGCTGATGGCCTATGCTGCCGCCGTGGGGTCACGGGCGGCACAGGCGGAAGGGGCCGTGGGCTTCATCGGCAATGCCAACCATGCCACGGCCCGTTTTTTCGGGCAGGAGCGTGGATTGGGGACCATGCCTCATGCCTTCATCGGTTATGCCGGGTCTACCCTGCGGGCGGCGGAAATGTATGTGGAGCGGTTCCCTGATGAACCTTTGACTGTGCTGGTGGACTATTTTGGGCAGGAAGTGACGGACATGCTGGAAGTCTGTCGCCGCTTTCCGGAAAGGGCCGCCGCAGGTGAGTTGAGTGTGCGGCTGGACACGCACGGAGGGCGCTTCCTCGAAGGGCTGGACCCGCAGCGTTCCTATGAGGTGCTGGAGCGGAACACGCCAGGCACCATCCGCCGCTACCGGTCGGAAAAGGAGCTGCGCTATCTGGTAGGGACGGGCGTTTCTGCGGCCGCCATCTGGCGGATGCGGGAAGCGTTGGATGAGGCAGGTTTTCCGAAGGTGAAAATTGTCGTTTCGTCCGGGTTCGGTATTTCCAAATGCATGGCCATGCATGATGCTTCTGCACCGATCGACATTGTGGGGACGGGGTCGTTCTTGCCGGATCGTTGGTCAGAAACCTACGCCACGGCTGATATTGTTTCCTACGACGGTGAGCCGAGGGTGAAGATCGGGCGTGAGTTCCTTCTTCAGAAAATTCAGGAAAGGGCCGGATGATGAATGACGAGGATAAAGAAGCCAGACGGGCTTTCATCAATGGAATCCGGGGCGGAGAAAGCGGGCAGAGTACGGAGGAAGCCGTGCAGGCAGAGGCCGAGGCAACCATGAAGCAGGATGAAGCCGGTTGGGTTGTCCGTATTCTGGATCAGTCCGGCGCCAGTGAGGGTGACGATGATGTGGTGGAAGAGGTGAAGGGCTTCTTCGACCTCGCCCACGCCAACGCTTTTGCCCGGGCCTATGTGCGGGACAGCATCGAGCGGTGCCGTGTCCCCGGTGCGGCGGATCGGGATGTGTTGCAGAGCTGGTTTGCTTTTGGCGAGAATGCCGAGGTCGTGGATGCTGGGGAAGACGGATGGAAGTCCAGCACGGAACTGGATGATTTCGTTTCCAGCCCGGCCACGCCGATGGAACGTGACTGGCGGGCACTGGACCCCCGCCGCCTCGTGAGTGACGAGGAACTGGCCGGACCGCCTGATGAGGACGGTCAGGATGACGATGATGATGAGGCCTTCGTGGCGGAGGTCATCCGCCGCCGTCAGGACGGGCAGCAGTAAGGGACCGGGAACCGGTCCTGCAGCCATGCGTCCCATGAGAGAATGAGAACAGAGTACGGTATGAAAGTACGTTTTGCCCCTTCACCAACAGGGCATCTTCATGTTGGCAATGCCCGTCTTGCCGTGGCGAACTGGCTGTTCGCCCGTCGGCATGGTGGCCGGTTCCTGCTGCGGATGGATGATACGGATACGCAGCGTGGCAACAGTGCCTACGAGGAAGCCATCCGCCGGGACCTGACCTGGCTGGGGCTGGACTGGGACGAGTACGCCCGCCAGTCGGAACGTCTTGCCCGGTATGAGGAGGTGATCGAGCACCTCAAGGAAACGGGGCGGCTCTATCCCTGCTTTGAGAGTGAGCTGGAGCTGAAATACAAGCGGGAGCAGCGTCTGCGGGCCGGCAAGCCGCCGCTTTATGACCGTGGCATGCTGAAAATGACGGCCGAGCAGCGTGCCCGGGCAGAGGCCAACGGCAAGGTGCCGTACTGGCGTTTCAAGCTGAGCGGGGCTACCCGCCGCTGGACCGACCTCGTGATGGGGGACTGCCATGTGAAGCTGACCGCCGTTTCCGATCCTGTTCTGGTGCGGGCGGATGGCAGCATCCTCTACACGCTGGCCTCGGTGATTGATGATCTGGACATGGGCATCACCCACATCCTGCGGGGTGAGGACCATGTGACCAATACGGGCGTGCAGCTTGACCTTGCCGAGGCCCTCGGGGCGAAGGAAGGGCGTTTCACCTTCGGGCATCTGCCGCTGCTGCTGGGGCAGGATGGTGGCAAGCTGTCCAAGCGTCTGGGCGGGCTGGCCCTTTCCACACTGCGTAATGACGGGATCGAGCCCCGTGCCCTCGTGGCCTATCTGGCCCGTCTGGGCAGTTCGGATGACCCGCAGGCCGCCTCCAGCATGGATGAGATCGTGCGCGGCTATGACATCGGCCATGTGTCCCGGTCAGCGGCCCGGTTCGATGTTCCGCAGCTGCTGGGGCTGAACCGCCGTGTCCTGCATGGCATGTCCTATGAAGAGATACGGCCTCACCTGCCGGAAGGGGCTGATGAGGCCTTCTGGCTGGCCATCCGGGGCAATATCGATCTGGCCGTGGAGATCGCTCACTGGTGGTCTGTCGTGCAGGGGGACATCGTGGCTCCGTCCCAGCCTGAAGAGGCAGGGTTTCTTCAGGAAGCAGCCCGTCTCCTGCCGGAAGGACCGTGGGATGGGACGGTCTGGAAGCGTTGGACTGACGTGCTGAAGAGTGAAAGCGGCCGCAAGGGAAAGACGCTCTTCCTGCCCCTGCGTCTGGCCCTGACAGGCGAGGATGCCGGGCCTGAACTGGCAGCCCTTCTGCCGCTCATGGGGCGGGAGCGGGTCCTGCACCGTCTGCAGGATGCCATGCAGCATTGACCTGATGAGACCGGGGCGGGCTGCCTGTCAGTCTGTCCCGGCAGAGGTCTCATCTGTCACGGTGATGGGCTCCTCATCCCTGGCGGGCAGCGGGTCTGGAGATGTCGTGTGGAAGAGGCTGAAATCCACTTCCATCAGGCCCTGTCCGGAGGCTCTCAGAAGGCTGACGAAGCGTGCCCCGTAGAGCATGTCCTGTGCCATGTAGGTATGGTGGGCGAAGACATCCTGCGCTGAAACGGGATCGGTGGCATTGAAGATGAGGAAAATGCGGGCCTGTTGTTCCTCAAGGGTGGCTTTGTCCAGCCCGTGGAGTGGACTGCTTTCCGTGATGTGGTGGGTGAAGGAGAGGCTGACCGGAAAAACCGGGAAATGGTTGTAAACCAGTGGCAGTATTTCCAGCTGGAGCGAGGTATGGCCATTTTCGTCGCATCGCGTACGGGCCAGAATGGCCTCCACGCTGGTATTCATCAACGGTGTATTGCGCAGGTTTCCCAGCCGGAAATTGAGTTTGAGATTCTCCCCCTCCTGGAAGATCGTGACGATGCTGCTGAACAGGACCCTGGCCTGCGGGCGTGAAAAACGGGCGAAGACAAGCCCGGTGATGATGGCGGTCGAGATGACCCCCACCAGCATCTCGAACGTGGCGAGTGCATTGGCCGCTGGGCTCTGGGGATAGATATATCCATATCCGACTGTGGAGAGGGTCTGGGCGCTGAAGAAGAAGTCTCCCCAGAAATTTCCACTGTGCACGTTGCTCAGCCCATGCGGCACGAGATAGAAACCGACGCTGAACAGCAGGTTGAGCAGCAGATAGGCGGCTGTCATCGTGGCAAAGAAGGGCAGCCACCCCATGGTCAGACAGTTGTGATACATGTCTCCCAGCAGGCGGCCCTTTGTTTTCCTGCGCGTGACGATGTTCAGGATGTTGTCCTGCGAGAGAAGGCTCAGACCCGGTGTCTGTGGTGCCGTCTTATGCTGGTGGAGCAGGGTTTCTGGCAGTTTCAGATGCATGGGGAGCCTATGGCAGGATGGAGGGATGGGGATGCTGCCTGCCCGGAATCTGGCCGGGCAGGCTGGGACGGGTCATTTCATATGGCGGATTTTCCGGGCCCGTGAGAGTTCGCTCACGACACCATGCAGTGTCCGCAGTTCCTGCTCTGTCACCTCTCCACGGGCGAAAAGATGGCGCAGGTTGCGGATCATGCCCGGCCTTTTCTGCTCGTGGTGGAGGAAACCGCACTCATCGAGGTCCCGCAGCAGGTGGGTCATGAAATTTTCCACCTCGCCCTTGGTTGCCACATGCGTCTCGTTGGTCATGAGATACTGCTCCGGCACCGTATCTTCGGTCAGGTACCACTCATAGGCCATGACCAGCACCGCCTGGGCCAGATTCAGCGACATGAAGCGAGGATTGAGCGGATAGCGGATGAGTGTGTCCGCCCGGGCCATGTCCTCATTGTCCAGCCCTGCCCGTTCGGGACCGAAGAGGATGCCGCTTTTCAGCTTCCGGCTGCTGGTGGCCCGCAGTTCTGCTGCTGCTCCACGGGCTGTCATGACCGGTTTGATGATGTGGCGGGGGCGTGGACAGGTGGCAAAAACACGGTGGAGGTCGGCGATGGCGTCATCCACCGTCTCGAAGACCGTGGCCTCTTCAAGGATGCGGTCGGCACCGGAGGAGGCATACCAGGCCCGGGGCTGCGGCCAGCCGTCACGGGGGGCCACGAGGCGGAGATGGAACAGCCCGCCATTGGCCATGGCCCGGGCGGTGGTCCCGATATTTTCAGCCAGCTGCGGGCGGACAAGGATGACGACGGGGTCAAAGGGAGCGGGCGGAGCCAGATCAGCTCCACCATTACGGCCTGTCATGGGATGACTTATCCTTTCCGCCATGTTGTGCCGGCAGGTCCATCTTCCAGAAGGATGCCCTGTTCTGCCAGGTCGTTGCGTATCTGGTCGGCCAGTGCAAAGTCACGGGCCTTGCGGGCGGCCAGACGTTTTTCAATCAGGGCTTCAATGGTGGCGGGATCAAGGTCTGTCCCTCCCTGGAACCAGTCTGCCGGTTTCATGGTGAACAGCCCAAGCAGCTGCCCGCCGGCCCAGAGGTGGTTCGCAGCACTCTGCTGGCCTTCCAGCGCAGCATCGGCGTAACGGTGGAGAGCGCTGAGGGCCAGCGGCGTGTTGAGGTCGTCACACAGGGCTTCCAGCATGTCGGCCGGAATGCTGTCCGTGCTGGCTGGTGGCGTTTTCTCCAGCGCCCGGTAGAATCGGTCCATGATGCGGCGGGCTTCGTCCAGCTTCTCCCATGTGAAGTCCAGCGTGGAGCGGTAATGGGAGCCAAGAAAGAGCAGCCGCAGGGCCTCGGCTGGAGCACGCTCCAGCACCTCATGGATGGTATGGAAGTTGCCCAGGGATTTGGACATCTTCTCACCATTGGAGAGCAGCATCCCGGTATGGACCCAGTGCCGGGCGAAATGGCCATGCGGATAGCAGCAGAGGGATTGTGCCCGTTCATTCTCGTGGTGGGGAAAAAGCAGGTCGTTTCCACCGCCGTGAATGTCGAAACTCTCCCCAAGATAGCGTTCTGCCATGGCGGAGCATTCAATGTGCCAGCCGGGGCGGCCACGGCCATATGGGCTGTCCCAGCCCGGCTCATCGTTGCGGGAAGGTTTCCAGAGGACGAAATCGCCAGGGTTGCGCTTGTAGTCGGCCACGTCCACTCGGGCACCGGCCAGCATGTCCTCCAGCGAGCGGCCCGACAGGGCCCCGTAACTGGGGAATGATGTGACGTCGAAGAGAACATGCCCCTCCGTCTCATAGGCATGGCCCTGCGTGATGAGGCGGCCGATCATCTCCAGCATGTCGGGAATGTGCTGGGTGGCTCTGGGTTCCACAGTGGGAGGCAGGATGTTCAGGGCAGCAAGATCGTCGTGGAAGTCTTTCGTGGTCCGTTCTGTCAGATGGGAGATGTCTTCATCATTCTCCCGTGCCCGCTGGATGATCTTGTCGTCAATGTCGGTAATGTTGCGAACGTAGGTAACCTGTGGGTAGAGCGCCTTGAGCAGCCGGACAAGCACGTCTGCACTCAGCATGGAGCGCAGATTGCCGAGATGGACCCGGTCATACACGGTTGGCCCGCAGAAATAGAGGCGGACATTGCTGGCATCATCGGGGGTGAAGGGAACAGTGGTGCGCTGATGGCTGTTGTGAAGCCTCAGGCCGGGCCGGGGGGAGATGGGGGCTGTATTGCTCTTCTGCGTGCTCATGTCTGTTCAATGCGACAGAGATGCGTTTGGTGCAACAGGGGAATTTATTTTTAGAATTTGCACTTTGCTTTATATGCGATAGAGACGGTCTCATGTCTGCATCACGTATGAAACAGGGCCCCCAGATTGTGGGGATGCCGACCCATATCCGCACTCTTGTGCAGGTTGGCCTGCCTCTTGCGCTGTCCCAGCTTTCGGAGATGGCCATGGCGGTGACGGATACCGTTCTGCTGGGCAGCCTGGGGGTGGATGCAGTCGCCATCGGGGGAATTTCCAACAATTTCTTTTTCACGACGATGATCTCCTTTCAGGCCGTGCTTGGTGGAGTCGGCGTGTTGCTGTCCCATGCCCGTGGTGGTGTGGAGCATGGCCATGGGGGCGGGCATGACAGGCGCAGCATCATCAGTGCGGGGGTCGTGCTGGGCATGGTGGCGTTTATTCCCTGTCTGCTCCTTCTTCTCTGTTCCAGCGGTATTTTCAGCCTGATGGGGGAGCCGGAGATGGTGACCAGGCAGGGAGGGCAGTTCATCAATGTGCTGCTCTATGCCCTGTGGCCCAATCTGGTTCTGCTTGGCCTGTGTCGTGTGGCTCTGCCATCCCTGGGAGCGGAATCCCTGCTGTTGTGGACGATGCCAGCCATGGCCCTGTGCAATGGGGTGCTCAATGCGGCCCTGATTCATGGCTGGTTCGGCCTGCCAGCCTATGGGCTGTTCGGGTCCGCTCATGCCACGATGCTGACGGGCTGGGCCATGAGCCTCGTCCTGCTGCTTCTCTGCCTCGGGCGGCCACAGCTCCGGCACCTGCTGAAGCCTGCGAGGGTCCACTGGCCGCTCTTCAGGGAACTGCTGGTGCTGGGTCTGCCCATGATGGTCACGGCAGCCTCCGAGCTGCTGCTGTTCCAGATCACGACTCTCAATGCAGGGCGATTGGGGACACGCAGCCTTGCGGCGCATCAGGTTGCATTGAACACGATTTCTTTGCTTTTCATGGTGTGTCTGGCCATCGGGCAGGCGGCGAACGTACGGGTGGCTTACTGGCGGGGGGCCCGGAAGAGGGCAGAAGCCTGTCGGGCTTCCAGCGGTGCCCTGTTGCTGGTGCTGGCCTGGACCATTCTGACGGGCCTTGTCCTCATGCTGCTGCCGGGTTGGATCGCCCGCCTCTATTATACTGGTGGACCACCGGATGCCGGTACGTTCGCCACTACCGTCCTGCTGCTGAAGATTGCCGGAATTTTCCAGATTGTCGACGGGGTGCAGGCTGTCTGCAACGGGGCGTTGCGGGGCTGTGGGGATACCTTTGTTCCGATGGTGATCAGTATCGTGAGTTATGGTGTCGTGGGGATCGGTCTGGGGTACTGGCTGGCTTTCCACCAAGGCTATGGTGTGGAGGGGCTATGGATCGGCCTTGCGGCCGGGCTGGGTGTGACGGCCTTTGCCCTTGGGGCACGGCTTTACCTTCTGCTGTACAGGACGGGGGATGCACGGCCTTAAAAAGGTCACTTGCGGGAAGACCCTGCGGGAGGATAGGTAATCTGAAACATTTTTCAGGTTGTTAAATGTTACTTTATAGGGATTGAGATGCTGGTTGTCTCAATTCGTTTGAAAAAAGGGGTCATGCTCCCGTATCGTCGGGCGCTTCGATGTGTAAAAAAGATGAGTGGTCTGGTTGGTCAGATGCTTTGCGAGGGCAGGTGTTTCCGTATGTACGGGGGCAGGCCCTTCAGGGCTGTGTGTTGTCCCCGTAGCTGGAAACAGGAGCGTGCATGAAGCTGCCCGGAGTATTTTCTTTCAGGGCTCATGGAGCCCCAAGGTGGGGGCTGGCCCTGCTCATGGTGCCTTTGCAGGGTTGTGCCGGGATCGGGGCGCCGAGTTTTCCTCTGGCCGGTGCGTATTTTCCGGCCTGGCTCATCTGCCTGTTCATCGGTGCGGTGTCCGCCGCCCTGCTGCGGCTGGTCTTTCTGATCCTGCATATTGATGGCCTGTTGCGGTATCATCTGGTCACCTACCTTTCCATGGGCACGATGATAGGGCTTGTCGGCTGGCTTCTTCTCTACGGGTAATTCAGGGGCGGTTTCATGAAAAAAGAACGGATTAAAGGCCGCTTCCCGGTGGGGAGCGTGATTGCAGCAGCCACGCTGTTATGTGCTCTCCTCGGTGTCCTGTATGTGGATCACCGGTCAGGCCAGCATCCCAACAGTGATAGTGCTGTCATCTATACGGAAAGCGTACATGTGGCCGCTCTGGTGGGTGGGCGCCTCCAGACTCTTTCTGTCCGGGAGAATCAGGTCGTCCACAAGGGGGATCTGCTGTACCAGATTGATCCCGAGCCCTATGAGATTGCCCTGCACAAGGCTGAGGCCAGTGAAACACAGGCACAGGCCGACCTGAACGACGCCCGCCGTGCTCTGGCCGTCCGCATGGCCAATGCGGCAACCAACGAGCGCAAGCGGCACCAGGCCGAGGATGAGAAGGACCTTGCCTGGCGTACGGTGACCCGTCTCAAGCCATTGGCCGAGCAGCATTATGTGTCATGGCAGGTCTATGACCAGGCCGTGACGAAGTTCAACTCTGCCGTGGATGCCCTGGCAGAAGCCCAGCACGAACAGCAGGCCAGCCAGGTGGCTGTCGGTGATGTCAAACACGCCGAGGCCATGTTGCAGGAAGCATCCGTGGCGGTGGAACATGCCCGCTATGAGCTGCGTCAGACCCGTGTGACGGCCAACATAGATGGCTATGTGACGAGTCTGAATGTTCGGGAAGGCGAGGTGCTGGCTGCCAACGAGAACCTGTTTACACTGGTTTCCAAGGATGAGTGGTATGCCATTGCCCCAATCCGGGAAATCAACCTGAAGCCGGTCCGTCCGGGTGACTGCGCCACCGTGTATTCCATGATCGACCGCAGCCATGCCATCCACGGGGTTGTCGAGAGCATTGGCCGGGGTGTGACGACCGATTACATGAGGGAAAGCGAACGTGGTGTGCCGTCTGTCGAGCGGCAGATGGACTGGGTGCATATTGCCCAGCGCTTCCCTGTGCGCATCAGGATCGAACATGCTCCTGAACATCTGATGAGACTGGGGGCAACAGCCAACGTGGAAATTCTCCATGGTGCTGCCTGTCATGGTTAAACCCTATCTGGACGCCTTCATGCGTCTCTGGCGGTTGGCCGTAAGGCCAACCCGTGGGCGCACGGCGCTGGCCTTGCGGACCGCCATCGTATGCATGGCGCTCGTCCTCATAGGTGAGATATGGCAGCTGCCCATGTTGACCCTGCTCACGCTCACCCTGGGGGCGTTGTGGCAGGGGAACAGGGTGGCGAACATGAAGATCTCCGTCATGTACATCATCTTCTTTTCCGGTGTGACGGGGGCTCTCTATGTGGGGGTTGCCACGACAATCAACAATTTTCTGGCAACGCTCATTTTCAACCTTGTTCTCAGCTTCGTCTTTTTCTTCCTCAGCACGACAACCATCCTTGGCATGATCAGTGTCATTGGCGGGTTGATCCTTTCCTACATGCTGGTGGCGCTGGACAATGTGCAGAGCGGTGACAGTATCGCCCGTCTTGTTCTGTCGGCATGGCGTGTGTTTCTCATCATCGCCGGCATGATGGCCTTTGTGGGGAGCTGTCTTTCTCCGTCTCCAGAGCATGTCCTCACGGACCAGATCATCGAGCGGCTGCGCCTGTCGGCGAAATGTCTGGGACGGCGGGGCGAGGGGCGCGGCATCCCTCAGGCCTGGCAGGATGCTGTCATGGATACCGTGGGTGAGGGGGTCAGCGGCATGTTCGGCATGCTCGGTGCTGCCACCGCGGAACAGCGCTGGAGCCCGGAAGACCTGTCCTACCTGCGCCGGGCAGCTCTGAACAGTTTTGGTATCCTGCAATTTGTTGAACGCTGCCTGAAGCCCAACGCCCCCATTTCCATGGAGGATTGTGCGTATCTGGCCAAGCGGCTGGAAGAAGCGGCGGAGTGTTTTGAAACAGGTGGCCGCCCGGCCGAAACGGGCACGGATCAGGTCTGCTCAGGTGATATCGCCCAGGAGATGGAGCGCCTGCTGAACAGTCTGGACCAGCCCCTGACAGCCGAGGACGTGCAGCTGCCTTCCAGCCAGTCCGGAAATGCCGCACCGAAAAAGAAATCGGGCTTTTTCCTTCCTGGTGCCTTTACGGACCCGGAGCATGTCCGTTTTGCCGTCAAGGGGACCGTCTCTGTCTGCCTCTCCATCATCACATACAAGATGCTGAACTGGCCGGGGGTGCATACGTGCATCATCACCTGCTTCATCGTGTCCCTGCCGACGATGGGGGCTGTGCTGGACAAACAGCGGCTGCGTATTGTCGGGGCTCTGATAGGCTGTTTCATGGCCATGGGCACCATCGTATGGCTCATGCCACACATGACGGACATAGCCGAGATCATGCTGGTCATGGGTGTGGTCATTTTCATCGGGGCATGGGTCAAGGCCGGCGACCAGCGCATTTCCTACCTTGGGTTGCAGATCATCGTGACCTTCACGCTGGCTGATCTTGCCAAATATGCGCCAACGACGGATTTGACGGTGCCCCGTGACCGTATCATCGGTATCTTGATCGGTCTGGCCATCACATATGTCGTGCATACCATGTTCTGGCCACACAGTGCGATGGGTGGGGCCCTGCAAAAGCTCAAGGCGCTTGATGGCCTGCTGGCGCAGGATATCACGGACTGGAATCACGACCAGCGCATGCTTCAGGCGGCACGGATACAGGAAACGGCCAGTGGGGCCATGAGCCAGCTGCGGCAGGTCATGATAGAACCGGCCGCCATGCGTCCGACAAAACATCGCATGAGGCAGTACATGCTGTTCCTGCGGCGTGCGGCCATGAGTGCCGGGTGTCTGTTCGGGGATATTGCTGCCAGCCAGCAGAAACAGTCTCTTCGTCTGGGGCAGATACTGAAGGGGGGAGAGACCGCTTCCCTTAAGGAAGGAGGAGGTCTCTGATGGATGGTTTTGAGTGGAAACAGGTCATGGAGCGTAAAAAAATGCAGCAGCCGGGGAAGGTATGGCGCAGGGCCGTGCTGGTCTGTAGTGCCCTTCTCTGCAGCAGTGCGTTGAGTGGTTGCCAGACAACGGCCATGCGGAATATGCCGCCTGCCCCCAACCAGCCATGGAATGCACCGGTTGATGTGAATGGTCATATCATCGAGGGGCATGAAAAAGGGGCACCGGGCCAGAAGGGGGGACGTGTCCTGAAAATGCCTGCGGGGTACCGCCTCGCATCGGACCGTGTCCTGCCGCAGCCTGCTGCACTGGGCACCGTGCAGGTGGATCATTCCTACGATCTGGCCGATCTGATCGACATGGCCCAGTCCATCAACCCCTCTACACGTCAGGCCTGGGATGCAGCACGGGTCAGTGCGGCAGAGACGGGCATTGCCCGCTCGGCCTATCTGCCGCATCTGACAGCCGTAGCCATGGGGGGGTATGGCCTGCTGGAGCCACACAACCGCTTCCGGGTGGCAGGCCAGCATGCGAGTCTGAATACCCGCCTTCAGGGCACACTGGAACGTCAGCAGGTCGGGCTGGAATGGTTGCTGTTCGACTTCGGCAAACGTCGTGCCGTGATGGAGGAAGCGACCCAGAAGAGCATCGGGCAGAACATCCTCTTTACTGGTGAACACCAGAAGGTCATCCACAAGGTGGCTCTGGCTTATTACCGTTATGCGGCTGCTCTGAACAATGTGGCGCTTGTGCGCCAGTCTCTTGAGAATGCCCATGCGATTGCCCGGGCCGCAGATGCCAACCTGAGAAACGGGGAAGGGACGGTCATTGATACGTCACAGGCCGAGCAGGCCGTGGCGGAAGCCGAGCTGGTGCTGGCCAGAACGGAAGGGGATGTGGAGACGTACCGGCTGGAGCTGCTGGCTGCCGTGGGCGTGAATCCATCCCAGCCATTGCATGTGCAGACGGACAGCGGGAGGAACATCCGCGTTGAGGATATCCGCCTGAGTGATGAGATGGTGCATGAGGCTGTGGCCCGTCGGCCGGATGTCCTGGCAGCCTATACGAGCCTGCGTGCCGCCCAGAGTGCGGTGGAAGGCGCCCGTGCCAGCTACAGGCCGCAGATTTTCATGAGTGGCAATGTCGGGTACAACTTTGATGACCTGCATTTTCGCAATCTGCCGCTTGTCAATGTGAACTCGATCAACGATCGTGTGCATACATTCGGGGGGCTCATCACGGCAGGTATTTCCGTGCCGATCTATGATGGCGGGCTGCGTCGCAATCGTCTGCGGCAGGCGCATGAGCGGGAAGACAGTGCCCGTGCTGCGCTGCAGGACACGCAGAACAATGCTGTCCGGACGATCGTGAGTGCAGAGGCCATGCTGCATACGGGCATCACGGCCTATCAGGCGGCACTGAGCCTCCAGAAGGCTAGCCAGACCGGCTTTGATGCCGCCCTTACAGCCTACCGTTCGGGTGATGGTACGATGACCCGGATGCTGGAGCTCCAGAATACGCTGCTCAATGCCCGCCTGTCCGTTTCGGACAGCTATTACGGCATGTTGAGTGCAGCCGCATCATTGGCTTATGCGGCTGGTACGCTGGGCAGCAGCAGTGTTCTGTCCAATATTGAAGGTTCATTGGAAGAAGCAGCTCCGGCTGTGCCGGTCTCCAGCGGTCAGGCCCCCGGCTGAGGGGCCTGCCGTTTTTTCATGGCTTGTGAAGGCGGGCGACCTGGAGCGTGACGAGGTAGATCAGCAGCCCGCTGGCTGAGAGGATGGCCCCGCCCCAGCCAACGGCGCTGATGCCCAGGCCGTGCTCTACCAGCATGGCACCCAGGGATGCCCCCAGAGCGTTGGCGATGTTGAAGGCCGAGTGATTCAGCGAGGCTGCCAGCGTCTGGGCATCTCCGGCAACATCCATGAGACGGGCCTGCATGGCAGGACTGAGGATGATCGTGGCAGCAGGCAGGAAGAAGCAGACAACCAGCATGGCAGTACTGGAGGGAAGCAGCAGCCAGAAGGCCAGCATGAAGACAACGCTGGCAATCAGGCTGAAAATGGTCGTGCGGTTCAGGTTCCTGTCAATCATGGCCCCGCCGAAGGCATTGCCGGCGACCATTCCGCATCCCCAGATGACCTGATAGAGCGTGACCATCCAGGGGCTGAGATGCGTTACCTGTCCCAGCCCGGAGGTCAGGAAGGTATAGACGGCGAACATGCCGCCGAAACCGATGGCCCCGGTCAGCAGGGTCAGCAGGACGTGGGGGTTCCTGAAGGCGGACAGCTCGGAACGGGCATTGATGTTGTTCTGCGGGCGGTCAGCGGGGATGAAAAAGGCTACCCCGGCCACGCAGATCAGCCCCAGAACGGACAGGGCTCCATAAATCACTTCCCACGGAACATATTGGGAGAGGAACGTGCTGAGTGGTGCGCCTATGACGGTGGAGATCATGATGCCGGACAGGACCATGCTGATGGCCCGTCCCCGCCGGGCCCGTTCGACCATGGAGGCACCCGTCAGGGCAGCGATACCGAAATAGGCCCCATGGGGCAGCCCTGTGATGAAGCGCATGACCTCGATGGGCAGGAGTGAGGTAAAGAGGATGGTGCCGATATTGCCGATGCAGAACAGGGAGAGCAGAAGCAGCAGGACTGTCCGGCGGGGCAGGCGGGCTCCGGCGATGGCCATGATGGGGGCACCCACTACCACGCCAAGAGCATAGGCGGAGATGACGGCGCTGGCCTGCCCGATGGAAATGTCAAGGGCATGGGAGAAGGCAGGCAGGATGCCCATCATTCCGAATTCTCCCGTGCCAATGGTAAAGGTCCCGAGCATGAGGGCTGCAATGGCCGGGGCGACGCCATGAGGCGGGGTCAGGCGTGGGCCTGTAACCGTTTCGGTCTGCTCCATAAAGGGAGTGCTCCAGTCTGATTGGGGATGACGAGGATATACGGGATATGGCCTGTTTTTTCCAATCTCTTCTTGCCGTTCAGGCATGGCGTACGACCTTCCCGCATGGTCGGATTTCTTGACACTCTGTCCTGCCTCGTGTAACGGCAGTGCCATTGCCGGGAATGTTGGATGGTCTGGCCGGGATGATGCGTGCTGTGGCGCACTGTTCCATGAGGTCCGCAGGCTGTTCCGTTCTCCAAGTACCCCATGATGGGGGAGGGGAACCTACCGGTGCAACAAAGGGCTGTCGCACAGGGCCGCCGGTCTGAGAGAATACGGGTTTAACCGATGTCAAAACGTCTTGAGAGCAAGTACAAGATCAACCGCCGCCTCGGCGTCAACCTGTGGGGCCGTGCCAAGTCCCCGGTCAACCGTCGTGAATATGGCCCGGGTCAGCATGGTCAGCGCCGCCGTCAGAAGCCGTCTGACTACTCCGTGCAGCTGATGGCCAAGCAGAAGCTGAAGGGCTATTACGGCAACATCAGCGAGAAGCAGTTCCGCCGTTATTATGACGAGGCCGTGCGCCGCAAGGGTGATACCTCTGAGAACCTGATCGGCCTGCTGGAGCGTCGTCTGGATGCCGTCATCTACCGTCTGAAATTCGCCATGACGCCGTTCGCTGCCCGTCAGTTCGTCAGCCACGGTCATGTGCTGGTCAACGGCAAGCGCGTCAACATCCCCTCCTATCTGGTGAAGGAAGGCGATGTGATCGAGGTGCGTGAGAAGTCCAAGCAGCTCGCCATCGTTCTGGATTCCGTCCAGAGTGCCGAGCGTGATGTGCCGGAATACATCGAGGTGGATCATCGCCAGATGAAGGGTACCTTCATCCGTGTTCCGCAGCTCTCCGATGTGCCTTACCCGGTGCAGATGGAACCGAATCTGGTGGTCGAGTTCTACTCCCGCTAAGATACGGCTACTGGCTGTATATGGAGGCGCCGGGCGGTTTTACCGTCCGGCGTTTGCCGTTTCTTACGCTCTCTTCCCAGGAAGGCTGATATGTCCGACCCTACCATCGCTGCGGAGATTCCCCGGCGGCGCACTTTTGCCATCATTTCCCATCCTGATGCCGGTAAGACCACGCTGACAGAGCGCATCCTGCGGGCAGGTGGGGCCATCCAGATGGCCGGGAATGTCCGGGCCAAGGGAGAGCGGCGGCGGACACGGTCGGACTGGATGAGCATCGAGAAGGACCGTGGCATTTCGGTCGTCACCTCGGTGATGACCTTCAATTATGGTGGATGTGTCTTCAACCTGCTGGACACGCCGGGCCATGAGGACTTCTCCGAGGATACCTACCGCACGCTGACAGCGGTGGACTGCGCCGTGATGGTGATTGATGCCGCCAAGGGCATCGAGGCCCGGACCCGCAAGCTGTTCGAGATCTGCCGTCTGCGGGATATTCCCATCGTCACCTTCATCAACAAGATGGACCGTGAGGCGCAGGACTGTTTTGCCCTGCTGGATGAAATCTCCAGTGCGCTGGCTCTGGACGTCTCCCCGGCGACATGGCCGGTCGGGCGTGCGGCGAAATTTGCCGGTATTTATGACCTTCGTACGAAGTCCTTGCACCTGAAGGAAGAGCTGCCCGAGGATGATGAGCGGCTGGCCCAGATGCGGGAAGAAGTAGAACTGGCCGAGGTGGCCCTTCCTCCTTTCGAGAAGGAATTTTTCGATGAAGGACATCTGACACCCGTTTTCTTCGGTTCAGCCATGAAAGAGATTGGGGTGACGGACCTTCTGGATGCTCTGGCTGCCTATGGGCCGCCGCCCCGTGCCCAGCCCTCTGAGACACGGGATGTGCAGGCGACGGAAGAGAATGTCACGGCCCTGATTTTCAAGATTCAGGCCAATATGGACCCCAATCACCGGGATCGCATGGCTTTTGCCCGTGTCTGTTCAGGGAAGCTGACCCGTGGGATGCGTCTGAAGCATGTGCGTATCGGCAAGCAGTTCGCCCTTCATACGCCACAGTTTTTCTTTGCGCAGGACCGGCAGCTGGTGGAGGAAGCCTTTGCCGGGGACGTGGTGGGGATTCCCAACCATGGGACACTTCGCATTGGTGATACGTTGACGGATGGTGAAGACCTGCGCTTCACGGGGGTTCCGCATTTTGCCCCGGAAATCCTGCGTCGTGTGCGGCTGGATGATGCCATGAAGGCGAAGAAGCTGCGTCAGGCCCTCGTGGAGCTGGCGGAAGAGGGGGTCGTCCAGCTGTTCCGCCCGCAGGATGGAGCCCCGCCAATCGTGGGCGTGGTGGGGACCCTCCAGCTGGACGTGCTGCAGTCCCGCCTTCAGGCGGAATATAACGTGCCGGTCGGTTTTGAGAGTACGCCTTTCACGCTTGCCCGTTGGGTCACGGGCGATAAAGCTGCCCTGGAGCAGTTTGTGGCCCTAAACCGGAGTGCGATGGCTGATGATCTGGATGGTGATCCAGTCTTCCTTGCCGGTTCTGGCTTTATGATGAACCGGGCTATCGAGATGAATGAGGCTCTCAGTTTCCATGACATCAAGCAGATCGGGATGTCTGGAACGGCCTGAAGTTCTTCCTGCCCGAAACATGAGGAAAGGCCCGGGCGGGAGACCGTCCCGGGCTTTTCTGTTTTCAGGGCAGCCTGATCTGCACGGAGACAGGACAGTGGTCTGAAAGGGTCAGCCCTTGTGCCACATTGCGCAGGAGCATGACACGGAGACTTCCCGGAATGAACCAGTCCCGGGCCTGATTGCCGAGCAGGATGTGATCGATGAACAGGTCACCACTGCGGCGGCAGGGGCTGGTAAAGCCCGCCGTGGTGAGGGTCAGGCTGGCGTCGTTCTGGAGATTTTGCATGAGAGGGTCAGCCGGTGTCAGGCGGCGGTTGAAATCTCCCAGAATGGCAAAGGGCGTCCCGTCATCCACCCTGTCCAGTATCCAGTCCTCGATGACATGGAATTGTTGATAGAGCAGGGAACAGGCACGTTTTCTGGCAGCAAGAGGCTGTGCCCAGCATCCGGTCTTCAGATGGACGATGAGCAGTCTCAGGCTGGAGGCTCCTTTGCGGAGGGTGACATCCATGCCGCCCCGGAGGGGGTGATGATGCCCCGGCTGTGGGATATTGAGAGCCGTGATCTCGGGATTGACGGTGACACTCAGGCCGGCCGTCCGCCGGATCGCCAGTCCGACCTTCTGGGGAATAGGGTCTGGCGTGATGTAGAGGTCATACTCGTCCTGAGGGAAAACAAGCTGGGCCGCCGCAAGACTGTCCACTTCTTCAAAAGCGAGGATGTCACTGTGGAGACGGTGTGCCTGATGACGCAGGGCTGCGAAGTCCGCAGCCGTGCGTGTGGGGGCATCAGGGGGCAGGGTATGGTCATTGGCAGGGCGGAGGGTGAGCCAGTCCATGTTCCAGCTGGTCAGCTTCAGGCTTTCCGAAGCCTGTGCTGGGGACAGCAGCAGGATGAAGCTGCACAGCAGAGAGAGTGCAAGGGACAGGGCGTGGCATGAAAAACCGCCTGCCCCGGGGGACAGACGGCTCTCCGGTGCCAGAAAGGGCACGCTGTCAGGCATGGTTGGTTGTGCCGGTTTCCTTGAGAAGGGCGATGGCCTCTTCAACGGAATATTCCGTCTTGTTATTCTCGTGGAGAATGTACATGCGTCCATTCTGGATGTCGTAGTACCAGCCTTGTACGTTCAGCTCGTTACGGGACAGAGCCTTGGCAACGATCGGGTGTGTCTTCAGATGGGTGAGCTGAAGGCGGACATTGGCCTCAGCCAGATCGCGGACATCTTTGGGGCCAACATCTTCAGCCCGCAGATCGCCGATGGTGGCAGCAGCGGCCTCGGCATTGTGCAGCCAGCGGCGGACGGTTGGCATGTCGGCCAGCTTTTCCGGGTTTGTGGTCAGATTGATGAGGGCGGACATGGCCCCGCAGTTGGAGTGGCCACAGATGATGATGTTTTTTACCCCCAGAGCTCCGACGGCGTATTCGATGGCGGAAGCCACGGCCCCGACCATGTTGCCATAGGCCGGAACGATGTTGCCGACATTGCGGATGAGGAACAGCTCACCCGGTTCTGTCTGGGTGATCAGGCTCGGGCTGATGCGGCTGTCGGCGCAGGTGATGAATAGCGTTGGTGGGTTCTGATCGTAAGCCAGACTCTGGAAGAGATCCTTTTTTCCCGGATACACCTCTTCTTCAAAGGTGCGGACGCCATCAAGGAGTTCCAGAAGAGTGTTACGGTGGAAGACCATAGCGTTATGTTTCCTGATCAAAGACGCATCATGCGGGGCAAAGCCCTGGCGAGCCCACTATGGGCGAGGCAGGTCACGGTGCCCATAGGCCATATATTAAAAATCTTTTTAAGAAGCGTCCAGACGAAAGCCCCTCCTGATTCATGAAATGTCTTTCATGACCTGGGCGGGCAAGGCCAGAGCAGGATCATCTGCAAGAAAAAAGCGTCAGGCCCTCCATAACAGGCCTGACGCTCTCTTCAGGGTAGTTCTTTTCGTCAGAAAAGAGGTCTCGCAGGTCTCAGCCTTCGGCCAGTGTCTTGCGCAGCATGGCGAATACGGCATCGACAGCCGGTTCGGAGCCACCAGCCTGCGCCATGTCAGGGCGGCCACCGCCGCCTTTGCCGCCCATCAGGGCGGAGGCTTCCCGGGCCAGCTTCACGGCATCGAAGCGGTCCGTAAGGTCCTTGCTGACGGCGATGACGATGCTGCCCCGGTCATTGGCGCCGGAGATCAGGGCCACCACGCCGGAGGAGATCTGCTTCAGCAGGCCATCAGCCAGCCCCTTGAGGTCCTTGGGGCTGACATCCTCAAGGAAGCGGGCCGCCAGAGTAACGCCATTGATGGTCTCGCTGGAGGCAGACCCTTCCCCCGTGGCCAGCTTGTGCTGGAGGGAGGAAATCTGCGCATTGAGGGCCTTGCGTTCTTCCAGCAGGGCGGCAAGACGGGCCGGAGCCTCGGCAGGCGTGACCTTCAGGAGGGCAGCCATTTCGGCCAGCCGTTCCTCACTGGTGCGGATGGTCTGCTCGGCCGCAGCCCCGCAGACAGCCTCGATACGGCGGACGCCGGAGGAGACGCCACTTTCGGAGACGATGCGGAACAGGCCGATCTCACCCAGACGGGTCACATGCGTACCGCCGCAGAGTTCGATGGAATAGGCCTGACGGTTTTTCTCATCCTCATTGCCCATGAAGACGACACGGACTTCATCGCCATATTTCTCACCGAAGAGGGCCATGGCGCCGCTTTCAATGGCCTGTTCCTGCGTCATCAGGCGGGTTTCGACCGGGCTGTTCTGGCGGATGCGGGCATTCACCTCGGCCTCGATGGTCTTCAGCTCATCCTCCGTCAGAGGGCGGGGCTGGCTGATGTCGAAGCGCAGACGGTCCGGCGTGTTCAGGCTGCCCTTCTGGGTGACATGCTCACCGATATGGCGGCGCAGGGCCTCATGCAGGAGATGGGTTGCGGAGTGATGCCCCCGCACGGCGGTGCGGCGCACGTGGTCGATCTCGGCATGAACATCCATGCCCGGCCTGAGCGTGCCTTCCACGATGCGGCCATAATGGACGATCAGGGAGCCGTTCTTCTTCTGCGTGTCAGTGATTTCGATCCGCAGGCCCGGGGCTGTCAGCGTACCATGATCGCCAACCTGTCCGCCGCTTTCCCCATAGAAGGGGGACTGGTTGAGCAGGATGGCGACTTCGTCACCGGCTTTGGCTTCGGCAAGCTCATCGCTGCCACGGAAGACGGCCTGCACCTGGGCATCGGCAGCCTCGCTCACATAGCCGAGGAACTCCGTGCTGCCGAAGCGGTCACGGGCATCGAACCAGACGGTCTCCACGGCACTGTCACCGGAGCCAACCCAGGCGGCACGGGCACGCTGGCGCTGCTCGGCCATGGCACTTTCAAAACCGGCCTCATCGACCTTGTGGCCACGCTCACGCAGCACGTCCTGCGTCAGGTCCAGCGGGAAGCCGAACGTGTCATAGAGCTTGAAGGCCACGTCACCGGGCAGATGACCGTTGCTGGAGAGGCGGCCCATCTCGTCTTCCAGCAGGGCCATGCCACGGCCCAGAAGGGCGGAGAAGCGTTCTTCCTCACCCTTCATGGTTTCGGTGATGAGGGCCTTGTGCTGGTTCAGCTCAGGATAGGCATGGCCCATCTGCTGGATGAGGGCAGGCAGCAGACGGTAGAAGACCGGCTCCTTCGCCCCCATCAGGTGGAGGTGACGCATGGCACGGCGCATGATGCGGCGCAGCACATAGCCACGTCCCTCACGGGAGGGCAGAACACCATCGGAGATGAGGAAGGCGGTGGACCGCAGATGGTCGGCCACCACACGATGGCTTGTCTTGAAGCGTCCATCCGCATCCTGTTTCAGCAGGTCGGCAGAGGCCTCGATGAGGGCACGGATCGTGTCCGTGTCGTAATTGTCCTTCTTGCCCTGCATGACAGCGGCGAAACGCTCCAGCCCCATGCCGGTATCAATGGAAGGGTGGGGAAGATTGGTCCGCTTGCCTTCGCCTTCTTCAAGGAACTGCATGAAGACGAGGTTCCATATCTCGACGAACCGGTCGCCGTCTTCATCAGGGCTGCCTGGAGGGCCACCGGCCACGGACGGGCCATGATCGTAGAAGATTTCGGAGGACGGACCGCAGGGGCCGGTATCGCCCATACGCCAGAAATTGTCGGACGTGGCGATGGGGATGATCTTGTCATCCGAGAGGCCAGCGATCTTCTTCCAGAGGGAAGCGGCCTCATGATCGTCCGCATAGACGGTGACGAGCAGCTTCTCGGCCGGGATGCCGAAGCCTTTGGTCAGCAGCGTCCAGGCAAATTCGATGACCTCAGCCTTGAAGTAATCTCCAAAGCTGAAATTCCCCATCATTTCAAAGAATGTGTGATGACGTGCCGTGTAACCGACATTGTCCAGATCATTATGTTTGCCACCGGCACGGACGACCTTCTGGACTGTTGTGGCCCGCTTGAAAGGCAGGGTCTCCTGCCCGGTAAAAACGTTCTTGAAAGGCACCATCCCCGCATTGGTGAAGAGCAGGGACGGATCATTCTGCGGAACCAGAGAGGCAGACGGAAGGATGCGGTGCCTGTGGGATTCAAAATACTGAAGGAATTGTGCGCGGATATCGTTGGTACTGATCATGAGTCTGTAGGTCCGGGTTCCGGAGAAAGAAAGGATGGTTCCTGTTTTCTAGCCGATTTTCTGTCTTTTGGAAATGGAGGTCCGATGGAGGAGATGCAGGGAAGCGTGCAGGTAAAGAAGACCACCAGCCGGGGAATGGGCTTTATGACTGGGGGGTCTTCTTGTGAAAGACGAAGTGATGGCAGAGGGCAAAATTGATGAACATGCCGCCTGCTGTCCCGCAGAGCAGAGCAATGACGGTGTAATGCCGTGTCAGCGGCCAAAGGCTGAAGAGGGCCAGCACGATCCCACGGTTGATGATGAAACCGGGAAGATTGGCCAGTACAAAGCGCCCCCATTGATGATGCACCTTGTGGCGTTTGCGGCAACAGTCCCGGAATGTCCAGTAACGGTTCAGAATCCAGTTGTTGCTTGAGGCAATGACATAAGCGAGCAGGGCGGCAGCACGGAGCCCGACAACATGGCGGAAAAGGGAGAGGCTTGCCCAGTCCACGAGAAAGCCGACAGCTCCCACAACGCCGAAATAGAAGAAGCGCTGCATGAGAGGAAGGAACTTCATCAGACTTCTGGGAATGAACTGTTCAAGCATTTTTCAGCTGGAAAACCATAAGGATTGTTGCAGAGGCGGAGGGGACCCTAACACAGCTTCACAGGGGAGAGGTAAATCTTTTCTTGTGAAAGATTGCACAGGAGGAACGGGCCATAAAAAAAGGGTGCCCGAAGGCACCCTTTTTCCGTAACCGTAAGGCCCGGGCTGAAAATCAGCTCTGAAGATTACTTCAGGATGATCTCAACGCGACGGTTCTGCGGCTCACGCGTGTTCTTGGCAGTTGCCACCAGCGGGTTGGCATCGCCGTAACCGTGGATGTCGATGGCCGTAGCCGGAACGCCCAGACGGATCAGCTCAGCCTTGACGCTGTTTGCACGACGGAGGGACAGACCCATGTTGTACTTCTCACCGCGCGGACCCGGATGAGCAGCGGAGTTATCGGTGTAACCGTTAACTTCGATGCGTGTCGTCTGCACGTGTGTGGAAGCCTGGGCAGCCTGGGCAACGATGTCGCGGGCGCGGCCTGTCAGGTTGGACTTATCCCAGTCAAAGAAGACGAGGTAAGTACGGGCAGCCTGAGCCGGCGGCGGAACGACAACATGCGGAGCCGGCGGCGGCGGCGGCGGAGCATTGTTGAAGGCATAACGCAGGCCGAGCATGAACTGGTGCGTGTAGCGCGTGTTGAAGCTTACGCGGTCACCCTTGCCATGGTTCTCGTTGTTGTTGTGCAGGTACTGACGGCCGCTGGTCACGCCGCTCATGGAACCCGTCTGGCCCATGAAGCGATACTGCGTGGTCAGAGCCAGGCCCGGAACGCCCGGGATGTCGTAAGCGGCACCAGCGATGAACTGAGCAGCGAAACCACCCTGGGTGTTGTTGAAGTTCGGGTCAGGACGACCGGTGCTGCGGTTGTAGACCTTGCGGTAACGCTGCCACATGTAACCAGCACCGATACCGACGAACGGTGTAACCGGAACATCGTTCAGGCCGAACATGCCGAGATCGATGTCATACAGCACGTTGGCGAACCCGCCCCAGCCTTCGCTCTTGCCGTGGGCCTTGCGGTTGCCACCAGCGGCAAAGGCGCCACCCAGACGGGTGATGTGGGTCTGGTTGTAGGTGCCCTCGATTTCGAGGCGCAGGCCGTTACCGAAGCCGTAACCAGTGGAGAGGTAGCCATTGAAGCCGGTGCCGGAGTGGGCGTTGCCACCGATGCCACGACCGTGGGAGGTGCCAGGGTTACCCTGACGGAACTGCTGGTGCTGAACCAGGTTGTAACCGCCTGCCATGTCGACATACGGGCCGGTGATCGTGCTGGCCATGGCAAATGACGGCAGGGCCACCATTGAGGTCATGGCGAGAAGTGCATTACGAATACGCATTTACTTCCTCAGTCCTTAATTCTGTATACTTACGGCCATTACGGTTGGCGGGCGTCGGAACGATCACCGTATGGAGCCAGCGCGGCCGATAACCGAGATGTAATGGAAAGCTGGTGGGAAGTTAAGAGGTTTTCCGCCCTGCGTTTGCGATGGAACATACACTGTGACCAATACAACACATTATCGGAATAAAGGCTGGAATGTGGCGGTATCAGGGGGCAAAACCTTCAGCCAGAAGCAGGGCCCGGACATCATCCATGGCGACATCACGGCAGGTGAAAGCCATGCCGATTCCGCGGAGCAGAACGAAGGTGATCTTCCCGTCGCGCAACTTCTTGTCCCGGCCCATGTGGTTCAGCAGGGTTTCCGTACTGAGGCCGTGGGGCAGGTCTGCTGCACCGGCGGGCATTCCCAGGGCGTGGAGATGGGTGTCAAGCCGTGCCAGGTCATCCTCGGGGGCAAGCCCCATCCTGACGGACAGTGCCAGGGCCATGTGCAGGCCGATGGAGACGGCTTCCCCATGCAGGAGGCGGCCGTCATAATGGAACTCGGCTTCAAAGGCATGGGCGAAGGTGTGGCCCAGATTGAGCAGGGCCCGACCGCCTGATCCTGCCTGCTCCCGTTCATCGTCCTGTACGACTCCGGCCTTGAAGGCACAGGCCCGGCGGACAGCTTCACCCAGCTTCCCGGGCTCTCCCTCCAGAACGGCCTGACCATTGGCTTCGCACCAGGCAAACAGTTCGGCATCAGCGATGAGGCCTGCCTTGACGATTTCTGCATAACCCGCCACGAGCTGGCGGCGGGGGAGAGTGGCCAGCGTTTCCGTATCGGCCAGCACGAGCCGGGGCTGCCAGAAGGCTCCGATGAGATTCTTTCCGGCCCGGGCATTGATTCCCGTTTTGCCTCCGACAGAACTGTCCACCTGTGCCAGCAATGTTGTGGGAATCTGGATGAAGGGAATCCCGCGCAGCGCCGTAGCCGCCACAAATCCGGCAAGGTCACCAATGACCCCCCCACCCAGGGCAATGACGGTGGTGCCACGCTCGATGCCCCGTTCGAGCATTTCTTCCATGACGGCTTCAAAACGGGCGAGAGATTTGCTGCCCTCTCCCGGAGGCACGATGATGGTGTGAAAGCGGATGCCGACCTCACGGAAACTGCGTTCCAGCGTGGCCAGATGATGGGTGGCAACTGTCTCGTCGGTCAGGATGATGGCGTGGCCATTGGGCAGATGGGGCTTTATCCGCAGGCCCGCCTGCGCCAGCAGCTCACGGCCGATGAGAACCTCATAACTGTGGCCGGCGAGAGCAACCGGGACATGATGGGGCAGACTCGTATTGGCAAGGGTATCAGTAATGGTCCGGGTGGCCTGTTCCACGCTTTCATCTCCACAGTCGATAATGATGTCTGCCTCGGCATAGCGCGGATACCGCACGGTGGCGAGCTGACGCAGGGTGGCCGCCGGGTCGCCCTGGGCGAGGAGGGGGCGGCTTCCACGGTTGTTGAGCAGGCGTCTGAGCAGGACAGCCATGGGGACATGCAGCCAGACAGCACAGACATCTGCTGCCTTGTGGATGAGGGCACGGGTCTGCGGATGCATCCAGGCGCCACCACCGGTGGCCAGAATGCAGGGGCCGTTCTTCAGGAGGCGGCGTATGACCCGATGTTCCCCGGCACGGAAATGGGCTTCGCCATGGTGGGCGAAGATTTCCGGGATGCTCTGGCGGGAGGCTTTTTCGATCTCGGCATCGGTATCGATGAAGGGGATGCCATAATGCTGGGCCAGCATCCGTCCCAGAGTCGTTTTTCCGGCCCCCATGAGGCCGACAAGGACAATGATGCGGAACGGTGGTCTGGCTGGCTGCGGGGCGTGCAAGGAAGGGGACATGCTGTCCCTCTATCACGGGTGAGAGAGGTGGGGTAGGTCTCTCATCGCCCATGTCTCTGGGAGAGTGTGTCTCCGGTGGAAGAGAAGAGGGTTTTTAAAACGGGATGATCCTTCTATAAACGGGACGTATCCTTTGACATGGAGCCGTCTTATGAAAACCGTTGCCCGTCTGGTGCTGGTCCTGCTGGTTCTTGTGGTGTTGGTGGGGGGTGGGTACGTCCTGACGGCTCACGATACGCAGCCCCCGGCACCGGTGATGGTGCATCGTGACCTGACACCGCAGGCCGTGTCCCCTG
Source organism: Parasaccharibacter sp. TMW 2.1884 (assembly GCF_023337695.1). NCBI lineage: Bacteria > Pseudomonadati > Pseudomonadota > Alphaproteobacteria > Acetobacterales > Acetobacteraceae > Parasaccharibacter > Parasaccharibacter sp. TMW 2.1884. Next base: position 302,298 of record NZ_QORR01000001.1, read on the forward strand.
CCACCTCTGCCCAGAAGGCGGCCCCGGGCCTGCCGGAGCTTCCACCTGTTGGAGGGCATTGAGGAGCGGCCCTCATGACGGACGGGCGGGAGGTCCGGCGCTGCCCTGCAGAATCTGCTGCCCTGATAGAGGCGTTTCTTGAGGCCATCGTGGCAGAACGGGGAGCAGCAGAGCAGACGAGAGCGGCCTATCGGGCTGATCTGGAAGATTTTGCCTGCTGGTGTGCGCCCCTGTCGTTGGCAGATGTATCCCGGGGCAGTGTACAGGCCTATTTTGCCGACCAGGGGCGCCGTGGCATTTCCGCCCGGACACAGGCCCGCCGTCTTTCCTGCTTTCGGCAGTTTGCCCGTTTCATGCTCCAGATGGGCGTGCGGGCGGACGAGCTGACCGCCGGGCAGGCATCTCCCCGCTATCAGAGTGGTCTGCCTCATCCATTGAGTGAGGATGAGGTCAGGCGACTTCTGGAAAAGGGCACCTGCGGCCATGCGGATCTGCGCCGGGACCTTCTCTCCCGTGTGGCGCTGGAGATGCTGTACACGACAGGCCTGCGCATCAGCGAGCTTCTGAGCCTGCCAGCGGGCTGTGTCCGGCAGAGAGGCGGCATGCTGCCCGTGCGGGGCAAGGGCGGGCGGGAAAGGCTCGTGCCTTTCTCCAGCGCAGCCAGGGAAGCGGCAGAGGCGCTGCTGGCCTATGATGCCGTGCTGGACAGCCCGTGGCTGTTCCCGGGGCGCAATCCCCGGAAGCCACTGACAAGGCAGGGATTCGACAAGATACTTCATGCCTGTGCGCTCAAGGCCGGGCTGGACCCCCTGCGTGTCAGCCCGCACGTGCTGCGTCATTCCTTTGCGACCCACCTGCTCAACAGGGGGGCGGACCTGCGGGCGCTTCAGGTGCTGCTGGGACATGCCGATATCACGACGACCCAGATTTACACGCAGGTCATGACGGAGCGGCTGAAAGAAGTTGTCCGCCAGCATCATCCCCTGGGGCAGGACAGGCAGAGCGGGGAGGCGGGAAAGCGGGGGTGATAGCCGGCTCCGGCAGAGTTTTCCTGCTTCGTGTCAATTTAGGGCTGTCTTGCGTCCTGTTTGCGTGCTATCGGGCAGAACATGCGCCAGTTCCTAGATTTCGAAAAATCGGTTGCCGAGCTTGAGACCAAGATCGGTGAACTTCGTCAGGTTGGTCGCCAGGAGGATGGCGCTGGTCTGGATGGTCTGAACATTGATGAGGAGACAGCCCGCCTTGCGGAGAAAGCGGACAAGCAGCTCCGCACGCTCTACAGCAAGCTGACCCCTCTCCAGAAAGTGCAGGTGGCCCGTCACGCACAGCGGCCTCATGCGCTGGATTACATCCAGTCGCTGATGACGGATTATACCCCGCTCGCCGGGGACCGTGTTTTTGGGGATGATCAGGCTCTTGTAGGGGGGCTGGCCCGTTTCCGTGGGCAGCCGGTCGTGGTCATCGGGACCGAGCGTGGTTCTGATACGGAGAGTCGTCTCCGTCACAATTTTGGCATGGCCCGACCGGAAGGGTATCGCAAGGCCCAGCGTCTGATGCGCATGGCAGAGCGTTTTGGCCTGCCGATTCTGACATTCGTGGATACGGCCGGTGCGTGGCCGGGGATTGATGCCGAGGCCCGCGGGCAGGCAGAGGCGATTGCCCGGGCGATTGATACCTGCCTTCAGGTCAAGGTTCCGCTGATCGCTACGGTGATCGGCGAGGGCGGGTCTGGTGGTGCCATTGCCATTGCCGCAGGCGATCGTGTTCTGATGCTGGAACATGCCATTTATTCTGTCATCTCTCCCGAGGCGGCCGCTTCCATTCTCTGGCGTGACCCCAAGATGGCGCCAGCCGCTGCCGAAGCGCTTCGTCTGACGGCGCAGGATCTGAAAAAACTTGGTCTGATCGATCATGTGATTGATGAGCCGGTGGGGGGCGCCCAGCGTCTTCCTGCTGAAGCCATCAATCGCGTGGGTGAGGCCATTGCTGCAGAACTGGCCTCCGTCCAGGGGCTCTCAAAGGAAGAGCTGCTGGCCCGGCGTCGGGAGCGTTATCTGGAAATGACACGGGTAGGCTGACCGTTCCGCCTGACTGATATGGAGTTTTTGGGAAAGCCGCCTTTTTAGGCGGCTTTTTTTTCAGGCTCCTCGTGGAGGATCTCCCTCCAGGGGGGTGAAGCCCAGGCTGGCAAGAAGGGTGCGCAGGGCCGCCCCAGCCAAGGTGACAGCCTCAGCGTCATAGCCTTTTGCAACAAGGGCCACACCCCGCTTCTGTCCTTCGTCAAACGGGTAGGAGCCGATATCCAGTGTAGGGAAGTCATGCTGGATGGCCGTGAGTGCCTCGGCAAGATCGCCTTCATAGACATTGTAACTGTACCAGCTGGCACTGGTCAGTGGAGCTCCGCCCTCAAGACGTGGCATGAGCCAGCCCACCATGGCTTGAAAGATGCGGGGGACTCCGGCCATGACATGAACATTGCCCAACGAGAACCCGGGTGCTGTGGACACGCTGTTTTCTATGGGTGTGGCGCCTTTGGGCAGCCACGCCATGCGCTGTCTGGCCTTGTTGAATTCTCCCGCCGGGAAGAGGGCTTCCAGTTGGTGGAAGCTCTTTTCATGGCATGTCAGGGGGACCCCAAAGGCCTCGGCCACACATGCAGCGGTAATGTCGTCATGGGTGGGGCCGATGCCGCCGCTGGTGAAGAGAAGATCGAATCGGGCCCGGCAGTCATTGATGGTGGTTATGATGTGTTCCGGGATGTCGGGAATGACCCGGACTTCAAGAAGCCGGATGCCTCGGCCATTCAGGGCCTGGGCCAGGACACGGATGTTGGCGTCCTGCGTGCGGCCTGAAAGGATTTCATTGCCGATGACAAGAAAACATGCAGTACGGGGAGCCATGAGCCTGTAATACCTTGGTGCTGGCCGCATTGTTTTTCTGCGGGCTTGGGGCCCTCGGGCGTGGCATCCGGGGGTGTGGAAATTGAACCTTCTTCATTATATGGGAGGGTATGGCCTTTTAGAAAGGGAGAGATGCCTGTGAAGCTGGAACACCATAAGCCCGTGTGCCTGTCAGAGTTTCGAGCAGTGCTGGGGGAGGGGCCGGTCTGGATCAAGGCAGAAAATTCTTTCTATTTTGTCGATATTGTGAGCCACCGCATTCATCGGTACAGCCTGACGGATGGCTCCCTGTCAGGCTGGGATGCTCCCAATCGTACGGGTTTTCTTCTGCCTGTCAGTGACGGGACATTTCTGGCCGGTCTGCCGGATGGTCTGCATCGGTTTGATGTGAAAAAAGGCTATTTCGAGCGGGCCTGCGTCATCGAGCCGGACGATGAGGGGAACCGGCTGAATGATGGCTGTGTCGACCAGCGGGGGCGCATCTGGTTTGGTACGATGGATGACGGGGAAAGTCGGGAGAGCGGGTCTCTCTACCGGGTTGACCACAGGAACGGCCAGCTGGATATCTCACATTGGGATAGTGGTTATACCGTTTCCAACGGTCCGGCCCTGTCACCTTGTGGTCGGGTGCTTTATGCCTGCGACAGTCCCCGGCAGCGTATCTACGCCTTTGATGTCGCAGCAGATGGCCGCCTGACAGGCAAGCGCATTTTTGCCACTTTCACCAAAGGGTATCCAGATGGGGTTGTGACGGACAGCGAGGGCAATCTCTGGTGCGGGACATGGGCAGGGGGACAGATCACCCGCTTCCGCCCGGATGGCACCATGATGGACCCGATTGTCCTGCCGGTCGCCAATGTCACGAAGGTGGCGTTTGGTGGGGATGATTACAGGACCGTGTTCGTGACGACAGCCCGCAAGGGGTTGGACCCCGAGGAGCTGGCAGCCCAGCCGCAGGCTGGTGGCATTTTTGCGTTCCGGACGGACGTTCCGGGCAATCCGCAGCACAGTTTCGTGCTGGAAGGTGTCTGATCCTTCGTCTGTTGAGGGTAGACCTGCCAGGAAAGGGGCTTTCGAGGGCCCCTTTCGTCCATGTCAGCCCAGCAGGGCCTGAATACGGGGAACAAGAGGGGCATCGGCCTTGGGCATGGGGTATTTATCCAACCTTGAGGCAGGCACCCATGCCAGTGTCTGGCCTTCCCGCCCGACAGGGTCATTCTCCCACTCCCGGACAAGATAGAGCGTCATGAGCAGGTGGAAGGTAGCACAGTCTTCACTGACAAACGTGAAGGGTTCCAGGCGGTCGGGTTGAACGGTAATGCCCAGCTCCTCATGGAGCTCCCGTGCCAGGGCGGTTTCCGGGGATTCGGGTACTTCCACCTTTCCACCGGGAAATTCCCACAGTCCGGCAAAGGTTTTTCCCTCCGGCCGCTGTGCCAGCAGGACAGAGCCATCCGGCTGGATGAGGATGGCTGCCACGACAAGCAGAGTGTGGGGACGGAAAGGTGAGGTCATCAGAGGCTCCGTATCCAGAGTGTCCTGTTGTATGGGATGCCAGTTGAAAATGCGCCTTTTATGTCACAGGGGAAAGAGGAAACGTTAAAAAAACGTCATAACCTTTGCGGCAGAGGCTGCTGCTCTGTAGGAAGTCCACCATAACATGAGTTGATAGCTGCCCTGACAGGGAGACAACCCTGACATGGGCTTTTTATTGTGTGCCAATATTGTTGGGAGTGCCAGACGCATTGCGCCGCCATCTTCTTCTGTCCTCTGCTGCCATTTTTCTGGGAATGGGGAGTGGAACTGCCTTTGCCCAGACCCGTTCATCAACTCCGGTGAGTTCCGCTGGTAAAACGGCAGGTGTTTCTGCCGCACAGCATGGTGGGCACACCCTGACGGGGCACCGGCATGGCAGTCGCCGGGATATGACAGGCAAGGGTGGAAACCAGGCAGCAGCGGCAGGGACTGGTGCAGGGCGTGTGAAGGCGGCCAGCCATCACAGGCCGAAATATGTGTCTGCTCATGGGGTGCAGAGCCTGTCCGTCCACGCCTCGCACGTCAGCCGGGCGGCGGAGCTGGTCGTACCGAAAAGCGTGATGAAGGAATATGTGCCCGGGACCAGCCCCTACAAGGCACTGGACCGTATGCCGGGCGTGAGCTTCACCTCCACGGACCCGTTCGGAATCGACAGTTTCGGGGCGAATCTGTACGTCCGTGGCTTTTTCATGAACCAGCTGGGCGTGACGCTGGATGGCATTCCCCTGAATGACCAGACCTACCAGTCCGTCAATGGTCTGAGCCTTGCCTCGGCCATCATTCCTGATGACATCGGCAGCATGACGATGTCGCAGGGCGGAGGTGGCGTGGACGTGCCGTCCACCAACACGCTGGGCGGGACCATCCGTTTCACCTCCGGCGATCCATCCGACAGGCTGGGGGGCAAGGTCAGCCAGGCCTTTGGCAGTTACGGGTCTTATCGCACCTATGCCCGGTTTGATTCCGGCCGTCTGAATGAATCCGGCACGAAATTCTACACCTCCTACGCCCGTACGGATGAAGGCATGTGGGAGGGGAAGGGGGACCAGTTCCTTCAGCAGGTCAATGCCAAGCTGGTGCAGCCGCTTGGCGAGCGCAGCAGGGTTTCGGCCTTCTTCGACTGGACGGACCTTCAGCAGCAGAACTATCCGGACCTCTCATTGGGGATGATCAACAATCTGGGCTGGCGTGTCCCGCATCTCTACCCGGATTACGGCAAGGCCTATCAGTGGGCGCAGCAGTGCAATAACAGCCCGAACAATTTCATGGCCTATCCGGGGTCCAACGGGCAGGTGAATGCCTGTCAGATGCCCTATTATGACGGTGGGCAGCATGAGACCAATTTTCTGGGTGGCCTGAATCTTGATCTTGCCCTGACGGACCATCTGACATGGCATACCACGGCCTATGGTCATGCCCAGTCCGGCAATTACAGCTACACGGCTGCCGCATCCGCCGCTTCGGAGGACCCTGACCTTCAGGTCGCCACGCCGAATGGCGTGCCGCTCTATCAGGAAGTCTGGAAGAACAGCCAGCAGCGTTTCGGCATCAACAGCAGTCTGGACTATCGCTGGGGGCATCACAGGATCAATACGGGTGTCTGGTACGAGAACAACAACCAGACCGCCGGGCTTTACAATTATCTGGAGCCGGAGCTGGGGGCGGGTGCGCCCGTCAAGGCGGTCGGGCCTTACAATGTGTATGGGCCGGCCGACCGGGTCTATAATTTCAGATGGCGTACCAATGTGGTGCAGACCCACCTTCAGGACACCTACACCATCCTCAAGGGGTTGACGCTGACAGCGGGTTTCCGCTCCCTGATCTCCCAGACATCCGGTGGCGGGCATGAGAATGACGACTCATGGGCGGCTCTGGATGCCGGTGGCCTGCCCTCCGGCTCCCTTCATGCCACGGGAGCTTTCCTGCCCCATTTCAATCTGGACTGGCGTCTGAACCGGCAGAACGAGTTCTACATCGACGTCTCCAAGAACATGCGGGCCTATGAGGTCTCCGGCACGGGTGTGGCCAACTCGCTCTTCTCCGTGCCCAACCAGCAGGAGTTCCTGCGGCAGAAGGCGCAGACCAAACCGGCCCGGGCCTGGACCTACATGGGGGGGTATCGTTTCACGTCCTCCATCGTGCAGCTGGATGCGACCGTCTATCACTCCACCCTGATGCACGAGCTTCTGGCCGGGGCACGGGGAACGATGTTCAATCCGATTTCTGAAGAATTCGATTTCGGGCGCATCTCCATGACGGGGGCCAATGGCAGCGTGTCCGTCCGTCCCCTGCCGGGGCTGATCATCACCAATACGCTCAGTTACAACAAGGGCACCTATGACCGGAACGTGACCTCCAGTGCCGGGAATTATTACCCGCTGAAGGGCAAGAACATCGTCAATTACCCGGCATGGATGTACAAGGCTTCCATTGCCTATACATGGCGTGGGCTGAATGCACATTTTGATGCCAACTATTTTGGCAGGCGGTATTACAGCTTCATGAACGACACCTCAATCGGCAGCTACTGGCTGGCCAATACGGGGGTGACTTATACGTTCAGGAAACTGGCAGGCGTGCGGGACCTGACGGTCAGCTTCAACGTCTACAACCTGTTCAACAACAAATATATCGCCATGATGGGTGAGAACAACAACCCGCCCGTGGGGGATTACCAGTCCCTGGAGCGCGGGGCGACACGGGAATATTTCGGAACGATCAGTGCAGCCTTCTGACTGGTCCGCAGCATGAAGAACGGCCCGCTCTGGTTTCAGGCGGGCCGTTCTGCCGTTCAGCGGGCTTCTTCGGTCAGTTCGGCACTCAGGGCGGTGATGAACTGCGAGGCGACCCGGCCGGAGCGGCTGCCCCGCTGCATGGCCCATTGCAGGGCACGCCGGTGCAGCTCCTCCCTAGCGATGGGGAGCTGCCTCTCCTCCGCATAGGCATCGATGATGCTGAGATAATGGGGCTGGGAGGCACCATAGAGGCCGATCCACAGGCCGAACCGGTCGGAGAGGGACACCTTCTCCTCGATGGCCTCGCCCGGGTTGATGGCATCCCCCGCTTCATTCTCGATCATGTTTTGCGGCATGAGGTGACGGCGGTTGGAGGTGGCATAGACCAGCACATTGTCAGGCCGTCCGGCGATGCCTCCATCCAGGACCGATTTCAGGGACTTGTAATCCGCATCCTGCGTCTCGAAGGAGAGATCGTCACAGAACAGGATGACCCGGCGGGAGGTGCGGCGCAGCAGGGCCAGAAGCTGCGGCAGGGTGGCGAGGTCATCCCGTGGAATCTCTATCAGTGCCAGCGGGGGGTGGCCGTTCCTGCGCTGTTCCTCATTGACGGCCAGAAGACAGGCCTTGACGAGCGAGGACTTGCCCATGCCTCTGGCACCCCAGAGCATCACGTTGTTGGCTGCCAGTCCGTGGGCAAAGAAGCGTGTGTTGCCCATGACCTGCCTGATCTGCCGGTCAATGCCCTTCAGCAGCTTCAGCGGGACGGCCTGCATGTGGGGGATGGGCAGCAGATGGCCGCTCCCGCCCTGCCAGATGAAGCTGTCCTGCGTGGGGTCATCCAGCATGGCAGGGTCTGCTGGTGGAGGAGCCATGCGTTCCAGACTTTCGGCAATGCGGGTCAGGAGAGGGAGAAGAGCGGTTGCTGGCATGGTCTTCCTGTGTAATGAGCTTGACGTGACGGTCTGGCACGATATGGTCCACAATTATCTCATCAAGATGGAACCAACACCACCTATGCACAATATTCTTTTTTCCACGGCTTATGCCGCTGATGCCGGTACCAATGGCGGCGCCTTCAGTTCGGCAGCGCTTGTGCAGTATGCACCTTTCGTGCTGATCTTTGTGGTCTTCTATTTCTTCCTGATCCGCCCACAGCAGAAGCGCCAGCGTGAACTGCGGGAGGAGCAGAACAGCCTGCGTCGTGGTGACCGGATTGTCACGGCAGGTGGCATCGTGGGGACGGTACAGAACACCCGTGATGATTCGCAGGAAGTGGATGTGGAAATCGCACAGGGCGTGAAGGTGAAGGTCATCCGCAGTACGATCACGACCATCCTGCGGCGTGAGGGCAAGCCTGCCAACGAGGCGTAAGGGAACGTTCCTCAGCGGGTTTCATGCCCAGCTGGCACCATAAAGAAAAGGCCCTGCCACGATGAACCGTGGCAGGGCCTTTCTCATGTCGGGTGGGCCGGACGATCAGGCACCCTTCAGGCAGCTCTCGGCGTACTCGTAGTTGGCGAGACGGTCGAGGAAGTTGGTGACGTAGTCCGGACGACGGTTGCGGAAGTCCAGATAGTAGGAGTGCTCCCACACATCCAGCCCCAGCAGCGTACGCCCCTCATCCTCGGAGAGCGGATTGGCGGCATTGGCCGTCTTGGTGACCTTGAGCTTGCCATCGGAGCCCAGAACCAGCCATGCCCAGCCAGACCCGAACTGTGTCGTGGCAGCCTGCTTGAAAGCGGCCTTGAAGGCATCAACGGAGCCGAAATCCTCGGTCAGTTTCTTCTCCAGCGCACCGGGGATGCGGCCGCCGTTGGGGGAGAGGCAGTTCCAGAAGATGCAGTGGTTCCAGTGCTGGCCGGCATTGTTGAAGACCGGGGCCAGGGAGGAATCAGCGTGAGACAGGGCAATGATTTCTTCAAGGGCCTTGCCTGCCAGTTCCGGCTTGCTCTCGACGAAGCCGTTCAGGGCTGTGACATAGGCCTGATGGTGCTTGCCGTGGTGCAGCTCCAGTGTTTCCTGGCACATGCCGGCATCGGCCAGGGCGTTTTCGGCATAGGGGAGTTTTGGGAGTTCAAAAGCCATGTGAATCTTCCTTGACATATGAGGGGCAGGAGGCATCCCTCCTGCCAATTCATGACCCCCTCTAGCTATGGTTGCCGGGCGGCAACGTCAAGGTGTGTGGGGCGGAGTGTCTTAAAAAAAGAGTAAAACAGTCCCAATAGTGGGAAGAAGGACCGCTGGGTACCTTTCAGCGGTTGGCAGCCTCCCGTTCCATCCGGGCAATCAGGGCGGAGTAATCGTCATCAGCATGATTCCGATTGGAGGCGGCCAGATTCTGGGAGGCTGCCGCCATGCCGTGCATCGGGACGCCACAGCGGCGGGCGGCCTCCATCAGCAGGCCCATGTCCTTGCTCATCAGGCGGGTTGGAAACTGGGAGGGGAAATGCCCTGCCTTGCCCATGCCGATCTTGCGCTTGTGATGGGGGCTGATGACGGCCAGTTCCTGAAGGGCATCGAAAAGGACGCTGCGCTCCACGCCAGCGGCCAGGCCATAGGCGATCCCTTCAGCAATGATGTTCAGCGTGCCCCCCATGATGCCGTTGACGACGAGCTTCAGCCGGGCTGCGCTCCCGGCCGGACCGGCATGGATGGTGATGCGGCCGATGTGGTCCAGAATGGGGCGGGCGAGCGTTACGGTTGCTTCCGGGCCTCCCACCAGCATGATGAGGGCCCCTTTTTCGGCTTCCGGCGTGCTGCCTGACATGGGGGCGTCCAGCACGGCGACATTGCGCTCACCCAGCAGGGCTGCGAGGTGGTCGGCCTGTTCCGGTGAGACGGTGGAGGTGTCCAGCACGAGCTGCCCGCTCCGCAGTCCCGCCAGGAGGCCATCCGGGCCATGCAGGGCCGTGTTCTCCGCCTCGTCATTCGGGACACAGATGATGATGGCGTCGCTCCTTTCCGCCACGAGGCGGGGAGAGGCCAGCATGGGGACATCCGCCTCAGCGCCATTGCTCCGGCCTGATGGCGTGTGAGCGACGACATCGTATCCGGCCCGGACCAGATTGCGCCCCATGAGGGACGCCATGGCACCATAACCGATGAAACCGATGGTCTTGATGGACATGGGCGGGTTCCTTTCAGGGTTTGTTGAGTCAGTCTTTACGGGGGAGATGGACCGGGGCGGGTAAGGATTAAAGAGGGATGGCGGAAGCGTGATGGAAAGCCGCCATGAAAAAACCCCGCCGGAGCGGGGTTGGAAAAGGATCATTCCTCGTCGTCATAGTCGTCGGCATCGGCCGGGTGGCGGATGGGAGGACGGGACCGGTTGTCCGCATTGCGGCGGGTGAAGTGATGGGCGATGTCCGCCAGCTCCACGAAGTGGTCCGTCTGGCGGCGCAGGTCGTCACCAATCATCGGTGGTGTCGTCTTGACGGAGGAAATGACCGTGACACGCACACCACGGGACTGCACGGCCTCCACGGCACGGCGCAGGTCGGAATCCCCGCTGACGATCACGATATGGTCCAGCCGGGGGGCCTGTTCGATCAGGTCCACGGCCAGCTCGACATTCATGTTGCCCTTTACGCGGCGTTGGCCGGATTGGTTGGTGAATTCCCGTGCCGTCTTGGTGACCAGATGATAGCCGTTATAGGCCAGCCAGTCTGTCAGCGGGCGGAGGGGGGAGTAATCTTCCGTCTCCGGCATGGCCGCATAATAGAAGGCCCGCTGGAAGGAACACTGCTGTTCGAAAAGATCCCGCAGGGCGAGGAAATCGACCTCGAACCCCAGGTTGCGTGCGGCGTGGTGCAGGCTGGCCCCGTTGATGAAAAGTGATGTGCGATCGTTTTTGCGTAGGAGAAGGTTGGACATATGGCTCACATATGGTCTTGGGTTAGTCTTGGGTGCGGGGAGTGTTGATCAAGAAATGTCCTGTCAGTCTCGGGCAGGGCTGCCCTTTGATTGTTTCCCTGTTCCGTATGTATGGCGGACTCAGCACCAGATTTGATGATGGAAGGCATGTCGGGTGGAGAAAGCAGGACAGCCTCCTGCTTCCCTCTTACAGCTTTGCGTTGCGTCAATAAAGGCCTTTGTGGTAACAAAAGTCCAGATTGTGAGATAGCAATGGGACAGGCTGCCTGTTTCGGCAGGTGGGGCTGTCCCGGCCCGTTTGCAGGGGCCATTTCAGCATGTGAGTGGGGAGCGCCGGTTTTATGGCACGTGTGACCGTAGAGGACTGCATCGAGAAGGTTCCGAACCGTTTTGACCTGGTGCTGCTGGCCGCCCAGCGGGCCCGTGGTCTTTCCCGCGGGGAGGAGATGCAGGTTCCGCGGGATAATGACAAGAATACCGTTGTTGCCCTGCGTGAGATCGCCGAGGATCATGTGAGCCTCGAGGGGCTGAAGAACGGCATTGTCCGCTCCATGAGCAACCAGCCGGAAGTCGAGCCTTCCGATGAGGAAGTGATGGACCTCATCCCGACAGACCAGAACATTTTCGGTCTTCAGGATGTATCTGCGGAAGAGGAAGCTGCCAACATGGCAGCTGATGAAGCCGGCTCCGGCCGGGGGCGTCGCTAAGCCTTTCAGGAACTGAGGTGTGCGCCCTGGGGAAGGGCCCCCTTTTCTTCGCCTTCGGGCGGGGATGGGATGCAGGTTCTTCCATCAGTGAAGAATGGGGGCTGATCCATGGCTGATGAAACGCTGCTTTCCACCGATCTCCCGGCGGAGACGGTGGCTGGTGCCGGGGACGCCCTCTTGCAGGATTTCCACCCCTCCATAAGCGGCCTGCTGGAGCGGGTCCGCTGTTACGATTCCCATGCTGATCTGGCCCTGATGCAGGAGGCCTACGATCTGGCCGCCAAAGCCCATGAGGGCCAGTGCCGGGACAATGGTGATCCTTACATCACCCATCCGATTGCCGTGGCCAACATACTGGCCGGGTTCCGTATGGACCCCGTGTCCATCATGGTGGGTTTCCTGCATGATACCGTGGAGGATACGGGCATCTCTCTGGAGATGCTGGCAGGGCGTTTTGGCAAGGATGTAGCGGCCATCGTTGATGGCGTGACCAAGCTGACACGGCTGGAGCTTCAGTCCGACAGGACCAAGCAGGCGGAGAATTTCCGCAAGCTGGTGCTCGCCATGTCGCGGGACATCCGTGTGCTCATCGTCAAGCTGGCGGACCGGCTGCACAACATGCGGACGCTGCATTATGTCCAGCGGACAGACCGGCGGCAGCGTATCGCCAGGGAAACACTGGACATCTACGCCCCTCTGGCCGAACGCATCGGCATGGACCGGGTGAAGACGGAGCTCCAGGATATTGCCTTTGTCAATCTGGAGCCGGAGGCTGATGCCACCATCCGGGCCCGGCTGAATTACCTGCGTGGGCAGGGTGCGGACATGATCGAGCAGATACGCTGCGAGCTGGCCACACTCTGCAAGGAAGCCGGGGTGGAGGGGGCGACCGTCATCGGGCGGGAAAAATCCCCCTATTCCATCTGGGAAAAGATGAAGCGGCGGAATGTTGCTTTCGAGCAGCTTTCCGACATCATGGCGTTCCGCATTCTCGTGCCCACGAGAGAGGCCTGTTATGCGGCGCTGGGGGCGGTGCACGGGGCCTACCCCATGATTGCCGGACGCTTCAAGGACTACATCTCCACCCCCAAGACGAACGGCTACCAGTCCCTGCATACAGGGGTGACGCTCTATCGGCCGCACAGCCAGAAGATCGAGGTGCAGATACGCACACCGGAGATGCACGATCTGGCAGAGAATGGCGTGGCCTCCCACTGGAGCTACAAGGATGGCAGCAGCCCCAGCGAGCATGAGACGGCCGTTCTTTCGGAAACATTCGGGGCCTATACCCGCAAGCTGCGTTGGGTGCAGGACCTGCTGGACATTCTGGAGGACAGTCAGGGGCCGGACGAGTTTCTGGAGAATACCAAGCTCGAACTCTATCAGGATCAGGTCTTCTGCTTCACCCCCAAGGGACAGCTCATTTCCCTGCCTCGTGGGGCTACGCCGGTGGATTTTGCCTATGCCGTACACAGTCAGGTCGGGGACCGGTGTGTGGGGGCCAAGGTCAATGGGCGTCTTGTCCCGCTGAAGCATGTTCTGGAGAATGGCGACCAGATCGACATCATGACGGCACGGGGGGGCACGCCGTCCCCGTCATGGGAGCGGTTTGTCGTCACGGGCAAGGCCCGTGCCCGTGTGCGGCGCTTCGTGGCCCTCCAGCAGCGGCAGAACAACGTTGAGAATGGCCGTGGTGCTGTTGCCCGTGCGTTCCGCCAGAAAGGTGTTGATGGGTCGGAGAAAGTGCTGGAGGGCCTTCTTGGCACGCTGAAGCAGAACAGCCTTGATGAGCTGTATGGCAGCGTCGGTGCCGGGCAGCTGGACCCGAGGGATGTTGTAGGGGCGGCCTATCCGGAGCTGTCCCGTCAGGGGCAGGTGCCCCGTATCGTGCCCGGCCTGTCCCCCCGGCTGGAGGGAAGGCTGGACCAGAAGCCCCTGCCGCCAAGACGGCCTTCCAGTTATGAGGGCACGTTGGTCAATGGTGTCGGGCGGGGTATTGAACTGCACTTTGCGGGTTGCTGCCGTCCTTTGCCGGGGGACCGCATCGTGGGCATCATTGCCCAGGGCAAGGGAGTGACCGTACATCGGCGCAAATGTCACAATCTCAGCATGTTTTCGGACATGCCCGAGCGCTTTCTTGAAATCTCATGGAGTGAGGAGGCCCTTGGGCGGACAGGGCGGGATGCCCCCCGTTACACGGCCCGCCTTTCCGTCGTGGCGGGAAATGACCCGGCTGTTCTGGCAGCGCTGACCAACCTGGCCACACGGCACGAGGCCAGCGTGATCAATCTGCGGATCGTGAACCGCCAGCTGGATTTCATGGAAATTCTGGTGGACCTCGAGGTGCGGAGCAAGGGGCATCTGGCAACGGTTCTGGCAGGGTTCCGGGCCGAGAAGGGTGTTCTTCAGGCCGAACGGACAAAGGGATGACCTCATGATTCTGGGGATCGGGGTTGATCTCTGCTCCATCGGGCGGATCGAACGGGCCCTAGCCCGCCATGGGGATGCGTTTCTGGAGCGTGTGTTCACGCTGGAGGAGCGTCAGTATGTGCAGACATTGCGGGGGGCGGCCCGGGCAGGGGCCTGTGCCAAACGCTGGGCAGCGAAGGAGGCCTGCGCCAAGGCTCTGGGGACAGGCTTTGCCCAGGGGGTGCAGCTTCAGGATATTTCCGTGGGGCGGAATGATCTGGGGGCTCCTGTGCTCAGCCTTTCGGGCGCAGCGGCGACCCTTCTGGACCAGCGCCTGCCGGCAGGGCATCGGGCCGAATTGCTGTTGAGCCTGAGTGATGAGCCGCCCATGGCCATGGCACAGGTGCTGATACAGGCTGTTGCCCTTTAGTCTTGGCGGCTTGAAATATCGTCAGGATGGAATTAACGCATGACCCGGCGGGTCAGGCAGGCTATGGCAGAAACGGGCAGGGCAGTCTGCCTGCTTCTTGCCAGAACAGGATGAACAGGGACCATGAACGAAGACAGACAGGAAGAACAGACAGAAAAGCCGGAAAGCCTTCTGGCCTCCATAAGACAGATTCTTCTATGGCTCATTCTGGTGGTTGCCGTACGTTCACTGCTGGTCGAACCGTTCAATATTCCGTCTGCCTCCATGATCCCGACCCTTCAGGTCGGGGATTTTGTGGCGGTCTCCAAGATGAGCTACGGTTATTCCCGGTATTCTTTTCCGTTCTCGCCGCCGTTCATTTCGGGACGTGTGTTCGCTTCCATGCCGCACCGTGGGGATGTGGCGGTGTTCCGGTTCACCAAGGATACGTCAGTCGATTACATCAAGCGGATTGTCGGCCTGCCCGGGGATCGCATCCGCATGGAACAGGGGCATCTCTTCATCAATGGTCAGGAAGTGCCGCGGGAGGACCGGGGGCATTACAGCGTGATGGATGAGCGGGGCTATGTGCTGTCTGGGACCCGTTATCGGGAAATGCTGCCCCGGGAGGATGGCAAGACGGTACCGCATGATATCCTGAAGATGCGGGATGATGACCTTGCCAACAATACGCCTGAATATACCGTGCCAGAGGGCTGCCTGTTTGCCATGGGGGATGACCGGGATGACAGTTCGGACAGCCGCTTTCAGGGAGGGCATGAGAGCGGTGCCTGTGCTGTCCCGGCCGGGCGTGATTATCTGACGGATAGCGGCGGTCATGATCTGGGGTTCGTGCCTGTGATCAATCTGGTCGGACGGGCAAAGATGGTGCTGTTCTCCGTTGATATGCGGCATCCGGCCTGGCAGTTCTGGTATTGGCCGACAGAGATACGCTGGGGCCGTTTCCTGCGTGGTATTGACGAATGATGACACGTGATGAGGCTGTCCGCCATGTCGAGGCGAAGCTGGAACACCGTTTTGCTGACCCCGCACTTCTGCATGAGGCTTTGACCCACCGGTCCGCCGTGCCACGGCGGCAGGGACGGAACCGGGGGCGGCAGAAGGGGCATCCTTCGGGGAAAACGCCACGGGGGCAGGGGTCCAACGAGCGTCTGGAGTTCGTGGGGGACAGGGTGCTTGGCCTGCTGATGGCGGAATGGCTCTTTGAGCGCTATCCGGAGGAGCAGGAAGGCGCTCTGGGGGCCCGCCACGCCCATCTGGTCTCCCGTCCTGTTCTGGCCCGGATTGCGGAAGGGATTGAGCTTTCCGAGGCGATACAGATTGCCCAGCATGAGGAAAGTGCCGGCATACGTGTTCTGGCCAGCGTTCTGGCCGATGCGATGGAAGCCCTGCTGGGCGCACTCTATCTGGATGCCGGGCTGGACCCGGCCCGGCATGTGGTCCGTCGCCTCTGGGACAGGGACATCGAGAAGAGTGGACAGCCCCACAAGGAGCCGAAAACGCTGCTTCAGGAGTTTCTGCTGGGGCGTGGCGAGGCCTTGCCGCATTATGAACTGACCGCCGCTGATGGGCCGTCCCATGCACCGATCTTCCGTGTGGAGGTCCGGGCACTGGGGCAGGTGGGTGTTGGCCGTGCAGGCAGCAAGCGGCTGGCTGAAAGTGCGGCGGCGACAGATTTGCTGAAGAAGATGGGGCAGGAGACAGAACGTGCCTGAGGATACAGAAAAGACCGCCACGGGCGGAGAGACACGCTGCGGTTTTGTTGCTCTTGTCGGGGCTCCCAATGCAGGAAAATCCACCCTGCTGAACCGCATGGCTGGGGCCAAGCTGTCCATTGTCAGCCCCAAGGCGCAGACGACACGGTTCCGTACGCTTGGCATTGTGATGCGGGATGCGGCGCAGATCGTGTTTGTGGACCTGCCGGGCATCTTCAAGCCCCGCCGACGGCTGGACCAGGCGATGGTCAATGCTGCCTGGAGCGGGTCGCAGGATGCTGACCTCAACCTGCTGCTGGTGGATAGCCGCATCGGTCTGACAGACGAGATCAGGGAGATCATCGCTCGACTGAAAGAGGGGAAGCGGCCTGTCTGGCTGGTGCTGAACAAGACAGACCTCATCCAGCGGGATCAGCTTCTGCCCCTGACGAAGGCCATCACGGACCTCCTGCCGGTGGAAGAGGTCTATATGGTCAGTGCCCGGTCCGGTGATGGGGTTGAGGGCCTGCTGGACGGGTTGGCCAGGGCCATGCCCGTTGGGCCTTACCATTACCCTGAAGATGATCTGACAGATCTGCCAGACCGTCTGCTGGCAGCGGAAATCGTGCGGGAGCAGGTCTTCCTCCAGACCCATGAGGAGATTCCCTACCATGCCACGGTGGAGACGGAATCCTTCAAGACACGCAAGGACGGATCCATCCGCATCGACGTGACGATCTACGTGTCACGGGCAGGGCACAAGGCCATCCTCATCGGGGAGCGGGGGCAGCGCATCCGGGAGATCGGGATGCGGGCCCGGAAACAGCTGGAAGGCCTTCTGGATGCTCCCTGCCATCTTTTCCTCAATGTGAAGGAGAGGGCTGCGTGGGACAAGGAAACAGCCCGCCTGCGGGCCCTCGGTCTTGCAGATTATGGCTGAAGCGCACGAGTTTCGCTTGTTCATGCAGGGGTAGCTCTGTATGAGGGAGCAGACAGATTTCAGGACATCATCAACCAGAGAGCCGGTACGATCATGAGCACCGCCCCCCAAGAGCCGAACTTCCCTTATAAACGGGTCCTTCTCAAAGTGTCTGGCGAGGCGCTGATGGGCAAGGGAACTGCCGGTGTTGACCCGGAGATGGTGGACATGGTGGCTGCGGACATCGCCGGTGTGGCCGCTCTGGGCGGGCAGGTCTGTCTCGTCGTGGGGGGAGGCAACATCTTCCGTGGACTGGCCGCTGCCGCCAAGGGAATGGACCGGGTGCAGGGGGACTATGCCGGGATGCTGGCAACGGTCATCAATGCCCTGATGCTCCAGAATGCGCTGGAGAAGCGTCATGTGGAGACCCGGGTGATGACGGCCATCCACATGGCCTCCATTGCCGAGCCTTATATCCGCCGCCGGGCCGTCCGTCATATGGAGAAGGGCCGTGTGGTCATCTTCGCAGCCGGTACGGGCAATCCGTTCTTCACAACTGATACGGCTGCTGCCCTGCGGGCGAACGAGATGGAGTGCGATGCCCTCTTCAAAGGAACGCAGGTTGATGGTGTCTATTCCGATGATCCTCGCCTGAATCCCGATGCCGAGCGTTATGAACAGCTGACCTACATGGATGCCCTGGCTCGCAATCTGAAGGTCATGGATGCAGCAGCTGTCAGTCTCGCCCGGGAGAATGCTCTGCCGATCATCGTGTTCAACATGCATGCGCCGGGGGCTTTTGCGGCAGCCATGAAAGGTGAAGGGCGCTTCACCCGGATTGTTGAGGGTTGAGAGCGAGCGACCAGATTACCATGTCAGCCCGCACCGGCTGACGAACGGAACGATTACTGAGGAAGTGATTTGCCATGAGCACAGAACTGAACGACCTGCTTGATGACCTCAAACGTCGCATGGAAGGGGCGCTGGAGAGCCTGCGCCGTGATCTCTCTGGCCTGCGCTCCGGCCGTGCCAGCCCGAACCTTCTGGAGCCGGTACGTGTGGAGGCTTATGGCTCCGTGGTGCCCCTCTCCCAGGTTGGTTCCGTTGCCGTGCCGGAAGCCCGGATGCTGACGGTCTCTGTCTGGGATGCCAGTGTTGTTTCCTCTGTTGAGAAAGCCATCCGTGACAGTGGGCTGGGGCTGAACCCTGCTGCTGAAGGGCAGACCATCCGTGTGCCCATCCCGCAGTTGACAGAGGAACGACGCAACGAGATGGCCAAGGCCGCTGCCCGTTACGCCGAAGGTGGCCGTGTGGCCGTGCGTGGTGTCCGCCGGGATGGCATGGACAAGGCCAAGGCCCTGGAAAAGAATGGCGATATCAGTCAGGACGACATGAAGGTCTGGACGGCTGCCATCCAGAAGCTGACAGATGAGCATATCGGCCGTGTGGACAGCCTGCTGGCTGACAAGGAGCGGGACATCAAACAGGTCTGATCGCCAGAACATTGTCGGAACTTCACCCTTCTTCCCGCCCGGCTGGCACACTCCCACGTCATGTTGCCGTCATCATGGATGGCAACGGACGCTGGGCCAGAGCACGTGGCGTACCGATCGCACAGGGCCATCGTGAGGGAGGCGAGGCCGTGCAGCGTTGCGTCCGTGCCGCCATGGAGCATGGGGTGGATTATCTGACACTCTATGCATTCTCATCAGAGAACTGGCGCCGGTCTGGTGAGGAGATCAGCGACCTGACAGGGCTGATGCAGTTTTATCTGCGGCATCGTTTCCGGGAGCTGGATGAGCAGGGTGTCCGGCTGCGCATCATTGGTGATCCTGAACGTTTCGGGGCGTCTTTCTGCCGGGAGCTGCGTCGGGCAGAGGAAAAGACACGCCACAATACCCGGCTGACTCTGGCTCTGGCTCTTTCCTATGGCAGTCGTGCGGAGATTGCCGGAAGTGCCCGCCATTTGGCCGAACGGGTCCGGGCGGGCACGCTGGAGCCGCATGAGATTGACGAAGCCCTGTTCGCCAGTGCCCTCCAGACGCATGACATGCCCGACCCCGACCTTGTCATGCGGACGAGTGGAGAGAGCCGACTTTCCAATTTCCTGCTCTGGCAATCCGCCTATGCAGAACTTGTGTTTCTTGACGTGCTCTGGCCGGATTTCGGTGAGAAGGATTTTGCCGAGGCCATGATGCGGTACATGCGCCGTCAGAGGCGTTTCGGTGGGCGGCCAGAATGACAGAGTTGCAGAAACGCATCCTCTCCAGCCTTGTGATTGTTCCGGTGGTGCTCCTCTGTCTCTGGTTTGGTGGATGGGCCTATCGGGTACTGGTGCTGCTCGTCATGGTCGGGATTGTCTG
Organism: Parasaccharibacter sp. TMW 2.1884; assembly: GCF_023337695.1. Taxonomy (NCBI): domain Bacteria; kingdom Pseudomonadati; phylum Pseudomonadota; class Alphaproteobacteria; order Acetobacterales; family Acetobacteraceae; genus Parasaccharibacter; species Parasaccharibacter sp. TMW 2.1884. The sequence goes on from NZ_QORR01000001.1 coordinate 321,867, forward strand.
GGAAGGGGAAACCCTGCTTGGCCAGCCGATGAAAAGTCTGCGGGGTGCTCTGCTTCTGCTCTGGCCTCTCTGTGGTGGACTGATCGCCATCAAAGGGCAGTGGTTTGCGGCCTTTTACCTTCTGGTGTCCAGCGTCCTGTTTGGCAGGCGGGCCTGCGGTCCGGTTCTGGTGGCCATGCTGGGTGGTTTTTCCCTGCTCTGGCTGCGGGGGCGGCCTGACGGTTTTTTGGAGACCTTTTTCGTCATTTTCGCCGTCATAGCCAGTGACAGCTGCGCCTACGCCACCGGGCGTCTGATTGGCGGGCCGAAACTGGCCCCGGCCATTTCTCCCGGCAAGACCATTTCCGGCTCGCTGGGGGGCATCGTGGGAGCCGTGATCCTCGGCGGGCTGGTCGGGCACTGGTCGGGTCATGGTTGGTCGTTCTCTGCCTGCCTGACGGGCGGAGTGATTGCCGTGGCGGCCCAGGCAGGCGATCTGCTGGAGAGTGCCTTCAAGCGGCGTCTGGGCGTCAAGGATTCAGGGCGGCTCATCCCCGGTCATGGGGGACTGCTGGACCGGCTGGATGCCCTCCTGCTGGCGGCCCCTGTTGCAGCCATCCTGGCCCTCATGGCCGGAGAGGGGCCATTCTGGCAGCTTTTCCGTTAAGTCTTATTCTGGAGCGGCAGTCTCTGCTATAGGTCTGTCATGAGGCAGACCCGCCATCACGTATCATGTTGAAATCATCAAGGGAGAGGTATTCCATGGGGGGAGGTTCCGGGCGTCGGCGCATTAGTGTGCTTGGCAGTACAGGCAGCATTGGTGTCTCGACAGTCGATCTTCTGAAGCAGCAGGCAGACTCCATCCAGGTGCGGGCTCTCGTGGGGGGAAAGAACGCCGCCCTTCTGGCCGAACAGGCCCGTGAGCTGAATGCCGAGCTGGCCGTCCTGAATGATGAGCAGCATTACGAGGAGCTGAAAGAGCGTCTCGCTGGCACCGGCGTGAAGGTAGCTGCCGGACGGCAGGCTGTCATCGAGGCCGGTGCGCTGGAAGCGGACTGGACGATGGCCGCCATCACTGGGGCTGCCGGCTTGGCCCCCACGCTGGAAGCCATCCGCAACGGGCACAAGGTGGCTCTGGCCAACAAGGAAGCTCTCGTCTGTGCTGGCAACGTCATGCTGGAAGCTGTGCGTGATGCCGGAGCCGAGCTGCTGCCCGTTGATTCCGAACATAATGCGATCGTGCAGTCCCTGGGCGGAGCGGACATGTCCCTCGTGGAGAAGATCGTCCTCACGGCCTCTGGCGGACCGTTCCGCTGCTCCACAAAGGAGGAGATGGCGAAGGCCACGCCCGAACAGGCCCTGAAGCATCCCACATGGTCCATGGGGGCCAAGATCACGATTGACTCCGCCTCCATGGCCAACAAGGGGCTGGAGGTCATCGAGGCCGCCCGCCTGTTCGATCTGCCTGAACATCAGATAGACGTGCTGGTTCACCCGCAGTCAGTCGTGCATGGCATGGTCTGTTTCCGTGATGGCAGCTTCGTGGCCCAGATGGGGACGGCGGACATGCGGATTCCCATCGCACACACGCTGGCCGCCCCGACCCGGATGCAGACGGGATGCGAGCGTCTGGATTTCGTGAAGCTCGGGCAGATGAATTTCGAGGCAGTGGATGAGGACCGCTTCATCCCGCTGCGTCTGGCCCGTCAGGTCCTGCGGGCTGGTGGCGTGGCCCCGACCGTGTTCTCCGCTGCCAACGAGATTGCCGTGGAGGCTTTCCTCGCCGGGAAGATCCGTTTCCTTGGCATTGGTGAGCTGATTGATGCCAGCCTTCAGGCCATGCCGGAAAACCCGGTGCCGACATCTCTGGAGGATGTCTATCACTGGGACGAAATGGGGCGTGAGCTGGCCCGGACACAGATGAAGCGGATGGCCGACCATGCATAGTCTTCAGAGCATCCTTGCCGGTCTGGCCGTTTTCGGGATCGTCGTCTTCATTCACGAGCTGGGCCATTATCTGGCTGCACGCTGGCGTGGTGTGCAGGTGACCGTCTTTTCCATCGGGTTCGGTCCTGCACTGACATCATGGAAGGACCGGGTCGGAACACGCTGGCAGATCAGCCTGCTGCCGCTGGGAGGGTATGTCAAACTCCACGGGTTTGAGAACCGTCCCGATGCGCCCCGGGAAGAAGGTGACGAGAATGCCTTCAACCGCAAGTCTGTCCTCTCGCGGGCAATCGTGACGGTGGCGGGGCCTGTCTTCAACTTCCTGCTGACGATCCTTCTGTTCGTGGTGCTGCTGTCCTGCTTTGGCAGGCCGGAGGCCCGGCCCGACATCGGCACGCTGGCCCCGAATGGTGCAGCCATGAAGGCCGGGCTTCAGGTGGGTGACGAGATACAGCGTCTGGACGGGCATCACATCCTGAGCATTGGCGACATCCAGGCGCAGGTGGCGGCCCATCCGGGTGAGGTCATGAAGGTTGGTCTGCTGCGGAAGGGGCAGAGCCTGGAGCTTCCGGTCACGCTGGACCGTATCCAGCAGGGGGGGCATGACGTCGGTCGGCTGGGGGTCGGTTTTGCCGTCAGCCACAGTGCGCCCCTGCCTGTCTACAAGGCTGTTCCGGCGGCCATCGGGCAGACGTGGGACATGTGCGGCAACATGCTGGAGGGAATCTGGCAGATCATCAGCGGGCAGCGGAGCGCCAGGCAGCTCTCCGGGACCATCGGCATCATTCACATGTCCGGGCAGGCCGTGGATTATGGCGTGGCCAGTGCGCTGGGGTTCGTGGCTCTCCTGTCCCTCAATCTTGGCCTGCTGAACCTGTTTCCCGTGCCGATGCTGGATGGCGGCCATCTGCTTTTCTATGCTTTTGAGGCAGTTCTGGGGCGGCCTCTCTCCGAGCGGACACAGAGCTATGCCCTCCAGTTCGGGCTGCTGCTGGTCGTGGGGCTTTTCATTTTCTCAACGGTGAATGATCTCAGAGGGTTGGGAGTTTTTCACTGGTTGTTTGCACATGGGGGTTGATCTTTCCCCCTCCAATGATGGAAAAGACCTTCTAGGGTAGAGTATATAACTGAAACAGGCAGCTCCCTTCATTGTGATGTCGTGGGAGTCTGTCTGGTGCGGTTGTGCGTATGGGACTGTCTGGACCTCCTGCATCAGGGTTGTGTGGCGGGATGGCCGTTCGTAGAAATTTGGGACGAGGAATACCGGTTTTGTCAGGATTGCGTACGAAAAGGTTCCGGCCGATGGCCGTTCGACTGGCTCTGCTGGCTTCTGTCTGTACGGCACCGGCTTTGCTCTGTGCGGCAGAGGCAGCCCCCCAGAAGGGGCGCAGCATCCATCATGCCCGCCGGTCTGCGGGGGATGGCTATGCGCCGGCCGGTGGTCTGATCCAGGCCATCGAAGTCCACGGCAATACCCGGATCGAGACCAGTACCGTCCTTTCCTACATGGTCGTGCAGCCGGGCGACAGTTTTGACCGTGATGCGCTGAACCGTTCGCTGAAGACACTTTACGCTACAGGTCTCTTCAGGGATGTGACGCTGAGGCGTGAAGGCAGCACCCTGCTGGTGGAGCTGACGGAAAATCCCGTGGTGAACCGGATTGTCTTCGAGGGGAACCATGCCCTCAAGGACAAGGATCTGATGAAGGAGATCAGTCTGCGGACCCGTGCCGTCTTTTCGGCCCAGACCGTGGCTGTGGACAGGCAGAAAATCCTGAACATGTATGCGGCCCGTGCCCGCTATGGGGCCACGGTGGTGCCGCAGGTCATCCGTCTGTCCCACAATCGTGTTGATGTGATCTTCAACATCAATGAATCCCAGCAGACACTGGTCCGGAAGATTGCTTTTGTTGGCAATGACAGTTTCAGCGAAGCTGCCCTGTCTCATGTCGTGTCTTCCAAGGAACATGCCTGGTACCGTTTTTTTTCTTCCTCGGATGAATATAACCCGGAGCGTATCCGCTACGATGCGGAACTGCTGAGACGTTTCTATCTGCATAGCGGCTTTGTGGATTTCCACATGGTGGATGCCACGGGTGAGCTCTCTCCGGACCACAAGAGCTTCTACGTCACCTACACCCTGCATGAAGGGCCACGGTACCGTCTGGGCAAGATTGGTGTGCGTTCCAATGTGCATCATGTCACGGCTGACACGATGAAGAGGCACATCGAGGTTTACAAGAACCAGTATTATGACGGTACGGCCGTGCAGGACAATGCGACGGACATGCAGGAGTGGCTCCAGGCCAACGGGCACCCGTTTGCCATGGTCCGGCCTGAGATTGCCCGCAATCCTGAAAAGAAGGTCGTTGACCTGCTGTTTGATATTGTCGAGGGGCCGCATGTTTATGTGGAGCGGATCGACATCAACGGCAATACGATCACACGTGACCATGTGATCCGCCGCAACCTGCCGATGGTCGAGGGCGATGCCTATACGCCGTTCAACCGCAAATATTCCAAGCTGGCCCTTCAGGATATGGGGTATTTCAGCAGCACCAATGTGGACCAGTCCCAGGGGTCTGCGCCGGACAAGGTCAATGTCAGTGCCAATGTGGTGGAGAAGCCAACCGGCGAGTTCTCCCTCGGCGGTGGGTACTCGACCGATGCCGGTATCATGGGGAATCTTGGGTTGAAGCAGCATAACCTGCTGGGGACCGGGATTGATGCCGGGTTCTCCGGTACGGTTGCCTATTATGAGAAACAGGCCGACCTGTCTGTGACGGACCCATACTTCCTCGGGCGCAATTTCGTGGCCGGGTTCGACATTTATACGATCCAGAACAATTACCAGACGTATCAGAGCTATAATGAAGGCCAGTATGGTGCGTCTGTCCGGCTTGGTTATGCCTATAACCGGTATCTTTCCCAGTCCTGGACCTATACGGTCGTGGACCGTCACGTGGGTAACGGGGTGCCGGGGTCGCAGTATCCGGGGTGGGAAGATGACACGCCGTCCGTTTATGTGCGTGATGCCGCAGGCTGGTCGCTCCTTTCCCAGATTGGCACGAACATCACTTATGACCGTCGTGACAACCGCATGAATCCACGGTCTGGCTACGTTCTCAGTGCCGGAGGTGATTTTGCCGGTCTGGGTGGCAACGAGAAATATTACCGTGTCAAAGCCAATGGCAGCTATTATCTGCCGCTGGATGACCTGACAGGCAGCCACAGCTGGGGCTTCCAGTTCAAGGGCGGTGTTGGCTACATGCATGACTGGAGCTCCAGCGGCGACCGCAACATCGTCGACAACTTCTACCTCGGTGGTCAGAACCTGCGCGGGTTCCTCCAGGGTGGTGTCGGGCCCCGCAGCAGTCATTACAAGGCGCCCTGCCACAGCGGTGCCGCCAATACGCCGCTGGGGCAGGCCCGTAATGGCTACTGCCCGGGTGCCGGACAGGAGGACCTGATCGGTGGTACTTTCATGTACACGGCATCTGTCCAGCTGAATTTCCCGCTGCCGATGGGTGACAGCCTTGGCATCTCCGGGCGTGGCTTCATCGATGCTGGTAGTCTTTCCGGCAAGCGTGTGAAGGACCGCAACCATTACCGTAACTGGAACGACCCGTACTATACGCCGATTGGCGGCAGCACCATGACGCCCCGTGTCTCTGGTGGTCTTGGTATTTCCTGGAAGAGCCCCTTCGGCCTGGTCAATATTGACGGTGCGGTCCCGATCCATCGTGAGCATGGGGACAGGCTTTATCCGGTTCGCTTTGGCTTCGGGCAGCAGTTCTGAGGAAAGGTGCAGGCCACGATGCCGGCTTCATTCCGGGCTGGCAGGGTGACCTGGGGGATGCCCATTTTCATAAAGAGGTTTTTCATGTCACGTTTTTCACTGCCTTTGACCCTGATGACCGCGAGTGCTCTGGCTTTCATGGCGGTTGGTTCTTCCGTGGCTGCTGATGGCAATGATGGAAACGGTGCCTGGTTTGTTCCGAAAACGGCCCAGCCATCGGCTCCAGCCGCCTCCCATCATCATGCGGCTCCGGCTGCTGCTCCTGCTCCGGCTGCCGTACCGGACATGGCAGGCCTGGATGACGGTGGTGATGCTGGCGCTCCGGATGGGGAAGGCCAGCAGCAGGCAGCGCCCGTGCTGCCTCTGCCGTCTGTACCGTCTTCTCCGGCTGTTCCGAAGGAAGATGCCCCGCCGCCGGTTGTGCTTGGCCTCATCAGCGTTCAGGGTGTGATGCAGCTTTCCACGGCCGCGCAGGAAATGCAGCAGGTGCTTGGTGAGCGTCGTGACCGTCTGGCCCGTGCGGTGCAGAAGGAAGAGGGCGCCTGGAGGGAAGAGCAGCAGAAGCTTCAGGTTCAGGCTCGCACTCTGACATCCGACCAGCTCCAGCTCCGTGTCCGTCATCTGCAGGAGCGGCGTGCGAAGGATCAGAGGGATTTCAGCAACAAGGCCCGGATCATTCAGGAAGCCTATCAGGTGGCATTCCATCAGATCGAGCGTGTGCTGGAGCAGCGTGATGGAATCATTGCCAAGGTGGCTGCGGCCCATGGCATGAATCTTGTTCTGCATGCCGAGCAGGCTGTCCTGCATGTGGATGGTCAGGACATAACCGAGGAGGTAGCAGACCGTCTGAACAAGGTTCTGCCGCATGTCTTCATTCCGGATGACGGGGTGGACCCGGAGGTTCTGGCAAAATCCGGGAAGATGCCGACAACGGCTGATGAAGAACGCCTGATGAATCAGGCGGCTCCGCAGCAGCCTGCCGAGGCTCCGGCACAGGCCAAGGGGTCCATCCTGCGTCGCCAGAAGTAAGGGGAAGGGCGATGGTGGCGGACCAGCTCCCGGGTGATTCCCGTTTTTTCAGGCGGTGTGGCCCTTTTGCGTTGAAGCACCTTCTGGAAGTAACGGGAGCGGAGGCCGCAGGTTGCGCTGAGATGGGGGCGTCTTTCGAGGGTGTGGCCCCGCTTCATGCTGCTGGCCCGCAGCACATCTCCTTTCTGGACAACCGCCGCTATCTGCCCCTTCTCAAGGAGACGAAGGCTGGCGCCGTCGTGCTGGCCCCTGCTTTTGCGGACAAGGTGCCAGAAGGCTGTGCCGCTCTGGTCAGTCGGGAGCCCTATCTGGCATGGTCCCGGGTTGCCCGTCTGTTCCATCCTCTTCCGCCTGCACGGGCCAGCCAGCATCCGACGGCTGTCATTGGTGAGAATGTCGTCATTGGTGACCGGGTGGAGATAGGTCCTTTTGCGGTCATCGGCGATGGCGTGCAGATTGGTGATGGCTGTGTCATTGGGCCTCATGCCATGCTGGGGGACCATGTCGTGCTGGGAGATGGCTGTCGGATCGGGGCGCATGTAACTCTCACTCATGCTCTGCTGGGGGAGCGGGTCATCCTGTATCCCGGGGCCCGGATCGGGCAGGATGGTTTCGGCTTTGCGGTGGGGCCTGACGGATTTGAGACCGTTCCCCAGCTGGGGCGTGTCATCCTTGAGGATGGTGTGGAGATCGGTGCCAATTCAACGATTGACCGAGGCTCCATGCGGGATACGGTCATCGGGGCCGGGACCCGGATCGATAATCTGGTGCAGATTGGTCACAATGCCCGTCTGGGTCGGTGCTGCATCGTGGTATCGCAGGCTGGTGTTTCAGGTTCCACCGAGATTGAGGATTTCGTGACGATTGCAGCCCAGGCTGGGCTCATCGGTCATATTCACATTGGCAGCAAGGCCCGTATCGGGGCGCAGTGTGGCGTGATGAATGATGTGGAAGCCGGGGCTGATGTCATCGGCAGCCCGGCTATGCCGTTCAGGGAATTCTTCCGAAATGTGGCGACTTTGCGTAAGCTTTCGCGCAAGTAAGATGATCCAGTTGGTGTTTCGGGATTTTTTTTGGTAATAAGGTGTAGACATTGACTGCCTCTCCCCGCGGGGACAGGGGCGGACGGTTGCATTTTGTCGAAAAAAAAACCGGGAGATGAGATAAGTGGGTGATGCTGCTGGGCAGACACATCAGGTGCCTGAGAGCGTAGATGTGATGCAGATTATGAAGGCGATTCCTCATCGCTATCCTTTCCTCCTGCTGGACCGGATGGAAGAGATCAAGGCGGCGGAATCAGCCGTTGGCATCAAGAACGTGACAGTCAATGAGCCATTCTTCCAGGGGCATTTCCCAGCACGCCCTGTCATGCCGGGTGTGCTCATCGTTGAGGCCATGGCCCAGACGGCGGCCACGCTTGTCGTGCTGACACTGGGCAAGGCCTTCGAGGGCAAGCTGGTCTATTTCATGACGGTGGAGAATGCAAAATTCCGTCGCCCGGTCGGGCCGGGGGATCAGCTGCGCATTCATGTCAACAAGGAACGCGCCCGTGGAACGGTCTGGCGGTTCCGTGGGGTTGCCAAGGTTGATGGAACCACGGTGGCGGAAGCATCTTTCAGCGCCATGATCGTGGACTGATCCTGATGCCAGAACCGGGACAGCGCCCTGGAAAAACCGAGATTCATCCCACGGCTCTTGTGGATCCACGGGCGTCCCTCGGTCAGGGAGTGAGGATTGGTCCCTGGTGCATGGTCGGTGCGGATGTGCGGCTGGGAGATCATGTCCGGCTGCACGCTTCTGTCATGGTGGACGGGCATACGGTGCTGGAGGATGGGGTGGAGGTTTACCCCTTTTCGACCGTAGGCTATCCCCCGCAGGACCTGAAATATGCTGGAGAGCCGACCAGGTGCCATATTGGTGCAGGGACGGTTGTACGGGAGAATGTGACCATCCATCGGGGCACGGCACAAGGCACGGGAGAAACCCGGATTGGCCGGGGCTGCCTGCTCATGGCCAATGCCCATATCGCTCATGATTGTGTGTTGGGTGATGGTGTCATCATCGTCAACAACGTAGTCATGGGGGGGCATGTCCTGATCGGGGACAATGCCAGGATCATGGGCTCTGCGGCCCTGCATCAGTTTGTCCGCATCGGGCATGGGGCTGTTGTCGGAGGGCTGTGCGGTGTGGAGATGGATGTCATCCCGTACGGCAGCGTCCTGGGTAACCGGGCCAGGCTGGTTGGGTTGAACTGGATCGGTCTCAAGCGGTCTGGCGTGGAGGCCAGTGAGATCCAGCAGATGCGTCTGGCGTTCCGGGAGCTTTATCCACGGTCTGGCCGTGGTGGGCCGCTTTTGGGAGAACGCATGGACCAGGTGCGTCAGCGTTATGGTCACATTGAGCGTGTACGGGAAATGCTACGCTTCATGGAGGCTCCCAGCCGCCGTGGGCTGACGCGGCCGGGACAGGCTGGCAGTGACAGGGATGTTGACAGGTGAGCAGGCCTGCACGGGTTGGGATCCTGGCCGGTGGCGGGCCGCTTCCAGCCCAGGTGGCAGAGGCTCTCAGGAAAAGAGGGCGGGAGCCTTTTCTCATAGGCTTCCAGGGTTTTGCTGATGAAGCCCTGCTGGCCCCTTATTCTCATGAAATGATCCGTCTGGTAGCGGCCGGTGCGATCCTTCGGTCTCTGCGTCGGCAGGGATGTTCCGAACTTGTCCTGATAGGACCTGTCCGCCGGCCCTCATGGCGGTCTCTGCGGCCAGATGCGGAGGGGGTGCGCCTGCTGGCCCGGCTTGGGCGTGCCCTGTTTGCCGGTGATGACGGCCTGCTGGCATCCATCATCCGGCTGCTGGAAGAAGAAGGCTTCCGGGTGCGGGGAGCGCATGAATTCCTGGATACGGAGAGCAATCACTGGGGAGCATGGGGCAGGGTTCCCCCTGACCGTCAGGCCATGGCCGACATTCATCAGGCCGTGCGCATATTGTCTGTCATGGGGCCTCTGGACATAGGGCAGGGATGTGTGGTGCAGAATGGCCTGACACTGGCTGTTGAGGCCCTTGAAGGAACAGATGCCATGCTGCATCGCTGTGGAGGTCTGCGGCAGGATGGGGTAGCTGGTGGGGTGCTCGTGAAAATGCCAAAGGCAGGACAGGAGCTGCGGGCTGACATGCCTGCCATTGGGCCGGTCACTATCAGGAATGCGGCAGCAGCCGGGTTGCGGGGGATCGCCTTTCCCGCGCGGCTTACCTTGGTCATGGAGCCAGATCGCTGTATAAAGGAGGCGGATCGTCTGGGACTGTTTCTCTACGGGCTGGGACCAGACTTCCTTTCTGACAAAAGGACATAAAGATATATGAGCATCTATCTTCATACGATGGTCCGTGTGCGGGACCTTGATCGCAGTCTGGCTTTTTATCACCTTCTGGGCATGCGTGAACTCCGTCGGCTGGAGGTGCCGGAGGGGCGTTTCACGTTGGTTTATATTGGTTATGAGGGTAATGCCCGTGGTGAGGCCGAGATCGAACTGACCTATAACTGGGATCAGACCGAGGATTACACACACGGGACAGGCTTCGGGCATTTTGCTGTTGGCGTGCGTGATGTCGCAGCAGCCGTGGACGTGGTCCGCCAGGGCGGTGGGCGTGTCACCCGTGAGGCCGGACCGATGGGCAATACGGGTATTGTCATTGCCTTCGTGCAGGACCCTGATGGCTACAAGATCGAGCTGATTGAAAAGAAGGACGCCTGAGCTCAAAAGCCGGGTACAGCTTCGGGATCTGTCCGCTCTGGATGGAATTGCAGGATTGACAGGGCAGGGCCATCCCCTTAAAAGCCACTCCCTGAGTGGAGGGGCGTTACTGGGTGCGTCCTGTTCTGATACACGCCTTCACAGGTGTGTTGTTGAGATTAGAGGATTGAAAAGATGAAGCGCACATATCAGCCTTCCCGTCTGGTTCGTAAGCGTCGCCACGGTTTCCGCACGCGTTCCGCTACTGTTGGTGGTCGTCGTGTTCTGGCAAGTCGTCGCGCCAAGGGCCGCAAGAAACTTTCTGCCTGAGCATGAAACAGCCTGACCGCCTGAAGAAGCGGTCGCAGTTTCTGCGTGTGGCCCGCAAGGGCCATAAGGTCGTGTCTCCCGGGCTGATTGGCCAGGTTCTGCCGGAGCCGGGGGACGTGACGGTACGGGCCGGTTTTACCGTGACCAAGAAGGTCGGTAATTCTGTCGTGCGCAACCGTACCCGTCGCCGCCTGCGGGAGGCTCTCCGCCTGGTGGTGAAAGAGGAAGGCTGTTCTTCCTCTGGTGATCTCGTCCTGATCGGACGCGCCGCAACCAGAAAGCGGCCTTTCCCCCTTCTGAAGCATGACGTGCGTCGGGTTCTGCAGGCCCTTGGCCGGGAAGAGGCAGAGTGAGGGCGGCCAGCGGGCTGTTTTCGCTTCTTCTGTTGGGGCTGATAAGGCTCTATCGCCTGTTCCTCAGTCCATTCATGGGACGGCAGTGCCGTTTTCATCCCAGTTGCAGCGTTTATGGCGAGGAAGCCATCCGCCGTCATGGTCCTGTGCGGGGTGGGTGGCTGACACTTTGCCGCATTTGCAGATGCCATCCTTTTCATCCGGGTGGCGTGGACTATCCCCCCTGATCCGCCTCTGATGCTCTGGCAGAAAATGTAAAAAAAATGGCGTGGCTATTGTTTTGAGGACGATTTTACGCCAGTGAAGAGGCAATCTACCCTTCCAGCATGAAGAAAGAGCGGCTCCAGCCCGATGGAAAGTAGCAAACGTATTATTCTGGCCGTCATCCTGTCGGCCATGATCCTGATCGGTTTCAACATCTTCCTTCCGCCGGACAGACACAAACCGGTGGAGGATCAGGGGTCTGCTCCGGCACCAGCGTCTGCCGTGCAGCAACCCGCTCTGGCATCTCCGGCGCCTGCTGGCCCTATGGATGAGGCGGATGATCACCAGGAACATCGGCTGAAGGTTACGTCATCGGATGTGCAGGGTTCCTTCAACCTTCGTGGTGCACGGCTGGATGATCTGGAGCTGACCCGCTATCGTGAGACGATTGCCAAGGACAGCCCTCTGGTCCGTCTGCTGGACAGGGCAGGCGGTGCCCAGCCGACCTATCTGGTCATTGGCTGGGAAAATGCTGCCGGGTTCACCACCCGTCTACCCAATGGCCATTCCCTCTGGCAGGTTGATGGGGAGCAGACCAGCCTGACGCCGGAATCCCCGGTCAGCCTGCATTGGGACAATGGGGCAGGGGTCCGCTTTCTCATTCATCTGGAGCAGGACCACCACTACATGGTGACGGTGCGGCAGGAGGTGGAGAACCATTCCGGCCAACCCGTGTCGGTCTATCCGTTCCAGCGTGTCCAGCGTGACTATCTGCCGGAGGATACCGGTTCCTTCACGGCTTATGAGGGGCCAATCGCCGTCATGAATGGCCGTCTGGCGGACAAGGGGTACAAGTCCCTGCGGACTGATGGCACCGGCCCGGACCATGTGTCATGGACAGACGCCGGAAAAGGCGGCTGGGGTGGCATCACGGATAAGTACTGGCTGACAGCCGTTGGGGCGGATGCGTCTGCCAACGTGCGCATCCGGTACAGCTACCTGCCGGAAGAGCACGGGTCCTATCGTGTGACCTTCACTTCGCAGGAGCCGCAGGTCATTCAGGACGGGGCCCGCCTCGGGCAGGGCAGTTACCTGTTTGCCGGGGCCAAGGAGCCGGGCCTGCTGCGCTATTATGGTCGTAAGCTGGGGCTGCCCCGTTTTGATGACAGCATCGACTTCGGCTGGTTCAGCTTCCTGACGAAGCCGATCCTGTTTCTGCTGCACTGGCTCTATGCGCATATCGGCAATTTCGGCCTTGGGCTGATGGCCATGACGCTGATCGTCAAGATTGTCCTGTTCCCGCTGGCCTCCAAGGCGGCGCAGTCTTCGGCCCGCATGCGCATGATTGCGCCGAAGGTCACGGAGATCCGTGAAAAATACAAGAATGATCCGGCAACCATGAACCAGAAGGTCATGGCCATGTATAAGGAAGAGAAGATCAACCCGGCAGGTGGATGTCTGCCCATGCTGATCCAGGCACCGATCTTCTTTTGCCTGTACAAGATGCTCAATCTCAGCATTGATGAGCGTCATGCGCCCTTCTTTGGCTGGATCAAGGACCTTTCCGTACCGGACCCGACCAATCTGTTCAATCTGTTCGGACTGCTGCCGTTTGATCCCACGCACATCTTCTCCTTCCTGCATCTCAGCATCTGGGGGGCGGCACTGGGCATCACCTTCTGGCTGCTCCAGAAGCACAGCATGGTCAGCATGGACCCGGCCCAGGCCCGCATCATGCAGTTCATGCCCATCGTGTATGTCTTCGTGATGTCCAGCTTCCCGGCGGGCCTGCTGGTCTACTACACATGGAACAACGTGCTGACTTTCCTCCAGCAGCATTACATCGAGCGTCGGACCAGCCTGCCCGTGCCGTTGATCGGTCGCAAAGGCAAGGCACCGCGCAAGGGCGGTGAGAAGAAGAAGGGCTCGTGATGGAGCAGATGCAGACAGTCCTGCCCAGCGAGGATGAGCTGGAGGAAGGCCGCAGACTTTTTTCAGGTCCCTGTGATTTCTTCTTCGGGGCGCAGACAATCGAGCAGCTGCCCCCGCCCGACCGGGCGGAGGTGGCGTTTGCTGGCCGCTCCAATGTGGGCAAGTCCAGCCTCATCAATGCGCTGACAGGCCGGAAGGCTCTGGCCCGGGCTTCGTCCGAGCCGGGGCGGACCAAGCAGCTCAATTTCTTCAATCTGGGGGGGAGGCTCTCCCTCGTGGACATGCCCGGTTACGGCTTTGCCAAGGCCTCCAAAGCGGTGAAGGAAGATTGGCAGAGGACGATGTTCGCCTATCTGCGGGGCAGGCCGAATCTGGCCCGCGTGATCCTGCTGATTGACGGGCGTGTGGGCCTCAAGGATTCCGACAGGGAGGTCTGCGACCTGTTGGACAGGGCCGCTGTGGTGTTCCAGATTGTACTGACGAAATGTGATGCTCTGTCGGCTTCCGCTCTGGCCACACGGCAGAAAGAGGTGGAGGCTTTGGCAAAGACCCATGCGGCGGCTTTCCCGCATATTGTGGCAACAAGCAGCACGACATCATTGGGGATTGCCGAGCTGCGTGGCATAATGGCCCGCTTTGCCGAGCCCGCCGGTACACGGCCCTGAAAAGTTTTTCTGTATAGTGAAATGCCCATGTCTTCTTCTGATACCTCTTCTACCGCTTTCCCGGATGCCCTGATGGCCCATGGTGGCCTGCTGAGCGACCAGCAGCAGGCTGCCGTCCTTGCCGGTGCGCTGCCTTATCTGCGCCGTTATGCTGGCGACACCATCGTGGTGAAGTATGGTGGCCACGCCATGGTCGAGAACAGCCTTGCCGCTACCTTTGGCCGGGACATTGCCCTGCTCAAGCTGGTGGGCATCAACCCGATCGTGGTGCATGGCGGTGGTCCGCAGATCAACAGCATGATGAAGCGGCTTGGTGTTGAGTCCCGCTTCATTGATGGCCTTCGTGTCACGGACCGTGAGATGATCGATGTGATCGAGATGGTCCTCTCCGGCACGGTGAACAAGCAGGTGGCCGATCTCATCAGCCACGCTGGAGCGCTGGCCGTGGGCATTTCGGGGCGTGATGGGCGTCTGATCCAGGCCAGCCGTCTTGTCCATTATCACCGGACGGAAGGAAACGGGCGGGAAGCGGTCGATCTGGGCTTTGTCGGCAAGCCGGAGCATGTGGACCCCCGGGTGCTGTATGCCCTGCTGGGGGCTGGCCTGATCCCGGTCGTGGCGCCGCTCGGGGCTGGGGATGAAGGTGAGATTTACAACATCAATGCGGATACGGCTGCTGGTGCGGTTGCCGGTGCCGTGCGGGCCTCCCGCCTGCTGATGCTGACGGATGTTCCCGGCGTGCTGGATGAGAATGGCCAGCGCATCGAGGAGCTGACAGCCGAGGAAGCCCGCCGTCTCATCCGGGAGGGGCACATCACGGGCGGCATGATTCCCAAGGTGGAGACCTGCCTCAAGGCCGTGCAGGCCGGGGCCAAGGCGGCCGTCATTCTGGATGGTCGGGTGCCACATACCTGCCTGCTGGAACTCTTCACCAGGGCAGGGCAGGGTACGCTCATCAAGGCGGACTGAGAGATGGGGCAGGGCAGCCTGCCTGGATTATGGTTGTAGAATAAGGAGCGTTTTATGGATCACGCAGAGCTTCGCAAGCAGATTGAAACCCTTTGGGAAGACCGTGCCAGCCTGTCCCCGCAGACGCAGGGTCAGGCCCGTGATGTCGTGGAAGCCGCTCTTGCCGGGCTGGATGACGGGACCTTCCGCGTTGCCGAGCAGCAGGAAGATGGACGTGTCGTGCATGAATGGCTGAAGAAGGCCGTCCTCATGTCCTTCCGCCTGTATGAATCCGAGCCGATGGCCAATGGCTGCGGTGGGGCTCCGGGTTTTGACAAGGTGCCGCTGAAATTCGCCGGCTGGGGCAAGGCAGAGTTCGAGAAGGCCGGGTTCCGGGCCGTTCCGGGGGCTGTCGTCCGCCGTTCCGCCTACATCGCTCCGGGTGTCGTGCTGATGCCGAGCTTCGTCAATCTGGGTGCCCGTGTCGAGAGCGGTACGATGATCGATACATGGGCCACGGTCGGCTCCTGTGCACAGATCGGCAAGAACTGCCATATCAGCGGTGGTGCCGGGATCGGCGGTGTTCTGGAGCCGCTCCAGGCCGCACCGGTCATCATCGGGGATGACTGCTTCATCGGTGCCCGTTCCGAGGTGGCCGAGGGCGTGGTCGTGGAGCGTGGCTCAGTCCTCTCCATGGGCGTGTTCCTTGGGGCCTCCACCAAGATCGTGGACCGTACGACGGGTGAGATCCATATGGGGCGTGTTCCAGCCTACTCCGTGGTCGTGCCGGGAACCCTGCCGCCGAAGACTCCGGGCGGGCCGTCCCTGGCCTGTGCCGTGATCGTCAAGCGTGTTGACGAGCGGACACGCTCCAAGACATCCATCAATGAGCTGCTGCGTGACTGAGTGACCTCATGAGCCATCCATCATCTCCTTCCAATCCCGTCACCCTGTTGCAGGACCTTCTGCGGTGCCGCTCCGTCACTCCGGCGGATGACGGGGCACTGGGCGTCGTGGCCCGGTCGCTGGAGATGATGGGGTTTGAGGTCACACGCCTTGCCTTCGGTCCCGAAGGCGGGCAGACGCCCAACCTCTATGCCCGGCTGGGGCAGGGCGGTCCCTGTCTCTGCTTCGCAGGGCATACGGATGTCGTTCCTCCCGGTGAGGGCTGGAGCTGCGACCCTTTCGCCGGAGATATCCGGGACGGGCATATCTACGGCCGTGGCACGGCGGACATGAAGGGCGGTGTCGCCGCTGCTCTGGCTGCCGTAGCCCGCAGGCTGGAGGCCGGACCGCTGAAGGGCAGTCTGGCCTTCCTCATAACGGGGGATGAGGAAGGACCGGCCCGGTATGGCACCCGTTCCGTGCTGGAATGGATGAAAGAACAGGGCGAGGCCCCGGATTTCTGCCTGCTGGGCGAGCCGACCAATCCGGCTGAAATGGGCGAGGTCATCAAGATCGGCCGCCGTGGCAGCATGAATGTGGTGATTACCGTCAAGGGCACGCAGGGGCATGTGGCCTATCCGCATCTGGCAGACAATCCCATTCACCGCCTTGTGCCGATCCTGCATGATCTGACATCCCGCACGTTGGATCACGGCAGTGACTGGTTTGCTCCGTCTTCCTTGCAGATCACGAGTGTGGATGTCGGGAATCCGGCCACCAACGTCATTCCCGCCACGGCACAGGCCCGGGTGAACATCCGTTTCAATGACCTTCATACGAGCGGCAGCCTGCGCAACTGGATTGAGGATGTCGTTGCCTGCCATGCGCCGGAGGCTGATCTTGATGTGGCTGTCAGCGGGGAATCTTTCCTGACGGAACCCGGTGCCGAGGTGGAGAAACTCTCCCAGGCCGTGCAGGCCGTGACGGGGAGGACGCCGAAGCTCGACACGGGCGGGGGAACATCCGATGCCCGCTTCATCACGCATTGCTGCCCCGTGGCGGAGTTCGGGCTTGTGGGGGCCACCATGCACAAGCGTGACGAGCATGTGTCTCTGGCTTCCGTGGAGCAGCTGACACAGGTTTATCTGGAGTTCATGCAGCGTTTTGGTGTCTGAGCTTCTTTCACAATGATGGATGTCTGGGAAACCCGCCCGTCTGAGGCGGGTTTTCTGTATACAGGGCGGGACTCTGTAGCACGGCCGATACTGGAAAGAGGAGAGAGCCCCGCATGTCCAGAGGGAACGGGTCATCACGGATGAGACTGCTGGCTCCTGCCATGCTGCGGTCCTTCGTCCGGCGTGACGGGCTGGGGCTGTTCCTGCTGGCCCTGCTGACGGGGGGACTGGCGGGCTGCTGTGTCCTGCTGATCAATGTCGTGACCCTCGGCCTGCATGTCGTGTTCTATGGCCTGCATAACGGTGGCAGACTGTCGGAACTGCCTGCACTGCCACTATGGCGTTGTCTGCTGGTGCTGGGCGGTGGTGGTCTGGCGGTTGGCGGGCTGAGTGCCCTGCTGCGTCGCTGGATGGAGCGGCGCCCGGTGGACCCGGTGGAGGCCAATGCCCTGCATGGCGGGCGCATGTCCGTCCGGGACAGTATCAGTCTTGCCGTGCAGACGGTCCTGTCCAACGGCGTGGGGGCCTCCATCGGGCTGGAGGCTGGCTATGTGCAGATATCCGCTGCTTTCGGTTCGTGGCTGGGGCGGGTCTTCCATGTCCGGCGGGAGGACATGCGGATTCTGGTGGGAGCCGGGGCGGCCGGGGCTGTCAGTGCCGGGTTTGATGCTCCGATTGCCGGAGCCTTCTATGCGTTCGAGCTGGTGCTGGGAACGTACAGTCTTGCCAATCTGTTCCCCATTGCGCTGGCGGCCATGGCCGGGCTGGGTGTCCGGCATCTCATGCGGATGGATGGCGGCCTGCCACCGCTGGTGACCAGCTGGCAGATGGGCTGGGCTGATGTGCCCGGGGTCAGCCTGCTGGCCCTTCTGTGTGCTCTCGTGGCCATTCTCATCATGTACTGCGTGACGCAGACCCAGGCGGTGTTCCAGAAGCTGCCTGTACCGGTCTGGCTGCGGCCTGTCGCTGGTGGTCTGCTTGTGGCCTGTCTGGCGGCACCTTTCCCCTCGGTCCTGTCGGCCGGGCATGGTGGGGTTGGGCTGGTGCTGAAGGGGGAGATCGTGCCGTCCCTGGCTCTTCTGCTGCTGGTCCTCAAGGCGGTGGCGTCGTGCCTGTCCATCGGGTCGGGTTTCCGGGGTGGCCTGTTTTTTGCCTCGCTGTTTCTGGGTGTTCTGGCCGGTGAGGCATTCGGGGCTCTGCTGGCTCCTTATGGTCTGGCCCCGGCTGATGGTCATGTCTGTTCCGTGTTGGGCATGGCGGCCATGGCCACGGCCATCATTGGAGGCCCCATGACGATGATCTGCATGGTGCTGGAAATGACGGGGATCATGCCGCTCAGCAGTGCCGTGGTGCTGTCGGCCACCCTGTCCCTGCTGACGGTCCGGAGGCTCTTCGGATACAATTTCGCGACATGGCGTTTTCACCTGAGGGGAGAGACCATCCGGTCCGCCGTGGATGTGGGCCGCTTCCGTACCCTGACCGTGCAGAAGCTGATGCGGGTACAGGTCCGCAGCTTTCCGGCGGCCATGACCATCCGGCAGGCACAGGCGCAGCTGACACTGGGGATTGAGGAGCGGCTCGTGCTGGTGGATGAGGAGGGCCGGTATCAGGGAATTGTCCTGGTGTCCGAGATCACGGCGGCCTGCGCAGGCGAGGAGCCTGTCTCCAGTCTGGCCTGTTATCGGGACATCATGCTTGAGCCGCACATGACCATCCGTGAGGCAGCCGACCTGTTTGCAGAGGCGGAAGCTGACGTGCTGGCCGTGGTGGAAGACCGTCAGTCCCGCCAGCTTGTCGGGCAGCTGAGCGAACGGCACACGCTGCGCTGCTACGCCGTGGAGCTGGAGCGCAGCCGCCGGGACCTTGCCGGGGATGGACGTTTTTCCGTGTGATGGTCCGTCCCCGGTGGAGCGGACTTATGGAGTGGTGCCGAGGATGGCCTGTCCGGCACTGTAGATGTGATAGAGGCTGCTGGCGGGCATGTGGTCCGTGGCAGTCTTGCCCTGCTCATCCAGCCGGTCGATCCACCCGCCATTGAGCGGGGCCGGGGCATAATGGGTGAAGAAGAGCTGGCTCATGGTGGCGAGCCGTTCCTGCCGGGACTGGAGATCCGCCGGACCATGCTGGGCCAGAAGGCGCATCATTTCGGTCTGGGGCCAGATGCGTGTGGAGGCTTCCAGCATCGAGCCATCATCCAGCAGGGCATCCGGCAGGAGAGGGCCGGGAGCGGTCTTCTGAAGGCGGTCATGGAGGCGCTGCTGCGCCTGACGGGCAGCAGCGGCGTGCCTGCCATCGGGGGCAAGACGGAGATACTCTCCCAGCAGCCAGCACCATTCCGCCTGATGGCCGGGTTCGACACGGTTCTGGCCCGCAGGCCGTTCCGGCTTCCATTCCGGCGTGAAGAATTCCAGCAGGGCATCCATTCCGGCCGGGATGAAGGAGTGCAGGGCCAGTTTCAGGATGGCATCGGCATGATGGAGGAACACCTCCCGACCCGAGACCTCGAAAAGTGTCAGACAGGCTTCCAGCAGATGCATGTGGGGGTTCTGGGAGTGCCGGTCCGACGTGGCAGGCAGGACATCCCGGTATCCGCCATGTGTGGAGGGGAAGAGCTGGTCGATTTCGGCCAGGCTGGCCTCAGCCCTGTGCAGCAGGGCGGGGTCTTTGCCCAGACGGTAGGCCCATCCATGGGCAAAGAGGATGAAGGCGTGGCCGTACAGGTCCCGTTTCGTGTCGGAAGGGGCCAGATCAGGCCCAAGGGCGAAGACCCAGCCTGCGCTGCTATCAGCCCGGTGATATCGCTGCGTGACATGGTCCAGCACCGTCAGGGCCTGCTCCCCGGCGTCGTAATGGCCGTTCAGGGCGGCCTGACAGTAGGTGGCGATCTGCCGGGCCTGCACCATCAGGCGGCGATGGGGCAGGGTGATGGGGGTGGCCTCAAAGGTCAGCCGTTCGTGATAGAGGCCTGCATCCCTGTCGAAACCGGCCTGGGACCAGAGGGGCAGAGCCTTGTGGAGCAGCCAGTCCTGCCATGTCTGTCTGTATGTCATTGTTGGGTGTCCTTTGCCGGGTGGCTGTCATCCATCGTCTGCACGATGCGGCTTGTGGAATGTCCGTCCAGCAGCGGGGCCAGACAGACACGCCCGCCATGCTCCCTGACGACATCACCCCCGATGACCTCATCTTCCCGGTAATCGGCCCCTTTCACGAGGACGTGGGGCTTCAGGGCGGAGATGATGTCCAGTGGCGTGTCCTCATCAAAGAGGACGACCAGATCGACATGCCGCAGGGCACGGATGACCGTGGCCCGGGCCTGTTCGGTCTGGAGCGGGCGGCGGGGGCCTTTCAGCCGCCTGATGGAGGCGTCGGTGTTGAGGGCGACGATCAGCTTGTCACCCTGGCTGGCGGCAAACTGGATGAGCGAGACATGGCCGGGATGGAGCAGGTCGAAACAGCCATTCGTCAGGACGACGGAGGCTCCGTGCCGTTTCCAGTTCTCCACGATGGCGCAGGCGTCGGGCAGGGGAAGGCAGGCTCCGCTGTCGGCGATTTCTTCCAGCAGCTTCTGGTGCAGTTCGTCCCGGGTGACAAAGGCCGTGCCCAGCTTGCTGACGGCAATGGCGGCGGCCGTGGTGGCCATGGTCACGGCGCTGGCCAGGGAGCGGCCACTGGCCAGGGCACAGGCGATCGTGGCGATGACGGTGTCCCCGGCCCCGGAGACGTCATAGACTTCTGAAGGATGGGCACGGCAGTGCAGCGGGGCGGCCTTCTGCTGCCAGAGCGTCATGCCTTTTTCGGAGCGTGTGAGGAGAATGTCGCCGCCCGTCAGCGGGGCGATGGCGGCGCAGGCCTGTTCCACCTCCTCATCATCCGTCAGTGTCCACGGGCGGCCTGCCGGGTGGGCGATGCCGGAGGCGGCAAGGGCCTTGCCGAGTTCCTGCCGGTTGGGTGTCAGCAGGCTGGCCCCCCGATAGGCGGAGAGATCGGCCCGCTTGGGGTCCACCAGAACGGGAATGTTCCGGCTGCGGGCGGCCTCCATGACGGCGTGCAGGACACGGTCGGAGAGGACACCTTTGGCATAGTCGGAGCAGATGAGAATCCGGGATGTTTCCAGTGCCTTCAGGGTGGAGGCGATGAGGGCTTCCTCGGTGGCCCTGGAGAAAGGGACGAGCTTTTCATTATCCAGCCGGACGATCTGCTGCCGCCCGCTGAGGACACGGGTCTTCGTGATGGTTGTCCAGCTGGCATCATCGACCAGACTGTCCAGCCTGATCTCCTGCCAGACCGAAAGGGCCTGACGGAGCGTTCTGGCCGCCTGATCCGTACCTACCACGCCGACCAGATGGACCGGATGACCGAGGGCGGCCACGTTCACGGCCACGTTGGCGGCTCCGCCGGGCGTGGACCGCTGGTGGCTGCTCAGCAGGACAGGGACGGGGGCTTCCGGCGAGATGCGGGTGACATCCCCGGTGATGTACTGGTCCAGCAGCAGATCACCCAGAATGGTGATGGCACCGTCATTCAGCGTGTCAGTCAAAAAACGTCCCTCCCTTCAGGAGACAGCACTGCCCGTGAGTGGCGTTCGGCAGCGTCCGTGGCCTCATGTCTGGAGGGGAAAGTTTAGGATGTTTTTACCGCTCTGTCGTCAGGGAAAGGGTCTTATCCAGCCCGGGAGAGGGTCTGCGGCACAATAAATAAATTTTTATACATTTTTTAAGTTGACAGTGGTAATTATGACACATACTCATGCAATACAGACTGAAACAAAAAAACAGGGCCGGGAAGTACGTAATGTCTCGTCATGTTTACTTTATATCCGGTCTTCCCCGCTCAGGAAGTACCCTTCTTAGTGTTCTTTTAGGGCAGCATCCTGACATTTACTGTGCAGAATATTCAACACCTGTCTGTTCTCTCATGACAAAGATGCTTTCCGTTATTTCAGAAGGTGAATATAAAACTGAATTCAGCGATGAAAAGGTCATGAATCTTCTTAAGAAGACAATGGATACATATCACGACATGCCATCAAGGCCGAATCTGGTCATTGACAATAACCGGGCCTGGTGCAGCAAGCTTCAGCTTCTGGACTATCTCTACCCTGATGCAAAAGTGATCTGCTGTGTGCGTGATCCTGTCTGGGTGATCAACTCCTTTGAGCGCATCATTGGCAGGGACCCGATGCTTTCATCCTATCTCGTGCCCGTGGAACATCGGGCCACGCTTCATCAGCGGGTGAATTATCTGCTGTCTCCTGCGGGGGCTTTCGGTTTTGCGTATCAGGCCTTGCAGGAGGCGTTTTTCGGACAGTTTTCGTCCAAACTGGTACTGGTTGATTATGACAGCCTGGTGACACAGCCCCTGTCCGTCATGCGTCTTCTGGAAAAGGAACTGAACGTTCCTGCTGCCACTTACGACATGAACAATGTCCGTTACACGCCTCCTACGGCATACGACAAGGCTCTGGAAACGCCGGGGCTGCATGAAATTGCCCAGAAGGTGGAACCTCAGAAGCATCCTCTCATATTGCCACCCGATGTCGTGAACCGTCTTGCTGGGGGTGCATTCTGGAGGGACAGAAGCATGAACCCGAAGTCGGTACGGATCATATGAAAACCAGCAGAGTTTATGGCCGGAAAGGATCATCCGGGTAGCCGACATCCATCAGGCATAGGCCATCGGGGGGAGCGGTGGGGCCAGCCTTGCAGCGGTCCCGGGCTTCCAGTACTTCTTTCACACGGTCCGGGTGCCACTGGTGATGGCCGACCAGAGCCAGCGTTCCGACCATGTTGCGGACCTGATGGTGCAGGAAGGACCGGGCCTGCACGTCCACATGGACATGGTCGCCGGAGCGGGTGATGGTGAGTTCATCCAGCGTCCGCAGGGCGTCCCGGGCCTGGCAGGCCGCCGCCCGGAAGGAGGTGAAGTCATGCCCGCCCAGCAGATGGTTGGCGCCTTCCTGCATGGCCTCGACATCCAGCGGGGCACGGATGTGCCAGACGAACCCTTCCTGCATGGCCGGACGGGCCGGACGGTTGAGGATGGTATAGCGGTAACGCCGCCATGTGGCGGAGAAGCGGGCGTTCCAGCCCTCGGGGGCCGGGGCGGCTTCCAGAATGGAAATGGGATGGGGCTTCAGATGGTAGCCGATGGCGTCCCGCACGGCCTTGCGGCTGAGGGGGGCATCATCGGGGAAGTCCAGATGGGCCACGAGTCCGGCGGCATGGACGCCTGAATCGGTCCGGCCCGCCGTCACGCTGCTGACCTTGCGGCCCTGCGTGAGATGCTCGGCGGCTTCCTCGATGAGCTGCTGGACGGAAAGGCCACTTTTCTGGCGTTGCCAGCCGACATAGGGCCGCCCGTCAAATTCGATGCGGATGGCCCAGCGGCTGATGCCGGGCGGGGCGGCGTCAGTCAAGGCGCATCCCTCTGTCCAGTTTCGTGCCACGGAGGAAGGCCTCCCGGTCCATCATGGCCCGGCCCGGTTTCTGGATGCGTTCGATCCGCAGGCAGCCTGTCCCGCAGGCAATGGTCAGCCTGTCATCCAGAACCGTGCCTGGAGCGGGAGCCGAGGCCATGAGGGCGGCAGTTTCGGCCTCGTCAGGCAGGCTGACGGCTCCGATGCGGTAGGTCTGCCCCTCCAGCAGCGTGTAGCTGCCGGGCCACGGAATGAAGGCCCGTACCTGACGTTCAATTTCCACGGCAGAACGGCCCCAGTCGATCTGCCCGTCCTTGCGTTCCAGTCTTGGAGCGTAGCAGCTCCGGGAATCATCCTGTGGAACGGCAGTTGGCTGTTCCTCCAGCGTGCGGACGACCAGCCGGGCACCGATCCCAGCCAGCCGGTCATGCAGGCTGCCTGCCGTGTCCTCGGGTGTGATGGGGGTGGCCTCGGAGAGAAGGACGGCTCCGGTATCCAGCCCCTTGTCCATCTGCATGATGCAGACGCCGCTTTCGGCATCTCCAGCCCGGATGGCGGACTGGATGGGCGAGGCCCCCCGCCAGCGGGGGAGCAGGCTGGCATGGATGTTCAGGCAGCCCAGCCGGGGAGCTTTCAGGATGGCTTCCGGCAGGATGAGGCCGTAGGCAGCCACGATGGCGGCATCGGCCTTCAGGCTCTGGAAGAAGGCCAGCTCCTCATCATTGTGGCGCAGTTTTTCCGGGGTCCGCACGGGAATGCCGAGCTCATCGGCCGCCTCATGAACGGGCTGACGCCGCAGGGCCTTGCCCCGGCCTGCGGGACGGGGGGGCTGCGTATAGACGGCGACAATCTCATGCCCGGCCTCGATCAGGCCGTGCAGGGCCGGGACGGAAAAATCCGGCGATCCCATGAAAACGAGGCGCATGGGTTATCGTCTCCGCTTCTGTTCCTTGGCCAGACGGCGCATGATCATGTTGCGCTTCAGGGAGGACAGATGATCGACGAACAGGATGCCATCAAGATGGTCGATTTCGTGCTGGATACAGGTGGCCAGCAGGCCGTCCGCATCCTGCTCGATGGTCTGGCCGTCCAGGTCACGATAGCGGACACGGATGGATTCCGGCCGGATGACCTCGGCATACTGGTTGGGGAGGGAGAGGCAGCCTTCCTCCCGCACGGCCAGGGTCTCGGTGGACTCGATGATCTCGGGATTGATGAGGACCATCGGTCGGCGGGGTTCATCCTCCCGGGCGACATCAACCAGCACGAAACGCTGGCTGAGCCCCACCTGCGGGGCGGCCAGACCGATGCCGGGGGCCTTGTACATGGCGGAGAACATGCCCGGCAGGGCCTCACGGAGGGCCGTCATGTCTTCCGGGCGGACCTCATGGGCCACCTGGCTCAGCACGGGCTGGGGGGCAACAAGGATTGATGTCGGGGCGATGTCATCAAGCCGGTCGAGAAACTCTAAATTTTTCATGGCAGACATGTTAGCGGCTGGCTGTGTGTAATGCCAGCCTGTTCTTTGATGCGGCAGGCCGGGGCATGGCGGGCCTTGCATCATGGTCTTTCCATCCTCATATCAGCGGGGACGGGCGATGCCTTGTGTAGGGTCGTTCGTCATCATTCACGTCTCGCTCCCTGAGGAGGCATTTTAGAGCCATGTCGTCTGGACGTCTTTTCACTTCCCCCATGTTTCTGGGGTTTGATCATCTGGAACAAATGCTTGAACGGGCATCAAAAACAGCATCGGATGGGTACCCGCCCTACAATATCGAACAGCTGAGCCGCACGGCACTCCGCATCACGCTGGCTGTTGCAGGTTTTGTCATGGATGATCTCCAGATCACCCAGGAAGACAACCAGCTCGTGATTCGTGGGCGGCAGGCGGATGACACGCAGGGGCGCGTTTTCCTGCACCGTGGGATTGCAGCACGGCAGTTTCACAAGGCCTTTGTTCTGGCAGAGGGAATCGAGATTGCTGGAGCCTGGCTGGATAATGGCCTGCTGCACATCGACCTTCATCGCCCGGAGCCGGAGGTGCGGGTGAAGCATATTGCCATCCAGCAGGGCAGTTCCGGGGGAGCCGTACGGGCCCCGGCACCACCAGCCCGTGATGTGGAGCTGGCCCGTGATCTTCCTCCTGTCGCAGAGGAGGAGCCTTTTGGCCGGGAATGATGAGAGGGGAGCCTCTGCCGACGCTGGGTTGGCAGGGGACATGCAGGTCCGGGCCCGTACCATGACGGGTGCGGAGCTGCGGGACTGGGGCATGAAGGAAGTTGCCTATTTCCGGACCATTACGCATGAAGGAGCCACGCTGGTGGCCATTCATGCAGCAGACGGTACTCCGGTCGGCATTGTCGAGGACGAGGACAGTGCCGTGGATGCCATTCTGGAGCAGGACATGGTGCCGACCTTCCTGCAATGAAGGGCCAGCCGTGGGGCTGTCCTTTTCTGACGGACGGAAGACTGGCTCATCGTTTGTTCTGTAAGCCGCAACGTGTCTGAATCCAGTCAAACAGCAGCCATAGGGGAAGGACTATGACGACCATGCAGGCGAGGTCGAGGAGGTCACTGTGTCCGATGCCCCAGTAGAGGCTCAGCTGGTGGGAGGTACGGTCCGAGATCATGCAGTACGTGACGAAAGAGCAGGATTGTGAACCTTTGAACAGGATTTTCTTCATGGCCTCCCCAGTATCCGGAGTGGACATGGGCACATCCACTTTTCCTGACAGATACTGGCAGCTCATTATGGCAGGGGTGTGAAAGAATTTTCTCCCCTTACAGGGAGAAATTTTCTCCCAGATAGACCCGGCGCACGTCCTCGTTGGCGACGATGGCTTCCGGCGTTCCTTCCATCAGGACACGGCCGCCATGAAGTATGTAAGCCCGGTCGATGACCTCCAGCGTCTCACGCACGTTATGGTCCGTGATGAGAACGCCGATGCCACGGTCCTTCAGATGGGAGACGAGGGCACGGATTTCACTGACGGCAATGGGGTCGATCCCGGCCAGTGGCTCATCCAGAAGGATGTAGTTCGGCTGGCTTGCCAGGGCACGGGCGATCTCGAGACGGCGACGTTCACCGCCTGAAAGGGCCAGGGCGGGTGAATGCCGCAGACGGGTGATGCCGAATTCAGCCAGCAGGCCATCCAGCATGGCCTGCCGCCTGTCCCGGTCTTTCTCGACGGCTTCCAGAGCAACAAGGATGTTCTGCTCGACATTGAGCCCTCGGAAAATGCTGGCTTCCTGCGGCAGATAACCGACTCCCAGCCTGGCCCGCCGGTACATGGGCAGGGGGGTGATGTCGGCACCATCAAGCGTGATGCTGCCCATGTCTGTCTGCACCAGCCCGACAATCATGTAAAAGCTGGTCGTTTTTCCTGCACCATTCGGGCCAAGCAGCCCGACAGCCTCGCCACGCTGCACGTGGAGAGAGACATCATGGACGACGGTGCGCTTTTTGTAGCTTTTGCCGATACCCCGGGCAGCCAGGCCTGGTTTCCCCTGATTTTCCTGCATGGTCATTTGCCTGCCTCATTGGGGACGATCAGCCCCTGTACGGGATCGCTGGAGCCGGAGAGCATATGGGAGACGCCGGTCTTCATGTTCACGATGGCCTGCGAACCATTGTTCTGGTTCTGCCCCTGCGTGACACGGACATGGCCGATCAGCCGGGCCAGCTCCGGTCCGGCCAGATAGACGCCACGGTCCCCGGTGGCGGTCTGCCGGTCCGTACGGATGACCACATGGCCCCAGCCATAGGCCCGGTCCAGATTGCCACTCTTCGCTTTTTCCCCACCAGCAGCCTGGCTGGCCCTGTTGGCGGCTTTCTGGGCATCGGAAAGTTCCACAGCCTGCATGACATCAGCTGTGATGCGTTTGCCGTCACTGGTATTGACGGTCGCTTCTCCCCAGCCAATGGAGGTATGGGTCTGGGGGTGATATTCCACAAGGTCCCGAGCTGTCATGAGCTGACGGGGCGTAGTGAATTTCATGGCTTTGCCCGTCATCAGCAGGACGGCCCTGTCAACATCGTACAGCCCGTGATCGCCCCAGCCCTGATTTTCCAGATTGTAGATATGGACATGGCCAAAGGCCTCAACACGGTACAGTTCCATGTCGCTGCTGCCACCATTTTTCTGGCTCTCATCAGTACTGGATGTGCCTGCGGCCTGCTTTTTCGGGCGCAGATAACCGATGAGTGTATCGGCATCGACAGTCATGTCGCCCCGCTGGGCACGGGCACCCCCCGTCAGGGTAACGGTCTGGCGGTTATGGTCGTAGATCTCTTCTTTCTTCCAGAAAAGATGGACGACCTGCCCATGGGCCTGATCCCCGGGTGTCGGGTCGGCTGCCAGAGCAGTGGGAGAGGGGGCCAGGGCCTCGGCCAGAAGAAAACCGGCAGCGGCAAGAAAAGCATGAGGGCGGGAAAAAACAGGGAGACGCATCATGCTTCCTTTATGGGCTTTTCGGCGTTGCGGGAGAAGAGGGGGCGGGTGATAAATCCTCAAAATGATCCGTACGTCCGGCACCGAGAAACTGGAGAGTCCCTGTCTGCTGGTCCATGAAGGCGCCTTCTGCATCCTGCGTGCCGAAGGGCCCTTCGGCATGGACCCAGTCATGCGTGGCGATGACCTGCTGGGGCAGGTCAATATCGGCTGAAGGGCTGTTCAGCAGGACGCCGTCACTGCGGTAGATCACGACATGGCCGTTCAGTGTCAGCGTCTGTTCGTGCTGGAGATACATGCCGCTATCCGCCCGGGCATGGACCCACTGATGATTGTGCAGCAGGATGTCTGCCTCAGGCTCGGTCATGTCGATGCGGTCCGGCTCGCTCTGGCGGGCAATGCGGGATGTGATGGTATAGGGGCGGTCCTGCGAATCAAGATCGTGGTAGGCGGCATGTTCCATCATGCCGCTATCCGTATGGGCATGACGCATGCTGGCCAGAATGGCGCTGTTCTGGTGGATCAGATGATTGATTTCCGGCCATATGGCGACCGAGAACAGCAGGAACATCGCAAGACCGGGGAGACCCCATTTGGCCCGCTTCAGCAGCAGGCTCCGTCTGGCCATGGCTTCGGCTGAAGGGGGCGTGCGCCGTCTGGCCATGCTTTCCTGTCGCATGGCATCCAGCTGGCGGGTCTTTTCCAGACGGTCCGGGTCAAAATCTTCCCGGTTGGGCTGCGGTGCGTTCATGAGAGACCTGCCCGCAGGAGATCATGCAGATGAAGAATCCCGACAGGGCGACGCTCTTCATCCAGAATGAAAAGACTGTTCACGGGGACAGGGCGGTCATTCATGAGGTGCCGTATGTCCTGAGCCCGCATGTCTGCCGTGCCTGTCAGGGGCGTGCGGTTCATGATCTCCACGGCCGTGGTGTTGTCGAGATCACGGTCCAAAGCGGGGCGGAGGTCACCATCGCTGATGAGCCCGGCAAGGCGGCCTTCGTCATCCAGAATGCCGATGCAGCCGAAACTCTTGTGGGTGATTTCCAGAATCACGGCACGGAGGGACATGTTTTCATGGCCCAGTGGCATGTCCTGCCCTGTATGCATGAAATTGCTGACGGGGCGGAGCTGGGCACCCAGCGTCCCTGCCGGATGCAGGAGACCGAAATCATGCGCATTGAAGCCACGGCGTTCCAGCAGGGCGATGGCCAGCGCATCCCCCAGGGCCAGCTGGAGCAGGCAGGAGGTCGTCGGGGCCAGTCCCATCGGGCAGGCTTCCGGCGCGGCAGGGAGGATGAGGGGAATCTGCACCGACTGGGCCAGTGTCGATGAGGCCCGTGTCGTAAAGGCGATCTGCGTGAGATTCAGGCGGGCTGCATGAAGCAGGACTGGCGCCAGCTCGTTGGTCTCGCCGGAATTGGAGAGATAGAGGATGACATCATCGGCCTCTACCATGCCGAGATCCCCGTGGGCGGCTTCGGCAGGATGAAGGAACAGTGATGGTGTTCCCGTGGAGGCCAGGGTGGCGTTGATCTTGCGACCGATATGGCCGGATTTCCCCATCCCTGTCAGGATGAGGCGGCCTTTCATGGACAGTATGGCAGTGAGAGCGGCTTCAAACCCTTCCTGCATGGGGCCACGCAGGCACGCCTCGAGCTGCTCAAGCCCCTGACGTTCTGTCTGGAGGGCACGGCAGGCGGTCGAGAGGGAAGATGAGGTCATGGAGCAGCTATGTCAGGCACGATGGGCGAAAATGTCCGACACATCATAGCCCAGAAGATCCAGCTTTGCACGGGCAGGGAGGAAATCATAGCAGCTCTGCGCAAGATCACGCCGCCCTTCCCGGATGAGCATGGCTTCCAGCTTTTCCCAAAGGGCATGGAGATGCAGCACATCGGAGGCTGCATACTGGCGCTGCTCTTCTGTCAGGGTCGGGCTGCCCCAGTCGGAGCTCTGCTGCTGTTTGGACATCTCGACGCCCAGCAGCTCCCGGCTGAGATAGGCAAGGCCATGCCTGTCCGTGAAGGTATAGACAAGACGGGCGGCAATCTTCGTGCAGATGACGGAATTCAGCGTGATGCCGAGATAATGCTGGAGAACGGCCACGTCGAACCGGGCAAAATGCATCAGCTTGGTGACAGAACTGTCCTGAAGGAGCGCCTTGAGGTTGGGGCAGTGCCCGTAGCCACGCCCGCCCAGATGTTCCGGCACGAACTGTACGAGATGCGCCTGACCATCCCCGGCGGAAATCTGCACGAGGCAGAGGCGGTCCCGGTGGGGGTTGAGCCCCATGGTCTCGGTATCAATGGCGATGGAAGAGCCCAGCTCAAGATTGTCCGGGAGGTCGCCCTCATATAGATGAATGGCGTTACGCGGAGTGCTCATAGATTCACCGGATTTTCTGAGAGGGGACAATTCTGCCCTGCATGTCAGGGGAGAAAGCCTTGGTGCCCAGAAGAAGACTCGAACTTCCACGTCCTTGCGGACACAGGCACCTGAAGCCTGCGCGTCTACCAATTCCGCCATCTGGGCATAAAGCTGTAAGAGGAAGCTGTCTCCGTGAGGAAGCCGCCTCAGCTCTGTTGAAGATGCTTTTACGGCGCAGGAGGGGGGACGTCAATGAGGAAAATGCATCCTTTTGAAAAAAAACGAATGGAATGATGTCAGGGTGATAATAGGTCCGTTTCGGACTTATTTTGTAAAATGAAAATGACAATCATGCGCATTTTCAGGATGTTATGACACTCATTAGGTAAGCGGTGCTGTCTGGTCTTTTATGGCTGAGCTGTTTAGTGCTGGGGCGACAAGGACCATTCTGCGCTTCACGGTGCAGGCAAGACGGGGATTGATGTCATAATGGCTGAACAGATGCTGCGGTTCGTAAACTGCTCCCAGAAACTCCCGGACAAACGCTCGGCTGCCGAGAGACGGAAGGATTTTGGCGAGATTTACGCCGGGTTCAGCCCTCAGAGGGCGCAGGAGCAGGCGTCACGCTGTTCCCAGTGTGGGATTCCGTACTGCACGGTCCACTGCCCGCTGGGCAATGTCATTCCCGAATGGCTGCGCCTGACGACGGAAGGGCGGCTGAAGGAAGCCTATGAACTTTCCTCCAGCACCAACAGCTTTCCGGAAATCTGTGGCCGCATCTGCCCGCAGGACCGCCTCTGTGAAGGGAACTGCGTCATCCGTCCGGGTTTCAGCAGCGTGACCATCGGGGCCGTGGAGCGGTATGTTACCGAGACGGCCTTTGCGGAAGGCTGGGTCCTGCCCCGTCTGCCCGCCGAGGAAACAGGGCAGAGCGTGGGGATTGTCGGGTCCGGCCCGGCCGGTCTTGCCTGTGCCGAGCGTCTGCGGGCCGCAGGGCATGAGGTGCACGTCTATGAACGGCAGGAAAAACCCGGCGGGCTGCTGATGTACGGGATTCCGGGCTTCAAGCTGGACAAGAGCGTCGTGGAACGTCGCTGGAAGCTGCTGGAGGAACAGGGAATCATCTTCCACCTGGGGCAGTCCGTCGGGCATGGCGATGGTGCTCTGCCTCTGGAGGAACTGCGTCAGCGGCATGATGCCGTGTTTCTGGCCACGGGTGTGTATCGTGCCCGGCAGGTGAAGGGGCCGGGGGCCGGTCTGGCCAACGTGGTGGAGGCCCTTCCTTACCTCAAGGCCTCCCAGACGGAGCATGAGACTGCTGGCCTGACAGCGAAAGGCAAACGTGTCGTGGTGCTGGGGGGCGGTGATACCGCCATGGACTGCGTCCGCACGGCCATCCGGCAGGGGGCGAAGGAAGTGGTCTGCGCCTATCGTCGGGACCGTGACAACATGCCCGGCTCCCGTCAGGAGGTTCTCAATGCGGAGGAAGAGGGAGCCCGCTTTGAGTGGATGCTGACACCGGAGGCCTTCCTTGGCGATGACAGGGTGAAGGCCGTCCGCCTGCGGGAGATGCGCCTCGGGGCAGCTGATGCGGCGGGCCGCCGGGCCGTGGAGCCGACGGAATCGACTCGTGAACTGAAAGCCGATCTGGTCATCTGTGCGCTGGGGTTCGAGCCGGAAGACCTGCCGGACCTCTGGAACCGGCCCGACCTTGCCGTGACACGGTGGGGCACGCTGGAGGTCTCCGGCAGCGGGCATGAAACCAGCCTGCCGGGGGTCTTTGCCGGTGGGGACATCGTCCGGGGGGCGAGCCTCGTCGTCTGGGCCATCCGGGACGGGCGGGACGCCGCTGACGCCATAATGAACCATCTGTCTGCCGGGGCTGCCCGGACCGCAACATCTGTCGGGGAGTGTGCCTGATGACCACCATGAACGAAACCACGACCATGACATCCGCTCCGGAAACGGCACGGGACTTCGTGAAGGCCTATCAGGCCAATGTTGAACGGCTGGAAGGGCTGTATGACCCGGCGCAGGAGCATGATGCCTGTGGTGTGGGGCTTGTGGCGGCGATGGATGGCAGGCCCAGCCGTGCCGTGGTGCAGGCGGGCATCGAGGCCCTGGGCAACATCTGGCACCGTGGTGCCGTCGATGCTGATGGCAAGACGGGGGACGGGGCTGGCATCCATGTGGAAATCCCGCAGAATTTCTTTGAGGATGCCATCCATAATGCGGGTGACCTGCGGATCGAGGGACGCATCTCCGTCGGGATGGTCTTCCTGCCCCGCACGGACCTGGGAGCGCAGGAACGCTGCCGCCAGATCATCGAGACGGAAATCCTGCGGTTCGGCTATGGCATCTATGGCTGGCGTCAGGTGCCGATTGATACGGCCTGCATTGGCGAGAAGGCCAACGAGACCCGCCCCGAGATTGAGCAGATCATGATCCGCAACACGCTGGGGCGTGATGAGGAAACGCTGGAACGGGACCTCTATGTCATCCGTCGTCGGATCGAGCAGGAGGCGACACGGGCACAGGTGGAGCTGTACATCTGCTCCCTGTCCTGCCGCTCCCTCATCTACAAGGGCATGTTTCTGGCGGAAAACCTGACGGATTTTTACCCGGACCTGCTGGATGAACGGTTTGTCTCCCGTTTTGCCATCTATCATCAGCGTTATTCCACCAACACCTTCCCGAAATGGAAGCTCGCCCAGCCTTTCCGCAAGATCGCCCATAACGGGGAGATCAACACGCTCTCCGGCAACGTCAACTGGATGCGGGCGCATGAGACACGGCTGAGCAGCCCGGTGCTGGATGACTACATGGAGGCCCTCAAGCCGGTCGTGCAGGTGGCGGGGTCCGACACGGCCGCTCTGGACAATGTCTTCGAGCTTCTGACCTTCGCTGGACGGACGGCACCATCGGCCAAGGCCCTGCTGATCCCGGCAGCGGCGGGGGCGAATTCTTCCCTGTCCGCCCGGGCCAAGGCATTTTACCGCTACTGCAATGCCGTCATCGAGCCGTGGGACGGTCCGGCGGCCCTGTGCGGGACGGATGGCCGCTGGATCATCGCCGGTCTGGACAGGGCCGGTCTGCGGCCGCTGCGCTACAGCATCACGAAGGACGGGCTGCTGATCGTCGGGTCCGAGACGGGCATG
Source organism: Parasaccharibacter sp. TMW 2.1884 (assembly GCF_023337695.1). Lineage (NCBI taxonomy): Bacteria > Pseudomonadati > Pseudomonadota > Alphaproteobacteria > Acetobacterales > Acetobacteraceae > Parasaccharibacter > Parasaccharibacter sp. TMW 2.1884. The sequence continues at coordinate 355,233 of NZ_QORR01000001.1, forward strand.
GTGCGTGTGCCGGATGAGGCCATCGCCCTGCGTGGGCGGCTCGGGCCGGGGCAGACCCTTGCGCTGGACCTTGATGAAGCCCGTTTCTACACGCCGGATGACGTGCTGGACATGCTTATCAACCGGCAGGATTATGAAAGCTGGATCAGGGACGGCATCGAGGATGTCGGGCCGCTGATGGCTCGGGTGACGGAACCGGACGGCATTGATGCGGAGACGCTGCGCCGTCGCCAGCTGGCCGTCAACCTGACCTATGAGGACATGGAGGCCACGCTCCAGCCGATGGTGGAGAATGGCAGCGAGGCTCTGGCCTCCATGGGGGATGACACGCCGCTTCAGGTGCTGTCCCGGCATTATCGGGGGCTGTCCCACTATTTCCGGCAGGGATTCAGCCAGGTGACGAATCCGCCGATCGACAGCCTGCGGGAAACACGGGCCATGAGCCTGGTGACGAGGCTGGGTAATCTGGGCAACATCCTTGCCGAGGAAGCGGGCCAGTGCCAGCTTCTCCAGCTTTCCAGCCCCATCCTGACGAATGGCGAATTCAGCCGTCTTCAGGAGATGTGCGGCAGGCAGGGTGAGGTCATCGACTGTACCTTCCCGCTGGCCGAGGGCGAGGACGGGATGCGGGCGGCCCTGACGCAGATATGCCAGAAGGCCGAGGATGCCGTGCGGGGGGGCTGTGCCCATCTCTTTCTGACCGATGAACACGCCACGGAGGACCGCGTGGCGGTTCCCATGGTGCTGGCCGTGGCGGCCGTGCATGTCCATCTCACCAATCACAGCCTGCGGACCTTCACCTCCGTGAATGTCCGGGCCTCCGATGTGCTGGACGTGCACAGCCTCGCCGTGATGGTCGGAGTGGGGGCCTCCACGGTCAATCCGTGGCTGGCCCAGCAGAGCATTGCCGATCGTCTCCAGCGGGGGCTGTTCGGAAAGATGACCCTGCGGCAGGCCATGGAGCAGTACCGCAAGGCCGTGGACAAGGGGCTGCTCAAGATCATGTCCAAGGCGGGGATTTCGGTCGTCTCGGCCTATCGTGGCGGGTACAATTTCGAGGCGATCGGCCTCTCCCGTGCGCTTGTGGCCGAGTTCTTCCCCGGCATGGCGTCCCGCATTTCGGGCATCGGCCTGCCCGGTATCGCCCGGAACGTCATCAAGGCGCACAGGCAGGCATGGCAGCCCGCCAACGTGTCTCCGCTGCCCATCGGGGGGCGGTACAAGATCCGCCCGGGTGGGGAGGCCCACTCCTTTTCGGCCAGTGCGGTCCACATGCTTCAGACGGCGGTGCAGGCCAGCAGCTACAGGCTCTTCCGCCGTTATGCGGACGCTCTGGAGGCGCAGGAGCCGGTCGCCCTGCGTGATCTGCTGGATTTCCGTTCCAGCGCACGGTCCATTGACGTGGATGACGTGGAAGGCATCACCCAGATCCGCCGCAGGCTGGTTGCCCCGGGCATCTCCCTCGGTGCGCTGAGTCCGGAAGCGCATGAGACGCTGGCCATCGCCATGAACCGCATCGGGGCGAAGTCCGATTCCGGCGAGGGAGGCGAGGACCCGGCCCGGGCCACACCACGGCCCAACGGGGACAATGCGTCCTCGGCCATCAAACAGGTGGCGTCCGGCCGCTTCGGCGTGACGGCGGAATATCTCAACAATTGCCGGGAGCTGGAGATCAAGGTCGCACAGGGGGCCAAGCCGGGTGAGGGAGGCCAGCTTCCGGGCTTCAAGGTCACGGAGCTGATCGCCCGTCTCCGTCATGCCACGCCGGGCGTCACGCTGATCTCGCCGCCGCCGCATCATGACATCTATTCCATCGAGGACCTTGCCCAGCTGATCTACGACCTCAAGCAGATCAATCCGGAGGCGACCGTGACGGTGAAGCTCGTGGCCCGGACGGGCATCGGGACCATTGCCGCCGGTGTGGCCAAGGCCAAGGCTGATGCCATCCTGATCTCCGGCCATTCCGGTGGGACGGGGGCCAGTGCCCAGTCTTCCATCTATTATGCCGGCCTGCCGTGGGAAATGGGGCTGAGCGAGACCCATCAGGTGCTGATGCTCAACCGTCTGCGTCATCGGCTGAAGCTGCGCGTTGATGGTGGAATCAAGACCGGGCGTGACGTGGTGATCGCCGCCATGCTGGGGGCCGAGGAGTTCGGCATCGGTACGGCGGCTCTTGTGGCGATGGGCTGCATCATGGTGCGGCAGTGCCATACCAATACCTGCCCTGTCGGTGTCTGCGTGCAGGATGAGGAGCTGCGGAAGAAGTTCGAGGGCACGCCGGAGAAGGTCATCAACCTTTTCACGCTGATCGCCGAGGATGTCCGCAACATTCTGGCCCGTCTGGGATACCGCTCCCTTGAGGAGATCATCGGCCGGACGGACCTGCTCCATCAGGTCTATCGTGGCTCGGATTATCTGGATGATCTGGACCTCAACGCCCTGCTGGTGCAGGCGGATACGGGTGGCTTTGCCCGTCACTGCACGCTGGAGGGCCGCAATGAGGTCCCGGACACGCTGGATGCACAGATCATCGCTGATGCGCAGCCGCTGTTCGAGCGGCGGGAGAAGCTGCATCTGCACTATATCGTCCGCAACACGCATCGTGCGGTGGGGACGAGGCTGTCATCCCTCATCACCCGTCGCTTCGGCATGGCCAGCCTGCCGGAAGGGCATCTGACGCTCTCCCTGCGTGGGTCTGCCGGTCAGTCCCTTGGGGCTTTCGCCGTACAGGGGCTGCGCATCGAGGTGGAAGGTGATGCCAACGATTATGTCGGCAAGGGCCTCTCCGGGGCCACTCTGGTGCTGCGGCCCAGCAGTGCGACACCCTGCGCCACGGAGAAGAATTCCATCATCGGCAACACGGTGCTTTATGGTGCGACGGCGGGAGCACTCTTTGCCGCCGGGCAGGCCGGGGAACGGTTCGCCGTGCGGAACTCCGGTGCCGTGGCCGTGGTGGAAGGCTGTGGCTCCAATGGCTGCGAATACATGACAGGCGGTACGGTCGCTGTTCTGGGCAAGGCCGGGGACAATTTCGGGGCAGGCTTCACGGGTGGTACGGCCTATGTGCTGGACCGTGATGGCGATTTCCCGAAACGGGTGAATCACGACACGGTCATGTGCCAGCCCGTGACGGCCAGACGGTGGAAAGATGAGCTGCGGGGCCTCGTGGAGCGGCACGAGCGTGAGACGGGCAGTGCCTATGCGGCGGATCTTCTTCACCACTGGGAGGAGGTTCTGCCGAAATTCTGGCATGTCGTGCCGAAGGATTATGCCCGCATCATCGGGTATGAGGAGGCCGATCTCAGAAGCCTGTCAGCCTGACAGGGGCCACCCGGGCAGGGCTGCGGGGCTGGAGGATGGACCGTGACAGAAAAGAGAGTTTTCACAGCCTCCTCGCTTGGCTAGTCTGCAGGGATGATGACATCATTTCTCAAGACACGCTCCTTTGCCCGTCTGCCGGAAGGCAGGCAGGTTTCCGCCCCGGAAGGTGAGGCGGCTGCGCCCGTGGCTGCCCCCCGCTGGGACCTTTCCGACCTCTATGCCTCCCCGGAGGACCCGGCCATTGAATCGGATTTCGTCCGGCTGGACCATGAGGCCCGGACATTTGAAAGCCGCTGGAAGGGTACGCTGGGCAAGGCCTCTCCGGCCGATCTGGCCCATGCCCTCCAGGGTTATGAGGTGATCGAGGAAGGGCTGGGGAAGATCGGTTCCTATTCCCAGCTTCTCTTTGCAGCCCACACGACCGACCCTGCCTGTGGCCGTTTCGCCCAGAGCGTGCGGGAACGTCTGACCGCCATTTCAGCTTTCCTGCTGTTCTTCCCGCTGGAGCTGAACCGGCTGGATGATGCAGCCCTTGAAAAAGGCTTCAGCGAGAATGCGGAGCTGGCCTCATGGAAGCCTTATCTGCGGGACCTGCGGGTCTTCCGCCCCTATCAGCTTTCCGATGAGGTTGAGCGTGTTCTGATGGACATGGCCGTCTCTGGCCGGAATGCGTGGGTGCGGCTGTTTGACGAGACCATGGCCGGGCTGATGGTCTCCTTCGAGGGGAAAGAGCAGCCGCTGGGCGACGTGTTCAATTACATGACGGACAGCGACCGGAAAAAGCGGGAAGGGGCGGCCAGGGCCATCAGTGCCACGCTGGCAGCCAACAACAAGCTGCTGGTGGGCATCACCAACACGCTGGCCAAGGACAAGGCCACGATTGATACCATGCGGGGTTACCCCCGGCCTGTCAGCAGTCGCAACCGGGCGAACATGGTGGAAGACGAGGTGGTGGATGCGCTGGTGGATGCCGTGCAGTCGTCCTTCTCCCGTCTCTCCCACCGTTATTACGGCATGAAGGCCCGCTGGCTGGGGCTGGACAAGCTGGAACACTGGGACCGCAATGCCCCGCTGCCCGATGTGCAGGACAGGCGGCTGAGCTGGGATGAGGGCAAGGCGATCGTCCAGCGTGCCTATCAGGATTTTGATGAGGAGATGGGCCGCCATGCCAGCACGTTCCTCAACAGCCCGTGGATCGATGCGGCAGCCGTACCGGGCAAGTCTTCCGGGGCGTTTGCCCATCCGGTCGTGCCCTCCGTGCATCCTTACCTGCTGATGAACTATCATGGCCGTCCCCGTGACGTCATGACGCTGGCCCATGAGATGGGGCACGGCATCCATCAGATGCTGGCCGGGAAGAAGCAGGGCTATCTCCGTTCCGACACGCCGCTGACGCTGGCCGAGACGGCCTCTGTCTTCGGGGAGATGCTGACCTTCCAGTCCCTGCTGGATGCGGAGAGTGATCCGAAACGCCGTCATCATCTGCTGGCCTCCAAGGTGGAGGACATGCTGAACACGGTCGTGCGGCAGATCGCCTTCTACCAGTTCGAGGTGCAGGTGCATGATGAACGCCGCAGGGGCGAAATCCCTGCCGAGCGTCTTGGTGAAATCTGGCGGGACGTGCAGACACGCAGCCTTGGCCCGGCCTTCAGCTTCACCCCGGATTATGACCTCTACTGGTCATACATTCCGCATTTCATCCACTCGCCCTTCTACGTGTACGCCTATGCCTTTGGCGACTGTCTGGTGAATGCGCTTTATGGCGTGTATCAGGACAGCCCGGCAGGCTTTGCGGAAAAATACAAGGAGATGCTTGCCGCTGGTGGCACGTTGCGCCATCAGGAGCTGCTCGCACCGTTCGGGCTGAATGCCGGTGATCCGTCCTTCTGGAACCGTGGTCTGGATGTCATTTCCGGGCTGATCGACCAGCTTGAGGTTGAACCGGCTGCATGAGGATGAAAGCCGGCCTGCACGCCATGCAGGCTGGCACACTGCCTGACAGGGCAACAGGTAAGGGTTGAGATCATGGCACGTGAACGTGACATCGACAGGACGGGCTTTGTCGATAACATGCAGCGCATGTTCCGGGCCTCCAGCATGGTGGGGGGTGTTGCGGCCCGCATGGCCGGGCACAAGCTGGGCCTGCGGAGCAACACGACCAGCCATGCGGAGGAGCTGCGGGCCGTTCTGGGCAACCTGAAAGGCCCGATGATGAAGGCTGCCCAGCTTCTCTCGACCATTCCCGGTGCCCTGCCTGATGACTATGCCGAGGAGCTGGCCCATCTCCAGGCCAATGCGCCGCCAATGGGATGGAACTTCGTCCAGCGGCGGATGAGGGCCGAGCTGGGGGCGGGGTGGGAATCCCGCTTCCGGTCTTTCAGCCATGAGGCCGTGGCGGCGGCGTCACTGGGGCAGGTGCATCGTGCGGCTCTGGCCGACGGGCGGGAGGTGGCCTGCAAGCTGCAATATCCCGGCATGGCGGGAGCCATGGAGCAGGACCTCCGGCAGCTGAAGCGGGGTCTGGGCGTGTTCAGCCTCGTGGGCAATGCCATCCGGCAGGATGAGGTCTATGCCGAACTGGCCGAACGGATGCGGGAAGAGCTGGACTACACACGGGAGGCCAGCCACCTGCGGCTCTACAGGCTCATGCTGGCGGACGTGCCGGAAGTTACCGTGCCTGCTCCCGTACCCGGGCTGGTCACGGAACGGCTGCTGACGATGGACTGGGTGGGGGGCCGCTCCATGAAGGCCGTGCTGGAGGAACAGCTCCCGCAGGAAGAGCGCAACGCCATTGCGGTTGCGCTGTTCAAGGCCTGGTACAGGCCCGTCTATCATTATGGCGTCGTGCATGGTGACCCGCATATGGGCAATTTCACCGTGCGGCAGGATGGTGGGCTGAATCTGCTGGATTTCGGTTCCGTACGCATTTTCTCGCCCCGGTTTGTCGGTGGTGTCCTGTCTCTCTTCGATGCCCTGCGGGATGGCGATGAGGAACGGGCCTACGAGGCCTATCATGACTGGGGCTTCAGGGACATTTCACGGGAGCGGGCCGCCGTGCTCAATGAGTGGGCACGCTTCTTCTATCGTCCTCTCATGACGGATGAAATCTGCAACGTGGAAGAGAGCAACAACCCGCAGGAGGCCCGCCGGGTGCTGGAGCATGTCTATGACGGGCTGAAGCGCACGGGCGGCATCACTCTGCCACGGGAATTCGTCATGCTGGACCGCTCGGCCATCGGGCTGGGCAGTGCCTTCCTGCGGCTGGGAGCACGGGTGAACTGGCACCGGCTCTTCATGGAGCTGACGCAGGATTTCAATGTGGATGTTCTGGCGGCCCGGCAGAAGGACGCCCTGCGGAAGGCGCAGGTCCAGCCCACCAGATGAAGGAAAGGCCGGACGGGTGAGCCTACCGGTCCGGCCTTGCCTGTCAGGGTGGGCAGGGAACTGTCAGCGGAAGAATTTGCTCAGCAGGTTGCCGCCGATTTCCTGGATCACGTCCTGCTGGAGGGCCTTGCCGAAGCTGGCGAAGCCGCTGCTCTGCTCACCGGAGCTTTCGCCCCCGTTTTTCTCGCCGAGATGGCTCACCAGACCGGCCAGCTGGCCGACGAGGTCTCCGGCATGGCCCTGGCCATTCTGGAAGATGGAGGAAATCTGCTGGAGGCTCGCAGCCCATTCCCCGGCCTGTGTGTTGCCATTCTGCGAGGCATCCTGCATCTGGCCGATCAGCCGGTCAATCAGCTGGAAGGCCTGCTGCGCCGTGTTGCGGAACTGCGTGTAGCTCTGCTCGATCTGTTCGATATCCATAAGGTTCTGACCTTTTTGTGGAAGTGGAGCCTCATTGGGCAGTGAAGAGGCGGTGTGATGGTAAACGACCCTGTAAAAACTGCCAGTCTTTTTATGAGGAATGAACAGCCGGAAACGGGTGGCTCCATTTATTCCGTCAGAGGCATCTTGTGGTGGCAGGAACATGCTCCCATCTAGGGGCCATGGCAGTTTCTTCGTCGTCCCGCAAAAAGAAAAAACCGGTCGCGCCCCGTCAGACGGATTTTTTCCCTGAAAAACAGCCCGCCAAACCGAAGACCAACCGGTTTGTCGTGAAGTCCGATTACGAACCCTCCGGGGACCAGCCGCAGGCGATTGCCGCCCTGCTGGACGGGTTGCAGGCCGGGGAGCGGGATCAGGTGCTGATGGGTGTGACAGGGTCGGGCAAGACCTTCACCATGGCCAAGGTGATCGAGGCGGCGCAGCGGCCCACGCTCATCATGGCTCCCAACAAGACCTTGGCGGCCCAGCTCTATAGTGAGATGAAACAGTTCTTCCCCGACAATGCGGTGGAATATTTCGTTTCCTACTATGATTACTATCAGCCGGAAGCCTATGTGCCCCGCTCGGATACCTTCATCGAGAAGGACAGCCAGCGCAACGAGCGCATAGACCGGATGCGCCATGCTGCCACGCAGGCCCTGCTGGAAAGGAACGATGTCATCATCGTGGCCTCCGTGTCCTGCATTTATGGTATCGGCTCGCCCGAATCCTATGCCCGCATGAAAATCCGCCTCGTGCCGGGGGAGATCATCGATCGGGACGACCTGATCCGCCATCTGGTGGAGCTGCAATACCAGCGGAATGATCTGGCCTTCGAGCGTGGGTCATTCCGGGTGCGGGGGGAGCAGGTGGACATTTTCCCCATCCAGAACGAGGACAGGGCGTGGCGTGTCATGCTCTTCGGGGATGAGGTGGAAAGCATCACCGAATTCGACCCGCTGACGGGGGAGAAGACGGCTGATCTGGAAGAGGTCAGCCTCTATGCCAGCTCCCATTATGTGACGCCCCGCCCCACGCTCAATCAGGCGATGGTCAGCATCAAGGATGAACTGCAGGACCGCATCCAGTATTTCAGGGACAAGGGAAAGCCGCTGGAGGAAGAACGCATCCTTCAACGGACCAATTTTGATCTGGAAATGCTGGAAACGACAGGCGTCTGCAAGGGAATTGAGAACTACTCCCGCTATCTTTCAGGTCGCCGTCCCGGTGATCCGCCGCCAACCCTCTTTGAGTATCTGCCGGAAGATGCCCTGCTGATCGTGGATGAAAGCCATGTCGGTGTGCCCCAGATTGGCGGGATGGAACGGGGGGACCGTGCCCGCAAGGAAACGCTGGCAGATTTCGGGTTCCGTCTTCCCTCCTGTCTGGATAACCGGCCCCTGTCTTTTTCGGAGTGGGATGCCTTCCGGCCGCAGAGCATCTTCGTGTCCGCCACGCCGGGGCCGTGGGAGATGGAACAGACGGAAGGCGTGTTTGCCGAGCAGATCATCCGTCCGACCGGCCTGACAGACCCCATCACCATCATCCGACCCGTGGAAGGGCAGGTGGACGACCTGCTGCATGAGGCCAGGGCGACCATTGCCGAGAATGGCCGTGTCCTCGTCACGACCCTGACCAAGCGCATGGCTGAGGACCTGACGGAATATCTTTCCGAACATGGCGTGAAAGTGCGGTATCTCCATTCCGACATTGATACGCTGGAGCGCATGGAGATCATCCGGGACCTGCGGCTGGGGGCCTTTGATGTTCTTGTGGGCATCAACCTGCTGCGGGAAGGGCTGGATATTCCCGAATGTGCCCTTGTGGCGATTCTCGATGCGGACAAGGAAGGCTTCCTGCGGTCCCGCACCTCTCTTGTGCAGACGATCGGCCGAGCCGCTCGCAACGTGAATGGCCGTGTCCTGCTCTATGCGGACAAGGAGACGGACAGCCTGCGTTACGCCATCGAGGAAACGGCCCGCCGCCGGGAAAAGCAGATGGCCTGGAACGAGGCGCACGGCATCACGCCGCAGACGGTCCGCAGCCGCATCAGCGACACGCTCTTTCAGGAAGAGCTGGCGGGCAAGGAAGCCCCGCCGGAGTCTGATCCACAGCTCACCATTGACGATCTGCGCAAGAAAATGCGTGAAGCAGCAGCTGAGCTGGACTTTGAACAGGCCGCCGCCCTGCGGGACGAGATTCACCGGCGGGAGGCCAGCGACATTGGCCTCATTGCTCCGGCCCCGGCAGCTTCGCAGGCCAGACAACGCAAGACGACCAGACGGAAAAAGAAGGACTGACCATGCTGGAACTCAAGAGAGACGGGCAGAGCCTGACCATCCTGCCGGAGACGGGGGCTGCCCTTGGCCAGTGGCAGGTGCAGGGGCATGACATGCTCCGTCCGGTCGCCAATCCGGCCCTGCGGAACCAGAAGGGCGTGGCCGTGGGGGCCTATCCTCTGCTGCCCTATGTCAACAGGATTGCAGACGGCCATTTTGCCTTCGGGGGAGAGGAGCACAGGCTTGTCCCCAACATGGAGGGCTGCCCGCATCCCATCCATGGCAATGGCTGGGAGCATGAATGGCAGGTGGCGCACAGAACGGACAGTCACGCCATCCTGACTTTCGATCACACGCCTTCTGATGATGAAGCCGGTCGGGGGGAATGGCCCTATGCCTATCGGGCCGTCATGTCCTACGAGCTGCGGGCGGACGGGCTGCATGTCTCCATCGTGATCCGGAACAGCGATACGGTCGATCAGCCGGTCGGTCTGGGGTTCCATCCTTTCTTCCATTCAGAGGCCAAATCCCGCCTGAAATTCGCAGCCGACTCGGTCTGGCTGACGGACGGTCACGGCCTGCCGACCGAAAAAAAATCCTGCGAAGGTGAGTGGGATTTTTCGAAAGGGCAGGCCCTTGGGGAGCTGAAGCTGGATAACGGGTTTGCCGGGTTTGCCGGTCAGGCTCGGCTGGAGCAGCCCGGGGGTCTGCCAGACCTGACGGTGGAGGCGGACCGGATTTTCTCGCATCTGGTGGTCTTCTCCCAGCCGGAGGAGGGCTATGTGGCCATCGAGCCGGTCACGAGCATGACGGATGCCCTCAACAGGCCGGAGATCGCCGGGCGTGGCGTGCATGTGCTGGCACCGGGGCAGAGCCTTGGTGGCATGATCCGCTTCCGTGCTGATGTCTCACGTCGTCCGGCGGAAGGCTGACGCCGCATGGCCGCCGAGAAGATTGCCCTGCACCGTTATCTTTCCCCACAGGGTGCGGCCCGGATGCGGGCTGAGCTGAAAGAGCTGACCCAGAAGGAGCGGCCGCAGGTCGTGGAGGTCGTCTCATGGGCGGCGAGTAATGGCGACCGTTCGGAGAATGCGGACTACCAGTATGGCAAACGCCGCCTGCGGGAGATCGACCGGCGCATCCGGTTCCTGACGAAACGGCTGGATCAGGCCGTGATTGTGGACCCGGCAGCCCAGACCAACCGGAACCGTGTCTTCTTCGGCGCCACAGTCTGCTATGCGGATGAGGAGGACCGTCATTATACCGTGACGATCCTTGGCGTGGATGAGTCCCGGCTGGAGCATGGGGAGGTCAGCCTGCAGGCTCCGGTGGCCCGTGCTCTCATGAAAGCTGCCGTGCATGACGAGGTCACCATGCAGACACCATCCGGCCCTGTCCTTGTGGAAGTGCTGTCCATCGCCTATCCAGACCCGGCCTGATATGGTGGGGGCCTGAAAGAAACCGTTCGGTCCTGAACTGCTTTTGCGGAGTTATTCTTATGGTCCAGTCCTCTTCCTCCCGGCGGCGTGTTGCCGTGCAGATGGACCCGCTGGAAGATATCAACATCGATGGTGATTCCACCTTTGCCCTGATGCTGGAAGCCCAGCGTCGTGGGCACGAGCTGCATGTCTATCACCCCACCACCCTGTCCCTGCTGGAAGGAAAGGGCACGGCAGGCCGTCTTCAGGCCCGGAGCCGCAGGGTGACCGTACAGCGGAAGAAAGGCGATCATGCTGCCTTTGGCCCGGAGGAGGTTCTGGACATCGGCTCATGTGATGTCGTGCTCATGCGGCAGGACCCGCCTTTCGACATGGGCTACATCACGGCCACCCACATGCTGGAGCATGTTCATGGCACGGGCGAGGGGCAGGCCCTCGTGGTGAATGATCCGGTATCCGTACGCAATGCACCGGAGAAGCTGCTGGTCACGCATTTTCCCCAACTCATGCCGCCAACGCTGGTGACGTGGGACCGGGAGGCGATTGCCGCTTTCCGGCAGAAGCACAGGGACATCATCCTGAAGCCGCTTTATGGCAATGGCGGAGCGGGCATCTTCCGGGTGAAGGAGGATGACGAGAATTTCTCCTCCCTGCTGGAGATGCACTTCTCCCGCTCCCGTGAACCGCTGATGGTGCAGCGTTATGAGCCTGCCGTGCGGCTGGGGGACAAGCGCATCATCCTTGTGGATGGCGAGCCGATCGGGGCAATCAACCGTGTTCCTGCGCAGGGTGATGCCCGGTCCAACATGCATGTCGGCGGCCGTGCCGAGCGTGTGGAACTGACGGACCGTGACATGGAAATCTGCCGGACCATTGGTCCGTACCTGAAGGAACATGGCCTCATTTTCACGGGGATTGACGTGATCGGGAACTGGCTGACGGAGATCAACGTCACCTCCCCGACGGGCCTACAGGAACTGGACCGTTTTGATGGCATCAACAGTGCCGGGATGATCTGGGACTGCATCGAGGCCCGTCTTTCCTGAAAGGAAACATGGAAGCGGCCTGGCCCTATGGTCAGGCCTTTCACCTGTTTGGTGTCTGGTCCGTTTTCCGTGTTACGGTCTCGTGGGGAGGCTCTTCCGGTGATGTGGAGCCGTCCTCTGCCCTGGCATCTTTTTCAGGGTCGGAAGGATAGAGATTGTCCCGGAATGGAATGGGTACGCCATCAGAGAAATATCCATTTTCCACCTTCAGGTCCCTGGATGGTCTGTCCCGGCTGAACCTGTTGATGAGCCATGGAAACAGTCTTTCATGGTAATAGACAACATAAAGGGCCACCCAGAAAAACAGGCAGAGAAGGGCCAATATGAGATCGAGATGCTTCATCGTGTGATCCAGTCATGAGTTCTGGTTCTGTTCTGGACAGGTAGACCAAATTTTTTCGCATAATATCGTCAGAATACCTTGTCAGCCAAGGGCGTTGGGGGGCAAGAAAGGGGCGGACTGATCGGTATCAGTAGCGATAATGCTCCCCGCTTTGTTGGGGGCAGACAGTTGAGGCTGCATTTTCATGGTGTCTTCCCTTAAACCCCGTTCTTCCCTCGATGCTGACAGCGTACGTGATGCCTATCGCCGTTGGGCCCGCATGTACGACAAGGTTTTTGGCGGTGTATCTGCTTTCGGGCGACGGCGGGCCGTGGCGGCTGTCAATGCGCTTCCGGGCACGCGTGTGCTGGAGGTGGGAGTTGGAACCGGGCTGGCCCTTCCTTCCTACAGGTCCGACAAACGCATTACAGGAATCGACCTCTCGGAAGACATGCTGGCCCTTGCCCGGGAGCGTGTGAAGAGGGAAGGTCTCCGTAATGTTGATGAACTTATGGTGATGGACGCCGAACATACCACCTTTGCCGATAACAGCTTTGATATCGCCGTCGGCATGTTCGTGGCCTCTGTCGTGCCTCATCCGGACCTGCTTCTGGCAGAGTTGAAGAGGGTGGTGAAACCGGGGGGACACATCCTTTTTGTCAACCATTTCCTTGCCCGTGGGGGCCTTCGGCTGAAGGTGGAGAAGGTCATGGCCCGGGCCTCCCGTGCGCTGGGCTGGCATCCTGATTTTGCCATTGAATCCCTGCTTCCACCGGAGGATATGGCCCGGGCGACCATCGTGCCCGTCCCTCCGGCGGGTCTGTTCACCCTCGTGACATTGCCGCCTGAGAAGACTAAGTAGGGGAAATCCATCTGCCTTCGAGCAAGGCAGATGTTTCATGGTGGCAACAGGCTGGCGGAATAGAGTGACTTCAAGGCCGTTATTTCAGACAGTATCTTCATCCCGTCATGGGAGAAGCGGTGGGGCGTTTTTTCTGCTGGCGTTGTTTGCTGGCATGTTGGGGGGCGCCATGGGGTTGCCTTTCCTGCATGTGCATCCGTCTCCTGGTGTCGTTGTGTCCCATGCCGTGCTGATGACATTTTATGTTGTATGCCCGGCTTTTCTGGGCGGGATGGCCCGCTGGTTCCTGCCGGACCTGCTGAAAGGCGAGGGCATGGCTCTGCCGTTTGCGGTCCGTACCGGTTTTGGCGTGCTGGCTGTAGGTGCCTTTCTGCTGCCGGTCATGCCGTTTGTCGGGCTGGCTCTCTGGAGCATTGGCGTGCTGGCGCTGGCTTTCAATGTGCTGGCCACGGTTCTGGAGATGCGGTCCATCCCCTTCCGTGATTGTCCGCCGCTGGTCTGGGCGTTTCTGGCCAATGCTCTGTCTGTGCTCATCATCGCTCCCGTTCTGCTGGCTTTTCTGCTGCGGAGTGGTCTGGCTGGTGCCGGGCCTGAAGCCCTTCTGACGGTTCTGCGTGGCAGTGTGGAAATGACCCTGCTGAGCGTGCCTTCGCTTGGCATCATCATGGCTGCTCTTCTGCCCGGGCAGAAGAAGCAGGGGTGGGTACCCCGCTGTGCTCCCCATGCGTTTGGCGTCATGGGTGTGGTGCCTGTTCTGCTCTGGGCTGACCATCTCTTCGGCGGGTTTCCGTCATCGGTTTACAGTGCTGGATTGAGCATCGGGCTAGGGGTTCCCTGTCTGGTTCTTCTCGTAGCCTTTGCCAGGGATATATGGCGTACTGCCCTGCCATCGGGGCCAGTGGCGGCCTGGGCTTCCGGTGGGCTTGTATTGCTGCTTGCTGGCTGGGCCGCCATGCTGACCGAACCAGTCTGGGGCATACAGGGGGTGCCGCCGGGGGCCTTCGTTCTGGGGGCGGCAGGGCATCAGCTTGTGATGTTCGGCAGCCTTCTTGCTCTCAGTGCAGCTTTCTATGGCTGGTGCGGGGCCAGACTGGCACGGTGGGGGCGATCTTTTTCCATTTTTGGCATGATTCATGCTTTCATCACGTTTGTCGGGGCGCTCTGTTCCATTCTGCCGCAGTTGATCGTGCCTGCCGTGCTGTTGATGGGCTGCAGTCTGCTCATGTTCGCCCTGTCTGCCGGAATGGTCTGGTATGGCCTGCTGGTAGAGCGGACCCAGGGGACAATGGGGCTTTTTCCTGAAGAGTAAGGTGTTTTTCCATGCAGGCATCATCCGGTCTTTCGGCCTCTCCACTGGCCCGTTTTCTGGGGGCGCTGCGTGTCGAGGGACATGCTGGTGATACGGCTCTGCAAGATTGGGTGGCGCTGCTCAAACCACGAGTGATTTCACTTGTGGTCTTCACCGGGTTGGCGGGCATGGCTGTAGCGCCGAAATGGCCGTCCGTACCTGTCGGGCTGGTCATCATTGCCTGCATCTGCATCGGGGCCGGTGCGGCGGGTGCCATCAACATGTGGTATGATCGTGACATTGATGCGATCATGAAGCGGACCCGCGTTCGTCCTGTTCCCGGAGGGCGGGTCGAACCAACGAGTGCGTTGGTTTATGCGGTTGTGCTGTCGGTAGCCTCCGTTGTGCTGCTCTGGTTGGCGACCAACCTGCTGGCGGCAGGGATTCTGGCTTTTTCCATCTTTTTTTATGGTGTGATCTACACCATGTGGCTCAAGCGCAGCACGCCGCAGAACATCGTGATTGGCGGTGCAGCCGGAGCTTTTCCCCCCATGATCGGTTGGGCAGCGACGATGGGATCGCTGGACGTGCTGCCGGTGGTGATGTTCGCCATCGTCTTTCTGTGGACGCCTCCGCATTTCTGGTCGCTCTCCCTTTATGCGTGCAAGGATTACGAGAGTGCGGGCATCCCCATGCTGCCGGTCGTGAAGGGCGCACGCCATACACGCTGGCAGATCGTCATCTACACTTTCATTCTGGGGGCCGTGTCTCTCGTGCCGAGCGTGGCAGGGCAGTGTGGCTGGTTCTACACGGTCTGTGCCAGCCTGCTGGACCTCGGTTTCATCTATTACGGCCTGCGGGTCCTGTTCGACAGACAGGATGAGAAGGGGAACAGCCTGACGAAAGATAAACCGGCCCGTCATGCGTTTCGCTATTCACTGGCCTATCTGTTCTTCCTCTTCTGTGGCCTTCTGATTGACAGGGTTCTTCTGGCATGAGCGATCATAACACTCCTTCCCGCCGCCAGGGCCGTCTCTTCGGCATCGTTCTCGGGCTTTCCTTTTTCACGCTGGCCCTGTTCGTGGTGGCTTTGTACCGACTGTAACGTCTTCTCGTAGATGGGAAAGAAAAACCCCGCCTGCCTGTCCATGAAAGGTTCAGGCAAGCGGGGTTTTTTCATTCAGGTGAGGGCGGCTGAGAGGCAGGGTGGCTGCCTCTCGCCCAGGGGAGTGGTCACCCGGCCTGCTGGATGGCGGAGAGGATCCAGTTACCCCGGCCATCGGCACGGAGGAAGGTCCAGAGTTCCGTGATGGTCTGGCGTTCGGTTTTGCTGCCGTCCAGAACATTGCCCATGCTGTCGGTCGTGACATCAATGGCGGAATATTGCAGGGCCACGGTGGCGTAGGTGATTGTGCCTTCCCGCCAGGCTTCGGCAAGGTCACCCCGCAGGAACTGGATATCAGAGACGATGTTGCGGGCACCACGGCTTGTCAGCTCGGAAAGCTGGTTGTTGAAGTAACTGACCATTTCAGGCGTCGCCATGCGCTGGAGGGACATCATGTCCTGTGCGCTCCAGGCAGCCTGTACGTTTATCAGCAACTGCTGGAAGGTGCTGTAATCATCAGGCGTCAGGGTCACGCCCTGCGAAGGAGCCTGCTGCGGCTGGCTGGTGAAGGGGGAGGAAGCGCCACCGGCTGCACCAAACAGGCCAGAGCCACCTGCATTGCTGGACATGGTGTTGTTGGAAGACCGTTTCCGCCAGAGTTTGATGAGGAAATTGATGATGAAGGCAACGACCAGCACCTGAATGAGGAAGCCGAAGAAGGACCCACCGCCCCCGCTGAAACCGCTGAAGAAGCCATGCCCGCTCAGCATTCCGAACAGCCCGGCCCCAAGGAAGCCACCAGCCAGCCCGGTCAGAAAGGGGTGCCGCATGGCAAAGGGTGGTCGCATGCTGTTGCCGAAGTTTGGCCGACTGAAGCCGCTCTCCGGTGCCGGAGAGGCATAGGACGGCGTGCGGGGCGTCATGCTGCGGTCCATGGGCCGGGTCCAGTTGGGGGTGAGGCTGGTGCGGGGCGGGGGGCTATAGGTGCGGGAGCCCCGGCTGCCCAGGGAAGACCCCATGCCAGCTCTGGCATCGGCAGCCGGAGCAAGGGCAAAGAGTGGCAGGCACAGGGCTGCCGCTGCGAGGGGGAAAAGACGAATACGCATAATCTGGTCAGTCTCCAGCAAGACTCATCTGGTCAATACGGATGGTTGGGGCGTGATGGCCCGTCATCAGGTTGAGGTCATTGGCGGGGATGAGCCGCGCAAACATGTCAAGCAGATTACCTGCCACCGTGATGCCTGATACAGGCTCGGCAATCTCGCCATTGCGGATCATGAAGCCTGAACCGCCCCGGCTGTAATCGCCTGTCAGCATGTTGATGGCGTTGCCCATCAGTTCGGTGATGAGCACACCCTCCCTGATATCACGTCTCAGTTCTTCAGGGGAGTGGGTGCCCGCATGAAGGAACAGGTTGGACGGACCGGGGTGGACATTGCCCCCGCTGGTCCGGTTGGCCCGGCCATTGCTGGCGGGCAGACCCAGCCTGCGGGCACAGCGGCTGTCCAGCAGCCAGTGGCGAAGCTGCCCGTCTTTCACAAGGTCCAGCGGCAGGCAGGCCGTGCCCTCACCATCAAAGGGGCGGGAACCGGCAAGACGGGGCAGGGTCGGGTCATCGGTGATGGTGACGCCAGACCCAAATACCGCTTCATCCAGCCTGTCCTTGAGGAAGGAAGTCCCCTGCACGATGGCGGATCCATTGATCGCCCCAGCGAGATGCCCCAGCAGGGAGCCGGACACGCGGGGGTCGAACAGGACCGGATAGAGGCCCGTTCTGGGGCGGGTAGGGTTCAGCCGGGCAAGGGCACGGCGGGCCGCCTCATGGCCCAGCCGGGCAGGATTTTCTAGGTCGGTCTGATGCACGGCACTGTGCAGGGCATAATCCCGTTGCATCCCTGTTCCTGTTCCCGCCAGGACGCTGACGCCACAGCTGTGGCCGCTGCGCTGATACTGGCCGGCAAAGCCGGCACTGGTGGCCAGGGCGATGTCCTGAAGGGTCGTGCTGGTTGAGGCACCACTGCTGTTGGTGATGCCTGCATGTGAGAGGGCTGCGTCTTCCATCTCACGGGCTCTGTCCAGCAGGGCCGGCGTATCCGGCGTGCCAGAGGGGTCGAGCAGGTCGAGCTTTGCAATCGTGCTGGCAGGAACAGGCATGAGCGGTTCGTCTGCCAGACCGTCATCAGGGGATGGAGGAACGACCCTGGCCATGGCACAGGCCCGTTCTGCAAGCTGTGAGAGGGCTTCCGGCGTTACGTCATTGCCGGAGACCGTGGCCACACGGCCCTGATGGAAGACACGCAGCCCGAGGGACAGGCTCTCCGCATGGCGGAGGCCTTCCGCCTGACCCTGCCGGATCATGGCGGAGCGGCTCCGGCCACGGAGCATGACCGCATCGGCATGGTCGGCACCGTGCTGGCGGGCAAACTTCAGGGCGGCCTCAAGATGGGGGAGCAGATCGGTCATGCGGATTTCAGTGCGGTGTGGATGGCATCTGGCCCGGGGATGTTGCGGGCTGGTCCCATGGTGGTCAGCGTCGGAGCCCCGTTGAAGATGGTCCGGGCCATGGCCAGGACGTCCTCTTCCGTTACGGCATCGATCTTGCGGATCATGTCGCTGGTGGGAATGATGCGGTCATGGACCTGGATCTGGCGGGCGATCTGGGCACAGCGGCTGCCTGTGCTCTCCAGCGACATGAGCAGCGAGGCCTTGAGCTGCGTGCGGGCACGGTCCAGTTCTTCCTTGCTGATTCCCTTCTGGAGGGTGCTGAGCTCAGTCAGGGCGGCAGGAATCAGTTCGTCCGTCTTGTCTGGCCCGGTCCCGGCATAGAGGCCGAACATGCCGCTGTCCGCAAAGGGGCTGGCAAAGGTGTAGACGCTGTAGACGAGCCCGCGCCGCTCCCGGATTTCCTGGAACAGACGGGACGACATGCCACCTCCCAGCAGGGTGGAGAGGATCATGGCACTGTAATAGCCTTTTTCCCGATAGCCGGGGGCGGGGAAACCCAGCAGGAGGTGGACCTGGTCCAGCTTGCGGTCCGTCTGCTTCATCCCGCCGACATACCGGCCCGGTACGGCCTGTGGTGGCGTGTGCGTGGGCAGGTCGGCAAAATGGGTACGGACGAGGTCGACAACCTCATCATGGTGGAGATTGCCCGCTGCGGCGATGACCATGTTCTGCGTGCTGTAATGCTCATGCATGTAGGCCATGAGCGTCTCCCGGCTCATGCTGGCGATGCCATCTTCCGTGCCAAGGATGGGGCGGCCCATGGGCTGATCGGGGTAGGCACATTCCTGGAAATGGTCAAAGACGATGTCATCAGGCGTATCATTCGCCTGACCGATTTCCTGAAGGATGACACCACGTTCCCGCTCCACTTCTTCTGGCAGAAAGGTGCTGTGGGTGAGGATGTCGCCGATGAGGTCCACGCCAAGGGGCAGATCATCCTTCAGCAGCTTGACGTAATAGGCTGTATTCTCCCTGGCCGTGTAGGCGTTGAGATAACCGCCCACATTTTCGATTTCCTCGGCAATGCGGATGGCAGAACGACGCCCTGTTCCTTTGAAGGCCATATGCTCGAGAAAATGGGCTGCTCCATTGGTGGCTTCGCTTTCATGGCGGGTGCCAGCAGCCACATAGGCTCCGAACGAGACGGTTTCGACACGCTCCATCCGTTCCGTCACGATGTTGAGGCCATTTTCAAGAGTCGTACGTCTGATCTGTTCGCTCATGCAGTTCTGCGTGTCCATGATGTGAGAAGAAGCGGAAAGTGTTTGCAATATGGGGTGCCGGGAGTCTTTTTCCAGTCCCCCCGTTTTTCACGGGGCAGACGGAAAAGGGGACAGCCTGACAGGGCCATCCCCTTTTGCCCATGTGTAGCAGCCAGCGCAGGACTCAGCGTCCGCGATGCGCCCGGACAGCCGCTTTGACCTTTTCGAGGTCGTTGGGAAGAACCTCATAACGTTCCTTGCGGGAGAAGAGGTCTGCCAGATGCGGCGGCAACTCCGGATGGATGCCGGTTGCTTTCTTTACGGCATCGGGGAACTTGGCCGGGTGGGCCGTGGCGGCGGCCACCATCGGCACGCCTGCTTCACGGAAGCGCCGCCCCGCTGCCAAGCCGATGGCGGAGTGAGGGTCTGCCAGATAATGGCTTTCAGCGTAAAGTGCCTTCATCGTGGCGGTCGTCTGCTCGTCACTCAGGGCAACGCCGTGGAAAGTTTCCCGGATCTGCTCCCAGGCGTCATGTGGCACGGCCATGCAGCCCGTCTGCCGGAATTCTTCCATGATGGCACGGCAGCGGTTGGGATCACGGCCCAGCATCTCGAACAGCAGACGCTCGAAGTTGGACGAAACCTGAATGTCCATGGAGGGGGAGAGGCTCGGCTCCACCTGCCGCTTCGTCATGTCGTTGTTCAGAAGGAAGCGGGTCAGGATGTCGTTCCGGTTGGAGCCGACACAGAGATGATCGACAGGCAGCCCCATCTGGCTGGCCACCCAGGCGGCCAGGATGTTGCCGAAGTTGCCGGTTGGCACGGCGAAGGAAACCGGGCGGTCCGGCCCACCAAGAGCGAGGGCGGAGCGGACATAATAGGGAATCTGGGCTGCAATGCGGGCCCAGTTGATGGAGTTGACGGCGGAGAGGGCGCAGTCCGTACGGAAGGATTCATCGGCGAACATGGCTTTGACCATGTCCTGACAGTCATCAAAGTCGCCTTCCACGGCGATGTTGAGGACGTTGTCCTCCAGCACTGTGGTCATCTGGCGGCGCTGGACTTCCGACGTCCGGCCATGGGGATGGAGAATGACGATGGACACATGTTCCCGGCCACGGAAGGCCTCGATGGCGGCGGATCCTGTATCGCCCGATGTGGCACCGACAATGGTCACATGGTGGTTGCGCTGTTTCAGTACATGTTCGAAGAGGCGGCCAAGCATCTGCATGGCCATGTCCTTGAAGGCGAGCGTCGGGCCGTGGAACAGCTCCAGCGAAAAGAGACCATCCTCCACTTCCACCAGCGGTGCTACGGCGGCGTGGTCGAATTGTCCGTAGACGTCGTGCGCCATGGTACGGAGTGTGTCACGGTCTATGCTGCCCTCGGTGAACAGGCCGATGACCTCTGCCGCAAGGTCGGCATAGGAGAGGGTGCGCCAGCCTGTCAGGGTCTCGCGGGGGATATGCGGCCAGTGATCGGGCATGTAGAGCCCGCCATCACCAGCCAGACCGCTGAGCAGAATATCGGAAAAGTCGGGGGCAGCGGCATCCAGTGTGCCGCGGGTAGATCGATAACGCATGCCCCCACTATATCACCGAAACGCCATCAGGGCAGGGTAATTTCCAGAAGATGCTGGTGATTGGTTATTGGGGCCGGATTCGTGCCGTTTTCCGGCATGGCGGAACCGGTCAGGACAGCCAGCCGTCCCGGCACGCCTGAGCGGCCTTTGAGCAGTGTGACGGCCTGGGCATCATAGAGTTTCTCATCATGAAGCAGGCGCCAGGGCAGGCGGTCGGCACCAAAGGCGAGCAGGTCTCCATGTTCGATGTCGATCATGTAGATCGTGTCATCCCGGCTGATGGTCATGCCGCCAAGGCTGGGGGTACGGCGCCAGTTTGTCATGGCTTCTATCCGTTCCGCCGGGCCAAGGCTGGAATCGGTCAGAATGTCAGTTCCGATTCGGTAAAGTGGTCCTGTCGGGGTCTGATAAAACAGCCAGTTTTTGCCGTGGTCCAGTAGAAGGAAGCGTACGTTGCCCCCCGTTTTGGGCTGCCCCTGTGCCGTCGTGACGGGCTGGCCATGCCGGATGAGAGGGGCATGGCTGCTGAGGGAGGGGGCGCCTTCCAGCAGACGCTCTGCATGACCGCTCCTGAGGTCGATGATGACGAAAGCCGGAACGCCGTCATCGACCAGAAAAGCCTTGCTGTCCGTGACCTGAAGGGCCGAAATGTGGCTGCCGACGGCCAGGGCGTTGCTGAAGCCGATATGGTTGAGGATGACCCCTGTATCCGGTGCGATATTGAGCAGTGCGGGCGTGGGCGCCTGTGTTACGGCCCAGAGGCCCTGGGATGTCGCCGTCAAGGCCGTGATGGCGGGCAACTCGTCCATCAGGAGAGTGAGGCGGCTGTCCACGGGGTCCAGACGATAGATCTTGCCCGTCATACCCAAGGCGAAGGGGGACCCATCGGGAAGGGAATTCAGCGAGGGGGCCAGCGGCAGGCTCAGCTCATGTTCGCCAACAATCCGGGCCTGCACATGGGCGTCCTGCCAGGGGCGGTCTGCTCTGGCAGCGGGGCTGAGCCCCAGAACGGCGGCCGACATGATAAGGGCTGAGGTCAGCAGTGAGGACAGACGTATTTTCATGGCAGGTATCTGGGTGTTCCCCGATGGTTTTGCAAGTTCCGGCCTTTGGGAGCTGGTGAGTGTGGCAGATGGGGGAGGGTCAGGCCGAGCAGAAAGCCCGTGGCTGGAGCTGTGAAGGCCCAGAGGAACAGTCCGTCCAGTCCTTCCAGAAGGCAGGCTCCGGTCAGGCCGGCGGCAGGCAGGGCCAGGCGGAGAAGCGTCTGTAGCGTTCCGGCAGGGGGAAGATGGCAGGGATTCTGTCGCCTGTAGGTGGGCAGTCTGTTGAGATGGAGCAGCCAGACAGCAGCCCAGAGGCCCATGAGGAACAGGATGATCATGCCGCCTGCTTTCGGAAAAGATGCAGAAGAACGGACAGGGCAGCCAGTCCAAGGCAGGCTGCCAGAAGGTCCACGGCGCCGAAGAGGAGAGGTCGCCCCGTATGAAAAGGGCGAGTCAGCAGGTCGAGTCCTGTAGTGCCAGTGCCCATAACAGCCACAAGGGCGAGCTGCTGGCAGGTTGCCGGTCTGATGATGAAGGCATGGAGCAGTGAGAGGCTCCAGAGACCGAAGAAAACACTTTTTTCCCAGAGAATGGGCGACAGGGAAAACGGCGTGGGGAGGCGTGTGCTCCAGAACAGGGCCAGCGTGGCCAGGGGCAGCCCCAGTGTGGTGGCGATGGTGACGGCCTCATGACTGCGCTGGAGGCGCTGCCGGATTGTGGAGGAAACAGGGTGATGGGTGATGCTGTTCCTTTCCGACTGCAGGAAGAGGACCAGGCCGGACCCGATGATGATGCAGCCCATCAGACCGCTGAAGCAGTAGAACCAGCGTGTTGCCAGTCCGGCCCAGCGCAGGTTGTGCAGTCCCACGAAGAAGCTGTGTACGGTCGGGCAGACGGACCGGGGCGGCAGGGTGGGGTGGGAAGGTGTCAGGGCCTGCCTCTGGAGGCAGAAATGCAGGGTGTCAGGGCCATAAAGGCCGATTTCCCTGCCGGTCTGCATGAAGAATCCATCTGCTACCGTGCCCCACTGCCGCAGGCCGTTTTCGGTCAGGCTGCTGATGATGGCGGGAGACAGGGACGGTGGTATGGCTGTGTGGGCCTGATGGCGACTGGCATGGCCTGCGGGGTGATGGGGCGGGTTCATCATGTGGATGAGCTTCTGGGACTGAAGGATCACGCCGGACAGGCCGATGATGAACAGGACGGGCAGGCTCAGCGTGCCGCACAGCAGGTGCAGGTCCAGCCAGCGGCGTTGGGAGGCAGCCCGGGGGCGGAAAAGCAGCAGGTCCGGCAGGAAGCGGCGCAGCTGGAGCCACAGGCCGGTCAACAGTGTCACGAGCAGACCGATGCCTACGGTGGTTGTCAGTATCTGCCCCCATGGGTTGGGCAGGTGAAGGCTGGCATGGAGGGTCACGAAAAACGTGCCGCCGGTGACGTCATGGTCTGTCAGCGGCAGGCCCGTGTCAGGCGCAAGGGCCGGGCCGAGGAAGATGCGCCCATCATAGTGCCAGAGGCGGAAAACGGGGTCCCGTGGAGAGGGAAGTTTCAGGAAAGCGAAGATGCCCGTGTCGAGCTGTGTCTTCAGATTCTGTCCGGCCTTCAGCAGGCCGGTGCGTGTCATGGCGGGCAGGGGACTGTGGAGGGCGGTGCGGGGCTGCATCCAGCCCTGTATTTCCGGAGAAAAACAGGCCAGCGAGCCGGTGAAGCAGAGAACGAACAGGAAAAGGCCAGCCGGGAAGCCGATCCAGCGATGGAAAAGGCGTAGTGCGGTGCGGAGCCTTGGAGACATGATGGACGCAACACGGCATAAATGAGAATGATTCTCATTTATTACGAGGTTTTGGCAGTTCTGTAAATGGGGCAGGACGCAAAAATGACAGGGGTGTAAAAAACGGTAAGAGGAAAAAGGTTTTTTTATGAAAAAAAGTTGAGAATAATTATCGTTAACATATAAAGCGGCACTCATTCAGTTTCACAGTTCAGGATGGGCACGCATGGTTATTCCTTTCCGTTTTTCCCGCAGAACCGTCACTCTCTGGTGCCTTCTGGCAGGCAGCATGCTGACGGGGCATCCCGTCTGGGCTGCCGGAGATGAGGGCAGAGAACAGACAGCAAAG
This sequence comes from Parasaccharibacter sp. TMW 2.1884, assembly GCF_023337695.1. Lineage (NCBI taxonomy): Bacteria > Pseudomonadati > Pseudomonadota > Alphaproteobacteria > Acetobacterales > Acetobacteraceae > Parasaccharibacter > Parasaccharibacter sp. TMW 2.1884. The sequence continues at coordinate 379,148 of NZ_QORR01000001.1, forward strand.
GGCCAGATGGCCCGGCCCGGCCAGCCGGACGGCAAGGCTGACATCAGGAAGAAGAGCGTCGGAAAGGACCGTCAGCAGGCGGACGCACCCCCGGTGGAAACCATCCTCGTCAAGGCACGGCGGCGGGAGCAGATGGAGGTGAAGCTGGGCGGGCAGGCCGGCGTGCTGGGCAACAAGAAGGGGCTGGACCTGCCCTTCAACCTGCGCAGCTATACGTCCAGCATGATCCTGAACCAGCAGTCCCAGACACTGGGGCAGGTGCTTCAGAACGACCCGTCCGTGCGGACGACATATGGTTTTGGCAATTTCTCGGAGACGTTCATCATCCGGGGGATGCCGGTTTATGGGGATGATGTGGCCATCAACGGCCTGTATGGAATCAGCCCCCGCCAGCTGATCTCTCCCCAGCTCTATGATTCGGTGCAGGTGCTGAATGGGGCAAGTGCCTTCATCAACGGGGCCGCTCCGGGGGGAACGTCGGTCGGTGGCAACATCAACCTCCAGTTCAAACATGCGGGGAGCGAACCGCTCGCCCGTCTGACGGGCGACTATACCAGCAGGGGTCAGGGAGGCGGCAGTCTGGATGTGGGGCGTCGCTTTGGCAGGAATGACCAGTTCGGCATCCGTTTCAATGCGGCGGGCATGGACGGCCAGACCTCCATTTCTGGTGAGCGGCGTCATTCCGTTGCGCTGGGCCTGGATACGGACTGGCACAATGACGACACCCGGATCAGCCTCGACATCAACTACCAGAACCAGAACGTCCAGCAGGGGCGGGGGTCCGTGGTGCTGAATTCCGGTCTGACGGCCGTTCCCAGACCCACGAGACCGGGGCGCAACTGGAGCCAGGGCTGGAGCTATGAGGACATGCACTATGTGTTCGGGCTGCTCAATGTCGAGCATGACCTGAACAGCCATGTCATGCTCTATGGCACGTTCGGGGGCATGACAGGCCATGAGGAAGGCAATTACGACACGGTCTATGTCTCGGACGGGCTGAAGGGCACCGGCTTCGGATACGGGTCCTACGTCCCCTACCAGCAGACCAATGAAAGCACCCGGGGTGGCGTGCGGGCGCATTTCAGGACAGGTTTCCTGAAGCATGAGGTCAATGCCGGTGGGTCGGCCCTGTGGTCGGAGGCCTCCACGGGCTATGCGGGCGGAATGGTCGGCGATACGAGCCTGTATGCTCCCGGGGTCCAGGCCAAGCCGGCGTCGGTCCATCACGTTTCGGCAACGCCAGCCACGAAGACGCAGCTTTACAGCCTGTTCTTCTCGGATACGATGTCTTTCTGGCATGACCGCATCGCCCTGACGGGAGGCTTCCGGTATCAGCACATTCTCCAGAACAGCTACCAGTACACGCCGACCCATTATTCCCGGGATGCCATCACGCCTGTGGTTGGGCTGGTGGTGCATGTGGCCCGCCATGCTTCTCTCTATTTCAACCGGGTGGAGGGGCTGAACCAGGGGCTTCAGGCCCCGGCACGGAGTTCCCTGTATCCCAATCTGGTCAATGCGCAGCAGTTCCTGTCACCCACACGGACCGTCCAGTATGAAGTTGGCGGGAAATATGACATTGGCCGTTTCAGTGCGTCCCTGGCCTTTTACCGGTTGGACCGGCCGACAGGGCTGGTCGAGGATTATGGGACGGAACAGATATTCAAGGCCAGTGGCAGGCAGCGCAACCAGGGCATCGAGCTGAACGTCAATGGTGAGATCATTCACGGGCTGCGCTTCAACGGGGGCAGTGCCCTCATCCAGGCCAAGCAGGTCAAGGGGGACTATGTCGGCAACAGGGCTGTCGGCATTCCCGGTTATACGATCAACGGGAATCTGGAGTATGACATTCCTTTCGTGAAGGGACTGACCCTGACGGGGCGTGTCACCCATACGGGCCATCAGTGGGTCAATGTCCAGAATTCCCTGCGGATTCCGAACTGGACGACCTACGATCTCGGTGCCCGCTACACCTTCATGATGACACCGAAACGCCCGATGACCTTCCGTTTTGGTGTGGAAAATCTCACCAACAGCCATTACTGGGCTTCATCCTACACGGCGTTCAGCAGCGTGAACGGTTATCTGACCCAGGGGCTGCCACGGACCTTCAAGGCGTCTTTCTCGACCGACATGTGAGTCGAACCGGACGGGGCCATGCCATGCAGGCACGGCCCTGTTCCCGTCAGGAGATGTCCGCCTCCGTGTGGCGGAGCGTTTCCAGCAGGGCCGTCTGAAGGGCCCCTTCCTGCTCTGGCGTTGCCAGCTTGTGACCTTCCGCATCCGTCACATAGAATACGTCCACAGCCCGCAGCCCGTAGGTCATGATGTGGGCGGAAGAAATGTGCAGCTTCAGGCGGCTGAGCGTGGCGGTGATGTTGTACAGCAGGGCCGGTCTGTCCCGCCCGTTGACCTCGACGATGCTGTGATTTTCTGACGCATCATTGTCGATGAGAACACGGGAGGGAATGGGAAGGGCTTCCAGCCGCCGGACGAGGGGGAAGCTGGCGGCACTGAGCGTCTCGTCCAGATTGACATCCCCTTCCATGACCTGCGTGATTGTCTCACGCAGGCGTTCTACATGTTCCGGCTCCAGAAAAGCCTCGCCGTGGGGGGTCTGGAACCAGAATGTGTCCAGCACCATGCCATTGTGGAGCGTATGGATGCGGGCATCGGCGATGGTGGCCCCGCAGAGGGCCAGTGCCCCCGTGATGCGGGAGAAGAGGCCCGGCTTGTCCTTGCAGAAGACGGTCAGCTCCGTGATTCCCCGGCTCGGGAGGGGGACGATATCCATGATGATGGCGTTGTCACGCCCGTCTTCACGGTGTTGGCTGATCAATCCGGCATGGCGGACATGGCTCTGCGGGTCGAAGCTCAGCCAGTAGCCGGGGCTGCCAAGCTTCATGAAGGAGGCGATGTCTGCGGGGGCCATGTCTTTGTCCATCAGCTCCTGCCGGACGAAGGCCTTGTTGTGTTCCACCCGTTCATCATCTTCCCGGGCCTGCAGGCCGCCTTCTAGCACATCGGCTATGCGGGCATAGAGGCGGCCCAGCAGGGTGGCCTTCCATGCGTTCCATGCCCGTGGGCCAACGGCCCGGATGTCGGCAATGCTGAGCAGGAGCAGCATCCGCAGCCGCTTGGGGGACTGGATGGTGTCAGCGAGGTCCAGAATGGTCTGGGGGTCATCAATGTCCCGGCTGAAAGCCGTGCGGGATAGCAGCAGGTGGTGGAGCACCAGCCATGAGACCGTATCCGTGTCGCTGGCGGAGAGACCAAGCTGCTGGCAGATATGTGTGGCGATTTCGGCCCCGATCTCGGAGTGGTTGCCGCCCCGGCCCTTGCCGATGTCATGCATCAGCGTGGCAAGATAGAGCAGGGGCCGTTGTGTCATGGTACGGGCCAGCCTGTAGGCCAGCGGCAGCTCGTCTGCCATGCGGTTCTGCTCAATCATCCGCAGGATACGGATGGCTTCGATCGTATGGGCATCCACGGTATGGATGTGATAGCCATCAAACTGCGTCCGACCGAGGATGCGGGACCAGCCAGGCAGGAGATGGGAGAGGATGCCCGTCTCGTTGAGCAGTGGCAGCCAGAAGAGGCGGTCCTGCCATTGCTCGGGATATTGCTCCGGTACAGTAGCTGTGCCTGGTGCCGGAAGCTCAGCAGCCGGTTCGCAGAGCAGCCTGATGAAGAGGGTGGAGGCCTCATCATCATGGCGGAGGAAGGCGCTGTGCCGTTCAAAACGGATGATATGCTGTATGGCAGCAGGGTGCAGAGCCAGTTGATGGAGGCGTGCACAGTCCAGAAAACGCAGGACGGTCACAGGTTCCCGGACAAGGGCCAGCGGGTTGGGGAAACTGAGGCAGCCATCAATGCGCTGGAACCCGTCTGGCCCCGGTTCCACCCGCGGGGGGCGCTGCTGGAGCTGGTTGCGCAGGTGCAGAAGGATGGCAGGCTGGAAGACATGGGTCAGCCGCATCACGGCCCGGGCCATGAGGAAATGGTGGCGCATGAAGCGCTCCACCCCTCGCTGATGACCATGATTGCCATAGCGCATCCTGGCCCCGATAATGGGCTGGACATCAAATGTCAGACGTTCTTCATTCCGGCCGGTGATGTAATGAAGGTTGAGCCGCACCGTCCAGAGGAAGTTCCAGAGGCTGCGGGTACGGGATATTTCCCGTTGTGTCAGCAGGCCGAGCAGGGTACAGGCCGGGGCCAGCCCCTGGGCACGCTGGAGGTTGGATTTTATTGAAAGACCATTTCCCAGCACGGCATAGCCAATCCAGTTCAGGACCTGAAGGTCCCGCAGCCCGCCTTTGCCTTCCTTGATGTGTGGCTCGACCAGATAGGGTGTATCACCAAACCTCTGGTGCCGCTCCTCCCGCTGGGTGATGGCCTGGAGGACGAAGCGCTCCAGTGCAGGGCCTTTCAGATAGGCTTCCAGCTTTTCCTGGAGAGCCAGGACGAGTGATTTCTGTCCGTGGAGAGGGCGTATGTCCAGCAGGGTCGTGCAGGAGGTCTGGTCTGTTCTGGCCATCTCCATGGCACTGTCGATGGTGCGTGTGGCATGGCCGACCCGCAGCCCTAGGTCCCACAGTGTATAGAGGATGTACTCGATGGCTTTGATGAGGTTCGCAGAGGGAGGGGCCTCGGTCAGGAAGAGCAGGTCCACATCACTGAAGGGAGCCAGCAGTCCCGCACCATGTCCGCCCGTGGCACAGAGGCAGAAGGCCTCACCTGTTCCATCTTCCTGTGGGGCAGAGGGCAGCCCGGCATGGCGGGCCAGTTCTGCAATGACATGGTCCATCAGCAGGGCGAGGTTGCGGGCTGTTTCCACACCGCTCGTTTCCCGTTTTTCAAACTGCTGGCGGATACGCTCCCGTTGCAGGCCGAGTTCTGTTCTCAGCTGTTCCAGAGCTTCCTGGCGGGGCACGACGGGCTGCCAGGCCTGGCTCATGTGTGATGGAGGGGTGGAGGTGAGGGGAGCAGACATGACAGCTCTCTTGTTGGCGGCAGGCTCTGGCAGGTTTTGCAGGGTACCCGTTGCGTCATTCTGCATCCGCAACATCCTTTTTGGCAAGGCCATCCATCAGGCTTTTCAGCTGATAGAGGGCTGAATGGGCCTCCCGGGGGGAGAGGGAGTCCGGGTCCAGCCCTGCCAGTTCGTCACGCAGGGCATGGAGGGTGGCCAGTCCGTCGGTGGAGGTATGGCCAGTGGGCAGGGGGGCATCCGGTGGAGGGGTTTCCATGGCGGCCTGTTCAAACAGGGGCAGGCTGGCAGGCTGGCGGGTCTGTCCCCGTTCGCCCTCGAGGCGTGCCAGCAGGACCCGTGCCCGCTGGAGGACGGAAGCTGGAATGCCCGCCAGCTTTGCCACATGCAGGCCCCAGCTTTTCTGGGCCAGCCCGGGTCGGACCTCGTGCTGGAAGACGACATGCCCCTTCCATTCCCGCACGGCCATGGTGCAGGCGGCCAGCCGGGGGAGGGTTTCCAGCAGGGCACCGAGCTCATGAAAGTGCGTGGCGAAGATGGTGCGGCAGCGCAGCTGGGAGTGCAGGGCCTCCAGCGTGGCCCAGGCGATGGAGAGGCCATCCAGCGTCGAGGTGCCCCGCCCGATCTCATCCACCACGACAAGGGAGCGTGGCCCCGCCTGATTGAGGATGGCGGCGGTCTCCGTCATTTCCACCATGAAGGTGGAACGCCCACGGGCCAGATCGTCGGCCGCCCCCACACGGGAGAAGAGCCGGTCCACGATGCCGATCGTTGCCTCCTGTGCCGGGACGGGCAGCCCGGCCTGTGCCAGAATGACGGCCAGGGCGTTCTGGCGCAGGAAGGTCGATTTCCCGGCCATGTTGGGGCCTGTCAGCAGGATGGCGTGTTTTTCCGGTGGCAGGGTGCAGTCATTGGCGATGAAGGCCGTGTCATGAGCGGCCTGGTCGTGCAGGGCAGCTTCCACCACGGGGTGACGGCAGGCACGGAGCGTGAAGTCCTGCCCGTCCGTCATGGTGGGGCGGCACCATGTGCCACGGTCCATGATGCGGGCGCAGGAGATCAGCGCATCCAGCTCGGCCAGGGCACGGCCGACATCATCAAGGGCAGGGGTGTTGAGGCAGTGCTGGGCCAGGTCGGCAAAAAGGTGACGTTCCAGCTCGTCGGCTTTTTCCGACGCTTCCAGAATGGCCTGGTTGAGCGAGGAGAGTTCTTCATTGGAGAAGCGGGCGAGACTCGCCGTGCCCTGCCGCAGGCTCAGCCCCTCATGCTGGCGCAGTTTCCGGCCTGCCGCCGCAGGAACCTCGATGACGTAGCCGAGCTGGTTGTGATGGCGGATGCGCAGGCTGGAAATCTCATAGTCTTCCGACAGGCGGACCTGCAGCTGGGCGATCAGGCGGCGGCTGTTGTCCCGCAGGTCCCGCTGGCGGTCCAGCTCGGCATCAAAGCCGGGAGCGATGACCCCACCATCCTCGATCTTGACGGGCAGTTCGGCATTTAGGGCGGCCTCAAGCCGTTCCAGCAGGGCGTCGGCCCGCCCGTACAGGCTGGCTCCGACATGGCGGATGCGCTCGGGCATGCCGGTTTCTGTCAGTCCGCCGAGTATCCCGGTGATCTGATCCGCTGCCCGGAGCGTGTCCCGGATGGCGGCAAGGTCCCGTGGCAGGGGACGGCCGCTGGAGATGCGCCCCAGGGCACGGGCGGAATCGGGAGCCTGCCGGAGGATGTCCCGCAATGTTCCCGTGGGCTGGGGATGCTGGTGAAGCCAGTTCCAGCCCTCCTGCCGTTGCGTGATGAGGGTGAGGTCCGTGCTGGGGGTGCTGACCCAGTGGGACAGAAGGCGGGTACCGGCCGCTGTGGCTGTCTGATTGACACTGGTGAAGAGCGTGTGCCTGCTGCCGCCATCCCGGGACTGGAGAATGTCGAGACTGCTGCGGGTGGCCGGGTCCAGCCCCATGATGCTGTCCAGCCCGTGGTCGATGGGAGGGGCCAGCCGGGGGAGCCTGCCCGCCTGGCTGCGGCGGACATAGTCCAGCAGCATGGCACAGGCGATGATCTGTTCATCCCGGAAATCCCCCAGCGCATCCATCTGGGCGACCTGATAGGCGTCTGTCACGGTGCGTTCTGCGGCCTCCCGGCTGGGGGCGGCCGTGGAGGGGGTGATGATTCCGGCATGGTCCGCCGGGATCAGGGCCGGGTCGGAGAGAATTTCCGAGGGGGAGAGGCGGGCCAGCAGCTCGGCCAGGGTGTCTGCCTCCAGCCGGAGCAGTTCCAGCGTACCGGTGGAAATGTCGATCCAGGCCGCCCCGAGGCAGTGCCTGCGGCGTCTGTCCGGGGCGACGATGGCCAGGAGCGTGTTGGCCCGTCCGGCTTCCAGCAGCTCATCTTCCGTCAGGGTGCCGGGGGTGATGACACGGACGATCTCCCGGCGGAGCGGGCCTTTCTGGCCCTTGCGGGGGATTTCCGTCTGTTCGGCCACGGCCACCCGGAAGCCCCGGCGGATGAGCCGGGAGAGGTAGACCTGCGCCGTGCCCACGGGCACGCCACACATGGGGATGGGTTCCTCATCATGAGTTCCCCGGTGGGTGAGGGTGATGTCCAGCGCAAGGGCGGCCGCATGGGCATCGCCAAAGAAAAGCTCGTAGAAGTCTCCCATGCGGAAGAAGAGCAGGGCATCAGGTTCCTGCTTTTTCAGGGTGAACCACTGCTCCATGGTCGGCGTGACCTTCCCCGTTACCTGCGGGGGAATGGGAGGGACGGATGGTTTCTGGTCGACCATGCAGAAAAAAGACCTCACCGCTTTGTCGTGGCTGGGCAGCCCATGAAGATTAATAGAAGGTTAAGTTGAGATGCGATGCTTCTTATTATCATGAAATGGTGAGGGGAAGGCCAGAGTCATGATGGCAGGGCAGGGTAGAGTGGTTTCCCTTGCCACAACCTGCCCCGGGGCGGCATGGTGGCCTCATGAGTAATGCACCGGAAAATCATGTTGTTTTTGAAGATGTTCTCCCGATGGCTCAGGGGCTGCTGGAAGCCGAACGGGACGAAATCGCCAATCTGGCCAATATTGCTGCCCTGCTGTTCGAGGCGATGGCGCAGGTCAACTGGGTCGGTTTTTACCTGATGAAAGGTGGTGAGCTGGTCCTTGGTCCGTTCCAGGGCCGGGTGGCCTGCACGAGGATTGCCGTGGGCAAGGGTGTCTGCGGGGCTGCCGTGGCAGAACGGGCCGTGCAGCGTGTGGCGGATGTTCATGCCTTCCCCGGTCACATCGCCTGTGATGGAGCCTCGGAATCGGAGATCGTCCTGCCCATCATGAAGGGTGGGGAAGTGCATGGCGTGCTGGACATCGACAGTCCCGTGAAGAATCGCTTTTCGGCAGAAGATCAGGCACAGCTGGAAGCCCTTGTCCGGCTTCTGGAATCGCATCTCTGAAATTGTTTTTCCGCCTGCCTAGCGCCTGAAACGCCGGAGTAGGCGGGTACGGAGCTCCTCCAGTCCCAGCACACGCAGGGCCACGAGCAGCCCGCCATAAAGTGCGGCGCTGCTGCCGATCAGGATGATCAGGGCGCAGAGTCGGGGCAGGGCGTGCCATTCCGGCAGGCCGGTGGCCAGAAAGCGGGCACAGCCCCAGGCCCAGACGCCCATGATGAGAGCGGCCACCATGATGCGGATGGCCCGTGACAGGCTCGTGACGGTGGGGCGGAACGAGTCCCGTCTCCAGAGCAGCAGGGCCAGTGCCCCCATGTTGACGATGGCGGCCAGCGTGCTGGCCAGTGGTGGAGCCAGATGGGCCAGCGTGCGGTACAGCAGCAGGTTGAGGGCCAGATTGATCCCCATCGTGACGAAGCCGATGCGGACCGGTGTCGTGGTGTCGCCTTCGGCAAAAAAGGCCGGAGCCAGCAGCTTGATGATGATGAAGGCGGGCAGCCCGAGCGCATACATGCGGAGGGCTGCGGCGGAATTCTGCACGTCATGGGGTGTGAAATGCCCATAGCCGAACAGGGTGGCCATGATCTCCGGTGCCAGGCTGAACAGGCCGATCATGGCGGGGAGGCTGAGCAGCAGGGCGTAGTTCAGGGCCTGGTTCAGGCTGGTCTGGAGGGCGGAGCGGTCATTGGCAGCGACGTGACGGGTGAAGAGCGGCAGCAGCGTCGTGCCGAGGGCCGCCCCCAGCACGCCAAGAGGAAGCTGGTTGACCCGGTCTGCAAAATAGAGCCACGAGATGGAGCCTGTTGGCAGCAGGGTGGCGATGATGGTGTCGATGGTCAGGTTGATCTGCGTGACGCCGGAGCCGACCAGCCCCGGCAGCATCCGGCGGAGTAGCAGCCGGATGTCGGGCGACAGCGCCGGGCGGACCAGTGGCACCGTCAGTCCGGCCTTTCGGGCTGCCCAGAGCAGCCCGGCAAGCTGGGCGATACCGGAGAGGGTGATGCCCCATGCGCTGGTCGGGGCGACATGCTGGTGCCCCCAGAAGGCCCCCACAAGAATGGCGGCGATCCCGACGATGTTGAAGGAAATGTACGCCGCCGAGGCGGCTGCGAAATGGTTGCGGGCATTGAGGATGCCGGCGACCAGGGCTGCCCCGCAGATCAGCACCGTATAGGGCATGGTGATGCGGGTGAGCTGCACGGCGATGGCGAAACGGCCCGTGCCGTGGGAGCGGAAGCCGGGGGCAATGAGGTCGATCACCCACGGCATGAAGATTTCTGCCAGAATGGTCAGCAGGCTCAGCCAGAGCAGCAGGAGGGAGAAGGCCTGCCCGGCCAGCAGAAGGGCAGCCGGTGGGCCTTCCTTCTCATAACGGGATGTGAAAAGCGGAACGAAAGCGGCGTTCAGGGCCCCTTCTCCGAAGAGGCGGCGGAACATGTTGGGCAGGCGGAAGGCGATCTGGTACGCATCCTGCACGGGGCCGGCCCCCAGAAACATGGCCAGAAGCTGGTCCCGCACCAGCCCCAGCAGGCGGGACAGCATGGTCCAGCTGCCAACGGTGAGAAGGTGACGCAGCATCGTTCAGGCGTGTTTCCGGCTTACCCGGCGGATCTCCTCCAGCAGGCGGGGGGCCTGGGGGTCTGTCAGCGGGGTGAACCAGCGGTGCAGCTTTCCCTGACGGTCGATGAGATATTTGTAGAAATTCCAGCGGGGCAGGGAGAGGAAGCCTCCTTCCTTCGCCAGCCAGTGGAACAGCGGAATGGCTTCCGTTCCCCGGACGACGGAGCGTGCTGCCAGAGGGAAGCTCACGCCATAACGACGCTGGCAGAACTGGCTGATCTGCTCCGATGTCCCCGGCTCCTGTCTGCCGAAATCATTGCTGGGCACGCCAAGCACGATGAGGCCATCCGGCGTGGAATGTCCCATGTCACGCCACAGGGTCTGGAGGCCCTCATACTGTTTGGTGAAGCCACATTCGGAGGCTGTGTTGACGACCAGTACGGGGCGGCCCCGCCACTGGGAGAGGTCAATCTCGCCGCCTTCAAGGGCGGGGAGCCGGAAATCATAAAAGCTGGTCATGATGGGGCCTATTCAAAACGGGTGGGGCGGTCCAGCAGCTCGTCACGGGCCTGATGGGGGGTCAGCTCCCCGGACAGGAGACGGGTGATGACATTGATGATGGGGGTTTCGATGCCGAAACGCTGGCCAAGCTCCTGCAATGTCGGGGCTGTCAGAACGCCCTCGGCCACCGTGTCACGCTGGGCGAGGATGTCCTGTATGTTCTCGCCTTTCCCCATGGCCACGCCCAGGCTGTAATTGCGGGATCCAGCCCCCGTGGCGGTCAGGATCAGGTCGCCCATTCCGGCCAGGCCGTACATGGTACGGCCCTGCCCCCCCATGGCATCGACAAGGCGGGCCGTTTCGGCCAGCGCACGGGTGATGATGGCGGCTCTGGCATTTTCACCCATCCCGGCACCGACACTGATGCCCGCCCCGATGGCGATGACATTCTTGGCCGCCCCGGCGATCTGCACGCCCAGCGGGTCCGTGCTGGCATAGAGGCGCAGGGTGGGGGTGGTGAGGCGTTCGGTCAGCGCCGTGACGAAGGCGAGATCATGCGCGGCCAGCGTGGCTGCGGCGGGCATGCCCCGGGCCACCTCGATGGCGAAGTTGGGGCCGGAGAGAACGGCAGCCGGTCGGCCGGGCATGGTCTGCTCCACGATCTGGAGAGGGAGCAGGAAGGTGCCCCGCTCCATCCCCTTGCAGCATGTGATGACCGGCACGTCGGGCTTCAGATGCTTCTGGAGGGCCATGGTGACATCCCGCAGCCCCTGCGTGGGGACAACAAGCACCACGATGTCGGCTTCCGTCGGCAGGTCGCTGGTGACGGTGACGGCCTCTGGCAGGGTGACCTGTGGCAGGTGCGGCAGGGCACGGATGCCTGCCGGAACGGGAGTGCGTGTCCAGAGGGTGATCCGGGCGATGTGGGAGAGGGTGCAGGCCAGAGCGATGCCCCATGCTCCGGCACCGATGACGGCAATATGTGGCTGGACGGTCATGCGGATGGTTCCATCAGAGAGCTGTGTCCGGTGGAGGACGTTTCCTGTGTGGCCTGTGGCCGGTAGGGCTGGCGTTCACTCAGCGGCCAGCGGGGGCGGGGGGCCAGGGTGATGTCGTCCGGCACTTCACCCTGTTTCAGCCGTTCCAGCGCAGCCCAGCCGATCATGGCGGCATTGTCGGTGCAGAGACGTAGCGGGGGCGCAAGGAAGGTGATCCCGTGCTGGCTGGCAATTTTTTCCAGCCTCTGGCGCAGCACGCTGTTGGCCGCCACACCACCGGCCACCACGAGTGAGGTGACCTGCGGTGCCAGAGCCAGAGCATTGAGGATGCGGTCCGCCATCACGTCCGTCACGGCCTGCTGGAAGGAGGCGGCGAGGTCGGCGGCCACCTGCCGGGGTAGTGCCTCACGTCCGTATGGTTCGATGTGGCGGGCGACGGCCGTCTTGAGGCCGGAGAAGGAAAAATCGCAGCCGGGGCGGCCTTTCAGCGGGCGAGGCAGGCTGTAGGCCTGCGGGTCGCCTTCTCTGGCGAGCTTCTCCAGTGCCGGGCCGCCGGGCCAGCCCAGTCCCAGCATCTTGGCCACCTTGTCGAAGGCTTCCCCGGCGGAATCGTCAATCGTGCCTCCGAGGCGGCGATACTGGCCGGTATCCTCCACGGTGATGCACTGGCAGTGCCCGCCAGAGACGAGCAGGGCGAGATAGGGGAAAGCCGGGGCCGTTTCATCCGGCCGCAGGGCCGCAGGCAGGCGGGGGGTCAGGATGTGGCCTTCGATATGGTTGATGCCCATGAAAGGCTTCCCGCAGGCCATGGCCAGCCCCTTGGCGTAGGAACTGCCAACAATCAGCCCGCCAATCAGGCCGGGGCCGGTCGTGGCGGCAAAAAGGGCGATGTCCTCCAGCTCCAGTCCGGCCCGCTGGAGGGTCAGCTCCACCAGTTCCGGCAGGGCCTTCAGGTGGGCACGGGCGGCCAGCTCCGGCACGACACCGCCCAGGGCAGCATGATCCTCCTGCGAGAGGACGCTTTCCCCGAGCAGGGCTCCGTGGGCGTCCAGAATGGCGCAGGCGGTGTCATCGCATGAGGTCTCGATGGCCAGAAGCGGCGTCAGGTGGGAAATGTCAGACATGATTGGTTCATTATGGCGGATTCTTCGGAGCATGACACCCCTTCCAGAATCGGTTATGGAGGGAACACCATGAATGCTTCAAACTTTTCCTCCGCAGCACTTCAGAAAATTGCTGCCGAAGCGGCTCGCCGCTCCCATGCGCAGGCTCCACCGGACCGGCGCAAACTTCCCCTGCGGGTCGGGACACGGGCGTCCCCGCTGGCACTGGTGCAGACGCGGCACTTCCTGACCCGGCTGACCCGTTTCTGTCCCGTTCTGCGGGACATGGGGGCCTTCAAAGAAGAGCAGATGCAGACCTCCGGGGACCTGAACCTCAAGGACCGTCTGGCCGAGATCGGTGGGAAGGGGCTGTTCTCCAAAGAGATTCATGAACTTCTGGCCGTGGGCGGGATCGATTTTGCCGTCCACAGCCTCAAGGACCTTGAGACCCACCTGCCGCCGGGACTGGTGCTGGCCTGCACGATGAAGCGTGAGGATGCCCGTGATGTGCTGATGCTGCGCAAACGGGGCGTGACGGTTGATCCTGAAAGGCCGTTCGACTGTCTGCCAGAAGGAGCACTCGTGGGCTGTGCGTCTGTCCGCCGCCAGGCGCAGATGCTTCATGTCCGGCCGGACCTCCGCTTCACCCTGCTGCGGGGCAATGTGCAGACCCGGCTGGACAAGCTGGGGGCGGGACAGTGCGATGCGACGCTGCTGGCCTACGCCGGGCTGAAACGCCTCGGCATGGAAGACCGCATCGACGTGCCGCTCTCCCCCGAGGTGATGCTTCCGGCCTCCGGGCAGGGCATCGTGGGCGTGACGGTACGGGAGAGCGACCATGAGCTGAGGGAGCTGCTTTCTGCCATTGAGGACCCGGAGGCCCGTGCCGTGGCCACGGCGGAACGTGCCCTGCTGGCGGAACTTGATGGCTCCTGCCGGACTCCGATTGGCGGTTATGCCCAGCTGAAGGAAGGGCGGCTTCATCTTTCCGGCCTCGTGGCCAGCGAAGATGGCACCTTCCTGCTGCGCCGGGAAACTGAAGGACTGCCGGAAGATGCGGCTCGTCTGGGCTATGAGCTGGCCTGTGAGCTGCGGCGGGATACACCTCCTGCCATCTTTGCGAAGATCGTCCAGCCATAACGACCATGCGTCAGACTGTGCTGGTAACCCGGCCTGAGCCGGGGCTGAGCGAGACAGTCGGTGCTGTGCAGGCGCAGGGTTGGCGGGCCGTTGCCAGCCCTGTCATGACCATACGGCAGGAACCACCAATGGCGGACCGGCCCTGTCATGCTCTGCTGGTAACGAGCGGTCAGGCCCTGCCTTTTCTGGTCCATCAGGACCGTGACAGGCTGCTGCTGGCAGTGGGGCACCGTACGGCGGAGCGGGCTGTGGCGATGGGGTTCCGGCGTGTCGAGGCGGCATCAGGGACACAGGCCGGTCTGGAAGCGCTCTGCCGCCAGAAGGGGTTGTCTGGCTCCGGTCTTGTGCTGGCCTGCGGGCGGGGGCGGCATGGACAGCCCTACGGGGCCGATCTGGCGGCCAATCTGGGGGCGCAGCGTGTTGAGGCCTATCGGGTACAGCCTGTCAGACAGCTTGCTGCGGCGGCAAGGACCGCCTTGGCGAGCAAAGAGGTGAGTGCTGTCCTTTTTTATTCCAGTGAGACGGTTTCCCTGTTCATGGAGCTGTGCCCGCCGGACCTGTACCGGCAGCTTGGCCATTGCAGGGCCATCTGTCTCTCCCAGGCCATCGCCGGGCGTGTCGGGGAGAGCGGCCTGTGGGGGCAGGTTGAGGTCGGTCCTCCCCTGAGGCTGCTGGGAAGAGGATAAGAAAAAGGCGAACCCTCATTGGGTCCGCCTTTCCTTGTTGTGGTCTGGCCACAGCGTGTTTCCCGGCTTCAGGCTTCGCCTTCCGGCTCGGGGAAATTCTGCTCCTGCTTGGCCTGCCACAGAGCGGCAAAGTCGATGGGCTGGAGAGCCACCGGCGGGAAGCCGCCATCCCGTGTGACATCGCTGATGATGGCCCGGGCGAAGGGGAAGATCAGGCGGGGTACTTCCACCAGCAGGATCGGCTCAATGATTTCCTGCGGCGGGTTGTCCAGCGTGACGATGGCGGCATAGGCGAGCTCCGTGATGAACACCACTGGCCCGGGGGTCTGGCTTCCTTCTGCCGGGGCCTCGGTGGCCTCGGTGCGGATGATCAGCGTGACCTCATAGATGGACTGTTCTTTTTCGATGCGGTTCGCCTGCACGTCGATGTTCACGCCAACCTGCGGCGGAGCCTGAAGGGAGGTGAAGGTTGACGCACCACGGGGAACTTCGAAGGAGAGATCCTTGGTATATTGCAGGTTGATGGCCAGCGGCAGGGAGGGAGGGGTGTTGTCCTGCGGGGCCTCAGGGTTTGTCTTGTCGGACATTCGGGATCATCCTTGCGTGAACGTAACTCTAGATGGGGCGCCCGCAGGGATGAAGCCGCTTTCCGACGGGGGGATGGGCCCGCCTCCTGCGTACGCACGTCTTTTATGGCGGTAGCATGTCTTGAAGAAGGGGCCAAGCAGATGCGGTTCTTCTTTTGCTGCTGCGGTGCGAGAGGGTGGTCACTCTTGAGATTGCCGACGGGGCGGCCTACCTTTAGGGCATGATGAGGAGAGGGCCGTGCAGGCCGGCTCCGGGTGTGATGATTGGGACTTGAGATGACGGATTTCCCCTGGGATATCGTTTTTTGGGCTCTGCTGGCCGTGGCCGTGGGCAGTGCCGTGTTTTTTGTTCTGGGGCGCCGCATGGGGGCGCAGGCCATCCGGCAGGAACAGATGCCGGCAGCCCGTGCTGTTGGCCAGCGGCAGGAGGGGGGCGTGGCCGATGCCCCCAAGCCGCCGCCGTTGCCCGGCCGTGTCGGCGGAGAGCAGAAAGCGACGGAATACAGGCTCCCGGAGGCGGATACGCAGCTCGGACAGGCTCTGGCCCGAGTCGGAACGGATGTCAGCGGGTTCTCGGCAGAATATTTCCTGAAGAAGGCTGAGGATATTTTCGCCCGTACCATCAAGGCCTTTGCCTGCGCTGATCTTCCTGCGCTGGAGAAGGTTCTGTCCCCCGCCGTGCTGGAAACGTTCAGTCACGTTCTGGAGGAGCGGAAGAAGCGTCATGAGCAGGTTCATCTGGAACTGCGACGGATCGAGCGGCTGGATTATGCATCCGTGCATCCGGGAGATGGGGAGGGTGGTGCCTGCCGTCTCGGTGTCCGCATCGTGTCGTGGCAGGTCAGCTACTGCCGGGATGAGAAGGGGATGCTCGTCGAGGGAACGGAAGCCCTGACGGAGTTTCGTGATCGCTGGACCTTTGAACAGGGCGAAAATGGCCAGTGGAAGGTGGTTGCCACAGAAGCGGACTGAGGCTACCCCGCTGGGTAAGGTTGGTCTCCCGCACGGGGAGGCCGGGTATGATGAAGACCCGGTGCTTGTTCATGCCGGGGTGGGGTAACTCTGTCATGATGAAACGTCGTTTCTCCTCTGCTGGTCTGGTGCTGGGCCCTCTGATGCTTCTTCTTGCCGGGTGTATGCCCGGCGCTCCCAAGGGCAGGATGGATGTTGCTCCTGTCAGCTTCAGCCAGCTCCCCGGCTGGGAGGGAGAGGACCATACGGCGCTGGTCAACATGGTGCGGCTGGAGTGCCTGCGTATCGCCCATCTGCCTGCGGGGACTTCTCTTGGAGGCGCCGTTACCCTGCCTTATGGCCGTGACATGAAAGACTGGAAGAATGTCTGCGTGGCAGCCTCGTCGGTGCGGAGTAACAGGACGGAGGCCAGACAGTTCTTCGAGAGCTGGTTCCAGCCCTACCTCGTCCAGCAGGATGCTTTCTATACGGGATACTATGACCCTGAGGTTTCTGCCTCGCTTACACAGGGTGGAGAGTATCAGATTCCTGTTTATGCCCGCCCGAAAGACCTCCTGCGGGGGCGGGATGAAAATGGCGAGCTGGAATATGGCCATTGGGTGAATTCCGTGTTCCGGCCCTATGATGACCGGGCAACCATCAATTCTGGTTCTCTGGAGGGGAAAGGGCTGGAGCTGGCCTGGCTGAAAAGCCCTGTCGATCTGCTGTTCCTGCAGACGCAGGGCTCTGGCCGTTTGCGCCTGCCGGACGGCCAGCAGGTGTTTCTTGGTTATGATGGCCGCAATGGGCGGCCTTATGTTCCGATTGGCCGCGTGCTGGTCAAACGTGGGCTGATGAAGTCGGAAGATGTGGATGCCCAGAGCATCCGGGACTGGCTGGCCAACAATCCGGATCAGGTTGCTTCTGTCCTGGAGGCAAACCCCAGTTATGTCTTTTTCCGCCGTACGCAGCGCACGGCTGATGAAGGACCGACAGGGGGCTTTGGCCTGCCGCTGACTCCTCAGCGTTCTCTTGCCGTGGACAGGCGCTTCGTGGGGTATGGGATGCCTGTCTGGGTGAATATTAGTGGCAAGGATGCGCAGGGGCGTTTCGTGACATGGTCCCGGATGGTCTTTGCGCAGGATACCGGGAGCGACATACGGGGTGCAGCGCGTGGGGACCTGTTCCTCGGGTGGGGTGAGAAGGCCGCCAGGATTGCTGGGGATATGAAGAATCACGGTCAGATGATGGTTCTCGTCCCCCTGCCTGAGGCAAAGCAGGCTGGTGAGCAGCCGGTCGTCGGTACGGCAACGGAGGTCATGGCAGCAGGGGCGGGGCAGACAGCCAGATGATTCGTGCGCGTCGTGAGACGCTGGGGATGCATACGCTCATCCGGGGAGATTGTCTGAGTGTCATGCGGCGTATGCCCGCAGGCAGTGTGGATGTGGTGGTGACATCCCCTCCCTATAATCTGGGGCTTGCTTACCGCAGCTACAGGGACAGCCTCTCCGAGGAGAGTTATCTCGACTGGATGGAGATCATCTGCTCCAAGGTAGCCCGTGTGATGCGGGATGATGGGTCTTTTTTTCTCAATATAGCCGGGTCATCTGCCCAGCCATGGTTGCCATTCGAGCTGATGGTCCGGTTGAGGAAGCTGTTTACCCTTCAGAACCATATTTCATGGATCAAGTCCGTATCGGTAGGGGAGGTGACGCATGGGCACTTCAAGCCGGTCAATTCACCTCGCTACGTCAACCGGAACCATGAGCATATTTTCCACCTGACCAAACAGGGAGATGTGGAGCTGGACCGGCTCGGGGCGGGTGTTCCTTTCACGGACAAAAGCAACATCCATCGTCGCCAGCACAGGGAGGACCGGCGGTGTCGGGGTGATACATGGTTCATCCCCTATGAAACGGTACGGAGTCGTTCAGCCCGCTACAGCCATCCGGGGACCTTCCCCGTTGCCCTGCCGGAGCGTTGCATCCGCCTGCATGGGGTGCATCCTGAGATGATGGTGCTGGACCCGTTCATGGGAACGGGGACGAGCCTTGTGGCCGCAGAGTCGCTGAAGGTCCGCTCCATCGGCATTGAGGCCGATACGACCTATGTCCGGTTTGCACGCAAGCGTCTGCGTGCCATGATAATGCAGGGTGATACCGGCGCAGTGACGGAAGACGGGGCATAACAAGGTGGCAAGACGGACTCTGGATGATGATGAAGCGGCGCTGTGGAAAGCTTTCGTCCGGGATGTTGCCCCGTTGCGGGGGCGAAGGGAGGCTGCGGGCGGGTTTGTTCGGGAGGAGACTGGTAAGACGGAGAATACGGTAGCCCGCCAGTCGGAAGGGGGGCGGAATACAGGGATGATGACGGTCAGGCTGGTGATGGCCCAGCCGGCCAGGGCACCCCGTCCTGCCCCGCATGTGGGGGTCCGTGCTCCTGGCCTTGATGATACGCAGTGGCGTCGTCTGTCCCGTGGGCAGATGCGTGTGGATGCCCGGCTCGACCTGCATGGCTACGTCGTGCAGGAGGCTTTTGAGGAGTTTCACCGCTTCATGCAGCGCAGTCGTGTCATGGGGTGGCGCTGCGTCGAGGTCGTTACCGGGCTGGGCAGTGGCATCCGGGGAGGGAGCATCCGCCGGGAATTGCCTCATTGGCTGCATCGTGCCGACATAGCGCCCATGGTGCTGGGTGTGGTGCACAGCCATCAGGGAAATCAGGGTGCCTTGCGGCTTCTTTTGCGGAAAAAACGCTAGAAGAGAAAAGGGAGGATCATTCCGATCTTGGAGAAGGGGAAGAGGTTTTCTATAACATTAATGTCGAGAATGATTATCAATTAAAGCAGGAGGTTTCATCCATGGGGGGCACGGTGTCCCTGCGGGATGACCTTTCCGGGAAAGGCGCAAGATCATGGTTTCATTGAAAGCCCTGTTTGGCTCTGCCGGCGTCATGCTGGCAGCCCTGGCTGGCGGTATGTGGCCAGTCCATCAGGCTCAGGCGAAGGATGTGCGGGACATCACGGGGGCGGTCGTGTCCGTTCCGGATCATCCCCAGCGCATCATTCTGGGAGAAGGGCGGCTGATCTACGCCCTGGAGCCTCTGGAGGGAAAGCATCTGTTTGACCGTATCGTCGGCTGGCAGGGGGAATTCCGGGAGGCCGACAGACAGAATTATGAGCAGATGCTCAAGACATTTCCGGAGGCTGACAAGGTCGCCGTGATCGGACGGACAACCGCTGATACGATCAGTCCGGAGAAGGTGCTGGACCTTCATCCTGATCTCGCCATTTTCAGCACGACCGGCCATGGTCCCGGGCAGACTGGTGATGTGACGGCCAGGCTGCGGGCAGCGCATGTGCCTGTCCTGTTTGTGGATTTCCGGCAGGACCCGGTAAAAACGACCGTCCCCAGTATGGTCATTCTCGGCCAGGCCCTCGGGCGTGAGGCAGAAGCAAAAGCCTATACGGATTTTTATGAAAGCCGCCTGAAGGCCATCCAGTCTGTCGTGGAGACAATCCCGGAGGCCCAACGCCCCAGCGTGTTCATCAACATGCTGGCCGGGGCGCGGCAGAGCTGCTGCCATACGGCAGGGCGAGGCAACATGGGAGCCTTTATCGAGGCTGCCGGGGGGCGCAACATCGCAGCCGATCTTCTACCGGGTTATATCGGCGATGTTTCGGCAGAGATGGTCATCGCCAAAGATCCCGACGTGCTGATTCTGGATGGTACCCGGGGGCCGGGCAACAGCGGGCCGGGCCTGAAGATGGGATCACAGGTGACGCCGGAGATGGCGCAGGCCTCTCTTGCTGCCCTGCTGAAAGCGCCTGAACTTGCCGGGCTTGGGGCGGTCCGCAATGGACGTGCCTATGGTATCTGGCACACGTTCTATGACAGTCCGTTCAATATTCTCGCCATTGAGGTCATGGCAAAATGGTTTTATCCCGAACGCTTCAGGGATCTGGACCCGGATGCTGACCGCAGCCTGGTACAGAGCCGTTTTACAGTGATGCCGAACAGCGGGACATATTGGATCAAGGCGAATGCCCATTAAAGAGACAGAGACCAGAACAGACGGGCCATCAGACGAAATGGCCCGTCTTGCCGCACGATTGACAGGCATACAGGCATCCTATGTAAAGCTGACCCGCCACAGGGTGGGTGTCCTCTGCCTGATGGCAGGGCTGATCCTTTTTTCCATACTGCTTGATTTTTCCCTGGGCCCGGCCGGTCTTGGCCCGGCGGCCTTGTTTCATGCGCTCATGCATCCCTCATCCGGGACGAATGCCGTCATCGTATGGCATATCCGCCTGCCTTATGCCCTGATGGCGGCCCTGGTGGGCGTTGCTTTGGGAATATCCGGTGGGGAGATGCAGACGGTGCTGGATAACCCCCTGGCCAGCCCTTACACGCTGGGTGTGTCGGCGGCGGCGGCATTTGGGGCCTCTCTGGCCATCGTGCTGCATTGGCATATCCCTTATGTGTCGGAAAACTGGATGGTCCCGCTGGAGGCGTTCGTGTTTGCTGTGGGTTCGGCTGGTCTGCTGGAGCTGGTGGCCCGGGCACGGGGCCATTCCACGGCCATGGTGGTGCTGTTCGGTATTGCGCTGGTATTCACTTTTCATGCCTTCGTGGCCTTGATGCAGTTCATCGCTGATGAGGATGCTCTTCAGGACCTTGTTTTCTGGACGATGGGTAGCCTGACCCGGGCTGACTGGGGCAAGATTTCCGTCATGAGCCTCGGTTGCCTGTTGGTGCTGCCGTTCTGCTTCCGGGCGGCTCCGGCCCTGACAGCCCTGCGGCTGGGAGAGGACCGGGCTGCAAGCTATGGTGTGGATACGAAACGCCTGCGGATGATGTCTCTGCTGCGTATCAGTGTGCTGTCTGCCCTGGCTGTATCCTTTGTCGGGACGATCGGTTTCGTGGGGCTGGTTGCGCCCCACATTGCCCGCCGCCTGCTGGGGGAGGATCATCGTTTTTATCTGCCCGGGGCTGCCCTGTGCGGTGGGCTCATCATGTCGCTGGCCTCCATCGCGGCCAAGAACATTCTGCCGGGGGTCGTGATTCCGGTGGGGATTGTTACCTCACTGGTGGGAATTCCTTTCTTCCTTGCCGTGGTTCTGAGAAAGGGGGCCTGAAATGGGGAACTGTCAGACACATCAGCTGGAAGTTGAAAATTTCAGTGTCCATTATGGGCGGCGGCAGGTCCTGCATGACATGACGCTTGCCCCCATGCGGGCCGGGCGTGTAACGGCCCTGCTGGGGCCGAATGGCTCGGGCAAGTCCACCTTCATGCGGGGAGTTGCCGGCCTGACCCGGGCGGAGGGATGTGTTCGCCTTGCCGGGCAGGATCTTTCAAAACTGGGGGTTGGTGAGCGGGCCAGGCTGGCTGCCTATCTGCCACAGAGCCTGCCGCCTGCCGTTCATCTTCAGGTGATCGAGGCGGTGATGGTGGCCCGTCGGGCGGGGGAGGCCGTGTCTGCCGAGTGTGCCCTGCGGGAAAGCACCGACGTTCTGGAGGAGCTGGGTATCGGCAGGCTGGCCCTGCGCTACATGGATGAACTGTCTGGTGGTCAGCGGCAGATGGTGGGACTGGCGCAGGCCCTGGTGCGCCGTCCGGCCATGTTGCTGCTGGATGAACCCTTGAGTGCGCTGGACCTGCGGTATCAGTTTGCCGTCATGGACGTCGTCCGTCGTGAGACACGGAAACGTGATATCGTGACGCTACTGGTTGTTCACGATCTGAACATCGCTCTGCAACGTGCTCATGATGTTGTCTATATGCGGGATGGTCGGCTTGTGGCACAGGGGGCTGTCATGGCCGTGACAACACCTGCCGTGCTGGGAGATGTCTATGGTGTCCAGACCCGTCTGGAGGTCTGTCCCCGTGGGCTGCCCCATGTGCTGGTGGATGGCATTATTGGGAGTGATGGCTGAGGCACTGTGCTGCCGGAAAGTCCCATGATGACCCGCACGGATACCATGGCGTGTTTGTCAGGTAGGGACAGGATGAGCCATTGCCCAGTAACGGACTGTTTTCAGATGTCGTGAGTTCTTTCGGGGCTTTTCTGGTCAGGAGGCCCCGATGCGTTATCTCGTGACGGGTGGTGCCGGTTTTGTTGGCAGTCATGTCGTGCTTGCCCTGCTGGATGCAGGGCATGAAGTTGCTGTTCTTGATGATCTGAGCACAGGGCATCGGGCAGCCGTGCCACCTGGTGTCCCTTTCTTTCTGGTCGATCTGGCCAGTCAGGAGGCCACAGCGGGTGTGATGGCCCAGGGGCCGTGGGATGGTGTGCTGCATTTCGCTGCCCTGTCCCGTGTTGGTGACAGTGTGAGAAGGCCCCTCCATTATCTGAGGCGGAATTATCTCACCACGCTCAATCTCATCGAAGCCTGTGTGGCCCATGGCGTGAAGAAATTTGTCTTTTCCTCCACAGCGGCACTGTTTGGAGGAACGGAGCGCACTGGCCTCATTTCAGAAGCGGCATCTGTTGATCCCGGTTCCCCCTATGGGGAAAGCAAATTCATGATCGAACGTGTCCTGCATTGGGCTGACAGGATATACGGCATGAGAAGCGCCTGCCTGCGTTATTTTAATGCTGCTGGGGCCGATCCCGCTGGAAGGGCAGGTGAAGATCATCGGCCTGAAACGCACCTGATTCCTTTGACGATCGAGGCTGCGTTGGGAATGCGGCCAACGCTGAAGCTGTTTGGCCTGGATTATCCAACGATGGACGGGTCCTGTATTCGTGACTATGTGCATGTCGCCGATATTGCCGAAGCCCATCTCAGGGCGCTGGAGCAGATGGAGCAGGGCAGCATATGCTACAATATCGGGACCGGGTGTGGTTATTCCAATCTGGAGGTTATTGCCAGTGTTGAAAGGGTAAGCGGCCGGTCGGTACCTTGGGAGCCTGCTCCAAGGCGGGAAGGAGACCCTGTCAGACTGGTGGCAGACCCGGCACGACTGCACGCCGATACAGGCTGGACGCCCAGATTTGCAGGGCTTGACATGATTGTTGAAACAGCCCTGCGCTGGCGGCAGGCTCATCCGCAGGGCTATGCTGACTGATCATTCTTCAGCTCCGTATGGAGCTGGACATGAATGCTTCAGGGCCAGATGACTTCTGGTGGCATGGACATCAGGATGGCCTCGGTATTGCCGCCTGTTTTCAAGCCGAAGAGCGTCCCCCGGTCATAAAGGAGGTTGAACTCCACATAACGGCCCCGTCGCCTGAGCTGGGCCTGACGGTCTCCATCCGTCCAGGGAGTGAACATCCGCCCCCGGACGATGCCGGCATAGCTGTTCAGGAAGGCTTCTCCCACATCCCGGGTGAAGGTGAAGTCATTGGCGAGGTTCTGGCTGTCCAGCCAGTCATAGAAGATGCCGCCCAGCCCACGGGGTTCGTTGCGGTGTTTCAGGA
The DNA here is from genome assembly GCF_023337695.1 of Parasaccharibacter sp. TMW 2.1884. Classification (NCBI taxonomy): domain Bacteria; kingdom Pseudomonadati; phylum Pseudomonadota; class Alphaproteobacteria; order Acetobacterales; family Acetobacteraceae; genus Parasaccharibacter; species Parasaccharibacter sp. TMW 2.1884. The sequence continues at coordinate 402,513 of NZ_QORR01000001.1, forward strand.
AGAAATACTCATCACACCATTTCTTGAAGCGGGGATAGTAGTCCGGGTCGTGTCTGTCGCAGGCCTCCTGAAAGGCCCTGTGGAACGTGGCCGCATCTTCGAGGGCTTCCGGGCTTTCAGGGAACATGGGCGTGATGTCGCCACCCCCACCGAACCATCCCTTTGAGGTGATGATCATGCGGGTGTTGAAATGCGCCGCACTGACATGGGGGTTGCAGGGATGGGCCACCAGAGAGATGCCTGTGGCAAAGAAGCGTGGGTCCTCCGCCGCACCGGGAATGGTCTTGCGGAATTCTGGTGAAAATTCCCCCCAGACGGTTGAGACATTCACGCCAACCTTCTCAAAGACACGCCCCTTCATGACAGACATGACACCACCGCCACCTTCAGGCCTCTCCCAGGCCGTACGCTGGAAACGCCCCGGCAGCTCATGCCCGGCCAGAACGGGAGCGTCCCCGGCTGCTGCCTCGTCTTCCAGAGCCTCATAGGCGGCGCATATCCTGTCACGCAGGCTTTCGAACCAGCTGCGGGCCTCGTCCGTCAGGCCGGCATGGGGCAGGTCGGGCAGGGCAAAAGGCGTTGAGGATGGCATGGGCATCTCCTGATCTGTGTGGGGCAGAAATGGATGGTTTGTCACTCTGGGGTGTCATGCTGTTCATAGGCCAAAAGGCTCATTCTGGCTTACTGGCTTTTCCTGATGTTGTAAAAAGGGCAGGCAACCCTGCCTATTGATTTTTGGGTTGGTCTTCTGAAAGACTGTCCGCTATCTGATGAGAGGACTGCCGGAAGGGTTGTGCGGGACTGTGTGCCCTGCGAGCGGCGACCGGGTCGAGGCAGGATGGAGTGAGGATTTATGGTTGCAGACAAGATGATCGAACCTGTCATTGGTGTCATCGGGGGCTCAGGCCTTTATGAGATTGACGGGCTGGAAAACCGGGAGTGGCGGCGTTGTGAATCCCCTTGGGGCGCTCCTTCCGATGAGCTCCTCTTTGGCACGCTGGAGGGGGTGCGCTGCGTGTTTCTGCCCCGTCATGGCCGTGGGCATCCCATTCCGCCCTCACGTCTGAATTACCGTGCGAACATTGATGCCCTCAAGCGGGCCGGTGTGACGGACATCATCTCTCTCTCTGCCGTGGGGTCTCTGAAGGAAGAGCTGGCTCCGGGCCATTTTGTGCTGGTGGATCAGTTCATTGACCTGACACAGGGGCGTCCCCGGACCTTTTTTGAGGAAGGCTGCGTGGCCCATGTCAGCATGGGTGAGCCGGTTTCCGCCCGCATGGCCACCACGCTGGCTGATGAGGCCGAAAAGCTGGGTATCACGGTTACACGGGGCGGCAGCTATGTCGTTATCGAGGGGCCGCAGTTTTCCACCCGGGCCGAGAGCGAGCTTTATCGCTCATGGGGGGCGTCGGTCATCGGCATGACGAACATGCCGGAGGCCCGTCTGGCCCGTGAGGCAGAAATGAACTATGCCACCGTTGCCATGGTGACCGATTATGACTGCTGGCACGAAGAGCATGAGCACGTCACGGTGGATGCTGTCGTCCGTACCATGAAGAGCAACTCCAAACATGCCCGGGAGCTTGTTCGCCGGGCCATTCCGGCCCTTGGCAAGGCCCGCCCCATCTGCACCGGTACCGGTGCAGCCGAGCGTGCGCTGGACAATGCCATCATCACGCCGCCGGAAGCCAGAGACTTCTCCGTTCTGGCCCGTCTGGACGCTGTTGCGGGGCGTGTGCTGTTCAGCTGAGCGCCAGCCTGATGGCTTTGTGAAGGGAGGGCCTCCCCGCTGGATGGCGGGGAGGTCTTTCTGCATGCAGGGCTTTCAGAAACCGTGAAGCAGGCCCCCGTCAACCGGGATGCGGGTCCCGGTGATGTAGGCCGCCAGAGGGCTGGCCAGAAAGGCGGCCATGTGCCCCAGCTCTTCGGGTTGGCCGTAGCGGCCTGCGGGCACGCCGTTTTCTTTCTGCCTGCGGAACTCTTCGAGCGGAATACCAGCCTTTTCAGCCCGTATTCTGTTCAGGGTGGCGACGCGGTCCGTCTCGAAGCGGCCGGGCAGCAGCGTATTGACCGTCACGCCATCATGGGCGACCTCCCGGGCGAGGGTTTTGCCCCAGCTGGCCAGTGCGGAGCGGAGTGCGCTGGAGAGAACGAGGTTGGGAATGGGCTCCACGATACTGGTGGAGGACACCATGATGATCCGGCCGAACTGTCGTTGCCTCATGCCCGGCAGATACTGGCCGACAAGCTGCATGACAGGCAGAAGCATCGTGGCGGTTTCTTTCTGCCAGAGTGCCGGATCGCAGGCCGCGGCAGGCTCCAGGGGCGGTCCGCCGCCATTGCCGATGATGATGTCCGTCTCCGGCATGATATTCTGGAGGGCTGTCAGGCAGGTCTGTACGCTGTCTGGTGCCGAGAAATCCACGGTATGCCAGTGCGGGGTGATGCCGGTATCGGCTGCCAGATCATGAGCGGCCTGCCGCAGTCTGTTTTCATCACGGGCCAGCAGACAGGGGCGGACGCCTTCCCGTGCCAGGGATCGGGCAATGCCCAGTCCCAGCCCCCGGCTTCCTCCCATGATGATGGCTGTTCGTTCTTGCAGATGCAGGTCCATGATGGCCTCTCCTGATCCTGTAAAGACGCCCCTTTTCAGGGAATGGAAAAGAGAAGTTTTCACCTCTTTGTGGTCAGGAGCAAGAGGGAATGAAACGGTGTGGTTCATGACAGGATGCGCCTGTTCATGAATGTTTGTTTGAAAGTAAGAACGATTAAAAAATCTCCGGTGCCTCGGAGGGGAGTTCTTGACGCTACAGGGGGGCATCACTATCTCTCATTCGCCCCGTTTGATCGGGGAGTTTACTGGTGCGCTGCTAGAATGAGCGCAATAACCCGGCTGCGCTGCTTTATGGAAGGGCCAGCCTAAAATGGAGTGATCCATGACGAAGTTTCGTCCCCTTCACGACCGTGTAGTGGTCCGCCGTCTGGACGGTGAAGAAAAAACCGCCGGTGGCATCATCATTCCTGAAACCGCCAAGGAAAAGCCGATGGAAGGCGAGGTCCTGGCCGTTGGGTCCGGTGCCCGCAATGAGCAGGGTCAGGTCGTGCCGCTGGATGTCAAGGCTGGCGACCGTGTCCTGTTTGGCAAGTGGTCCGGTACCGAGGTGAAGATCGGCGGTGAAGACCTGCTGATCATGAAAGAGAGCGACATTCTGGGCATCGTCGGCTGAGGCCACATTTCCGGACATTTTTCTCTCTGACCATCTTTGAAGGAATTAGGTGTTATGGCTGCTAAAGACGTGAAATTTGGTGCTGATGCCCGTGAGCGCATGCTCCGTGGTGTTGATATTCTTGCCAATGCCGTGAAGGTGACGCTCGGTCCGAAGGGCCGCAATGTCGTTCTGGACAAGAGCTACGGTGCCCCCCGCATCACCAAGGACGGCGTTTCCGTCGCCAAGGAGATCGAGCTGGCCGACAAGTTCGAGAACATGGGCGCACAGATGGTGCGTGAAGTGTCCTCCAAGACCAACGATGTGGCTGGTGACGGCACCACGACCGCTACCGTTCTGGCCCAGGCCATCATCCGTGAGGGTGCCAAGGCTGTCGCCGCCGGCATGAACCCGATGGACCTGAAGCGTGGCATCGACAAGGCCGTGCTGCGTGTCGTGGAAGAACTGAAGACCCGCACCAAGAAGATCTCCTCCCAGGATGAGATTTCCCAGGTCGGCACGATCTCTGCCAACGGCGAGTCCGAAGTCGGCAAGATGATCTCCGAAGCCATGGAGAAGGTCGGTCACGAGGGTGTCATCACGGTGGAAGAGGCCAAGGGCCTGCACACCGAGCTGGATGTCGTGGAAGGCATGCAGTTTGACCGTGGCTACATCTCCCCGTACTTCGTGACGAACACGGAGAAGATGACGGCTGATCTGGAAAACCCCTACATCCTGATCCATGAGAAGAAGATCTCTTCTCTCCAGCCGATGCTGCCGCTGCTGGAAAGCGTCGTGCAGTCTGGCCGCCCGCTGCTGATCATCGCCGAGGAAGTCGATGGTGAGGCTCTGGCCACGCTGGTCGTCAACAAGCTGCGTGGTGGCCTGAAGATCGCTGCCGTGAAGGCTCCGGGCTTCGGTGACCGTCGCAAGGCCATGCTGGAAGACATCGCCATCGTGACCGGTGGTCAGGTCGTCTCCGAGGATATCGGCATCAAGCTGGAATCCGTCACGCTGGACATGCTTGGCACGGCCAAGAAGGTGCATATCGACAAGGAGAACACCACCATCGTCGAGGGGGCCGGTGCTGCCGAGGGCATCAAGGGTCGTTGCGCCCAGATCCGCTCCCAGATCGAGGCCACGACATCCGACTATGACCGTGAGAAGCTCCAGGAGCGTCTGGCCAAGCTGGCTGGTGGCGTTGCCGTCATCCGTGTCGGTGGCAGCACCGAGGTCGAGGTGAAGGAGCGCAAGGACCGTGTTGATGACGCCCTGCACGCAACCCGCGCCGCTGTTGAGGAAGGTATCGTCCCGGGTGGTGGTACGGCTCTGGCCCGTGCAAGCCTGCTGTTCGATGACCTGACCTTCGAGAATGACGACCAGCGTGCTGGTGCCCAGATCGTTCGCAAGGCTCTTCAGGCTCCGCTGCGCCAGATTGCCCACAATGCTGGTGAAGATGGTGCCGTGATTGCTGGCAAGGTGCTGGAACTGAGCAACTATAACGAAGGCTTTGACGCCCAGAAGGGTGAGTACAAGGACCTCGTGGCTGCCGGTATCATTGACCCGACCAAGGTCGTCCGCACGGCCCTTCAGGATGCAGCCTCCGTGGCTGGCCTGCTGATCACCACCGAAGCCATGGTTGCCGAGCGTCCGGAGAAGAAGTCCGACGATGCTGCTGGTGCCGGTATGGGTGGCATGGGCGGAATGGGTGGCATGGGTGGTATGGGCGGCTTCTGATCGCTCATCCTTCCCCATCCCGGTCACTCTGGCCGGGATGGCCTCCTGTCCCGTACAGGCAGAAAGAAAAGCCTCGCTCTTTCGGGAGCGGGGCTTTTTTGTGTTTTACCTGTTCAGGAAGCCGTCAATGTCTGTCAGTGCTTCGGTCAGTGGCAGCCGCTGGACAGGTACGCCATCAGGGAAGGCGGAGAGAAGGCGGGACGGCATCCGGCTGTCCAGAATGATGAACACGCCCCGGTCATCAGCCCGGCGGATGAGGCGCCCGAAGGCCTGACGCAGGCGCATCCGGGTGATGAGGTCGTCATAATCGCCCGGCCTGCCGCCGGAAAGATGGCGGCGGCGTTCCCGGTGAAGAATGTCGGGCCGGGGCCAGGGGGTACGTTCCATCACCACCATGCGGAGGGCCTCTCCAGGGACATCCACGCCATCACGCATGGCATCCGTGCCCAGCAGGCAGCTGTTCGTCTCGGTACGGAAGACATCCACCAGCGTGGCGTTGTTCATGGCGTCCACATGCTGGGCGTAGAGGGGGATGTTCTTCATCCCCAGCGGCTCATGGATGCGGCGGTGGACCTCTTTCAGCCGTTGAATGGCTGTGAAAAGCCCCAGAGCTCCTCCATTGGCGGTTTCAAAAAGAGCCTGAAAGGCCTGCGCCTGTGCTGCCGGGTCCCGTGAGACATCCGTGATGATGTAGGCCCGTGTCTGGTGGGCATAGTCGAAGGGACTCATCAGGGCAGCCCGCATGGGGGGCTTGAGGAAATGCGCCGTGCCCAGTCGTCGCTCAGCCTTTTCCCATCCGGCTTCCCCGTCTTCATCCGGGCTGCGGTCCCGCAGGGTGGCGGAGGTGATGAGCAGCCCGTGCGTGGTGCTTTGCAGGGTGCTGGCGAAGGGAATGGTCGGGTCCAGCCAGTGGCGGTTCAGGGCAATGTCGTGTCCTCCCTGGAGGAGCCGTGTGGGGGGTAAAGGCTCCCGGTGGATGAAGTCCACATAGGTCGGCAGGCTTGTCTGGGCAACGGGTTGCTCCATGATGGCCCGTACCATGCTGATCCACCCTTGAAGGCGGGAGAGGGCACGGCGATGCAGGCTGCGTATGGTTCCCTCCAGCCGTTGCTGGAAGGCTGTATCGGGGTCTTCCTCCTGCGCTTCCAGAGCTTCCTGAAGGTGCCGGATGATCCGGTCCAGCGGGGTGACGATGTCCTGAAGGGCCGTGAGCAGGGTTTCGGCGTGCTCACGCAGCGGGGCGGGTATGGGGTGCAGGTCGCATTCCTGGCGAGGATAATGGCCCTGCTGGCCGCGGGTCTGCATCTGTATTTCCGCTATGCGGGCATCCAGATGCATGTCCAGCATCTGGAGGAACGCCTCGGCCGGTTGGGGGAGGGACGCTTCCTCGACCATGGCGAGGGGGAAAGGGTCTTCCTCATCGTCATCAGGCGGGGTGGCAGGCCTGTCTTCCAGCGGGGGGACGTCTGGTGGCGGCGGGGCCATGCGGGCCTGCCGGGCCTCATGCAGGCGTCCGCTCCAGCCGGGGCGTGGCAGGCCTTTCTGTGTGGCAAGGACAAGCTCCTGAAGGGCATCCTTGAGGGCTGGCAGGCGCTCCATCAGGTCTTCCATGCGGCGCATCAGGCCACGGGCACGGGAGCGGCTCCCCTCAGCCCCGAGTATCCAGCGGCGCAGGTCGGCTGCTTCCAGCCCGGAGAAGACCAGAGAGAAGGCACTGTCTGCTGCATCAGGGATATGATGGCCTTCATCAAAGACATAACGGGTGGGGACGCCATTTTCGTCTGCCAGATTGCCGGGTGCCATGTCCTGCGGCAGCATGGCGTTCCACGCTGCCTGGGACAGGACGAGCGCATGGTTGGCGATGACGAACCGGGCATGTTGTGCACGGCGTATGCCATGCTCGATGAAGCAGCTCTGATAATGCGGGCAGGCGGAATGGATGCACTCGCCCCGCCGGTCGGCAATCATGTTCAGCAGCCCGGGCTGGAACAGGTCCCCGAACCAGCCGGGAAGGTCGCCCCCCATCAGGTCGCCATCTTCCGTGGTCTCGGCCCAGAGAGCGAGAAAGACCAGCGGGATGAGGCCAGGCTGCGCCTGTGGCTGGCGGTTGAGAAGGGCGGTGGTGATATCTTCCAGGTTCAGGAGGCAGAGATAGTTTTCCCGCCCCTTGCGGATGACGGCAAGTTCATGCCGTTCTGTCGGATCGGGGTAAAGACGGGTCAGTTCCTGTTCGATCTGCCGTTGCAGATGGCGGGTATAGGTACTGACCCAGACAGCTCCGTCATTCTTTTCGGCCCAGAGGCTGGCCGGGGCGATGTAGCCCATTGTCTTGCCCGTGCCGGTACCCGCCTCGGCCAGCATGATGTTGGGGGCATTGGCGACATCCCGGGGGGTGAAGGCGTAGCTGGTGGCCGAGGCAAAATCGGCCTGACCGGGGCGGGGTTCTGCATGCCTGCCCAGCAGGGCGGAAAGACGCCTGCGGGCTTCCTGCTGGCTGACTGGTTGGCTGCCAGCAGGGGGACGGGGCGCACGCTCCTCCCACTGGGGCAGGCGCCGCCATATTTTCAGGGCATCAATTTCTCTGGATCGTCCCGAAGATGCAGAGGGAGGAGGCAGGGCCTCTTTCACGATGTCGTGCCAGCTCCATCCGGCCTGGTCCAGAGTGGGCAGCAGAAGGTGGAGCGTGGCGATTTTCTGGGGAGGCTGTCCCGACAGCTCATCCAGAAGGTGCTGGGCAATACGGTAGAGACTGTCGGCCTGTAGGGGAGCTGTATCCGTCGGTTCTGCAAGGCCCAGCTCCAGGGCGAGGCCACGGGCTGTCGGGGTCACGCTCCGGGCCGGATGGACGAGAAGGAAGAGTTCCAGCAGGTCCAGCCAGGGAGCGGGAGGAGGTTCCGGGGGCAGTTCCAGCAGGCGGAGCGTGGCAGGCCCGTGGATGAGCAGCGGTGGCGGCAGCTGGCGGAGCATGTCCCGGACTTCGGCAAGGGGAATGTCCAGCACCTCACCATCAGGCGTGATGAGGGAGGAGAGGCCATGTCGTGCGATCAGGGCTGGCGCATCAAGGTGGGAGCGGAACAGGCTGGGCATGCTCCAACTCATACACAGGAAGTCCTCCTTCTGCGAGGGGAAAGCAGTGCACGTCCCGCCTGCATACTTGACCAGAGGGGGGAGGGTTCATAATTAACGTAGTCTTATGCAGAACAAAACGCCTTCTCCCCAGAATGATTCGTCTTTCCCCAAGCTCTGGCCGTTTGAGGAAGCCCGTAAACTGGCCGCCCGTGTGGCAGACAGGGACCCCAGCAAACCGGTTCTGATGGAGACAGGCTACGGGCCTTCCGGCCTGCCGCATATCGGTACGTTCGGCGAAGTGGCCCGGACGACATGGGTCCGGCAGGCTTTTGAGAAGTTGACAGGTCGCCAGACCCGTCTTCTGGCCTTTTCTGATGACATGGATGCCCTGCGCAAGGTGCCGGGCAATGTCCCCCAGCAGGAGATGCTGGCTGAGCATCTTGGCCTGCCGCTCTCCCGTATTCCCGATCCGTTTGGCACGCATGAGAGTTTTGCGGCGCACAACAATGCTCGCCTGCGCCAGTTCCTTGATGCGTTCGGGTTCGATTATGAATTTGCTTCTGCAACCGATTACTACACGTCCGGCATCTTCGATGCGGCCCTGAAGCGTGTTCTGGAAGAGCATGACCGCATCATCGAGGTGATCGCTCCCACGCTGGGCAAGGAACGGCGGGCGACCTATTCCCCTGTGCTGCCGATCCATCCCGAGACGGGCCGTGTCATGCAGGTGCCCATCATCAGCGTGAACCCGGAAGCCGGGACAGTCGTCTGGAAGGACGAGGACGGGAAGAGCTTTGAGACATCCGTCTATGGCGGACAGGCCAAGATGCAGTGGAAGGCTGACTGGGCCATGCGCTGGTATGCTCTGGGTGTCGATTATGAGATGTCCGGCAAGGACCTCATCGACAGCGTGAAGCTTTCCTCCAGGATATGCCGCATTCTTGGCAGTGAGCCACCGCTGAACCTGACCTATGAGCTGTTCCTCGATGCCAATGGGCAGAAGATCAGCAAGTCCAAGGGAAATGGCCTCTCCGTGGAGGAATGGCTGCGGTACGGCCCGTCGGAGAGTCTGGCTCATTACATGTTTCAGCAGCCGACCCGTGCCAAAAGGCTCTATACGGACATGATCCCCAGAGCCACGGATGAATATCTGGCCCTCGTGCAGAAGGGTGAGCAGCAGAGCGCAGAGGAGTTCCTTTCCAACCCGGTATGGTTCATCCATGAAGGGAAACTGCGCCCGCAGGATACCAGCCCGGTTTCCTTCACAGCCCTGCTGAATCTGGCCAGCGTGGCCAATGCCCGGGAAGTGGAGACACTCTGGAAGTTCCTGCGGCGTTATGATTCCAGCCTGTCGCCAGAGACACATCCTTATGTGGCACGGCTGGTGCAGCACGCTCTGGATTACTTCAATGAGCGTGTCCGTCCGACCAAGGTGTTCCGTGCTCCGACGGAGACAGAGCGCAAAGGTCTGGAAGACCTCGCAGCAACGCTGAAGACGGTGCCGGACAATGCGACCCCGGATGATGTGCAGAATGTCGTATTTGAGGTCGGCAAGCGTTACTTTGCCAAGCCGGAGCTGCGGTCCTGGTTCGGGTGCCTGTATGAGGTGCTGCTGGGGCAGAAAGAGGGCCCCCGCTTCGGCATTTTTGCGGCTTTGTTTGGCCTGAAGGAGACTGTTGCCCTCATTGATGAGGCTCTGGCACGTCCTGTTGAGCCTGCCGGGGCAACGGAGGAAACCAGAGGCTGAGGCATGACGGCTCCCTCCGGTATGCCAGATGGTGCGGATGCCTCTCCGTCACTTGCTGACGGACGGCTGCGGCGTTTTCTGACGCGTCTGCCGGCCATGGTGGGGCTGGTCCTGCTCATTTTTGCGGGGCTGGTGATCTGGCGGGAGCTTCAGCATCTGTCCCTCCAGCAGGTGATGGCGGGGCTTCATGCCATTCCTGCCGCCGCCTTGTGGAAGGGGGCCGGGGCAACCATTCTTTCTTATGCCATCCTGTCTTTCTACGATGGTCTGGCCTGTCATCATGTGCAGGCGGGCATTTCGTGGCGGCGGTCAGCCTTTGTGGCGTTCTGTTCCTATGTCCTGTCCCATAATCTTGGGTGCGCAGCCATTTCGGGCACGGCTGTGCGCTACAGGCTCTATCGTAACTGGGGTGTGCCGGGGATCAAGATTGCGGCCATCGTGGCGTTCTGTTCCGTCACCTACTGGCTGGGGATGCTGGGGCTTGTGGGGTTCATCCTGCTGGCCCAGCCGGGCATTATTCCTTATGTCCGTCATCTGCCGCCCTGGGTAACTGATCTTGGGGGAGCAGCCTGTTTCTCTGTCCTGCTGGCCTATGTGCTTCTGCCCTGCTGGAAGCAGGAAGTGCATATTGGCAGGTGGACATTGCGGTTTCCAGACTGGCGGATCGGGCTGGGGCAGATCCTGTCCAGCATGGCGGATATGTCTGCTACCGCCCTGATCGCATGGTGTGTGCTGGATACGCTGCCCAATGGGAGCGGCCTGACATTTGGCGGGTTTCTGGCCATTTATATCGGGGCTTACACGGCCGGTCTGCTGGCCAATGTTCCGGGTGGGCTGGGAGTGTTCGACAGCACCATGCTGCTGGCGCTGTCCCCGTGGTTTTCCGTGCCGCACATCATGGCAGGGATTCTGGTTTTTCGCCTGTTCTATTACATCATTCCCCTGCTTCTGGCGGGTGCCATGTTTGCCGGGCATGAGCTGTTCATAAAAGGGGCACCTCTGCTGGCCCGGTTTGGCAGGACCGTGGAGCACAGCCAGAGTCTGCGTTCATCTGAAGCGGATTTCGCCACGATCGTTGCCACGGGCAGTCAGGCCGTGCTGGGCATCGTCATCGTGGTTTATGCCCTTCTGGCACCATTGCCTCCGTTCCATTCTTTCTGGAGTGCGGTCCTTCTTCAGGGCGCCGCTTTTCTGCTGACCCTCATCGGGGTGATGCTCGTCGGCCTGTCTCTGGGGCTGTCCCAGCGGGTGGCGTTGGCCTGGCGGCTTTCTGTCGGGGCTCTGTCCATCACGCTGTTGATCCTGACCGTAAGGCAGGCCCATTGGGTGGCTTTTCTTGTCGTGCTGGCCGTGCTGTTCGTTTTGCTGCCATTCCGCAAGACCTATTACAGGCAGGCTTACTGGCGGGTAGAGCCGTTTTCTCCTTTTGTTCTGGCGCCATTCTCGCTCTGGCTGTGCGGGTTGGCCGGTGTCAGCTGGATCGCCCGTCAGCGGCATCTCGGGCATGTCTGGTGGCGTTCTATGGTTCATGATGCCCATACGGCGGTCGGGCGCTGGTTTCTCGGTGGTGCGGCCGTGTGCTGTCTGCTGGGGCTGTGGTTTGCCCTGAGGAAAGCACGGCTGCATCTTCTCCCATGGAACATGGATGCCCGGGTGCAGTACGCCTGCCTTCAGGATTCAGCAGAGGCTCTTTCCCTGCCGTGTGAGCGCCTTTTCGTGCCTGATGGCATGTTGTCGGATGCAACAGGGAAAGCTGCCTGCGCGGTGGTCCGGCTGAAGCCTTTCTTGCTGTCGGAGCCAGTGCTCCTGTGTCTGGGCGGAGCTGTGGGAGCACGGGGACAGCGGGGTGGTGCTGTCTGGCGGCTGCGGGATTACGCCGTGCAGGAAGGGTGCCAGCTGGCCGTCCTTCAGCAGGGAGCACGGCAGGCGGACATCTACGCCTCTTTCGGCCTTGGTCTTTTTACTCTTGAAGGCGACGAGGGATGGTTTCTTGTCTGCCGGCCGGAAGATTATCACGCCCTGAAGCTGCTGCTGGGCCTTTAGAAAAACCTGTTTTCCTCATCAGTCAGAAGAGGGCTGACGTGCGGCAGGGCAAGCCCCGGCTGGGCCGGGTAGGCTTCCAGAATCTGGAGATGGGGGCCGGTGCCAGAAGACAGATGCTCTACCAGACTGATGTGGTCTACTGTCATTTCAGAGCTGTGAAAGAGGTTGTGCCGCTGTATCCATGGGATGAGATCGGTCGGGGAGGCCGGTTCCAGCCAGGCAATGGTCACTTCCGGGACGACGGCACGGCGGGGCAGGGAGAGGCCTGCGCGGCGGAGGGTGCTGGCAAGCCGCTTCTGCAAGGCAAGCAGCGGAGCCTGCGGAGTGAGGCTGACTGTCAGCCGGTCTTCCATCTCTCCCATCTGATGGCCGACCTGATGGAGGGCCAGAGAGAAAGGTTCCCATCGCAGGTGGGACAGGGTCATGTCCAGCTCCTCCATCTCGTGGCGGCTGTTTAGGTGGCCAAGGGGCTGGAGGGGGATCAGACACTGTTCTGCCGGTGACCAGCGGACATCATCCAGACTGCCACGCAGCAGGCCAAGTTCTGCCTGTATGGTGGGAGACAGCGTGAGGGCGAGGGAAAGATTCATGGGGCCTCCCGCAAATCAGGGAGATTAACAAAAAGAAAGTCAGGGTCTTGTCCTGAATTCTTGACTTGGGAAGAAACTACCCCACATTCTACGGGAACGATAGGGGCGGGCCCAGTGAGTCCCCCCTGAAGACTTATCGCAGCAAGTGGATATCATGGCTTTCCATTCCGATTACGAGACAACACGAGGACAGGCGGCTGCCGCTTTTGATGCGGGTCTGCGGGCTTACATGCTGCGTGTCTACAACTGGATGGCTCTTGCTCTGGGGATAACGGGGGTGACGGCCTATGCCGTGGTCCATACGTCGCTCCGGGCGCTGTTCTTTCATGTCGTGCAGAGAGGGGATGCTTTTGCGCTGGCTCCGACCGGACTGGGGATGGTGAGTGTTTTCGCCCCTCTGGTCTTTGTCATGGTGCTGTCCTTTGGTGTGAACCGTCTCTCCCGTTCGACAGTGCAGCTTCTGTTTGTGCTGTTCAGCGTGGCCATGGGCGTCAGCATGGCATCGCTGCTTCTGGCCTACACAGGGTCTTCTGTTGTCCGGACATTCTTTATTGCCGCCTCCCTGTATGGCGTCATGTCTCTCTGGGGGTATGTGACGAACCGGTCCCTCATGGGGATGGGGTCGTTCCTGACGATGGGGCTGATAGGTCTGGTGATCGCTTCTCTGGTCAACATGTTCATCCCGGCCCATGGGCTGACAGTGGCCATATCTTTCATCGGGGTGCTGCTGTTCACGGGGCTGACAGCTTATGACACCCAGCGCATCAAGCTTTCCTATCAGCAGTATGCGTCTGTCCTTCCGGCTGAAGAGACGGGGAAGATGGGGATCTATGATGCCCTGACGATGTATCTGAATTTTGTAAATCTCTTTCAGTTCCTGCTGCAGTTTACAGGAACAAGATCTGGTGGGCGCGATTGATCCACTGATGAGTCGGGTCAGTGCCCTGACAGGAAGAGGAGCCTCCGGGCTCCTTTTTTGTTGCGATTTTTTGCGGTTGAAAGGAAAATGGAAAATTAAGCGATCATCTTCTTGTTTTTGATGAAAATATGATGTTTTCTCAGAAATGGCAGATAACCGGTCTTTTTTTAAAAAGACCGACGGGGTTCCTTTTTTTTATGAGGCTTGCCCCCTTGTAATCTCCGTTATTCGGGAAGAATAAAGTGGGCGGCACTGGGGTCTCAGGGCTCCATATTTCATATTGAGTACGGAGGGAGTTCCCTTCTGTTGTCAGGATACGAACGGGAAAGGCACATATAAGATGACAACGTTCGGTGGCGATCGCGCTGTCCTGACTGTGTCAGAAAGTGTTCCGGCCTTTTTATGGCGGAACAACAGATAGAGGCAGGATCCATGAAAAGACTCTGGCGATTTTTCCCGGCGTTGCCTGCATTGATGCTGTCGGGCTGTACGGTTGATCTTCTTCAGCCAGCCGGCCCGATCGGGGAAGGTAATCGCGACATGATGGTGCTTGAATGGGCCGTCATGATGTGCGTTGTGGTTCCGGTGATTATTGCGACACTCGTATTTGCCTGGAAATACCGGGCTTCCAATACGAAGGCGGAATATCTGCGGAACTGGTCACATTCAAACAAGATTGAAGTGTTCATCTGGGGTGTCCCCATTCTGATCATTCTTGTTCTGAGTGGCTTCAATTACTGGAGCACGCATTATTACGACCCGTACAAGCCCATCTCCAAAGAGATGCAGGTAAAAGTTGGTGCGCCCGATGCAAAGCCGCTCCATGTGGAAGTTGTTTCCCTGGACTGGAAGTGGCTGTTCATTTACCCAGACCTTGGGATTGCAACCATCAACGAGCTGGATGTCCCCACAAAGACACCTCTGGATTTCCGGATTACGTCTGACAGTGTGATGACATCGTTCTTCATTCCGCAGCTGGGGTCACAGATCTACAGCATGGCCGGGATGGAAACACAGCTCCACCTGATGGCAAGCCGCCCGGGCAATTTCCAGGGTGAGGCCGCCCAGTACACGGGGCCGGGCTTCTCCGACATGCGCTTCCGCACGATTGCCATGCCGCAGGAGCAGTTTGACGCCTGGGTACAGAATGTACGCAGTGGCGACAATCCGCTCGCAGCCAAGGAAGCCCTGGATGCACAGACGTACCTGAAATATCACGCCGCACCGGCTGCCCCGCATGCTGAGGCACCCAAGCCGGCTCCGGTCGTGTATTTCTCCAACGTACAGTCTGGGCTGTTTGAGAGCATTGTTGCGAAATACAATGTCGGCATGACCCATGAGAACCACGGCACGAGCATGGGCGATAAGTCCATGGACATGCCTGCTGAGTCTCATACGGCTGCACCTTCCAATACCGGCATGTGAGGACTGATCTAAAGATGCTCGGAAAACTTACCCTTTCGTCCATACCGTATGATGTGCCGATTCTTGTCGGTACATTCATCGGTGTGGCTGTAATCGGGATTGCCGTTCTTGCGGCGGTCACCTATTTCAAAAAATGGGGTTATCTGTGGCGCGAGTGGCTGACCACGGTCGACCACAAGAAGCTCGCCATCATGTATGTTGTTCTCGGTCTCGTCATGCTTGTGCGTGGCTTTGCCGATGCGCTGATGATGCGTACACAGCTTGCCCTTGCCTACGCAGGTAACCCCGGTTATCTGCCTCCGCACCATTATGACCAGGTCTTCTCGGCCCATGGTACGATCATGATCTTCTTCATGGCCATGGTGATGATGCAGGCCCTGTTCAACTTCGTGGTGCCATTGCAGATTGGTGCGCGCGACGTTGCGTTCCCGCTGATCAACTCGATCAGCTTCTACATGACGCTCGTCAGTGCCATTCTCATCAACATCTCCCTCTTCATTGGTGAGTTCTCCAATGTTGGCTGGCTCGGCTACCCGCCGATCTCCGAACTGCAGTTCAATCCCGGCGTCGGTGTGGATTACTACATCTGGTCGGTGCAGATCTCCGGTATCGGTACTCTGCTGACAGGGATGAACTTCCTGACGACGATCATCAAGCTGCGTGCCCCCGGCATGAAGTGGATGCACATTCCTGTCTTCACATGGACGGCTTTCTTTGCCTGCATCATGATCCTGACGACCTTCCCGGTTCTGACGGTTTCCATGGCTCTGCTGGCTCTGGATCGTTACCTCGGCATGCACTTCTTTACCAATGATGGTGGCGGTAGCGTCATGCTCTACCTGAACCTGATCTGGTCCTGGGGTCATCCGGAAGTTTACATCCTCATCCTGCCTGCCTTCGGTGTGTTCTCCGAAATTGCAGCGACCTTCTCCGGCAAGCCGCTCTTCGGTTATGCCACGATGGTCATCGCAACGGGTATCATCACCTTCCTGGGCAGCATCGTGTGGGTTCACCACTTCTTCACGATGGGTGCTGGTGCTGATGTGAACACCTTCTTCGGTATCATGACGATGTTCATCGCCGTGCCGACGGGTGTGAAGATCTTCAACTGGCTCTTCACCATGTACAAGGGGCGTGTCCGCTTCGAAGGTCCGATGCACTGGATCGTCGGCTTCATGATCACCTTCTCCATCGGTGGTATGACCGGTGTCATGATGGCCATGCCGGCAGCAGACTGGGTGATCCACAACTCCCTGTTCCTGGTGGCGCACTTCCATAACGTGATTATTGGTGGTGTGTTCTTCGGTTACGTGGCTGGTCTGAGCTACTGGTTCCCGAAGGCTTTCGGCTACAAGATGCGCGATGTCTGGGGTAAATGGGCGTTCCGTTTCTGGTTCGTCGGTTTCTACCTTTCCTTCATCCCGCTCTATGCTGTTGGTCTGGAGGGCATGACCCGTCGTATGAACCATTACGACAACCCGAACTGGCACCCCTGGCTGCTCGTGGCCTGTGTTGGCGTGTTCGTTCTGGCTGCCGGTCTGGCCTGCCAGGTCATCCAGTTCGTGCTGGCTGCGTTTGACGCCGTCAACAAGAAGCCGGATGCTCTGGATCTGACGGGTGACAACTGGGGTTCTGGCCGTACGCTGGAATGGTCCCTTCCGTCTCCGGTTCCGCACTACAACTTCGCACGTCTGCCGGTCATCCGTGGCCTGGATACGTTCCATATCGAGAAGGAGCTGGGTCGCCCGGCACCGGTCTCCGAGCTGGAGCCGATCCACATGCCGAAATATTCGGCTGTTGGCCCGATGCTGGGTGCCTGCGGGCTGCTGATCGGCTTTGCGCTGGTCTGGCACATCTGGTGGGCTGTGATCGTAGGGCTGGTCGTAGCCTTCTTCACCATCGTTCACCGCAGTGCGAACCTGGATGTTGATTTCTACGTCACCGTGGAAGAGATCCGTGCTGATGAAGAAGCTTTTGCCCGGCGGCTTGCCGCTGCCAAGGCAGCAGAGTAAAGGGAGGCGATGAAAACCATGTCTTATGACGTAATGCACGCGCCCTCTGCTCATCACGATGAGCATGAGCATCATCAGCAGGAAACCACGATCTTTGGTTTCTGGATCTACCTGATGACAGACTGTATCATTTTCGGCACGCTGTTTGCCGTCTTTGCTACACTCTGCCATCACTTTGCTGGTGGGCCGACGGGGAAGGACCTGTTCGATATCAAGAATGTTGAGATCGAAACAGCCATCCTGCTTTTCTCCTCCATCACCTACGGCTTTGCTTCCATCAACGCCCACAAGAAGAACAAGGGTGCCGTGCTGGGTTGGCTGCTGCTGACCTTCGTGCTCGGCGTGTCCTTCGTCGTTCTGGAGATCAACGAGTTCCACGAGCTCGTGGCTCACGGCGCAGGGCCGGACAAGTCCGCCTTCCTGTCTTCTTTCTTCACGCTGGTAGGGACACATGGGCTGCATGTCACGATCGGTCTGATCTGGATGCTGGTCCTGTTCTTCCAGATCATGGGCAAACAGGGGCTTAGCACCCGGATGCAGACGAAACTGACGTGCCTGAGCCTGTTCTGGCATTTCCTTGACATCGTCTGGATCTGCGTCTTTTCCTTCGTTTACCTGGGGAGTGTTGTCTAATGAGCGGGAATCATACGACATCGCACGAAGGTGAAAATCACGGCTCCTATGGCTCCTACATTGTAGGGTTCATCCTTGCCGTGGTCCTGACAGTGGCATCCTTTGCCACTGTTCTCAGCAAGGCCTTCTCCTTCTGGCAGACGATTGCCATTCTCGGTGTGCTGGCTGCAGTCCAGATGGTCGTCCATCTGATCTTCTTCCTGCACATGGGTACGAAGAGCCTCTCCCAGCGGCAGAATCTGGCAGCTTTCATCGTGACGGCCCTGATGGTCCTGATCGTGGTTGCCGGGTATCTGTTCGTTCTCTGGGACGCTCAGGCGAACATGATGGCTGGTTGATAGACCGGCCCATCATGTCAGCGACATGAAGAAACCGGTGGGGGGAAACCTCCACCGGTTTTTTTATGTGTGATGCAGCCGTGGCAGCCATGCAAAGAAAAACCCCCGGAGGGACAATTCCCCCGGGGGTTCTGTTCCGTTCCAGCAGGAAGAAGGCTGGCGTCAGTCCTTGTGTGGCTCTTCGGAGAGCATCTCACGCTTGCCTTCCTTGCCGTTCCATTCCTCACGGTCGGCCGGGGGCGTGCCCTTCTGGCTCATGTTCGGCCAGATGGCTGAATATTTGGCATTGATCTCCATCCAGTCAGCGGCACGGGCATCACTGTCGGGGAAGATGGCTTCTGCCGGGCACTCAGGCTCGCACACGCCGCAGTCAATGCATTCATCAGGATTGATGACGAGGAAGTTCTCACCAGCGTAGAAGCAGTCAACGGGGCAGACTTCCACACAGTCCATGAACTTGCAGCGAACACAGTTTTCTGTGACCACATAGGCCATTATTGCCGTCTCCGGTTTGGTGTTGCAGGCCAGCCAAACGGCCCATTTCAAAGATTCCAGCACTGATATGCCGAAAGCGGAGGGCCTTTTGCAAGCCTATTGTCAGAAATTGGCCGTCTTTTCCTCGATCCGTTCATAAAGGAGGGCGGCCTCTCTGGCAGGACCACGCCGCTCTCCCAGCTGCATGACACGCCATACGCAGACCTCCCCCTGACGGTGGGGAGAGGCGAAGCTGACGATGTCTCCCAACCGGAGGCGGGCATGGGTCTTGTGGGTCCGCTGCCCGTTGATGCGAACCCGTCCCTTGCGGATGAAGGCGGCGCAGAGACCACGGGTTTTGGCCAGGCGGGTGTAATAGAGCCAGAGATCAAGTCGCTGTCCGTCCATCATGATGATCTGCCAGATGACCAGTTCCGGAGGGCTGCGAATGGTGAGTCGGCCTGCTTCTGGGCGGCTTTCTGTTCCCTGCGGCCAGCAGACGGTTTCTGTTGCCGGTTCCTGCGCCGTTCGGTGCCTTTCTGGCGGCCGGAAGGCCGTGTGTCCCTGCGGCCCGTCCGACCCAGAATGATGAGGGGCGAGGCGACGCCATACTGCCCGGCCGAAAGCGGCTGTGGCGCATGATGGGGAATGTTCAGGCTCTTGAGCAGGGCGGGCAGCAGGGTCGCCTTTATCCCGAGGGATGAAGCCAGTGTGTCGGGAGCCATGATATTGCGGCCGGGCTGCCTGCCGTGGGGACGAAGGATGGAGAGCAGGGCATCCAGCCTGTCCAGACGGACATGCACGGGGCCGGCCTTTTCCCAGCCCGGCGGGGGGATGGGATGGCCATCGCTTGTGAGACAGATTCGGGCGGCATCGGGTGTGGCCTGCTGGCGGTCATGCCAGATGTTGTGCAGCAGGACCATCATCGGCAGGCAGGCCGGGCGGAACAGCTGCGGGCAGTAGACCTGCCGCCAGCCGATGCGAACCCCGCTGCGGTGCAGGCGTTTTCTCTCGGCAGGGGTAAGGGTGCGGTCTTCGGGCAGGGTAGGGGTGGTGCCGCCATCCTCCCGCAGGCGGTAATAGAGGCCACGCAGGATGGGACTGTCCTGCAGCTTGTCTTCCAGACGGAAAAAGAATTCCAGAACGGTGCTGATCCGCTCCGTCATCAGGGCCTGAAGATGGGTCTGTACCTGTCGGCTCTGGTGGTTGTCCTGAAACTCACCGGGCAGAAGCTGGATGAGGGGGTGAAACAGGTCATCGCCCCGCACGAGGGTGGCAATGGGGGCACCTTCCCAGTGAATCTGCCTGTCATCGGTCAGGGTGAACCGGCTGATGTCCTGTGTGCGGAAATGGCGTATCCGGGCGGGCATGGCCTGCCGCAGGGCACGCCTGCCTGCCCGGCGCAGCAGGTCACCCTCCCGGCTGTCGGCGGGCGTGTCGATCTGCATGGTGAAGCCCACAATCTGCCCGACCTCGTGCCCTTCCACGATGATGCGGTTCTGGGGGGTGACGGCATGGAGAGCCTCGGAGGCCGCCCCGGGTTCAGGACGGCGGAGCAGGGCGGTGGCCCGCCTGTTGACGAAGCGTTCCTTCAGCCGTTCATGCAGCGTGTCGGAGAGGCGGTCCTCCACGGCACGGCAGCGTTCCTGCCACTGGCGGCTCTGGTGCATCCAGCCCGTCCGGGCAGCCACATAGGCGCAGACCCGCACGCCGGAGAGCCGGTGCATCAGTGTGTCCATGTCGCCATCCAGCCTGTCCAGCCCTCTCAGCTGGCTTTCCATCCACGCTGGAGGGATGCGGCGATGTTTCAGGAGGTCAAGGAACAGGCGGGCACAGAGGCGTGTATGGCTGCCATCGCCCAGCTTGCGGAAGTCCGGAATCTGGCAGACATCCCAGAGCAGTTCCGTTGCCCTGTGGCCACGGGCCACCTCCCGGATGTCGTCCATCTGCATGAGGCCGGTCAGGACATCCAGATCGGAGGCCGTACGCCCGGTGATCAGGCCGGGGCGGGGAGGCTTGCGCATCAGGCTGTTGAGAAGCGTCTCGGGCGAGGTGTAATCCAGAGCCGTCTGCCGCCAGTAGACGGCCTTGATGGCCTCGAACTCATGGTCTTCCACCGCCTTGACGAGCTGCTGGCTCATGGGCGGGCAGGAGGCCGTCGTGCCGAAGGTACCATCCCTCATGCCCCGGCCAGCCCGACCGGTGATCTGGGCGACTTCCTGCGGCGTGAGGGCACGGGAGTTCTGGCCGTCAAACTTGTGCAGGGCGGCGAGGGCGACATGGTCCACATCCATGTTCAGCCCCATTCCGATGGCGTCGGTAGCCACGAGATAGTCCACATCCCGGTTCTGGTAGAGGGCGACCTGTGCATTGCGGGTACGGGGGCTGAGACGGCCCATGATGATGGCACAGCCACCCCGTTTCTGCCGGATGGCCTCGGCAATGGCATATACCTCCGTGGCGGAGAAGGCCACGATGGCCGAGCGTGGTGGCAGACGGGTGAGGTTGACCGGCCCGATGTTCGTCAGCCGGGAGAGGCGTTCCCGGGTCTCGATCGTGATGCCGGGAACCAGCTGCCGGAGCAGCCCCCGGATGGTCTCAGCCCCCAGAAAGAGCGTTTCTCCCTTGCCACGGGCATGGAGGAGCCGGTCGGTGAAGATGTGGCCACGGTCCGGGTCTGCGGCGAGCTGTATCTCGTCAATGCCGACAAAATCCACCTTCCGGTCCAGCGGCATGGCCTCCACCGTGCAGGAGAACCAGCGGGCCCCCGGTGGAATGATTTTTTCTTCCCCTGTCAGCAGGGCGACATGGCGCTCGCCTTTCAGCTTCACAAGGCGCTCGTAATTCTCCCGGGCCAGCAGGCGGAGGGGAAAGCCGATGATGCCGCTCTGGTGCGCCATCATGCGGGTCAGGGCGTAATGGGTCTTGCCGGTGTTGGTGGGGCCAAGTACGGCATGGATCACCCCCGATTGCCGGGAAGTGGCTGGGGCAAAGGCTGGATGTGGTCCCGTCATGGCTGGAATGATCTTGCCTGAATCGGATAAAAGCAAGACATTCCATGCAGTTTTTCAGGAAGGCCAGAGTCACGCTCTGGATGATGGGACGGTATCCATATGTCTGACGCTCCGTTTTTGCCCCTCTGTACCTCTGGCGATGGTGGGGTGGCTCTCCCCCTCCATCTGGTCAAGGCGGGTGATGAGGCGACCCTTGCCCACCTGCTGGGGAAGCATGAGGCCTTCCTGCGGCAGCAGGGCTTCGAGGGGCGTGCGGGGCAGTTCACCTTCCTGCCGGGTGGTTCCGGTGTGGCCGGGGCCGTGTTCTGCGTGGAGGAGGGGCGAGGCCCCATGCCTTATGGTGCCCTGCCTGCCCATCTGAAGGAAGGATGCTGGCAGCCGCAGCCTGAAGGGCAGGAGGACGCCGCTCACGACGCCATGCTGGAGGAGCTGGTTCTGGGGTTCTGCCTTGGGGCGTATGATTATTCGCTGAAGCATGAGGGAGGCAAAGACCAGAAGACGGGGCCAAAACTCTGCATTCCGGCCAGCCTCGGGAGAGAGGCCCGGATTCTGGCCCGGGCTGCCTGGCTGGGGCGGGATCTTATCAACACGCCCGCCAATCTCATGGGACCGGCGGAGCTGGCTACTGCTGCCCGCAGGATGCTGGAGGAGCGGAAGGTTGCGGTTGAGCTGGTGGAAGGTGAGGCTCTGGAGAAAGCCTATCCCTGTCTGGCGGCGGTGGGTGCCGGGTCGGACAGACCAGCCGTGGTCGTGATCGGCCGCCGGGATGGCCGGAGCAAGGATGCTCCCCGCCTGTCCCTCGTGGGGAAGGGCGTCTGCTTCGATACGGGCGGGTATGACATCAAGCCCGGCTCCTCCATGGCGAAGATGAAGAAGGACATGGGCGGGGCTGCCCTGATGCTGGCACTGGCCTGTGCCCTGCTGGATGCCGGAACCGACATTGCGCTGGAAATCCGCCTCGGCTGTGTGGAGAACAGCGTCTCCGGCCATGCCATGCGCCCGGGGGACGTGCTGACAACCCGAAGGGGGCTGCGTGTCGAGGTGGGCAACACGGATGCGGAGGGTCGTCTCGTTCTGGCAGACCTTCTGGCAGAGGCTGCCGAGAGCCAGCCTGACGTCCTGTTGGATGCGGCGACGCTGACGGGGGCCGCCCGTGTGGCTCTGGGGCCTGACCTGCCCGCCCTTTTCAGCAATGACGAGGAGCTGGCGGACCATATCCTGGCCTCCGGCAGGGAAGCTCACGACCCGCTCTGGCAGCTGCCGCTCTGGGCAGATTATGACGGCTGGATGGACAGCTCCATTGCGGACTGCAACAACCTGTCATCCCGCCCGATGGCCGGGGCGATCACGGCAGCCCTGTTCCTCCAGCGTTTCGTTCCGGAAGGGCAGAGATGGGCGCATGTGGATACCTATGCGTGGAATGACACGGCCCGGCCCGGTCGTCCCGCAGGCGGGGAGGTGCTGGCCCTGAGGGCACTTTTCCGTGCGTTCTCGGAAAGTTTCTAAAAAGAAACAATTTGTAATCTTGTGTGCAGCAACCTGTTTTTTCTTGCCTTTTGCAAGGGAAACGGGTTTTGGAATGGCTGCCTTGCGCTGAGAGTGCTTGTCATTTCGATGTGAAAACGTCACAGAATGGATAGTAGAATGAAATCCCTATACAGGTGCGTCTGATACCACAGCCGGAAGGCTTGCTGGGCCGGCAGGATGATAGGGTGTGTGAAACCGGGAAACGATGGGGCTTTTGTTATGAGTCGGAATGCTGATAATCGCATGCTTCAGTTGCTGCGTGATACGATCGTTTCCACAGTACGTGGTGAGGGGCCGGATCTTTCTGCCCGTCAGCTGGCTGTGTTTCTGAGCTGCTATCTGGAAGATGGCGCCCATACGGTGCGGGGCCTTGCCCAGTCTCTCAATGTGTCCAAACCAGCTATTACCCGTGCGCTGGACCGATTGAGCGAGCTTGATCTGGCCCGCCGCAAGGTGGACCCGCTGGACCGTCGTTCCATTCTTGTTCAGCGAACCCTGAAAGGCTCGGCCTATTTGCGGGACCTGCGTGGCGTGATGGAAGAAGCCTGCGCTGATGATGTGGTTGTCCGTGCGCCTGTTCTTTCATCCGTGGCGTCTCTCCAGACCCGTCGGGCTGGCTGATTTCTTGTCCGGGCCTGTTTCTTTTCTCGACCTGCCCGCCCAGCAGAGGCGTCTTGGGGCGGCCCTGCGGGAGCGGCTGGATCGGGTTCTGGCTCATTGCCGTTTCGTAATGGGGCCGGAAGTGGCGGAGCTGGAGGAGCGTCTGGCCCGTCATGGCGGTGCCAGACATGCTGTCGGCGTGTCCTCCGGGACGGATGCTCTGCTGATGGTTCTGATGGCGGAGGGCATTGGCCCCGGCATGGCGGTTTTTCTGCCAGCCTTTACCTACACGGCCACTGCGGAGGTGGTGCTTCTGCTGGGGGCGGTGCCAGTTTTTGTGGATGTGGACCCGCATACCTTCCAGATCAGCCTGCCATCTCTGGAGCAGCGTCTGGCGGATGTCCGGCAGGATGGTCGTCTGAAACCTGTAGCCATCATGGGGGTGGATCTGTTCGGGCAGCCAGCCCCATGGGATGAGCTGAACGATCTTGCCACCCGGGAAGGGCTTTTTCTTGTTGCGGACTGCGCCCAGTCTTTTGGCGCTTCTTACAGGGGGCGCCGGCTGGGGCATGAGGCCAGAGCCACGACTTTGTCCTTTTTCCCTTCCAAACCGTTGGGATGTTATGGCGATGGCGGGGCCGTCCTGACGGACGATGACGACAGGGCCGCACTTTATCGCTCTCTGAGAAGCCATGGGGAAGGGCCGCAGCGTTATGACGTGCAGCGCATCGGGCTGAATGCCCGGCTGGACAGTCTTCAGGCAGCTGTTCTGTTGGCCAAGATGGATGTTTTTGATGAGGAGCTGAAGAGGCGTGAGGCTGTGGCCTGTGCTTATGATGCTGGTCTGCCGTCGCTGGTCCGTCCGCCAGCACGGGTGCCGGAAAGCCAGAGCGCTTGGGCTGTCTATTGCGTGACCCTGCCATCCCGTGCCCTGCGGGACAGTCTGCGGGCCCGCCTTGCCGAGGCGGAAATCGCCACGGCCATCTATTATCCCATGCCGTTGCACCAGCAGCCAGCGTACCGGGCGGTGCATGATGGCGTTGCCCTGCCTGTGGCAGAGAGGATAGGAGAGCATGTGCTGGCCCTGCCGATCCATCCTGATCTTTCTGATGAGGCGGTTGCGCATGTGCTGGCTGTGACTGGAACATGGGCGGAGGAGCAGGATGAGCCGCAACAATAAGTTTCTTCTGGTTTTTGCGGTGGCGGTGATCGTGCCGGTCGTGCTGATCTGGACGGTGGCGTGGCCCATTCTGCGCCCCTGGTCCCTGCCGGACATTGCCCGTGGGACAGTGCAGGAAGCTGGAGAAGAGCGGAACCTCATGGCCGATGAGATCACGGCCATGAACCAGTGGCTGCACCAGCACCAGACAGGCTGGGGAATTTCTGGCGAGGTCCCCCCCAAGGATACACCGGCGGAGGCTGTTTATCAGCTTTCCAGTGCCGATGGTCAGGCCGTCATTCTGTCAGCCTGGCACTTCCGGCATGGTGCCGATGTGGTGGGTATCCAGACAAAGGCAGGTGGGGCGTACCGGATGCGTTCTTTCGAACGTGGGACACTCCATCTGCCTGATCTTCCCTGAGGGGGAAAGTCGCTCATTTCTTGGGCGGAGAGGTTGAGCCATCCGTCTCCTTTTTTGTGCTGTCAGATTGTTCCTGCCTGTTTCTGGCCATTTCCAGCTGGGTCAGCTCACTGGTTTCCAGCTGGGTTTTTGTAGCATCCGCCAGTGGTGGAGTCGCCTTGTCAAACACGGCCAACAGGGCGGCCGTGATGGGGGACGCCAGCACAAGCCCTGGCACACCAAGGATGGAGCCGAAAACACTCTGTGACAGGATGGCCAGAGCAGGCGGCATGTGAACGGCCCGCCGCTGGATGAGGGGGGCCAGGATGTTCCCTTCGCAGAACTGGATGATGCTGTAGAGAATGGCCACGAAGAAAGCCTCTCGTGTGCCGAGGGACAGGCTGATGAGCAGGGCGGGCACAGCCCCCAGGATGGCCCCGATATAGGGTATGAAGTTGCAGAGCCCGGCCACGACACCCAGAGCAAGGGCCAGCGGAATGCCGATCAGATACAGGCCGAGGCCGGAGAAAAGACCGACAGCCAGCATGTCCAGAGCCTGTCCGGCGGTCCATGCCCAGAGAGTGTTGCCTGCACTGTAGAGGAGGTTGCGGGCGGTTTCCCGCTGGTCGGGCGGTACGAGCCGAAGAAAGCCGTTGATGTAGAGGGACGGGGAGACGGCAAAATAGAAGGCTGAAATCAGCACGACAAAGAGCGTACCAACCAGACCGAAAGCGCTGCCCAGCAGGCCGGTGACGGACCCGGCAAGACCAAAGCCAAAGCTGCTGAGGGGGGTTGTTGCATCATTGCCACCCAGCGAGACGGGCAGGTGGTCCAGCACCATCTGCCCGATGGTTGTCTGGGAGAGATGCTGGTGCATGTCACCGGACTGTGCAACCAGGGCGTTCTTGAGGGCAATGAACTGTTCCCCGATGGCCGGGCCGTTGCTCCAGACCAGAGCCGTCATGATGCCAATGACAGCGAGGGCGACAAGGCTGACAGCAACCGGATAGGGAATGAATTTCATGTGTCGCCGCAGGATGCGGGCCAGCCCGTGCAGAACAATGGCCATCAGTGTGGCAGCAAACAGGACCGCCAGTACCTCGCCCATGAGCCAGATGGCCAGCATGATGAGGGAAAGCCATAACGTCAGGCGAATGATGCCGTAGATACGGTCCAGCGCATTGGCGGGAGTCTGCTGTGCCGCAGGAATGGGAGGGCGGTTGAAGAAAAAAGACATCGGGCGGGGCAGTTCCTGTGAGGGGCGGCGAAGATGACGAAAGAGATAATGTGGCTTATTTCATGGCAGGTCAATTTGTGGCTTTTTCAAGTTCATCCTGCGCTTCCAGCCAGTGCATTTCCGTTTCGTCCTGTTTCTGGCTGACGAGGGCGAGATCGCTGTTCAGCGTGGCAATATCTTCTGCACGGCTGGACTGATAAAGGTCTGGGTCGGCCAGTTTGGCTTCCAGCTGGGCTTTGGCTTTTTCCAGACGTTCCAGCCGTGTTTCCAGATCACGGATCTTGCGGCGGAGTGGAGCGAGCTGGCGGGTCTGCTCCTTGCGCTGGGCACGCTGCTGGTTCCTGTCCGGCTGCGGGATGTCGTCATCCGTGTCTTTCCGGGATCGGGCTGCCTGACGCTGGTTTTCCTGCGTGGCCTGTCTGGCCCGTTCGTCCAGCCATGTGCGGTAATCGTCCATGTCGCCGTCAAAAGGCGTGATCGTTCCGTTTTCGGCAATCCAGAGCTGGTCAGCGACGGATTCCACCAGATGGCTGTCATGGCTGATGAGAATGACGGCCCCTTCAAACTCACCGAGGGCACGGATGAGCGCATCGCGGGCATCAAGGTCCAGATGGTTGGTCGGTTCGTCCAGCAGCAGCAGATGGGGAGCGTGGCGGGTGGCCAGAGCCAGAAGCAGGCGAGCCTTCTCGCCACCGGAGAGGCTGCTGACAGGGGTTTCCGCCCGTTCTGCATCCAGCCCGAAACGGGCCAGCTGGGCACGGACCTGTGGCGGGGTGGCCTCCTTCAGCGTACGGGCCATGTGCTGGACGGGGGTTTCATCCAGAACCAGCTCATCCGTCTGATGCTGGGCAAAATAGCCGACCCGCAGGCGGGAGGAGGCCTGCACCTCGCCGGACATGGGAGACAGCTGCCCTGCCAGAAGTTTGGCGAAGGTGGATTTGCCGTGCCCGTTGCGGCCCAGAAGGGCTATCCTGTCCTCACTGTCCAGCCGGAGGGAGAGGCGGCGCAGGATGGCCGTCTCACCATAGCCGACGGACACGTCATCCAGTTTCAGCATGGGGGGTGGCAGGGCACCGGGGGCCGGGAAGGAGAAATGGGTGGGGGTGTCTTCCACCACCGCATCAATCTGCGGGAGGCGGGCCAGAGCCTTCAGGCGGGACTGGGCCTGCTTGGCTTTCGTGGCCTTGGCCCGGAAGCGGGCCACGAAGGCCTCCATCTTCGCCCGCTGGTCCGCCAGCTTTTCGGCCTGCCGGTTCTGCTGGAGCCTTTGTTCCGTGCGTATCTGCACGAAGCGTTCATAGCCGCCGGGGGTGAGAGAGAGTTTTTTCTGGTCCAGATGGGCAATGGCCTGCACGCTGTTGTCCAGCAGCGCACGGTCATGGCTGACGATCAGGGCCGCACCGGGGAAGCGGGCCAGCCAGTTCTCCAGCCAGAGCGTGGCCTCGATGTCCAGATGGTTCGTCGGCTCGTCCAGCAGCAGGAGGTCGGGGGCCAGAAAGAGCGCACTGGCCAGGGCCACACGCATCCGCCATCCGCCCGAGAAATCATTGACGGGACGCTGCTGCGCCGCCTGATCGAACCCCAGACCCGCAAGAATGGTGCTGGCCCGGGCTGGCGCACTGTGGGCATCGATGGCGAGCAGGCGTTCATGCACGTCCGCCAGACGGGTCGGGTCTGTCGTGCTGTCGGCCTCTGCCAGAAGGCGGGTGCGTTCCTCATGGCTGTTCAGGACCGTGTCCAGAAGAGAGAGGTGGCCGGAGGGTGTTTCCTGCTTCACCCGGCCCATCGTGGCACGGCCGGAAAGGGTGATGCTGCCGCCATCGGGAGAGATGTCCCCGGCAATGGCGGCCAGAAGGGTGGATTTTCCTGCCCCGTTATGGCCGATCAGCCCGATGCGCCGCCCGGGTTCGATGGTGAGGGAGGCCTGATCGAGCAGGGTACGGCCTGCGATGCGCAAGGTAAGATCGGTAATGGAAAGCAGACTCACGCAGGCCCTCGGACGATGAAAATACGAAAAAAGATGCCCCGAACACTACCAGAAACAGGTTTTTTCCTCTAGGGGAGGCTGATTATAGACGTCTATTACTGAGGAGGGTCTTATGGCTCTGGAACGTACACTGTCCATCATCAAGCCTGATGCCACACGTCGCAACCTGACCGGCAAGGTGAATACTGTATTCGAGAATGCAGGCCTGCGCATCGTGGCCCAGAAGCGCATCCAGCTGACAGAGAAGCAGGCTGGTGCTTTCTACGAAGTCCACAAGGACCGCCCCTTCTTTGGTGAGCTGGTGTCCTTCATGTGCTCCGCTCCGGTGGTCGTGCAGGTTCTGGAGGGCGAGAATGCTGTTGCCCACCATCGTGACGTGATGGGTGCCACCAACCCGGCCGAAGCCGCAGAGGGAACCGTCCGCAAGCTTTATGCCCAGAGCATTGGCGAGAATTCCGTTCATGGCTCTGACAGCCTCGAGAATGCAAAGCGTGAGATTTCTTTCTTCTTTGCCGAGACGGAAATCCTGCCCTGATCCCTCTCTGAATGGAGAGCGGCATGGGGCATCGGCCCCTATAAGAAAGGGAGCCGGAGACGGCTCCCTTTTCTGTATCCAGCTGGTGGATCCTGTTCAGGAAATCTGCCGTCCCTCGATGAACCGGCGCAGTGTTTCCGGGTAGAGGCGGTGTTCCTGCTCCAGAACACGGGCTGCCAGAGTGTCAGCATCATCGCCGGGCAGGACGGGGACATGGGCCTGGGCCAGAATGGGGCCTTCATCCACACCATCCGTTACGAGATGGATGGTGCAGCCATGCTCCTTGGCTCCAGCCTTAAGGGCGGCCTCATGCGTATGCAGGCCGGGGAAGGCGGGCAGCAGGCTGGGATGGATGTTGATCATGCGGCCCTGCCACTGCTGGACAAGCCAGGGGGTCAGCACCCGCATGTAGCCTGCAAGGCAGATCAGCTTCGCACCAGAGGCCCGGACGGCCTCGTCCAGTGCCCGCTCATGAGCTTCACGATCCTTGCCGTATTCCTTGTGGGGAATGCAGAGTGTTTTTATTCCAGCCCTGCTGGCCGTTTCCAGCCCGGCCGCATCGGCCCGGTTGCTGAGGACAAGAACGATCTCGGCAGGAAAGTCTGGCCGGGCACAGGCTTCCATCAGGGCGACCATGTTGCTGCCACGACCGCTGATGAAAACGGCGATGGGGGTCTTCTTCACCATTGGTTCCTCAGCCCAGATTCAGCGGGGAGGTGAGGCGGAACGGCGTGCTGCTGCGGACTACACGGCCAATCAGCATGGCTTCTTCATCACGCTGTTCCAGCTCTGCCATGACCTTCTCCGGCTCGCTGGTGACCAGCACCATGCCGATGCCGCAGTTGAAGACCTTCAGCATTTCATCCTCGCTGACAGGTCCCTGTTCGGCAAGCCATGAGAAGATGCCGGGGATCGGCCAGCTCTGCCCGTCCACTTCCACACCCAGCCCTTCAGGCAGGACACGGGGCAGGTTCCCGGGCAGGCCGCCACCGGTGATGTGGGCGCAGCCATTGATCAGCTTCTTCTCATGCAGGGCAAGAACGGTGCTGACATAGAGGCGTGTGGGCGTCAGGAAGGCTTCGGCCAGCGTCTGCTTCGGGGAGAAGGGGGCAGGGTCGTTCCAGCTCAGGCCGGAGGCTCCCACGATGTGGCGGACGAGGGAGAAGCCGTTGGAATGGACACCGGAGGATGGCAGGGCGATCAGGCTGTCGCCTTCATGGATGGTGGCGGGCAGCATGGCATCACGTTCCACGGCACCAACGCTGAAGCCTGCAAGGTCGTAATGGCCCTTGCCATAGAGGCCCGGCATTTCGGCCGTTTCACCCCCCACCAGGGCGCAGCCGCTTTCCTTGCAGGCGTTGGCAATGCCCTTGATGATCCGTTCCGCCACGGCGACGGAAAGGCTGCCCGTTGCCATGTAGTCTAGGAAGAAGAGCGGCTGGGCACCCTGCACGATCAGGTCATTGACGCACATGGCCACGAGGTCGATGCCGATCTCATCATGCAGGCCGCTTTCGATGGCGAGCAGGAGCTTCGTGCCTACACCATCCGTGCAGCTGACGAGCACGGGGTCTTTCAGGCCCGCTGCCTTGGGGTCGAACAGGGCACCGAACCCTCCAAGCCCGCCCATGACACCGGGGCGTGTCGTGGCCTTGGCCGCCGGCTTGATGGCATCGACCAAGGCATCTCCGGCTTCGATGTCCACACCGGCTGCGGCGTAACTGGCACTGGGGGAGGAGGATGTCTTGGTCATGGGGGTATGATGTCCCTGCTGGTTGATGCTGGTGCCTTTATAGAGCATCCTGCGTGAAGACGGAATGTGCAGGACTGTCAAATCATTTCGGTTTTGTGAAAGAATGGGAAACCTTCTGCTCCCCGATGACAGGGGCAGGCAGGCTGAGGCAAGGGGGCGGATGAAGCGGGGATGACAGACGCACGGGTACAGCTGGTGTTGGATCTTCAGCAGGACCGTCCTTTCTCGGCGGAACGGTTCATTGCTGGTTCGTCCAATGCGTCGGCGCGTGCATGGCTGGCACGGGCCCGCTGGCCGGAAGGGAGGCTCTGGCTGTGGGGGCCTGCGGGTACAGGCAAAAGCCATCTGCTGCATGTCTGGGCGCAGCAGAATGGGGCTGTGCAGTTCGAGGCTGCGGCACTGTCCTGTGATGCAGATGGGGCCCTGCTGGTGGCGGGGCAGAAGCTGGAGCCGGGCGTGACCCCGTTTGTGATCGACCATCTGGAGGGGCTGGAGCAGAAACAGGAAGTGGCGCTGCTGCATCTGCTCAACCGTGCCCATGCGGCGGGCAGGCGGGTGCTCATGGCATCCCGGCACCCACCGGCACGCCGTTTTTTCCATCTGCCAGACCTTGCGAGTCGGCTCAGGGCGACCATGACAGCGGGGCTGGAAGAGCCAGAGGATGAGTTGCGGGCAACCCTGCTGCTGTCTCTCATGGCTGAGCGGCAGCTTGTCGTGCCACAGTCCGTCACGGACTGGCTCTGGCGTCAGCTGCCCCGGACAGGGGAGGCACTGGTCCGGGCGGTGAACAGACTGGATGATGCTGCCATGAAACGGGGCAGCGCCATCAGCCGTGCTCTGGCCATGGAGGTGCTGGCCGATCTTCTCAAAGAAGAAGACTGATGGAGCCTTGCATGGTTTAGGGGAAGAAATAAGCGGCGGTTTTCTGCCAGATCAGGAACTGTCCAGTCCCAATTGCATTTGTTACCTGCAAGGCTGAAATACTATCTTAATAATTGTCATATTGACGGAACCTCTGTCTTATTGAAGCAATAAAGAAGCGGGATTATGCCTGCTGACCAGCCAGGTGAGGAGACTGTCATGTCCAACATAGGGAATATGGCGTTTGTTGAGACAAACATGGCGAGTGAAGCCATGACAAAGAAACATCAGACCCGTTTCATCAATCGTGAGCTTGGTTGGCTGGATTTCAACCAGCGTGTTCTGGATGAAGCTGAAAATCCGGCAGCGCCCCTGCTGGAGCGGCTGCGCTTTCTCTCCATCAGTGCGGGCAACATGGATGAATTCTACGCCGTCCGTGTCGCTGGGCTGGTGCACCAGCTGAAGGATGGTTCCGGCAAGAAAAGCCCCGACGGGCTGACCCTGGCCCAGCAGCTTGAAACGGTACGGCACCAGGCATGGCATCTCCAGGGAGAGCAGCAGCGCATCTGGGGTGACATGCTGAAGGAGCTGCGGGACGAGAATATTCTCATCAGGAATGTTGAGAAGCTCCATCATCACGATCAGGAGTGGCTTTCCAAATATTTTGACAGCCAGCTTTTTCCTGTACTGACGCCGCTGACCCTGAATCCCACCCATCCCCTGCCGTTCATCTTCAGTGGCGGGCAGGCGCTGGTGCTCTGTCTCAAGGACCCGAAGACGGATCATCACATGATGGATGGCATGGTTGTCCTGCCAGAGCAGCTGCCTCGTTTCATCCGTCTGCCGGACCAGGATGACACGATCCGCTTCGTATTGCTGGAGGATGTGATCTTCCGCTTTGCCAAACGTCTGTATCCGGGGCTTCATGCCAGCCGTTCAGGCATGTTGCGCCTTGTGCGTGACCTGGATGTGGAGCTGGAAGAAGATGCTGAAGACCTGCTGAACAGCTTCGAGAAGGCTGTGAAGGAACGGCGGCGTGGGGCCTGCATCCATCTGGAGGTGGATGGTCGCCTGCCCGGGCATCTTATCCGCAAGCTGGGCGTGGCCAAGGATGATGTTGTCCATCTGCCGACCATGGTCGGTGTGGGCGATGTCAAGCAGCTCATCGTGTCCGACCGGCCGGAGCTTCTTTTCAGACCGTATCATCCCAGTATTCCGCAGCGTGTCCTGAAGCATGACGGCGATTATTTTGCCACGATCCGGGAGGCTGACCTTGTCGTCCATCATCCGTATGAGAGTTTTGATACGGTTGTTCATTTCCTCCAGCAGGCAGCACGGGATCCGGATGTCCTGTCCATCAAGCAGTCCATCTACCGGACATCGCATGACAGCCCGATCGTGGATGCGCTGATCGAGGCTGTTGAGGCGGGTAAATCCGTTACGGTAGAGGTGGAGCTGCGGGCCAGGTTTGACGAAGAAGCCAATATCCGTCTTGCCCGGGCACTGGAGACCAGAGGCGTGCAGGTCGTGTATGGTCTGGCGGCTTACAAGACCCATGCCAAGATGATCCTGGTGGTACGGCGTGAAGGCGATCACCTCCAGTCCTATGCCCATTACGGGACGGGCAACTATCATCCCAATACAGCTAAGATCTATACGGACATTTCCTATTTTACCTGTAATCCCGTCCTGGTTGATGACTGTGCCCGGCTCTTCAACTGTATTACCGGCGCTGCGGTGCCGGAGCTTCATGCGGTGGCTTTTTCGCCTCTTACCATTCGCCCGACGCTGGAAAAGCTGGTGCGGGAAGAGATGGAGCATGTCAGCGCCGGACGGCCCGGGCAGATATGGCTGAAGATGAACAGCCTTGTGGATAGGAAGCTGATCGAGCTTCTCTACGAGGCATCACAGGCCGGTGTGAAGATCACCATTGTGGTGAGGGGGATGTGCAGCCTGCGGCCGGGTGTGCCGGGCCTTTCTGAAGGGATTGAGGTACGGTCCATCGTGGGGCGGTATCTGGAGCATGCCCGTGTCTTTGCCTTTGGCAACGGGTGTGAGCTGCCTTCCCGCCAGGCAAAGCTGTACATTGCATCGGCTGACTGGATGAAACGGAACATGGACCGCCGCATTGAGGCCATGGTGCCCATTACGGATACGGAGTCTCATGACCGCATCCTGGGCGAGATCATGGTGGTGAATGTTCATGATACGTTGCAGAGCTGGGTAATGCTGCCTGATGGCCGCTGGAAACGTGTCGAACCCGGCGAATCTCCCCTTTCCGCGCATGAGTATTTTATGGAAAAAGCCTCTGCGTCGGCTAAAGAAGCAGACACTCCAGCGAATCCCCGGCTGGACTCCGAGGATGGGGAAGGGCCTGCGAAGGAGGCGTAAGAATGGTGTATACGGCAGCGCAGTGGGGGGGACGGGAGTCCCGCCGGGCTGCAATCGTGGACCTGGGCTCCAACTCCGTGCGGATGGTGGTCTATGAGGGGGTTGCCCGCAATCCCGTTCCCATCTTCAACGAAAAGGCCACTCTGCGTCTTGGCGCAGGGCTGGAGGCCACAGGGATGCTGAGCGAGGAAGGCATCAACCGCGCGTTGGAGGTCCTTGCCCGTTATCAGGCCATTGGTCAGGCCATGAAGGTGGAACCGTTCGATGTTCTCGCCACGGCTGCCGTGAGGGATGCCCATAATGGGGCTGACTTTGTGAAAGCGGCCAAAGCCCGCATGCCGGAAGCCCGCTTCCGTGTGCTGAATGGAGAGGAAGAAGCGGATTATTCCGCCGCAGGGGTGCTGTGTGCCCTGCCGGATGCTGATGGTGTGGTGGCCGATATTGGAGGGGGCTCGCTGGAGCTGATCCGTGTCAGGAACGGGGCCTATTTCGAGGCTGGGACGACACCGCTTGGAGTGATCCGGTTGCGAGAGCGTTCGCAGGAGGACTTGGGAGAGGCTAGCAAGATTGCCAGAAAGACGCTGGCAGATGTCTCATGGCTGGCAACGGCGGCCGGCAAGCCTCTTTATCTGGTGGGTGGGGCCTTCCGGGCGCTGGCCCGCCTGCATGTGGCCCGTATGGAGTATCCTCTGAACATGGTCCATCTCTTCCGGCTCAGCCGGTCAGAGGCAGAGGAAATGGCAGGCTGGGTCATCGGGGCCAGCCGCAAGCAGATGGAAAAGATCGGCAATGTCCCACGCAAGCGGATGGTGGATGCGCCATTTGCAGCCCAGGTTCTGCTCGCCCTGCTGGCCCAGACGGATGCGCAGGAGGTCGTTTTCAGTGCGGAGGGTCTGCGGGAAGGCTGGTACATGCGTGAGGTTGCCTCCTCTGTTGCTGAGGAAGACCCTATGGAGGCTCTGGCGCGGGAGATGGCAGGGCGGCTTGGCCGTAATGCCTCCTTGGCCGAGCCTCTTATCACATGGGTGTCTCCTGTCTTCCTGACCGGACTGGACTGGGTAGAAGATTCTTTTCTGGCAGCACAGCTCCGGCTGGCCTGTACCATCTCCGATATCGGGTCATATGACCATCCGCAATATCGGGCAGAGCAGACCTATCGACGGGTCCTGTACTGTCATGGTGTTGGTTTTTCCCATGAATCGCGGGCCTTTCTGGCCCTCGTGCTGGCCGTGCGGTACGAGATCAACAGGGATGATCCCGTTCTGGAGCCGTCCCGCCGTCTGCTGAGCAAGGGACGCTACGAGGCGGCCGTGCAGCTCGGGTTGGTGCTGCGTCTGGTCTATACATTATGTGCTGGGACAGAGGTTCTTCTGGAAAGAACACATCTGGCCATGAAGGATGACAAGCTGGTGCTCAGCCTGCATGGCAGTCGACTGCGTTCTGGTGGCAGCGCCATTTCCCGTCAGCTGGAACGCCTGGCCGAGGCACTGGGGATGAAACCGTCCCTGCGCTGACAGGCGGCTGTTTTCTGTACAAAGAGCCAGCATCCCCGATAGGATGGCTGGCTCTTTTTTAATCTGACATGATCCTGCGGGCCTGGTCCTATTCCCAGACGTTTTGTCGTCCTTCAGGGGGCATGTCAGACGGTTCAGCTGTTAGGGGACAGAAAGAATAGCACAGGAAGGGTGTCGTCCATTCTGATAAGGTGCGGGAGGCGGAGGCAGATCGTTTCGCCTCATCTTTCCTGATGCCTGAAATGGATGTTCGTGTGCATGTAGAGGGTGTTGTAGAGTACCTCTGCTTCTGAATAGCAAGAAACGGTGGAATATTTCAGCTTTTTCTTTTGCAAGACGTTTAAAAAGTTTGGGGATGTTTGTCTCTGATGATCATTATTGGCGGATATGCATTGAGCTTACACGCCGTGGTTTCCGCAAAAGTGAGCCCGGCGGCGTGGACAGGCAGACTTCAATGGTATGGAATCAAGTCAGCATGCATCTGTGGAAAAACAAGATGACTTTTTAAGACATCGCAAGATAATTCTGCCTGTCGCCTGATGAAGTGCAGGCCCTTCTAATGGGACGCTTGACGCCTAAGAGGCTTGGACAGGTGGCAGAAAAGCCGCCATCGGATTATGCTGAAGGGCGTAAAATGTTCAAAGTGTTTGGGGTAGGATCATTAAAGAAACTGAACGGGGCCAGACCGGCCTTTTTTGTGGTAGCGTTCCTACCCTGATTTCGCTGACAGGGGGGTACATGTCATGAAAGATGCCAAGAAGAAAAAATCCACACTGCTTAGCATCATTGTCGGATTGCTACTGGGCGGTTTTTTCGTCCTGTTATTTTTGGGGTTTTGTTCGAATGATCCACCTGTCCCTGCACACACACAAGACGTACTATCTGACACAGCTCCATCTCTGTCACAGGATCTGATGGGGCATCTCCGGTTTCTTGATGTGCCTGACAGCAAGAAGGAAATTGTGAGGCAGGCTGCTGTATCTGTGTTGAGGGCATGCCCGCGCATTGCTCAATATGCCACGCATGGTGAGGCGCCATCTGTGTCGTATTATCCCGAAGGTTGGGAGGGTACACCAGCCCATATCGAGTTTGATATTGACCTTGCTGAAGACAGCCAGCTGTCCTTTCCGCAAGGGATGAAAGACCCGCAATGGAGCGGCCATGTTGGCTTGGGGATATCAGGAGATGGCCACCCCGGCATTTATATGCATTCGCCACTGGAAATGTGGATATGCGGTATCCGCCTGAGTCATGGCCTGTTGCAGGGCTATGTTCGCAAATGGCCGGACCGTGTTCACTTTCTGCCGGTAAAAGATATTCCGCATCACAGTTTCTGAATTTTTCTTTGCACTTTGTCACAGTGTCTGTCCGATAGATGTGGCGGCGAGCATTATGCTGTGCCCATACTGATAAGTTGGCAAATCAGAAAACTGGTCATGATGGGCCTGTCCCATAACGATATCGTGGTGCAGGTTGGTGTTTCCCGCCCTCAGATTTATAGTGAGCTCTACAAGATCGGAGCGGCCCTTTCATTCAGCAGACGGATTGTCGATGAACGTCAGCTTTCACTGTTTTCAATGCGTTTTTCAGGGCCCGTAAAAAGGCGTTTAAGGTAGTTTGAGATAGGATTTTTGCCCTTTCTTTTTTGTTTCGGGGGAAAGGTCTGAGTCCTGATAGCCAGCATCCCCGATAGGATGCTGGCTCTTTTTTTAATCTGACATGATCTTGCGGGCCTGGTCCTATTCCCAGACGTTTTGTCGTCCTTCAGGGGGCATGTCAGACGGTTCAGCTTTTTCTCCATTCCACCCGATATGACGGGTTTCTGCCGGCTGGCTCCCGCCATCTGACAGGGTCAGTGCGACTGACGGAGGGGGGCAAGAAGCCGGTTGAGATAATCCAGCTCACTCTGGGGGCGGGTGCGGTCAGAGGCACGACGTTGCAGTTCACGCTCGATGTCATGGGCACGGTTGCGTTCATGGTCCGGGATGTGGGCATCAGAGTCCGGACTGTCATCCAGTTTCCGGCCCAGCGGGTCCTGATTCTCCGGCTGTTTTTCCTCATCATCATGTGTGTCCTCATCCTGCCCGCTGTTCGGGTCGTCATTGGGGGAGGCAGAGGGGGTGCCGTTCTGCTCATCTGGCGATGAGGAGGCAGAAGGAGGAGGAATGAAGCCAAGATGCCCCTTGCTTTCCTGACTGGATGCAGATTGGTTCCGGCTCATCTCATGACGGGACTGTGACAGATCATTCAGGACGGTCTGGATGTTCTTCACGCTTTCTTCGTCCTGACGGTTGGCGAGGCTCTTCAGGACAGCTCCCATATCTTTTTCCGCTTTTAGCAGATTGGACATTTTTTTCTTTGTCAGGGTTTCCCCACGATGGTTGAGCGTGCTGGCCAGAAGGCGCAGGGCATATTGGGTTGCATGGTCCTTTTGCCGTTCATCAGCATGGAGGAGAACGGCCTCCTGATCCAACTGTGATGTTGTGGAAGAACTGTCTGTTGAGGCGGAAACCATGCCAAGCTGGCTGAGCAGTTCGGCTGTGGACATCTGGGAGACATCCTTGTGCCGGGTGTCCTGATCATCCGTTTTGGGGCGCTCTGAGGCAAGACGTTTCTGGGCGTGGTTCAGAAGGTCGGTTTCCTGCCGTATCAGATCCCGCAGGGCGAGGCGCTGGGTACGGGCTTCAGCCTGCGCCTGCATGGAGGCGGCCAGCGACTGCATGTCTGGCAGGGTCGCCTGCCGGAGCTGTTCGGCAGGTTCCACCATATTGCGCAGGTGCTCCAGAGCCTGTTCTGTCCGTCCGGCCAACGCATCAGACTGGACCTGCCCGGCAAGGCGGATCCAGGGCATTCCCCGGCCACCGGGCATGGGCATGACGAGGCCGCTTTGGCTGGCCTTCTGGAAAATGAAGGCCATGTGGCCGTCCAGAGCAGTTTTCAGGCTTTCCAGTTCGTCATGCAGCGCCTGCTGTTCAGCTGGAGGCGGGGGAGCGGGATGCTGCCCGAGGGCGAGAAGATGCAGGCGTATCCCGTTCTGCAAGGCCCGTACATGAAGCATGGAGGCCGCAATGGCCTGCCCGGATTGTGAACGGTCTTCCGCATAAAGGGCTGTGAACCAGAGCTGTTCAGTCAGGGCCTGGAGGGGCAGGCCTGTCGTTGCCTGCCGCTGTAGCAGGGCGAGTGGCAGGCTGAGATCAGCCGGAAGAGGCAGGTCTGTCAGAAGGGCCAGCAGGTGGGCTGCCTGTGCTTCTGTTGTGCGCTTGAGAACAAGAGCCAATCGCAGGTCCAGCAGTGCGCGGCTCAGTGGATCGTGAAAGGAACGGTGCCCCAGGCGGAAGGTCTGGAGTTTGGAGCAGCGTTCTTTGCCAGAGCTGCTGCGGGCGCAGAGCTGCCCGGCAACTTCCAGCCCGGCGAAGGGGCTGTCGGAGAGGTCGAGCCGGGTGGTGCCCGTGGCTTTGGTCGGCTGTTTTTCCAGCGGTAGGGGAATGGTCAGACCATGAGCAGGGTCCGGCGTGTGCGCTGGTGGAATGATGGGGTGCAGTCTGGCCTCCAAGGAAGCGACGCCATGGGGCTGGCTGACTGACCATGGAAAGCTGGTATACCAGTCCTGCGATATGGCACCGGCTGTGGCGGTCCATTGAATGTCTGGCGGTGTGTCGGCACTGACATGAAGCTGCCAGCGCCCCAGCCTGCGGCCCCGGACAGAAAGACTTATGGTGCCGCTCTTTCGCAGGGTTCCTTCAATCTGCCAGCTTCCTTTCTCCCGGGATGTCTGGCTGTGCTCGACAGTACCATGCAGGGCGGGGCGTCCTGATGTGGCGTCCAGCACGGCGTGGAGCCGTGCTCCTTCCGGTAGTGAGAGGGCGGGACTGTGTGCCGTCAGGAAAATGGGTGGGCCGGGTGAATAGGCGGGCTGGTCGATCCATGCCTGCATGGCAGGGAGCGGTGCGGCGTCATCATCCATGCCGGGGATGAAGCCAGCCTTCAGTCTCAGCCCGGCCTGTGGTCCCGCCAGCCCCCCAAGGACGAACAGGCAGAGTACGACAAGAGCGGTTGTCAGCCTGCCTGCCCAGTGTGGAAAGAGCCGTGGAAGACGCAGGCGGAGAGAGTCGAACGAGTCCAGAAGCCGTTGCCGGTGGATGGTCCAGAGCTGCCCTTCCCGGCGTATGTCTTCCTCGGAGAGGCCTTCAGGCAGAGCGGGGCGGTCTGTCAGGGCTGCCAAGGGCGGAAAGGCAAGCCCGGAATCGCTGGCGATACGCTGATCCACCTGTGCAGCGGAGGGACGGGGCAGGCGGTGGAGGCGCCGGGCTGCCAAGAACAGCACACTTCCGAAGGAGGAGACTTCCAGCAGGAGGTGCAGGCTGTCAGGCAGGGATTGTGGGAGATGAAGCAGGGCCGCACAGCCCCACAGGCCAGCAAGCAGCAGGGGCCAGCGGGCATGATGCCAGCACTGTTCCAGCCGGAGCCGACGGTAGGCCTGCCGCTGGATGTGGGCAAACCGGGGAGGGAGGGGTGTGGGCTTCACGGGGGTCAGGGGCGGGCCAGCCAGTCGGGGACGGCTTCCTGTGCCAGCAGCTCTTCAAGTGTCTGGCGTCTGCGGATGATGGCTTTCCGGCCGCCTTCAATCATGACCTGCGCAGCAAGGGGGCGTGAATTGTAGGTGGAGCTCATGACTGTGCCATAGGCTCCGGCATCCAGCAGAGCAACCAGATCTCCTTTCTTCAAAGGGGGCAGGGAACGCTGGCGGGCAAAGATGTCGCTGCTCTCACAGATGGGACCGACCACATCTACGCACTCTTCGGTGGTGGTGTCCGGTTCGTTCAGGGGGAGGATGCCATGCCAGGAATCATACATGGCTGGGCGGACGAGGTCATTCATGCCAGCATCAATGATGACGAAACGGCGGGCAGCGTCCTTCACGTCGATCACACGGGCCAGAAGAACCCCGGCGGGTGCCGCCAGCCAGCGGCCGGGCTCGACATGCAGCTGCACATCCAGGTCTCCCAGTGTCTCGGCAATGACATCAGCCAGCATGGCGGGGGGAGGTGCCTGCTCGTTCCGGTAGGCGATACCAAGGCCGCCGCCGCAGTCAATGTCGCTGACACGCAGCCCATCTTCCCGCAGGGTGCGGACGAGTGCGGCAATTCGCTCATAGCCTTTGCGGAAGGGAGCTGCCGTCACCATCTGGCTGCCGAGATGAACGGCAAGACCGACCAGCTCCACACCGTGCATGTCTGTCTGTGCCTTCCGGTAGAGGGCTGGGATGGCGTCATGGGCAATGCCGAATTTGTCTTCGGCACGCCCTGTCGTGATCTTGCTGTGTGTCTGGGCGTCAATATCGGGATTGACCCGGAAGGCGATGCGGGTCCGCTGCTGCATGTTTTGTGCCAGAGCGTTGAGCCGGTGCAGTTCTTCCACACTTTCGACATTGATCTGACCGATCTGATGATGAATCGCCAGCTCCAGCTCGTCATCCGTCTTGCCGATTCCTGAGAAGACGATGTCACGGGCCCTGATGCCCGCCGCAAGAGCCCGACGCAGTTCTCCACCGCTGACGACATCAGCCCCGAAGCCACATTGTGCCAGAACGGTCAGGCAGGCCTGATGATCCTGTGCCTTGACGGCAAAGTGGCAATGGATGGGTAGATTGCGGGCCCTGAATGCATCCTGAAGGGCATGGGCACGCTGGCGTAGCGTATCAGCGCTGATGACCCAGCAGGGTGTTCCATGCTCTCTGGCAATATCCGTGAGAGAGGTGCCATCCATGACCAGCCCCTGTCTGCCTTCGTAGGACAGGTTGGGGTGGTTGTTCAGGAGGGTCTGGAATGTCGGGTCGGGATGTGTCGAAGTCATGACCGCATGATTACAGACCAGCAGCCAAAATGGGAAGGTGTAACCCGCAGGAAACAGGGGCGCAGCCGCAGACAGTACGGAACACCCTGACGCTCTTCCCAAGCAGCTATGGAAGCGCTTCAATCATGTATTCTGGATGAGGAGATATGTGGTGCACCCGAGAGGACTCGAACCTCTAACCCCCAGATTCGTAGTCTGGTGCTCTATCCAATTGAGCTACGGGTGCAGACCTCGGAAGACCCGAGTATATGATGACATGGTGCACCCGAGAGGACTCGAACCTCTAACCCCCAGATTCGTAGTCTGGTGCTCTATCCAATTGAGCTACGGGTGCGCCGTGTTGAGGAGGCTTCTATCCGGTCTGGGGCAGTGGTGCAACCCCACTGGAGAAGTTTTTTTAAATATTTTCCAGTGGGATGTTCCCGGCGTTTTTCAGCGGCGAATCAGCGAAACATGGGCACGGCAGCGTGGTGACGTGTAGGTCCCACCGATGGCCGTACCAACCGGATAGCCGTTGAATGTCTGCCTGTAGGGGGTATCGTTCATTC
Organism: Parasaccharibacter sp. TMW 2.1884; assembly: GCF_023337695.1. Taxonomy (NCBI): domain Bacteria; kingdom Pseudomonadati; phylum Pseudomonadota; class Alphaproteobacteria; order Acetobacterales; family Acetobacteraceae; genus Parasaccharibacter; species Parasaccharibacter sp. TMW 2.1884. The sequence continues at coordinate 444,085 of NZ_QORR01000001.1, forward strand.
CCTTGTCGGTCAGTTCGGCCAGGTAGTGCTGCTGGCCTTTTTCATAGGTGCCCCGGAGAGTGGATGTACTCATGCCGGGGTTGAAAACGACCTCATGCCCACGGATGCGAAGGGAGGATATGTCCCTGGTCGGGCAGATTCCCTGCTCGGTAACGAGCTTGCCCGTCCACAGGCCATAGGGGTCGGAAGCCGGGTCGGGAAGGGAGGAGCAGGCCCCCAGAGTGCAGAGGCTGACCAGACAGGTGAGAAAAGCGGGACGCATTGCGCAGTTCCTGAAAAGCATGTTCGAGTAATGTGAGCCGCCGCGGAAATCTTTGCCGGAAGGTAAAAACCGGTGGAGAATAAGGATGACGTTGGCGGTCGATCGTCCTATAGAGACTAGCACGAATTGAGCATTGTGCCATATCCAGCAGGCGAGGCCCGGAACTTGACGCAGAAAAACGCAGACACCCTTCAGCAGCTTGATGAAACCCTCCATGAAGACCGTATCCTGATTCTGGATTTCGGCAGCCAGGTGACCCAGCTGATCGCCCGCCGTGTGCGGGAAAGCGGGGTGTATTGCGAGATCTGGCCGTTCACTTCCCCGCTGGAGAAAATCCGTGAGTTCAACCCGCGGGGCATCATCCTGTCCGGCAGCCCGGCCAGCGTGCATGACGACAATGCGCCGACCCTGCCGGAAGGGCTGCTGGAGCTGAAGCGCCCCATTCTGGGTATCTGCTACGGCCAGCAGGTTCTCTGCCATACGCTGGGCGGGCGTGTGGAAACCCATGACCACCGTGAATTTGGCCGTGCCTATATTGATGTCGCCGAGGAATGTGCGCTGTTCCACGGTCTCTGGGCACAGGGTGGGCGTGAGCAGGTCTGGATGAGCCACGGTGACCGTGTGGCGGCCCTGCCGCCGGGCTTCAGGGCCGTGGCCTATTCCGAGGGGGCACCGTTTGCCATCATCGCCAATGAAGAACGCCGCATCTATGGCGTGCAGTTCCACCCGGAGGTGGTGCATACGCCACATGGGGCGGAGCTGATCCGCAACTTCACGCATGGTGTGGCAGGCTGCTCCGGCACGTGGACGATGGCCGGTTTCCGTGATCTGGAAATTGCCCGTATCCGCAAGCAGGTGGGTGATGGCAAGGTGATCTGCGGTCTCTCCGGTGGTGTGGACAGCTCCGTGGCAGCCAAGCTGATCCATGATGCCATCGGGGACCAGCTGACCTGCATCTTTGTCGATCCGGGCATCCTGCGTGCCGGTGAGGCTGATGAGGTGGTGAAGACCTTCCGTGACCGTTTCAACATCCGTCTGGTCCATCGTGATGCCTCCGACCTGTTCCTTGGCGAGCTGGCCGGAGTGACGGACCCGGAGGTGAAGCGCAAGACCATTGGTCGTCTCTTCATTGAAGTCTTTGAACAGGAAGCCGCCAAGCTGGGCGGGGCGCAGTTCCTGGCGCAGGGCACGCTGTATCCGGATGTGATCGAGAGTGTCAGCTTCAATGGCGGGCCGTCCGTGACCATCAAGTCCCATCACAATGTGGGCGGTCTGCCAGAACGGATGAACATGGAGCTGGTCGAGCCGCTGCGTGAGCTCTTCAAGGATGAGGTCCGTGCGCTGGGTCGTGAGATTGGCGTGCCGGAGCATATTGTCGGGCGGCATCCATTCCCGGGGCCGGGGCTGGCCATCCGTATTCCCGGTGACATCACACGGGAGAAGCTGGACCTCCTGCGGAAGGTGGACAGCATCTATCTGGAGGAAATCCGCAAGGCTGGCCTGTATGATGAAATCTGGCAGGCTTTTGCGGTTCTCCTGCCTGTCCGCACAGTGGGCGTGATGGGTGATGACCGTACCTACGATCAGGCCTGCGCCCTGCGTGCCGTCACCAGCACGGACGGCATGACCGCCGAGGTCTATCCCTTCACTTTCGAGTTCCTCAACCGTGTTGCCGGCCGCATCGTGAACGAGGTGCGTGGCATCAACCGTGTCACCTACGACATCACCTCCAAGCCACCGGGCACGATCGAGTGGGAATGATCCCGCGTCTGGCATAGGATGGCACCACCCGGCATGGAAGTGCCTTAAAGCCCGCAGAAATGCGGGCTTTTTTGTTTTTTGGTCCGGCATTGTCTGGCGTCTGACGGTATCGCCAAGCAGTTATTTTTTATGGCATAGTGCGTGGCACTGACTGAGTCTGATGCCATGATTTTTGTTGATACCATGTCAGGAATTCTATGGGTGTCATGGTATCGATATTTAATAACCATATGAATAATAAGGATTTTATCCGGTTATTTTGATGGTTTTTAGGTTCAGGACTCATAACCAGAACATGATGGTTGCGGCGAGGCAGACGGCTGAGAAAAAGACTGTCGGAGACCTGTCATAGCGTGTTGCGATCCGCCGCCAGTCCTTGAGCCTTCCGAACATGATCTCGATGCGGTTGCGTCTTTTGTATTTTCGCTTGTCGTATTTGACTGGTTTTCCGCGAGATTTCCGTCCTGGAATGCAGGGCTTTATCCCTTTCTCTTCCAGGGCGTCTCTGAACCAGTCAGCATCATAACCTCGATCTCCCAGCATCCATTGTGCTGCAGGCAGACTGTCCAGCAGGGCAGCGGCACCGGTATAATCGCTGATCTGCCCTGCCGTCATGAAAAAGCTCAGCGGTCGTCCGTTCTGATCGGTGACCGCATGGAGCTTGGTATTCATACCGCCTTTGGTGCGACCGATCAGGCGGCCTGGATCCCCTTTTTTAGCCGCAGGCTCGAAGCCGTGCGGTGCGCCTTGAGATAGGTCGCATCAATCATAATCGTCTGGGGCTCTGTCCTTCCGGCAGCCAGACCGTCCATCATCCGGGAAAAGATCCCCATGTCGCTCCAACGCTTCCAACGGTTGTAGAGCGTCTTGTGGGGGCCGTATTCCCGGGGCGCATCACGCCAGCGCATCCCATTGCGGTTCACAAAAATGATCCCGCTCAACACTCGGCGGTCATCAACGCGAGGTTTGCCGTGGCTCTTGGGAAAGAACGGCCGAAGACGCCCCATTTGTTCGTCCGTCAGCCAAAACAGGTCGCTCATCTTCAGTCTCCTCACAGAGCCTGAATCAAAATTCCCCACAAAAATCAATGGGTCCTGAGCCTATGAAAAGACGGGGAAATATGGCATCGTTCGCCCGATTTTTTTTGTTTTTTGCCACGCAGGCGGATGCCTCTTCCCTCGTCATGCGAGGGCATAGGTCTTACTTGGCGGGAACAATAAGTCGAGCGAACCGGCCTCGATTTTGAACGATGGCCCGCGTTCATGGGCACGCCCTGAATCCAGCCGTTTCATCATATGGTCCATCGTGATTACACCCTGCTCGACAAGAATGTCGAACTGCGAGCCTATCGGTTTCCGAGTGTGTATCACGTCTATGAATTCAAAGTGCTCGTGGCCATCAATGCAATGGACCTTTGCCCCAATCCAGAATGTTTCGGCGTGTTTTTTCTCAAGGTCGGCACGCAGCTCTGACAAATACCACGACGCGAATGCGCCATGTTCCGCGGTGGTTGAAACCTCGTTCAATATGCCGTTTTTATCATCGATCTTGAACGTGAGTCCCTGCGAGTTGACGTTAACTGCGCTGACCGTACAGTTTAGACGGTCGCGGCCATTTCGGAAATATCCGAAGGTGTCGAGCACCTCCGTCATGCTGTTGAATTTGCTGATTTCCCAGTTGGGAACCTTGGTGAACAGTTGCTTTCGGTTCTCCCGGGACTTGGGCTTTTGTCGGTACGACTTCAGCTCAATACCCTTGTAATCGGGCTCACGTCGCGCGTTCATGGCAATACCAAGCGCGGCCTCAAGGGTGCGCCCGATGGCTGTATCCGCTCGTTCGACCATGATTGAAGGAATATAGCCGCCTGCTGCAATGATACGGAGCTTACCCAAGAGCTCGTCCGCGATGCTAGTCGCCTCGGCACTGATATCCTGAAGAATATCCCATAAGGGACCGCTTCTTTGGACATCCAGCACATGGGCGACATCAACCTGAGAGAGGTTGATAACTACGAGCTGATCGTTGTGCTCCGTGATGGCAAGTATGTCATCCGGATTGGCATGATGATGCAGCTTAGAAAACCAGATGCGCGGATCGCCGTCCTTGCCCGGCTTAGCCTTCGGTTTATAGAGGGATGCTGGAGCATTGATTTGCTCCTGTTCGCTGACAAGAAGGGCCTCGATCTTCACCCCGTTCTCACGTGCGCCGCGACCTTGGAGTCCGAAGTCGTGCAACCCGTTCTCCTTGAGGTAGTTTCGAACGGGAGCCGTGGCGTCCATGTAGCCCTTATCCAAGGCGGTCCATGTGGGCTGTAACAAGGTAATATCAACGGACTCGGCCGTAAGACGCTTCATCCGTTGCCGCTCGATCGCGGTGAGCTGACGAAGGGGCATGGCCTATCTCGCGCCCAACGCCTGATCCAGAATTCCTCTGAAGTGTTCGCCCACTTTTTGCGCTAATCCCACAGGAACGGCGTTTCCAATTTGAGTATACTTGGGCACCTCCCGGTCGAAAATTCCTTCGAGCGGATTTCCTGCGCGACGGATACCGCCGGTTGTGCGCTTACCTGCAAAACGGTACCAGTCAGGGAATAATTGCAGTCTGGCCCATTCACGCACGGTTAGAATGCGAGGTTGGCAGTAATGCACGTAGTCGTCAGGCAGGGAAGTCGCGGTCATATTCGGCTCTTTATTTCCCCAGACCGGTGGCAGAACCCTCTGCGAGAACTTTCGGGTCCGGTAATGGACTGGAATCTCACCATTATTTGCAAGCATATGTTCGAACTTATCAACTACTGCCGACTTGTGCTTAGAGTACTCTTGCTCGGTAAGCCGCACCCGACCATTCGGCTCCCACAGGGGAGGCGTCCGCAGGTGCTTCTGGATAGGTGTGCGTGCCGGACGCGGATAGCTTGTTGTCTCGAAGGCGCCAGACGCGAACTGACCAGACCGCAGCGTCTCCGTAACGCTTTCGTCTACTAGATCACCAAGCAAGTCTTGCAGGTCTGGGAACGACCCTGGTTCACCGGCAGGAAGGAACCCGCATTTGACCGCATCTTCTTCATCAGCCTCAGGCTTGAGTGAAGGGCAGGCCCCCAAGATGTCTTTACGGATCCCGACGAGTAGAACTCGTGGACGGTTCTGGGGGACACCATAATCCTTGGCAAATACCAGAGACCAGCGGACTTCATACCCAGGGATCTGCCGAAATGCAGCCTTGACGTCAGGCCAGATCGGCTCTTCACCTTCCCGTGTCCACTTTGCGTTCAACAGCCCGCGAACGTTCTCAAACAAGAAAATTCTCGGACGCAGGCGGTAAATGATTTTTGCCATACGACCGTACAGCACATTCGACGGGATTTCCTTGCGGTCAACAGCATAGGACCGACGGATGCCGATGCCAGAATACCCTTGGCAGGGGGGGCCTCCAGCCAAGACGTCTAGGGAACTGCCGCTACCACTTTCTGGACTGCCCGTGTCAAAGCGAAAGTCGGCTTCGGGCATAGTGCTGAGGTCCGAAACCATTTGCTCAAGGCGCTTCCCCTGAAGCTCATGCGCATCATGGCAGCGCAACGCAGGGTTTTTAGAGAACATCTCGCCCCCGAGCTTGTGGTGGCGGTTCTTGAGGTAGGTTTGCAGCGCATCTGTGTTCAACTCACTGACAAACAGCGGTGTGAACTTGGCGTTTTCGAACCCCATGGACAGACCGCCACATCCAGCAAAGAGGTCAACCATGGTATATAAGCCGGAACCATCCAGATTCCGAGGGCGATCTCCGCTTGCAGATTCCTGGTGGAAATTCTCTTTAACCACTTCACTCATATTGTTTTTATCCGCCTAGATGCTGCCTATCGAAACCATTAGCATATCTTGTGCCAGAGGTCCAGGTGCTCACTACAGGGGGCAGTGGTCATCGGCGAAAAAGCTTACGTGACAGCATCTCCGCGGAAAATTTTTAGCATTTGTTCACAGGTGAGCAGCTTCTCCATGTTCACGTTAAGGCATGCTGTCCAGAACTTAGTCCTGTTGTCAGGATCAACATCTCCCGCATTCCAACGCCTTCCCTCACGGTCCAAGGTATCGATGTCAATTCCTCCGACTAGATAGGCCGCTTCGAAGCGTCGGATATCTTCGATGGCACTTTTCCGGTCCCGATAAAGAGATACGAAAAAATAATAGCTCGGCCTTTGGTGTTCATGGTTGTAGAGTGGGACAGAGTTGTCGTGAAACGGCTCTGGTTTTACAGTTCGATCCTTCGTTTTGAGGTCCAGAGAAAATCTCTTTTCTCCAATTAAATAATCGTGTGTTGTGGTATCTCGACAGTCTTCGAAAGGAATGTTGTTCTGCAAGAGGAAGGATTCGAATGCAATTTCACCGATGCATCCAACGATATTTGCCTGCTTTTTCCGATGCGAGTTTTGAAAAATGGGTAGGGCGTCGGCCCTAACCTGAGCTGCTTCCAACAGCGCCGTGGTCAGCAAAATTTTATGTGGTGTCCACACCATCTGGCTAAGGTCCTACTAAATGATTAAAGTCGGGAGACTATCCCGTTGATTTTTGAAATACAAGTCTCCTCGGGCTATTACCCGGCCCAAACGGGCGGCCTCCTAGAACTGGGGAGCGAAGGGGGAAGCCGCCACAGGCGCTGTCACGTTAACGCTACGTATTACACCTTAGTAATGTGACAGCTCCAGCGTAGGGACAGGTGCAACAGAGCCGCCCGCTACGACAAACTGAAACCACCTTCCTTACAGCCGTTCAATTCGCATCAGTTATAACCCTGCTTAACTGACGACACGCCGTAGGGAGAGGCCCTATGAGTCCGGACGCTCAAAATTGAGTTTCAAGAGGTGCATCGTAGATAAAATGGTATTTTCCATGGTATCCACGCATTGGCAATTTTTAAGTTACTGATTTATAATGGAAAATCTTATCAATTAATAATTGAGTGGGAGAGACTGCAGAACATTATGGGGAATGATGGGGAAGGCCTGCAGGAATGCAGGCCTTTTTTGTGCCCTGATGATGGTCAGGAAGATGTCAGTCTGTACAGAAAGGTCATGAGATATGAAAGCATGTCCTATGAGGGAAAAGATGAGTGAATAGAGACTGCCAGGCGGTTGGATTTTATTGCATTTCCCTCCTTTCCTGGGAGGAGTGGTGTTCAGTCCGGGTAAGGGATGGCTTTCACAAGCAGAGTTGAACCGGAAACAAAGAGGATGTTCCAGCCATTGCTCCCAGCATGAAGCCGATTCTTCGCCCTAGTCTGCCCATGAGGATCGAAGCTCCAAAAGTTGTCAGGCAGGCCACGAGCGTGATGAGGGAGTAAGGGAGAGTGGCCAGCGTCTTGTCAGGCGTCAGCTGATAGCCGACAATCCCTGTCAGGGTCAGATCGACTGAGAATGAAGCCGTGAAAAGCAGCTGCCCCAGAAACAGGATCATGAGGCGGCCTCTGGTGGTCTGGGGCATGATCAGGACTCCCTGATGCCTCATTGTTGGTCCTGATTTGTGGTATGAGTGTGTTCTGGTTCGCATGGGCGGACAGAAGCGTGGCGTGACCATGCCACGCTTTTCTGGCAGGGCAGGGTTGCTGTACATGAGCGGATTTTTTGGACATGAGAGGGGGAATACGGCTTGCCCAAATGGCTGTCCCTTGGCAGGGATAAAGGGATGAGAGTACCTGTTTCATTTTCCTGTAGGCTGCCCGTGCAGGGGGCGTTACCGATTATGGTGATGGCCCTGTTTGCAGCTTGTCCCGCCCGTGGGGCGGAGGGAGAGCAGGCTATGTCTCATGCTTCCCATCATCATGGTAAGCGGCATGAAAAGCACCACGCCGCCGTGCATGAGCCAGCCCATGCGGCAAAAGCGCATGGGCGTGTCCACCATGGGCGCACCACCCCTCACAAGGTCGCTCCTGCGGCTCCGACGACGCAGCCAGCTCCGCCTCCTGTTCCCGATAATGTCGGTACGGAGACAAAGCTGCCACTGCCCCGCTATGCCGCCATGCGGGCGGACCGTGTTTATATGCGGCGTGGCCCCGGTGAGCGGTATCCGATCGACTGGGTCTATCATCGCCGTGGATATCCGGTGTTGATCGAGCGGGAATTCGGGGTCTGGCGTCTTGTGGAGGATCAGGATGGCCAGAAGGGCTGGGTACATCAGGTGACGCTGCATGGCAGCCGTTCCTTTATCATACCCGGTTCCGTGTCCTATGATGGGGATGCGTCTAAAGTTTCGACCACGGGTCATGCTGATTCCCGCATTGTGGCATACGTGCCGGCGGGGGAGGTGGCACGGGGCCAGAATCATGACGTCCCTCTGATGAGTTCGGACAAGCCGGACCGGACCGTCGTCGCCCTGCTGGAGCCGGGGGCGATCGGAAAGATCAAGGCCTGTCCACAGGGCTCATCATGGTGTCATGTCACAGTCAGGGGCTATGACGGGTGGATCGAACGCCGCCTGTTATGGGGGGTGCAACCCGGTGAAATCATTCAGCCTGACTGAACAAATGAAAAGTCGAGGAATGTTATGACAGCCAACATCCATCATCGCCGCACTCGGATTGTTGCGACCCTCGGGCCGGCATCAGAAACCGCTGAGCAGATTCTCCATCTTGCCAAGACCGGTGTGAATGTTTTCCGCCTGAACTTCTCCCACGGTGCCCATGATGAGCACGCCGCCCGTCACAAGGCCGTGCGTGAGGCCGAAGCCAAGCTGGGCCGCCCTCTGGCCGTCCTGGCCGACTTCCAGGGGCCGAAGCTGCGTGTTGGCGTGTTCAAGGATGGCCCGGTCCAGCTGAAGGTCGGCCAGAAATTCACGCTGGATCTGGACAAGACCCCCGGCGATGCCAACCGTGTCAACCTGCCGCACCCGGAGATCATCGCCGCTGTTGATGTCGGCCACCGCCTCCTGCTGGATGACGGCAAGCTGGCTCTGCGCGTCACGAAGAAGCACAAGGAAGCGCTGGAGACGGAAGTTCTCGTGGGGGGCAAGCTCTCCGAGCGCAAAGGTGTGAACGTTCCTGACGTTGCCCTGCCGATCCCGGCCCTGACAGAGAAGGACCACAAGGATCTCCAGTTCGCCCTCTCCATTGGTGTGGATCTGATCGCCCTGTCCTTCGTCCAGCGTCCGGAAGACATTCAGGAAGCCCGTGACATCGTCAAGGGCCGTGCATGGATCGTCACCAAGCTGGAGAAGCCGCAGGCTGTTGAGTGCCTCGATGAGATCATCCGTCTCTCCGATGCGCTGATGGTGGCCCGTGGCGACCTGGGTGTCGAGCTGCCGGCCGAGGATGTTCCGGTCATCCAGAAGCGTGCCATCACCGAGGCCCGTCGTCAGGGACGTCCGGTCATCGTGGCAACGCAGATGATGGAAAGCATGATCAGCAGCCCGGTGGCAACCCGTGCGGAAGTTTCCGACGTGGCCAATGCTGTTTACGACGGTGCTGATGCTGTCATGCTCTCCGCTGAGAGTGCTGCCGGTTCCTTCGGGCCGGAAGCCGTGGCCACGATGGCCCGTGTCACCGCCCGTGTGGAACAGGACCCGGAATGGCGTGCCCGCATGGACCGCATGCGCCCGGTCTCCGAGCACACGATCCAGGGTGCACAGGCCAAGTCAGCCTTTGATGTGGCCCGCAACGCTCGTGCAGCCGCTCTGGCCGTGCATACGGAGAATGGCCGCAGTGCCGTGCTGGTTTCCCGGGAGCGTCCGCATGAGCCGGTCGTGGCCCTGACGAACGAGACGACCTCCCGCCGCCTGTGCGTGGTCTGGGGCGTGTTCCCGAAGGTTGTTTCCAGCAAGGATGATGTGAAGGCCGTTGGCGAGTTCGCCAAGGGTGGTGAGCATGTCGTCCTGCTCGACAGCTCCAAGAACCTGCGCATCGTCAAGGCCTGATCCTTCGCTGATGCGTTGTCTGCGTCCTTGGGGGCTTCGGTCTTCAGGGACGCAGGGAGAAAAGAAGAAGCCCGGCAGACTGATCACCTGCCGGGCTTCTTTTGCATGGGGTTGAAGAAGAAACGGTCAGGCCTGCTTGTTCTCGATCAACCCCTGCCGGATACGGCGTCCACGCCTGATGCGTTCCGTGATGGCCTCGGAATCGCCATTACGTATGGCCTCGACCATGAGGTGGGCATCCTTCTCGAAACGCTCGAACGTGGCGAGCAGGACATCCCTGTTTGTCAGGAAGATGTCTCGCCACATGGTCGGGTCGGATGCAGCGATGCGGGTGAAGTCCCGAAAGCCCGAAGCGGCATATTCCAGCACATCGGCCCGGAGGTCGGCGGAAAGACGGTCCGCAGTATCGCATATGGTGAAGGCCAGAAGATGCGGGAGATGGCTGACCATGGCGCATATCTGGTCATGATACTGGTCGGTAATCTGTCGGGTGCGGGCCCCACAGCGCTGCCAGAAAGTTTCCATCGTGGTGATGGCTTCAGAGGGTGTTCCCGCGGGGGGGACGAGCAGGGTCCAGCGATTCTCGAACAGGGTGGCGAACCCGGCATCTGGGCCGGAATATTCCGTACCAGCCATGGGGTGAGCCGGAACATAGCTGACATCTTCTGGCAGCAGAGCGCTGATGTCCGGCCCCAATGTGCTGCGGACGGAGGCGACGTCACTGAGGATGCTCCCGGGCCTCATGTGGGGAAGGATGGCCGCAGCGACCGGCCGGATGGCCCCCGTGGGAATGCAGAGGATGACAGCATCGGATTTTGCGGCTGCCTCTGTCAGGGAGGCTGTGACTTCATCCGCCAGGTCCAGCTCTCTTGCCCGCTGGAGAACAGCCGGGGCGCTGTCGGCTGTGATGAGGCGGCGGGCAAGGGTGCCTGTCTGTCGGGCACGGCGGAGGATGGAAGAGCCGATCAGCCCCGGGCCGATGATGGTCAGGGTGTCAAAGAGGGGGGCATCAGCCATGGAGATATCCGTTTCATCCTGTAAAGCGCATGTGGGCCAGTGTGTTGTTCAGGACCGGCGCAGCTGGCGGAACTCATAGAGCTGCCAGAGCAACAGGACAGGCACGCCGATGACGATGTCCCGTCCCCGTCGCAGCAGGGAGATGCTGATGGAAATGTCGGCACTGATGCCGAACAGATGCCCCAGAGCCACATAACCTGCTTCCTGCACCCCCAAGGCACCGGGCACCAGAAAACCGGCGGACATGATACCACAGACGGCCCCTTCAATGGCCAGTGCATTGAGAAAAGAACAGTGTGCGCCCAGCAGGATAAGGGACAGCCATGTCAGCAGGGCGCTACCAATCCAGCAGAGCAGATGCAGCGCTGCCCCCAGGCCGATGCGAACCGGCTGGTCCCAGAGGCTTTCAATATAGCTCTGGAAATTTTCGCTGTTTTCAGCCAGCGCATCATGCCAGTCGGCAGAGATGTGCTTGGAAAGAAAACGGGCCAGCGCCTGGAGGGCATTGCCGCTGCGCTGCTGTGTCCAGATGAAACCCGCCATACCGACGCTCAGCAGAACGATGCCAATGGCCAGCGGCCAGACAAATCGCCCGGCATCGGCCTGGCCGACAAGGCAGAGCAGGGCGATGATGATGAAAGCGAGCTGCCCCAGAACTTCCGTTGTGATGTCAACAATGTTGGCGGCAACTCCCTCTGTCCAGCTGATGGGCTGCCCATCCGTCGTATGGCGGGGGTGGCCCGCCGTGGTGGCCCGTATGCCGATGAGCATTCCGCCAAGCTGGGAAAAAGGCAGGCACGCTGCTGCAGCATCCCGGACAAACCGGGAAAAGGTCAGGCGGAGGAAGCTGATGCTGGCGATGCTGCTTTTCCAGGCGACGCCGAGGAGAACGTTGACGGCCAGCTGGCTGAGGATCAGCAGGATGAACCCGCTGAGGCCGATCTTGGCAAGTGAGGCCAAAATCGGGTGTATGCCAGTACGCAGGGTCAGAAAACAGAAAAGGACGACACCTGTAAGGGAAAGAACAAAGGGAAGTATTTTTTTCAAGGTGTCCGCCATAGTGTTAAATTCATGTTCATGTCCTTCTAGGCCACTCCGTGGCGCACGTCCAATCAGCAGGGCTTTACCCGCCATGATGACGGGGCCTATATCCGGCAGAACAAGGCGCTGAAGTGAGGAAGGAGCGGAGATGTCAGAAGATGTGACCCTGGTGACCGGGGCAACCGGTTTTGTGGGATCGGCCGTCGCACGGGCTTTGCTGGAGCGTGGTCGTCGTCTGCGCCTTCTGGTCCGGCAGACATCGGATCGCCGCAACGTGGCCGACCTGCCCGTGGAATTTGTTGTCGGAGATCTGGCAGACCCTCAGAGCCTGGCTGAGGCGCTGGAGGGCGTGACCTATCTTTTCCATGTAGCGGCGGATTATCGCCTTTGGGTACCAAACCCTGAAGTGATGATGAAGGCCAATGTCGAGGGAACCCGGCGCCTGATGCTCGCCGCCATGAAGGCGGGTGTAAAGCGTATCGTGTATTGTTCCTCCGTTGCGGCATTGGCCACGGCCCATGATGGCATTCCGGCCACGGAGTCTTCCCCCGTGACGGAGGATCAGATCGTGGGCGTTTACAAGCGGTCCAAATATCGGGCGGAGCAGGAAGTTCTGCGCCTTGTCCGGGAGGAGGGCCTGCCGGCTGTCATTGTGAATCCATCGACTCCGGTGGGACCACGGGACATCAAGCCGACACCGACCGGGCAGATGATTCTGGACTGTGCGACAGGCCGTATGCCGGCTTATGTCGAGACTGGGCTGAATATTGTCCATGTTGATGATGTGGCAGAAGGCCATGTGCTTGCTTTTGAGCATGGTACGATTGGCGAAAAATATATTCTGGGCGGCGAAAATCTCATGCTGGGTGATCTTTTTCGCATGGTGGCGGAGGTCGCCCATCGCCGTCCGCCCCGTATCCAGCTCAGGCAGTCATGGCTTTATCCGGTAGCCTATCTTTCCGAACTGTTGGCAAAAGGCTTTGGAATTCAGCCTCGTGTCACGAAAGAGATGCTGGACATGTCCAAAAAGTTGATGTTTTTTTCTTCGGCCAAGGCGGAGCAGGAGCTGGGGTACCGCCCCCGTCCGGCCCGTCAGGCCGTTGCCGATTCCGTGGCCTGGTTCCGCCAGCATGGGCGGGGACATTTTTTATCTTGAGAGGTAGTAGCAGGCTGGCACGGTGATGGTTTTTGTGATGGCGTTGTTTTCCTTGTTGGCCTGGCTGGGGCTGACATTTTTTCATGGTCAGTTCTGGATTGGTGGCCCCTGGCTCAGGAGGGGGCTGAAGGCCAGACGTTGGAAGAATGGCCTTCCAGCCGTGGCTGTCATCGTTCCAGCCCGTGATGAAGCAGCCTCCATCAGTGCCTGCCTGTCTTCCCTGCTGGGGCAGGATTATCAGGGGCGCTATCATGTTTTCCTTGTGGATGATGAAAGTACTGATGGTACGGGGGATATTGCCCGCCGTGTGCCAGACCCGCAAGGACGCCTGACCGTTCTGGATGGGAAGCCCCACCCGGCGGGGTGGAGCGGCAAACTCTGGGCCGTTGGGCAGGGGCAGGAAGAGGCTCTGGAGTTCCTTCCTGCTGATGGCTATGTCCTTCTGACAGATGCCGATATTGTCCATAAGGAAGACCATGTTTCCTCTCTGGTGGAGAGAGCCCAGAGCGAAAATATCGACATGGTTTCCGAGATGGTGAAGCTGAACTGCGCCTGTTTCTGGGAAAAGGTTTTTGTTCCGGCCTTCGTCTATTTCTTTGCCATGCTCTATCCTTTTCGAAGGATCGCTGACCCGCAGTCTCCAGTGGCTGGAGCTGCCGGGGGGACGGTGCTGATCCGCCGCAAGATGCTGGAGATGATAGGGGGAATACAGACCCTCAGGGATGCCTTGATCGACGACTGTACGCTCGGTGCCCGTGTCAAGGAGGCCGGAGGGCGGCTTTATCTTGGGTGCAGCGAACAGGCATGGTCCATCCGCACCTATCAGACCTTGGGCGAGATATGGCACATGATCGCCCGCAACGCTTATGTCCAGCTCGAATTCTCCCCCTGGAACCTTCTGAAAGCCTTGGCCGGCATGGTTCTGATATGGTTTCTGCCGGTTCGCCTTCTTCTGTTCGGCCGTGGTAAAAACCGCGTGGTGGGTGGCTGTGCATATGCGCTCAGCTGCATTACGTTCATGCCGACCCTGCGCTGGTTCAACCTGTCATGGTGGCGCATCCTCTCATTGCCGCTGGTGGCTGCCTTCTACATGATGGCAACCGTCGGCTCCGCAGTGAATCATTATCGGGGCAAAGGTGTCAGCTGGCGCGGGCGGTCGTATGAAGGAGCAGAATCATGATGCCACAGTCTGGTGGGGCCATGGCGCAGGAGGATGCCCAGATCTGGGGAAAACAGGACGTTTCTTCCAGCAAGGGCATGAAGGATGAGAACTTCCCCGTCGGGTCTTTCCTGATATCTCCGGGACACAGGCCCGCCGTCCATGCCTATTACAGGTTTGCCCGTGTGGCGGACGACATGGTGGACAATACCCGGCTGTCTCCCGCTCAGAAGGTGGTCCGGCTGAAAGCCCTGCGTGAGGTCCTGCACGGCGAGCGGAAGCCCCCGCCTGGCCGGGCTGATGCCTGGAGTGCGGTCATCCTCCGGACGGTTCTTCAGGAGCGCAACCTGCCGTTGGAGCTGGGAAGCGACCTGATAACGGCCTTCATCATGGATGCGGAAAAGACACGCTATGAACACTGGTCGGAGCTGCTGCATTACTGCCGCTATTCGGCCAATCCAGTAGGGCGCTTCCTGCTGATGTTGCATGGTGAAGGGGAAGAGACCTTCGGTCCGTCGGATGCGCTCTGCACGGCATTGCAGATTGTCAATCACATGCAGGATGTCAGCAGTGATCTGAAGCAGCTGAACCGCTGTTATGTGCCTCTCCCGTGGTTGCAGGAAGAGAATGTCCGCCTGAAGGACCTCATCCTTGCCCGCAGCAAGCCGGGTGTACGGCGCGTGTTCGATCGCATGCTGGCTCATGTTGATGCCCTGAATGAGGAGGCCGCACGTCTTCCCGCACTTGTGAAAGACCGTCGCATGAGGCTGGAGGCCGCCGTGATCGTGGCACTCTGCCGCCGCCTGACAGAGCGTCTGCACCGGCAGGACCCGATAGCCGAACGGGTGGCGCTGACAAAGTCTGATGGTCTGCGGGCGTTGGGCTGGGCCATGCGTTACCTGCGCTGAGGCGGGTTTCATGCTGGCCCTTTGCCACGGCAGACTTTGCCGCTAGAAGAGGGCAGGCTGTGATCGGCCTGTGGTTACGGTTCTGGCTGCGGCCATTGAAGGGATATGAGGAAGGTTATGGTCTCTGTTCGTCACAATACGTCTCAGGGTCTGCCATGTGCTCCGTCTGACCTGAGACAGGTGGAAGAGATCGTCAACCGGTCAGGGACGTCGTTTGGACGGGGGATGAAAATCCTGCCTCCCGGGCGGCGGGATGGCATGTTTGCCATTTATGCCTTCTGTCGTGTCGTGGATGACATCGCCGATGGCGACACCCCTCATGATGACCCTGCTTCCGCCCTGGAGAGCTGGAAAGGTCGTATCGCCGCCCTGTATGAGGGGCAGGCCGATACGGCGCTGGAGCGTGTCCTGCTTGAGGCCATCAGGCAGTTCGGGCTCAGGCAGGATGATTTCATCGCCATCATTGATGGGATGCTCATGGATTGTGGTGAACCGGTCGTGGCTCCTGATGAGGCTACGCTGGACCTGTACTGCGACCGGGTGGCGTCTGCTGTGGGCAGGTTGTCCGTGCGCATCTTCGGCACGCCGGAGGAGCAGGGAGACAGGCTTGCCTACCATCTGGGCCGTGCCCTTCAGTTGACGAACATCCTGCGTGACATTGCCGAAGATGCAGCCCGTGGACGGCTGTACCTGCCAGCCGAACTGCTGCGGCGTTACAGCGTGCCGGCTGATCCCGCCGAGGCTCTCTATGCCGTTGGGCTGGATGGGCTGTGCCGTATCCTCGCAGGACGGGCAAAAGATCATTTCCGCCGGGCTACGGCCCTGATGAAACAGTGCCCGGCAGCCACGGTGCGCCCGGCCCGGATCATGGCGGCCTCCTATCGGGTCACGCTGGCCGCTCTCTGCCGCCGTGGCTGGCGCAACCCGGAGGCCCCCCTGCGGGTTTGTTCCGTCCGCAAGAAGCTGGCCATGCTGCTGGCGGCGGCTGGAGTGTCATTGTGAGCCATGTTCATGTCATTGGTGGAGGACTTGCGGGTCTTTCCGCTGCTGTGGAGCTGGCACCCCAGGCGCAGGTGACCGTCTATGAGGCTGGTCCGGCCTGTGGGGGGCGGGCCCGGTCCTTTCATGACAGGGCGCTGGACACGGTCATCGATAACGGCAATCATCTGCTCCTTTCCGCCAATCCTGCCACGTTCCGCTATCTCGACCGTCTGGGTGCCCGGGATACGTTGCAGGGGCCGGGGGCTCCCGTTTTTCCGTGGCATGATCTGGAGGCGGGCCTTTCCTGGACGTTGCGCCTCTCGCCGGGGCGTCTGCCTTTCTGGCTGCTGCGGCGGGGCAGCCGTGTGCCCGGTATGCGCCTTGGGGAGGTGAGGGCTCTGTTCCGCCTGATGAAGGCTGGTGATCAGGCCAGCGTGGCAGACTGTCTCCTGCCGGGGCAGTTTGCCCGGCGCCTGCTGGAGCCGCTGGCTGTCTCCGGCCTCAATACGGGCATAGACCGGGGAAGTGCCCGTCTGCTGGGTAACATCGTACGGCGGACGCTGGCCAAAGGGGGACAGGCCTGTTGCCCGTGGATGGCCGCCAGAGGGCTTTCGGAAAGTTTTGTGACCCCCGCACTGCATTACTTGGAGCAGTTTCATGCTCAGGTGCTTACGGGTACGCGCGTCTCTGCCCTTGCGTTTGAGGATGGATCAGGGCGTGTGAGTGCGCTGGAGACATCCAGTGGCCCTGTGAGACTGGGGGCAGAAGATGCGGTCATCCTGGCCGTTCCGTCACCGGTGGCGGTCGGGCTGCTGCCGGGGCTGGAAGGGCCGGATGAGTTCGAGAGCATTGCCAATGCCCATTATCGCCTCCAGCAGCCTCTGCGGCCTCGTAGTGCTCTGAAGCAGACTGGTTTTCTTGGGCTTGTTGGTGGTGTGGCGGAGTGGGTCTTCCTGCATGATGAGGTCCTGTCCGTCACGGTCAGTGCGGCCAACCGCTATGCGGACTGGCGCCAGGACGAGATGCTGGCGCACATATGGGCGGAACTGCATCAGGCCCTGGACCCGCTGGTTGAGACCCCGCTGCCGCAGGACATGCCGGCTGCCCGGTTGATCCGGGAGAAGCGGGCCACCTTTGCAGCCACACCGGAACAGGATAAAAAGCGGCCGGGAGCAAAAACGGCTCATCCCAATCTTGCTCTTGCCGGGGACTGGACGGATACTGGTCTGCCTTCCACGATCGAGGGTGCCATACAGTCCGGGCTGGTGGCGGTGGGAGCGCTTGGTTTTCGCACGGCGTCTGCCGGAGCGGCGTGTACCTGAAGAACTGGTTTATGGTCTCCGCACATGTGGACAGGCACAAGCCCTGCTGTGCGAGGATTTTGGAGGAGAGGTCAGTGAACAAGACGTTGTTCCGTCATAACATGGATGCCACGGTGGTGGAGCAGGCTGTCAGGGCTTCCCATACTGCCTTGGGCAAGCGTCAGAAGAGTGACGGTCATTGGGTCTTTGAACTGGAAGCCGATGCAACCATCCCGTCGGAATATGTTCTGCTGCGCCATTTCCTTGACTGCATTGATGTGGAGCTTGAGCAGAAGATCGGAGTCTATCTGCGACGGACACAGGGTGAGCATGGGGGCTGGTCTCTCTATACGGATGGCCGGTTTGATCTTTCCGCCAGCGTGAAGGCCTATTTCGCCCTGAAGATGATCGGGGATGATCCGGAAGCCCCCCACATGCGCAAGGCCCGTGCGGCCATCCTGCATCATGGCGGGGCAGAGCGGAGCAACGTCTTCACCCGCATCCAGCTGGCCCTGTACGGGGAAGTTCCGTGGGATGCCGTGCCCGTCATGCCAGTGGAGCTCATGCTGCTGCCCCGCAAGGCGTTTTTCTCGGTCTGGAACATGTCCTACTGGTCCAGGGCGGTCATAGCGCCGCTGCTCATTCTGGCAGCTTACAGGCCGTTGGCCCTGAATCCCCGTGGCGTGCGGGTGCAGGAGCTGTTCAGGAGACCGCCAGCCACCATCAGGGACTGGATACGCGGTCCGTACCGGTCGGTCTGGGGGCGGGTATTTACCGGTCTGGACAAGCTCATCCGGCCGCTGGTTCCATTCATTCCCCGTTCCGTTCATGAGAAGGCCATCCGTGTCACGATCGATTTTATCGAGAAGCGGCTGAGTGGCGGTGGACTGGGTGCCATTTATCCTGCCATGGCGAATGTGATCATGATGTACCGGACCCTGGGGGTGCCGGATGATGATCCACGGGTTGTCCAGGCATGGGAGGCGGTACAGGGCCTGCTGGTAGTGAAGGATGATGAGGCCTATTGCCAGCCCTGCGTGTCGCCTGTGTGGGATACGGGGCTTTCCGGTCTTGCCATGCTGGAGGCTTCGACCGGTGCCAGGGGCGTGATGCCGGCCGAGACGGCGATTGCCCTGAAGAAGGCCGCTGCCTGGCTCAGGGAGCGCCAGATTCTGGATGTCAGAGGGGACTGGGCCATCAATGCGCCGACCCTGCGTCCGGGAGGTTGGGCTTTCCAGTACGAGAATGATTATTATCCGGACGTGGATGATACGGCTGTTGTCGGCATGTTGCTGCACAGGATCGACCCTGAAGAGAACCGTACGGCCATTGAGCGTGCCCGGGAATGGATCATTGGCATGCAGAGCAGCAATGGTGGTTGGGGTGCCTTCGACATCGATAACAACATGGAGGTGCTGAACCACATTCCATTCTCCGACCACGGTGCGTTGCTGGACCCACCGACGGTGGATGTCTCCGCACGCTGCATTTCGTTCCTCTCCCAGTTGGGTCATCCGGAAGATCGTGAGGTGATCCGCAAGGGGCTGGATTATATCCGCTCCGAGCAGGAAAAATCCGGCAGCTGGTTCGGCCGCTGGGGGACGAATTACATTTACGGCACGTGGTCCGTTCTCTGTGCCCTGAACATTGCTGGCATCAGTCATGATGACCCGATGGTGCGTCGGGCCGTTGCCTGGCTGGAGAGCGTACAGAATGATGATGGCGGCTGGGGTGAGGACTGCGCCAGCTATGAGGGGGCCCCACAGGGCCTCTACAAGGAGAGCCTGCCGACCCAGACGGCCTGGGCAACGTTGGGGCTGATGGCTGTTGGTCGCCACGATAGTGAGGCTGTCCGCCGTGGCATGGCCTATCTGATGCAGGCGCAGGATGATCAGGGTGAATGGCACGAGGCGCCGTATAATGCCGTTGGTTTCCCCAAGGTTTTTTACCTGCGCTATCATGGCTACAAGCAGTTCTTCCCGCTCATGGCGCTGTCCCGGTACCGCAATCTGGCTGATAGCAATTCCGGGCAGGTGGAGTTCGGTTTCTGATGCTGGGGGTCCTGGCAGGGCTCAGGCAGGAAGCACGGCTGGCCCGCCGTTTTTTCCCCGGGGCGAAGATCGCCCTGAGCCATGCCTGTGAGACCGGGGCACGGCAGGCTCTTCAGGCTCTTCAGGATGAAGGTGTGACGGCATTGCTGTCTTTTGGCTGCTCCGGGGCGCTGGATGCCGTCCTGCCACCGGGGAGTGTGCAGGTGGCTGAATATGTGCAGGCTGATGGTGAGCATTACAGGGCTGATCCCGCCCTGAGTGCCCGTTTCGGTGCGGCCCAGGCGGCTGTCCGGGGTGGCATCCTGCACAGCCCGGTCATGATCGGCACGGCCAGGGAGAAAGCTGACCTTTTTTCCCGGACGGGGTGCCACGCCGTGGATATGGAGAGTGGTCTCGTAGCCCGGTCTGGCCTGCCCTTTGCGGTTCTGCGGGTGATCTGTGACGATGCGGGCAGGGACCTTCCCCCCGCTGCCCGGGAAGGCCTGAAGGACGGGCGGGTCCACGTGCCGGCTTTGCTGGGGTCCATCCTGAGGCATCCCGTGCAGATTGGCGCCTTGATCGGCCTGGGGCGTGATGCTGCCCGTGCCCATCAGGCCATGGCTGATTTTCTGGAAACACTTCCGCTCGCACGGGTCTGAAAGGCGTCGTCGGAGTACTTGCGTTTCCGTCCGGCCTGTTCTAGAGAAGGGCCGTATTTGCCGCTTCCATGTGGGGCGGGAGGTATATTTCGCACGCATGGCCCGGATTGCCTGGTGTCCCTTGCCACCAAGGGGCGTTGCCATGCGGAGGACAAACCAGAGAAAGAAAGTTTCAGACTATGGCAATGCCACAGTTCACGATGCGCCAGCTGCTTGAGGCTGGTGTTCATTTCGGTCATCACACACGTCGCTGGAACCCGGCCATGGCACCGTACCTGTTCGGTGTCCGCAACCAGGTGCACATCATCGACCTTCAGCAGACCGTTCCGCTGCTGGACCGCGCCCTGAAGCAGGTGCGTGACACCGTGGCTTCCGGTGGCCGTGTTCTGTTCGTCGGCACGAAGCGCTCCGCTGCCGATCTGGTGGCTGATGCAGCACAGCGTTGCGGCCAGTACTACGTCAATCACCGTTGGCTCGGTGGGATGCTGACGAACTGGAAGACCATCACCGGCTCCATCAAGCGTCTGCGTGGCATTGACGAAATGCTGGCTGGCGACACGACCGGCCTGACCAAGAAGGAAGTCCTCGACATCACCCGTGACCGCGAAAAGCTGGAACGCTCCCTCGGCGGCATCAAGGATATGGGTGGCCTGCCGGACCTGCTGTTCGTGATCGACACGAACAAGGAGAAGCTGGCTGTTGAGGAAGCCAACAAGCTGGGCATCCCCGTGATTGCCGTGCTGGACAGCAACTCCGACCCGAAGGGTGTCACTTTCCCGATCCCGGGCAATGATGATGCCATCCGTGCCATCGCCACATATTGCGACCTGGTCTCCGGTGCCGTGCTGGATGGCATTTCTGCCGAGCTGGCTGCGTCCGGGCAGGACATTGGCGCTTCCGCAGAGCTGCCGGTTGAGGAAACCGTTGTGGCAGAGAAGGCTGAATAAGCCTCTCCGGCTTTTGGCCACAGGGCCATGCGGACAGTCCGGCCCGTCTTTCATGGAGTGGCCGGACAGTGGATATTGTGACATGAACAGCTCATGCAGCCGTGGAGACTTTCCGGCTGCATGGGTGTTTTATCGGGGATGAAGAGATATGGCAGAAGTTACTGCTGCAATGGTGCGCGAGCTGCGCGATACAACAAGCGCAGGCATGATGGACTGTAAAAAGGCCCTGACGGAAGCCAATGGCGACATGCAGGCTGCCATCGACTGGCTGCGCAAGAAGGGTCTGTCCCAGGCTGCCAAGAAGTCTGGCCGCGTTGCGGCTGAAGGTCTGGTGGGTGTGGCCGTTGATGGCAAGAAGGCTGCCATGGTTGAGGTCAATGCCGAGACGGACTTCGTGGCTCGCAATGATGCCTTCCAGCAGGCTGTGGAAGACATCGCCAAGGTGGCTCTGCAGGTTGGTGGTGATCTGGAGGCCGTCAAGGCTGCCAAGATGCCGTCTGGCCGTACTGTTGCTGATGAGCTGACCCATCTGGTCGCTACCATTGGTGAGAACATGAGCCTGCGTCGCGTGGACGTGCTGAGCGTGCCGTCTGGTGTCGTGGCCAGCTACGTTCACGGTGCCCTGCGCCCCGGCGTAGGCCGTATCGGTGTGCTGGCTGCTGTCGAGGCTCCTTCCGAGAGTGAAGCTCTGCTGACACTGGGCCGCCAGATTGGTATGCACGTTGCTGCCACCAGCCCGACGGCTCTGGATGTGGATGGCGTGGACGCTGCGTCCGTTGCTCACGAGCGCAAGGTGCTGGAAGACCAGGCCCGTGCCTCCGGCAAGCCGGAAGCCATCATCGAGAAGATGGTGGAAGGCCGTATCCGCAAGTTCTACGAGGAAGTGGTTCTGCTGGAGCAGGTCTGGGTGCATGACGGTGAGAGCCGCGTGAAGGAAGTCGTCAAGAAGGCTGGTGCCAAGCTGGTTGGTTTTGCCCGCTACAAGCTGGGTGAAGGCATCGAGAAGGCTGAGACGGACTTTGCTGCCGAGGTGGCTGCGGCTTCTGGCCAGAAGAAATAAGCCTTTAACGGTTTCTTGCTAGAAGAAAGGGGCTTCGCCAATATGGCGGGCCCCTTTTTCTGTCTTGAGGGTAACGGTATGGAGTGGGAAGACCCGGCCATCATCCTGCGGCTTTCTCCTCATGGGGAAAGCAGTCTGCTGGTCCGTGCACTGACCCGGCATCGGGGGGTTTTTCATGCTCTGGTGCGTGGCGGGCAGTCCCGGCGGCAGGCGGCGCTCTGGCAGGAGGGCAGTCTGGTCGTGGCCCGCTGGAAGGCCCGCCTGCCAGAACAGTTGGGTTACATGACAGCGGAGCTTGTGCGGCCCACAGCGTCTTTCCTCCTCGACCATCCTCTATCTCTGTCCCTGCTCGGGAGTGCCTGTGGCCTGTGTAGTGAAGCCCTGCCAGAGAGGGAGCCACATGAGGCGCTGTTTGCGTCTCTGGCCCATTTCATGGGGGTGATGAGCGTGTCCGCCGCCCTGCCACCCGTGGCGCTTTATCTGCGCTGGGAACTGCTTCTTCTGGAGCAGCTGGGGTATGGCCTGACGTTGGACCAATGTGCCGTTACGGGCGTGCGGGAGGGGCTGGCCTATGTGTCTCCCCGCACGGGGCGTGCCGTAAGTGAGGAGGGAGCTGGGGAGTGGAAGGATCGTCTTCTTCCTCTGCCGTCCTGTCTTCTGGATGATGAAGAGGAAGGAAAGCCGGCAGACTGGCTTGCTGGGGCAAGGCTGAGTGGCCATTTTCTTCAGCGGGCTGTTTTTGCTGCCTGCCATCGTCCTTTGCCCGCTGCACGGGACCGGCTGATGACAGCCCTGTACCGACTGGCTGAGGATGCGGCCTCTGGACAGGAGGAAGAAGAGCGTGTCTAACCTGTCTCCATCAGAGAGGCGAACATGAAGCAGGAGACCTTATGACGGGCGATCTCGCCGGGCATATCGAAGATACACGGCTGGCTGAGGCGCTGAGTGAGCGTTATCTGGCCTACGCCATGTCCACCATCACGTCACGCTCTCTGCCGGATGTACGGGATGGGCTCAAACCGGTGCATCGCCGTTTGCTCTATGCCATGCAGCAGCTCAAGCTGGACCCGAGTTCCGGCTTCAAGAAATGTGCCCGTGTGGTGGGTGATGTCATCGGTAAGTTCCATCCCCATGGGGATGCGTCCGTCTATGATGCGCTGGTGCGTCTGGCGCAGGATTTTGCCGTGCGTTATCCGCTGGTGGAAGGACAGGGCAATTTCGGGTCCATTGATGGCGATGGTGCGGCTGCCATGCGGTACACCGAAAGCCGCATGACCGAAACGGCCCGCATCATGCTGGAAGGAATCAGCGATGATGCGGTCGATTTCCGTCCGACCTACGACAATGAGGATCAGGAACCGGTCGTCCTGCCGGGGCTTTTCCCCAATCTTCTGGCCAATGGAGCGGCCGGGATTGCCGTGGGTATGGCCACCAGCATCCCTCCTCATAATGCCGCCGAACTCTATCAGGCGGCCCGGTTACTGATCGAGAAGCCGGACTGTAGCACGGAGGAGCTGCTGGATGTCGTGCCGGGGCCGGATTTCCCCACCGGTGGCCTGCTGGTTGAGGACCGCCAGACGCTCGTCCAGGCCTATGAGACAGGGCGTGGCAGCTTCCGCATCCGGGCACGCTGGGAGGTCGAGAAGGGCCGTGGTGGCGCATGGACCATCATCGTCTCGGAAATTCCCTATCAGGTGCAGAAGGGTAAACTGATCGAAGATATCGCTAGGAAGATGGAAGAGAAGAAACTTCCTCTCCTGGCTGATGTACGGGATGAAAGCACAACGGATATCCGGTTGGTTCTGGAACCCAGAACCCGCAGTTGCGAGCCTGATGTGCTGATGGAAACGCTCTTCCGGCACACCATGCTGGAAAGCCGCTTCAGCCTGAACATGAACGTTCTCAGCCAGGGGAAAATCCCCGGCGTGCTGTCTCTCAAGGATGTTCTGAAGGCATGGCTGGAGCATGTGCATGATGTACTGGTCCGCCGCACGCAGCACCGTCTGGATGCCGTCCTGAAAAGGCTGGAAATTCTGGATGGTTTCCTGAAGGTCTATCTCAATCTTGATGAGGTCATCCGCATCATCCGGGAAGAGGATGAGCCGAAGCCTGCCCTCATGAAAGCGTTCTCCTTGAGTGAGCTTCAGGCGGATCATGTGCTGAACATGCGTCTGCGGTCCCTTCGACGGCTGGAAGAAATGGAAATCCGCAAGGAATGGGACGGTCTGGGCAAAGAGCAGGCGTCACTGGAGGCTCTGCTGGGGTCTGAAAAGCGGCGCTGGAGCCGGATCGGGAAAGATCTCCAGAAGATGCAGGCCCTGTTTGAAGGTGGACCCTATGGCCAGCGTCGCACGGTCATGGGTGAGGCCCCGGTCAGCATTGATACCTCTGCCGCTCTGGCGGTGGAACGGGAACCTGTCACGGTGCTTCTTTCACAGGAGGGCTGGGTTCGTGCCGTCAAGGGGCATGGGCATGATGTGGAGAACCATCGCTTCAAGGAAGGGGACGGACTGGCCTGGCATGTCGAGTGTCAGAGTACGGACCGTCTCTGTCTGATGGCAGCCGGGGGGCGGGCTTTCACGCTGAAGGTGGCGGACCTGCCCCGGGGGCGTGGCTTTGGTCAGCCGGTGCGGACACTGGCTGATCTGGCGCAGGATGATCAGGCTGTGGCCCTGTTTGTTCTTGGTGAGGATGATGCCCGGTATTTTCTGGCCAGTACCGATGGCCGGGGGATGCAGGTGGCCGCCAGCAATCTTGCAGCGGAGAAGAGAACAGGGCGGCAGGTGTTCAACGTGCGGGATGGAGCGCAGGTATGGCTTGCCCTGCCCGCTGAGGGGACGCATGTTCTCTGCCTGACAACAGCCAGACGTGCGCTCATCTTCCCGCTGGAGCAGGTGGCCGAAGTGGCGAAGGGAGGGGGTGTCAGCCTCCAGAAACTGGCTGATGGCGTGGCGATCAGCCATATCCGTCTCTTCTCTCTGGAAGAGGGCCTCGTCTGGCAGGAGGGGCAGAAGGTCCGGTCCCCGGCTGATCTGGCCCCGCTGGTTGGGCGCCGGGGCGCTGTCGGGCGGGCAGCACCACAATGGATGCTGCGCCGATAGGCGGGACAAGCCTGAAACAGCCTGTCGCCCGTCTCCGCCTGCAGGTGGGGTCGGGCTGATTATGGGACCATGCTGAGGAGAGGACATGGCAGCGCTTTTTTCATACACCTTCCTGCTGGGGCTGCTGCATGTCAGTCTTTCCCTTCTGGTAACAGGCCATATCCTGCTCACCAAACGGGATACGGCTGCTGCCGCTGGCTGGATAGGTTTCTGCTGGGTCATGCCCTATCTGGGGTCGCTGCTTTATCTCTGCCTGGGGATCAATCGTGTCCATCGCCGGGCGCAGAAGCTGCGGGAAGATGTCAGCCCGGAGGAGACGGCCTTTCTGGCGACATGGACCCATGATGCTGCCGACAGTTTCATGGCACCTCTGGTAAAGATGCTGGATGGACTGACTGGCCTGCCCCTGCTCAAGGGGAACAGCGTGACCTGCCTGCATGATGGCGACCATGCGTATCCGAGGATGCTGGAAAGCATTGCCCGGTCAAAGCACTCCATTCTGCTCTGTTCCTACATTTTTCGGGATGATGGAATCGGCAGGAAATTCGTGGCAGCTCTGGCGGAGGCCCGGCAGCGTGGGGTCGAGGTCCGTGTACTGGTGGATGGTATCGGCAGTGGCTATCTCTACAGCCCGATCATCCAGAGGTTGAAGCGGGAGAACATACCCTGTGCCCGGTTCATGCATTCTCTCTGGCCGTGGCGGATGCCGTTCATCAATCTGCGGGACCATCGCAAGATATTGGTGGTGGATGGCCGGACAGGCTTCATGGGTGGGTTGAATATTGGAGCGGAAAATCTGCTCAACCAGCCCAGAGGGCGGCGCATCCCGGTGGCGGATACGCATTTCCAGCTGGAAGGCCCCGTGGTCCAGCAGCTTTCCGAGGTCTTCGTGAGGGACTGGGCCTTCACGACTGGGGAAACCCTGGAAGGGGAGCGTTATTTTCCGGTGCCCGTGGCGGGTGGCAGCATTCCGGCCCGTGTCGTGACGTCAGGGCCGGACATGGATGTTGAGAAGATTGAATATACCATTCTTCAGGCTGTCATTCTGGCCCGCAGCCATGTCTGCTTCATGACCCCTTATTTCATCCCGGATAACCGGTTTGCCACAGAGCTTGGGCTGGCTGCCCTGCGTGGGGTGCGGGTGGATATTGTTGTTCCCCGTCACAGCAACCATCCGGTGACGGATTATGCCCGCAATGCCCGCCTCAGGAACCTGGTGCTGGCGGGTTGCCGGGTCTGGCTGGGGGATCCGCCTTTCAACCACTCCAAGCTCATGACAGTGGACCGGGCCTGGAGCCTTGTTGGCAGTGCCAATCTGGACCGACGGTCCCTGCGTCTCAATTTCGAATGCAATCTGACCCTGCATGGTGCGGAGACGGCAGGTCATCTGGAAGAGTTCATCCTTGGCCATTGCAGCCATCAGCTGACGCTTGCTGAAATTGATTCATGGTCCCTGCCGGTCCGCCTGCGGAATGCGGCCTGCTGTCTCTTCCTGCCTTATCTCTGATCAGGAAGGGTGAGGCTGCTGCTTACGGCCTCTGGTTGCAGGGTGACGGCAATGGGGCGATGGTCTGATCCGAAACGGGGATAGACCCGCCGTTCCATCAGGGAGAAACCGCGGACAAGGCAGCGGTCCAGCCGCAGGGGCACCCTGTCGAGCATCCGGTGGGTCTGCTCCCGTGGTCCCACATCCCTGAAACCCCGCAGCATGGCGGGGCCTACCTGATTGAAGTCTCCGATGATGATGGCCCGTTCCGGCAGTTCCTCCCGGATGAGCCGCAGCTGACGCCGGTTGAGGATGGGACCGTGGGAGAGATGGACATTGGCGAGGCCGAACGGCCCAAACCCTGTATCAAATTCCAGCAGCTGGGCAGAACGGTGGGCAGCCAGACCGGGCGGCAGCATGTGCAGCCGTGGGGAGGAGAGAAAGGGATGGCGGCTCCAGCAGGCGGTGCCATGGACCCGTCCCTCTGAAGCCAGACGGCTGAAATGCCCCCCTATGAGGTCGGGCAGACGGTTGATGAAGGGGCGGCATTCCTGCATGAGCAGTATGTCGGGCTTCGTAACCCGCAGCAGGAGGCGGATATCCTCCAGCGTGGCACCATCCTCATGAAAAAGGTTCCAGCTCACCAGCCGGAGGGCATGGGGGACTGCAAACGGCAATGTCGGGTCCTGCATTGTTGTAATGACCTGATAATCAACAGAAACAAGACCCATCTGCACAGGCCTGAAAGGGAGAAGGCAGTCTATACCGTTTTGGCGGTAAAGAACATCATGGAACCTTCATGCCAGATACCGGCCTTCTTTACAGGAGAAAGCTGTACGGCAGGGGGCTTCATGAAGGGGGGTTGCGTCTCTTCGTGAAGAAGGGAAAATGTCTGTCCGACCCGCATGGATAGCAGGAGTGACAGGTATGAAGAGCAGGAGCAGGACCATAGGGGCAGGGTCTGTCATTGGTGAGGGCTGGCAGAAATTTGCAACGTTTCTGACCCACGCCGGGCGTCAGCAGCCGGGTCGGGAAGGCGGATTTGTCAACATGCCGGTTGAGCGTGGTTCAACGGTCGTGTTCCCGACGGTTGAGGACATGGAGGCCCAGGGCGTTCATGCCTACGATCACAGGCTTGTTTATGGCGCCATGGGCAACCCCGTCCAGCACAGGCTGGAACAGGTGATTGCAGCCCTGGAAGGCGGAAGCCATACGCAGGTTGTCAATTCCGGTCTGGCAGCCTGTAGCGTGGCTCTGCTGGCGTTCCTGAAGAGCGGGGACCATCTGCTTCTGCCAGATTCCGTCTATGGTCCGACACGGCGTTTTGCGTTGGGAATGTTGGCCCGTTTTGGGGTTGAGACCGGCTTTTATCCGCCCCGTGCGGATGAAGCCACCCTGCGGGCGCATCTCCGGCCCAACACGGCCGTGGTTTTTGCCGAAAGCCCGGGCAGTCATACGTTCGAGGTGCAGGACGTTCCCCGGATCGCCCGTCTGGCACACGGAGCCGGGGCACGGCTGCTGCTGGACAATACATGGGGGATCGGGGCGTTCCAGCCCTTCACGCATGGGGTGGATGTATCCATTCAGGCCCTGACGAAATATCCCAGCGGCCATGCGGATGTGATTCTCGGGTCCATCACGGTCCAGCGGCAGGAACACTGGCAGGCCCTGCGCCGTGCCGCCATCGAGCTGGGAGCCTGCGGTGCCCCGGATGACTGCTGGCTGACCCTGCGGGGCCTGAAGACCATGGCTGTCCGTCTGGCCCAGCAGGCCCGCTCCGCTTATGAGCTGGCCCTCTGGCTGGAGAGTCGCCCGGAGGTCGCCCATGTGCGGCATCCAGCCCTGCCGGGCTGTCCGGGGCATGAGATATGGAAGCGTGATTTCACGGATGCCAGTGGTCTGTTCGGTGTGGAGCTGGTTGAAGGGATCACGCAGGAAGCCATGGTCGCCATGCTGAACGGACTGAACCTCTTCAGCATTGGAGCCAGTTGGGGGGGGTATGAAAGTCTTGTCCTGCCGACATCCGGGGGACTGACACGACATCATGAAGAGGGTTTGCCGAAGGGCGCAGCCTTCCGTATTCAGGTCGGGCTGGAGGACGTGGCGGATTTGAAGGCTGATCTGGCCCGTGGGCTGGATGGACTGTCTTCCTGATCTTCAGAGCGGGGTGCGGTAGGAGAGAGCTTCTGCCGCATGGTGTTTCTGCACGGTTTCCGTGCCGTCCAGATCGGCAATCGTGCGGGCGACACGGAACATGCGTGTGATGCCACGGTGTGAAAGTTTCATCCGCAGGGCTGCCTGTTCTGCAAGAGCCAGGGCGTCCGCTTCGAAGAGGAACCCATCGGGGGGCATGGTGCTGTTGCAGGTTCCCTGTCGTTCCATCTGCCGATCATAGGCCTTTTGCACTCTGGCCCGTACCTCTGCGCTGCTTTCCCCTGTGGGGGCACGGCTGATGGCCAGAGGTGAAAGGGAGTGGATATGAACGCACAGATCCATGCGGTCCAGCATCGGGCCGGAGATGCGGGCCGTATAATCCTGTGCGCAGCGTGGTGCCCGGTTGCAGGAACGCTCGGCATCATGGACATACCCGCAGCGGCAGGGGTTCATGGCGGCAACAAGCTGGAAACGGGCCGGATAGTGTGTATGCCGTGCGGCACGGGAGATGGTGACCTCACCTGATTCGACAGGCTGGCGCAGTCCTTCAAGACAGTTGCGGGGAAATTCAGGGAGTTCATCCAGAAACAGGACGCCATTATGGGCGAGGCTGACCTCGCCGGGCATGGCTTTTGGGCCGCCACCGACCAGAGCAGGCAGTGTCGTATTGTGGTGTGGCGCCCGATAGGGGGGACGGTTGACAAGCTGCCCGGCAGGCAACAGGCCACCAATGCTGTGGATGCGGCTGGTCTCCAGGATTTCCGTCGCAGAGAGATCAGGCAGGATACCGGGCAGACGGCTGGCCAGCATGGATTTTCCAGACCCGGGCGGGCCAGACATGAGCAGGGAGTGACGACCTGCGGCGGCAATTTCCAGCACACGACGGGCCTGCATCATGCCCTTCACCTCCCGGAGGTCGAGGCCATAATCGGGAGGCTGGGGGGTAGGAGGGGGTTCATCCGGCAGGGGCTGTTCTTTGCGGAGATGGCCGATCAATGCCGTGAGGGATGGCGTGGCGATGATCTCAAGGGCCGGATGGCCCCAGCGTGCCTCTGCCCCCTGCGATGCTGGGCAGATCAGCCCTTGGCCCTGGGTCGATGCTGTCAGGGCGGCGCAGAGGATGCCGTTTACAGGGGTGACCGTTCCATCAAGGGCGATTTCACCCAAAGCGGTCAGGGCCGTGATGGAGTCGGCCGGGATGACACCCATGGCGGCAAGCAGGCCCAGAGCGATGGGGAGGTCGAAATGGGCTCCTTCCTTGGGGAGGTCGGCCGGGGTGAGATTGACGAGGATCCGTTTCGGAGGGAGGGCCAGCCCCATGGCGGAGAGTGCCGCACGGACACGCTCCCGGGATTCGGCAATGGCCCGGGCGGGCATCCCGACAATGATGAAGGATGGCAGCCCGCTGGAAATCTGAACTTCCACCATGACAGGCAAGGCATCGATTCCAGAGAAGGTGACGCTCTGGATGCGGGCAAGAGCGGGCGGGGTGGTGGCCATGATCAGAAGTCCTTGTGGGTCGGATATGAAACCGCCCGACAGTGGACCTGCCGGGCGATTGTCAGAAGCAGACCGGACAGGGCAGCAGGACGGCTCAGTCTTCAGCCGGGACCGGACGGATGGAGCGGGCCCGCAGGGTTCCTTTCAGGCTACGGAGCTGTTCCAGAAGCTCTTTTTCCAGCTCGGCGACATTCTGGCCTTCCTGTGCTTCGGCTTCGGTCACGACGTAGCCAAGCTCACCATCTGTCTGGAGGAACTGGGCCGTCAGGTTGCAGGCGGCTTTGGCAAAAATGTCGTTGATCTGCCCAAGGATGCCCGGTTGGTTGGAGTGGACATGCATGAAGCGCATCCCGCCGGGGCGCTCACCCAGCTGAACCTGTGGGAAGTTGACAGCCCCGATGGTGGAGCCGACATCAGAATAATCCACCAGCTTCTGGGCGACTTCGACACCGATGCGCTCCTGTGCTTCCATGGTGGAGCCACCGATGTGTGGGGTCAGCAGTACGTTTTCCAGCCCCTGGAGCGGAGAGGTGAAGCGTTCCTGACTGCTCTTCGGTTCCACGGGGAAGACGTCGATGGCCGCACCCATCAGGTGGCCGTCCTTCAGGGCACGGGCCAGGGCTTCAATATCCACCACCGTGCCACGGGCGTTGTTGAGCAGAATGGAGTTCGGCTTCATGGCCCGGATTTCAGCCTCGCCGATCATGTTCTGCGTTTCCGGTGTTTCAGGAACATGCAGCGTCACGATGTCGGACTGGCCCAGCAGCTCTTCCAGAGAGCTGACGGCAATGGCGTTGCCGTGTGGCAGGCGGGGGGCGATGTCGTAAAAGAGCACCCGCAGGCCGAAGGATTCGGCCAGAACGGACAGCTGGGACCCGATGGAGCCGTAGCCCACGATGCCGACCGTCTTGCCGCGGACTTCCCACGCATTGTTGGCGGATTTTTCCCAGCCCCCCTTGTGGCAGGCCTCCGAGCGGGACGGAATGCGGCGCAGCAGCATCACGATCTCGCCCATGACCAGCTCGGCCACGGAACGGGTGTTGCTGAAAGGCGCATTGAAGACGGGAATCCCGGCCATCCGGGCAGCCTTGAGGTCCACCTGGTTGGTGCCGATGCAGAAGCACCCAATGGCCATGAGGCGGTTGGCAGAGTTGATGATATCGGCTGTCAGCTGCGTCCGGCTGCGAATGCCGACCATATGGACACCCTGAAGGGCTTCCTTGAGGGCATCGCCTTCCAGGGCGCCTTTCAGCCGGGTGACAGAGGCGTAGCCCTGCTGTTCCAGATAGTTGACGGCACTGTCATGGATGCCTTCCAGCAGAAGAATGTTGATTCTGTCTTTGGCGAGGGAGAGGGGCATGGCGGGTAACCTTCATCGTGGGAACCGGGTCAGCAGGCGTGACCTCGTGAAGAATCGTTATCTATGTGTAATGGACAGATCGTCAGGTGGAAAGGGCTTCCATGGCCTCATCACGCAGGGGTGTGCTGGCACAGGCCAGTACGGTGCCG
Source organism: Parasaccharibacter sp. TMW 2.1884 (assembly GCF_023337695.1). Lineage (NCBI taxonomy): Bacteria > Pseudomonadati > Pseudomonadota > Alphaproteobacteria > Acetobacterales > Acetobacteraceae > Parasaccharibacter > Parasaccharibacter sp. TMW 2.1884. The sequence goes on from NZ_QORR01000001.1 coordinate 476,009, forward strand.
TCACTTTCCAGTGTCAGCGGGGCGCCGGACCAGTCCGTCAGGCTGCCACCGGCCCCCCTGATGATGGGGGCCAGTGGTCCCCAGTCCCATGGTTTGAGCGTATCTTCCGCAATGAGGTCGATCTGTCCCAGAGCCAACAGTCCGTAAGCGTAGGCATCTCCTCCCCATGAGGTCCGGCGGACTTTTTGCTGAAGTGCATGAAACTGCCGGAACTGGGCAGGACGGAAGATTTCCGGTGCCGTGCAGGAAAGCTCAGCCTCTTTGAGGCGGACAGTCTGCCGGGTGCCGATGGTGCCGGGCATGTGCGGGGCGACATAGCGGCTGGATTCACCATCCAGCCCGAGCCAGCGTTCATTGGTGACGGGCTGGTCGATCAGGCCCAGTACGGGACGGCCTTCATGAAACAGTGAGATCAGTGTCGTGAAGCTTGGTCGGCCCGTTACGAAGGAGCGTGTGCCGTCAATGGGGTCCAGCACCCAGAGCCAGTCTTTCCCCGGAGTGCCAGAGGCACCGGCCTCTTCGCCCAGGATGGCATGATGGGGAACATGCTTTTCCAGAATGGCCCTCATGGCAGATTCGGCTTCCCGGTCGGCCAGGGTGACGGGGCTGTCATCGGCCTTGGAGATGATGGTGAGGGACTGGCGGAAATACGGCAGGATGACCTGTCGGGCAGCATCGGCGCAGCGCTGGGCAAGGGCCAGATGGGAGGAAAGATCAGACTGACGCATGAGGATTGTGCCTTTTTCCTGCTGGGTTGATTGACGTGGACAGGACCGCACGGCAATCAGGGATCATGCAACCGATTATTGTCATTCCCTCCAGAATTGCCTCCACAAGGCTTCCACGCAAGGCTCTGGCCGAGATTGATGGCGAGCCCATGATCGTTCATGTCGCCCGCCGGGCTGTGGCGGCCGGGTTGGGGCCTGTCCTCGTGGCGGCCGGAGATGAGGAAATCCGGGACGCTGTGGCAGGCATGGCGGGGGTGAAGGCCATTCTGACAGACCCGGCCCTGCCAAGCGGATCGGACAGGGTGCAGGCGGCGATTGAAGCTCACGACCCGCAGAGGCGGCATGACTGCGTGATCAACCTTCAGGGTGACCTCCCTCTTGTGGAACCGGAGACCCTCCAGCAGGCCTTGCGCCCACTGGCAGAAGGGCGGTTCGACATCGGGACACTGGTTGCCCCGGTGCAGGGTCCCGAGGAGCGTGACGCCGAGTCGGTCGTGAAGGTGGCCTGTAGTTTCCAGAGTGACGATGACGTGGCCCGGGCACTCTATTTTTCCCGGTCCGTGATTCCGTGGGGTGAGGGCATGTACTGGCATCATGTGGGTGTCTATGCGTGGCGTCGTGAGGCCTTGGCCCGGTTCGTTACCCTGCCGCCCTCCGGGCTGGAAGAGCGGGAAAAGCTGGAGCAGCTCCGTGCGCTGGAGGCGGGCATGACGATTGGCTGTGCCCGGATTGCCACGGCTCCCTTGGGGGTGGATACGCCGGAAGACCTTGCGAGAGTCCGGGCCAGAGTAGGGGAGCAGCCATCATGCCGGTAATTGCGTTTCAGGGGCGGCCGGGAGCTTATTCCGATCTGGCCTGCCGGGCCACACGTCCGGGCTGGGCCACGCTGCCCTGTCGCAGCTTTGCCGAGACGATCGAGGCCGTGCGGGATGGTCTGGCGGATGAGGCCCTTCTGCCATGCGAGAATTCCCTTGCCGGTCGTGTGGCAGAGATACATGCGCTGCTGCCGGAAGCGGGATTGAAGATCGTGGGGGAGCATTTCCAGCGGGTGGAACACTGTCTGTTGGGTGTGAAGGGGGCACGGCTTGAAGATGTGAAGCGTGTCCATACGCACCCTGTGGCGATGGCGCAGGTCCGGGGTCTTCTGGCACGGTATGATCTGGAGCCAGTAACAGAGTTTGACACGGCGGGAGCCGCCGAGCTTGTGGCAGGCTGGGGGCGCAGGGAAGAGGCGGCGGTGGCGTCCTCCCTTGCTGGAGAGCTGAACGGGCTCGAAGTTCTTCTGCGCAATGTGGAAGATGCCGCCCACAATACCACCCGTTTCTACCGTGTGGCCCCTCCGGACGCTGTGGTGGAATCCGTGGCAGGCCAGCCGATGATGACGACGCTGATCGTTCATGTCCGGCATGTGCCGGGGGCATTGTGTGATGTTCTGGCCTGTTTTGCACGGCATGGGGTCAACATGACACGGATTGAAAGCTACATGCTGGGAGGCTCTTTTGAGGCATCCCGTTTTCTGATGGACATTGAGGGGGCGCCGGATGACAGGGGAGTTCGGGAGGCTCTTCTGGAGCTGGCAGGGGTGAGCCAGGATCATCATGTGCTGGGCACCTACCGGCGGAGTTCGTTTCGGGATGAGATGTGACCTTTCTCCAGCGGAGAGGTCTCACTATAATGGCAGCAGAATGTCGGCTGGCGAGGTCAGCCCACGGATTTTTATGAGCAGGGACAAGGGTGGAGAGTAAAGAGATGGCACAGAATATCAATGAACGGTACCACAGCTCGCTGACCGCCCTGATCACCCCCATGAAGAAGGACGGCACGCTGGACGAGCAGGCCGCTACCAGGCTGATCGAGCGTCAGATCCAGGGCGGGACGACAGGCCTCATTCCGTCCGGGACAACGGGGGAAAGCCCGACGCTCTCCCATGCGGAACATGGCCGTGTCGTGGAGCATTGTGTGGAGGTGGCTGCTGGCCGTGCGCTCGTGATGGCCGGAGCAGGCTCCAACAGCACACATGAGGCTGTGGGTATGGCTCGTCATGCTCACAAGGTGGGGGCCGATGCCCTGCTGGTGGTCGTTCCCTATTACAACAAGCCGACGCAGGAAGGGCTGTACCGCCACTTCATGACGGTGGCTGACGCCACGCCGCTGCCGCTCTGGCTGTACTGCATCCCGGGCCGTTCCGTTGTGGACCTGACGCCGGAGACCCTGGGGCGTCTGGCCAAGCACCCGAACATTGTCGGTACGAAGGATGCTACGGCCAATCTTTCCCGTCCGCTGGCCGTGCGGCGGGAGGCTGGGGCGGACTTCAACCAGCTTTCTGGTGAGGATGGGACCATCCTGTCCTTTCTGGCCGCCGGAGGGCACGGCTGCATCAGTGTGACGTCCAACGTGGTACCGGATCTCTGCTCCCAGCTCCACCGTCTCTGGCGGGAAGGGAAGGTGCAGGAGGCCATTGCTCTTCAGGACAGGCTGCTGCCGCTGCATGATGCCCTGTTTGCCGAGACCAGCCCAGCCCCGGCAAAGTACGCCATGTCCCGTCTCGGGTTGTGCGAATCCACGCTGCGCCTGCCAATGGTGGAGCCGACGGAAGGAACGAAAAAGCGTGTGGACGAGGCTCTGCGTTTGCTTGGCCTTCTGGATTAAGACGGACCATGGCAGCCAGCAAGAAAAAAACAAAAGGTGGGCTCATTTCCCATGGCATCGCTGCGCAGAACAGGAAGGGCCGTTTCAACTATACCATTCTGGAAACGGTTGAAGCGGGTCTTGTTCTCAAGGGGCCGGAGGTCAAGAGCCTTCGCATGGGCCGAGCAACACTGACCGAGGCCTACGCCGTAGAACGGAATGGTGAGCTGTGGCTCATCAATTCCTATATTCCGGAATATCAGGGAGGGGTGCTGTCCCGGTTTGATACACGGGCTCCTCGCAAGCTGCTGCTGCACCGCAAACAGCTGGCCAAATATATTGGAGAGGTCACCAGAGCCGGGGCTTCACTGGTCCCGCTGGACATTCACTTCAATGCCCGTGGTGTAGCCAAAGTGACACTTGGTCTTGGTAAGGGGCGCAAGAAGGAAGACAAACGCCACGCCATTGCAGACCGTGACTGGCAGCGAGACAAGGCCCGTCTGCTCCGTAACAAAGGGCGTGGAGATTATTGAGGGGAATTCCCCGTTAAAGCTGCCCCGGGCCAGTAGTAGCAGGATGGGATGCCCGTTTCTGCTGGTTGTGGGCAGAGGATACAGAAAACCCCACGTTCCTTACGGGCCGTGGGGTTTTTCTTCAGCGGATGCGGAAGACTGTCTTATTCGGCTGTAATCTCTACAGCCTCAGGGCCTTTGTGTCCCTGAACAACCTTCATGCCGATCTGCTGGCCATCAGCCAGACCATGCAGGCCAGAGCGCTCCAGAGCAGAGGCGTGGACGAACACATCCTTGCCACCTGTCTCAGGCGTAATGAAACCGAAGCCCTTCGTGGTGTTGTACCACTTGACGATTCCACGCATTTCCTCGGCCTGGGACAGGTCCGGAGCAGGATGGAAACGTTCCTGGCGCATGGGGGCAGGGCGACGGGGGGCTTCTGCTGTGGCCGTGCTGGCATCGACAGAAATCACCTCAGCCACCTGGCGACCTTTCGGCCCCTGGCCGACACGGACAACAACGGTCGTGCCCGGTGCAGGCTCAGCATGGCCGAGGGCGCTGATCGTGTTGGCATGGAGGAAAACATCGCCACTGCCATCGCTCAGGCCAACGAAGCCAAAGCCACGCTCGGTGTTGAACCATTTGACGGTACCGGTGATCTCCGGACCTGTCGGGGTGATCTGCGGGCCACCACGGCCACCGCCACGGCGGGCGCCACCGCCAAAACCACCGCCACGCGGGGCATCGTAACTGCCGCGATCATCAAAATAGGAAGGCTGGGTCATGAAATCGCGGTCAAAACCGCCGCGGCGAGAGGAAAAGGAGCTGCGGTCGGATCTATTATTTCTCAAGGGTCTCGTCCCGTACTGGGGTCATCAGGGAGGAAGCGGTCGATCCGCTCCCTCAGGGTCATTATGTTGGAAACATGCCTGCATGTTCCACTTCTGACGGTAGCATGTTTTTTCAATTAAGCCACAAGGAAAAAGATGAAATTACGATAATTTTTTCTGCCGTTATTATGCTGCGTCGTCTGGAAGTCTAATTGTAGGCCACTCCTTCGTAGAGATGACAATAATGTAAGTTTATGGCTGAACAAATATTGTTAACAATTTCTGTGACAGTCTTTTATTTCAGCCAGATACAAGCAGTCTGTCCGGTATGGCCCGGTCGAACAGATGCAGGAGGTCCTGGAGGGCCTCTCCCCTTGGCCCTGTCAGGTCGGGGGTGCGGGTGAGTTCACGCTGGCTGTCCTGCCGCATGGCTGTCAGAAGCAGGGAGAGGCGGGTCGGGTCGGCCAGCCGGAAGCCCGGCAGGCCGGACTGTCGGTTGCCTGTCAGGTCGCCACCACCACGGATGCGGAAATCTTCATCGGCAATCAGGAAGCCATCCTCCGTATCCCGCAGGAGGTGGAGGCGACGCTGGGCTGTGAAGCTGGTGCCTTCACTGTGCAGCAGCAGGCAGAAGGATTTCTGTGCCCCCCGGCCGACACGGCCACGCAGCTGATGCAGCTGGGCCAGACCAAAGCGTTCGGCCTGTTCGATGACCATGATGGTGGCATTGGGAATGTCCACGCCGACCTCGATGACCGTGGTGGCGACCAGCAGGCGGGTCTGGCCTTTCTGGAAGGACGTCAGGGCGTTCTGCCTCGTGTCGATGTCCTGCCTGCCATGAGCCAGCCCGATGATGGGGCCGAAACGTTTTGTGAGCTCCGCCCAGCGTTCTTCTGCCGCTGCGGCACTCTGCGTTTCACTCTCCTCGATGAGGGGGCAGACCCAGAAGATCTGCTTCCCCTGGTCCAGGGCCCGTTTCATGCCGGCAAAGATGTCGTCCAGCTTGCCCATGTTGTGCACGGTCGTATGGATGGGCTGGCGGCCGGCTGGCTTGCTGTCCAGCCGGCTCACGCCCATTTCGCCCCATTCCGTCAGTTGCAGGGTGCGGGGGATGGGGGTGGCGGTCATGACGAGAAGGTCGGTGGCTGCCCCCTTGCTGGCCAGCCTCATGCGCTGCTCCACGCCGAAGCGGTGCTGCTCGTCGATGACGGCCAGGCCGAGGTCGGCAAAGGTGACGCCATCCTGAAAGAGTGCATGGGTGCCTATGGCGATCTTCGCATGGCCATCGGCCAGTTTCGCCAGTGCGACCCGCCGTGCTTTCCCCTTGACGGAGCCGCTGAGAAACACGAACGGCACCGGGCACAGGGCTTCGCACGTGCTGGCATGCTGCTGGGCAAGGATCTCCGTCGGGGCCATGAAGGCGGCCTGTGTTCCGGCCTCGACGGCCTGGAGCATGGCCGTCAGGGCGACAAGCGTTTTTCCGGCGCCGACATCACCCTGGAGCAGGCGCATCATGGGGGCGGGACGCTCCATGTCAGCTGCGATTTCGGCCATGACACGCCGCTGCGCCGGTGTGGGTTCATGGCCGAAACGCTCAAGCAGGGTACGGCGCAGGGAGCCATCGCCCACCAGCGGGCGGCCCGTGCGTGTCCGGGCCTGCATCCGGGCCAGCCCCAGGCAGAGCTGGTCCGCCAGAACTTCATCGGCTGCCAGCCGGGCACGGGCACGCTCCAGAATGGGAGTAGGGTCGTCGTCGGAAGGCAGCGTCTCGGGGAAGTGCATCAGCCCAAGAGCCGTGGCGAAGCTGGGCCAGTTCCGTTTTTTCACCAGGGGCGGGTCCAGCCATTCCGGGAGGTCGGGCGGGATCAGGGCCAGGGCGGCCTGCATGGCTTTCCGCACGGTGGAGGGAAACAGCCCGGCCGTGAGAGGCCAGACCGGTTCCAGCCACGGGAATCTGTCCTTCTTTTCCCAGGCCATGATGTGGTCCGGGCGGGAGAGGGTCAGCCGGTCATGGTAATGCCCGACCTTGCCGGAAACGAGGATTTCTGCCCCCTCTGGGGGGAGGAAGAGCCGCCCCTTCTGGAAGAAGGTGATCTCCAGCGTGCCGGTGCTGTCTCTGGTGGTCAGGATGGTGGGCTGGGAGGAGCGGACGGGGCGGCGGATGCCTGTCACACGGACACGGCTTGTCAGGATGTCGCCCGCTGGCAGTTTCCGCCCCTCGGCGACGCTCATGAGCCTGCGCCGGTCGATCAGCTTTTCTGGCAGGGTGAAGAGCAGGTCGATGATCCGCCTGCCGCCGCTGATCCGGCCCAGCATCGTGGCGTGGCGGGGGCCTGTGCCCGGCAGGCTGCTGATGGGAGCCAGAAGTGGCGCAATCCGTGCGGAAGGGGGAGCTAGGGGCATGGCATCGGGGGCGGGTGGCTTCCGGGCTGACAGGGGGGCTGTGGAGGGCTATAGGGTAGCAGAACCGGCCGATAATAAAAATGTCCTTAGTGGAGAGCCCGCCCTGATGCCTGTTGATCGTTCTGCCGTTGCGTCCTTTGGTCCGACAGTCTGGGGGGTGCCTGATGGGGCGGTGGCATTCCTGCTCCGTCAGCGTCTGGCGGAACATGAGGGGACGCTTGTTCATGTGGCACATGATGACGCTGCCCTGGCGTCTCTGGCGGACATGCTGGGCTGGCTGATGCCGGAAGTCACCGTCCTGCGCTTTCCGGCATGGGACTGTCTGCCTTATGACCGGATTTCCCCCAATCCTTCCATCGTGGCCGAGCGTGCCGCCACGCTGAGCCACCTTCTGGAGCCACGGCCCAAGACGGGCCGCATCGTGCTGACGACCATCCATGCCATGCTCCAGCGTGTGCCGCCCCGTGCGGCCTTTGCGGGGCAGACCATCCATGTGAAGGTCGGTGATACGCTGGATGCGACCAGTCTGGCGGAACGGCTCGTGGGCAACGGCTACAGCCGTGTGGATACGGTGATGGAACGTGGCGAGTTCGCCATGAGGGGCAGCATTTTCGATCTTTACCCCGCTGATTCCGGGGAGCCTGTCCGGCTGGACCTCTTCGGGGATGAGGTGGACAATATCCGCAGTTTTGATGCCGCCACCCAGCGGTCCACGGACCAGCGGACGGAGTTCAGCCTGACGCCGGTTTCGGAATATGCGCTGGACAAGCCCAGCCTGAGCCGCTTCCAGACGGGCTGGCGGGATGTGTTCGGCGTGGGAGCGATGGAGGATGTTCTCTACCGCCAGCTTCTGGAAGGACGCAGGGCCAGTGGAGCAGAGCATTATCTGCCACTGTTTCATGACGGCGACGGCCAGCATATGGAAACCCTGCTGGATTACCTGCCGGATGCCGCCCTGAGTTTCGAACGGGACACGCCGGAAATTCTGACGGCACGGCTGGACATGATCGCCGACCATTATCAGGCCCGCTGTGCCGCCGGGCATGAGGGGGAGCTGCCCTATCGGCCCCTGCCACCGCACCGGCTCTATCTGAACCGTCATGGCTGGGACGGGATGCTGAAGGGTCACCCCACCGTCCTGCTGTCACCTTTCGTCCAGCCCGATGGCGCAGAAGGCGTGGATGCCGGGTACAGGCCGGGTCCGGTCTTTGCCAGCATGGGCGGTGCCGGACGGGAAGGGGTCTTCCACCAGTTCTCCACCCATGTGCAGGACTGGGCGAAGCAGGGACGGCGGACCTATCTGACGGCCTGGAGCAACGGCTCCCGGGAGCGGATCAGCAGCCTGCTGCGGGACCATGATATTCCCTGCGAGAGTTTCGATGACTGGGTGCAGGCGGCGGGCATGGCCCGTGGGGCTGTCGGGCTTGTCGTGCTGGGCATGGAACGGGGCTTCACCGGGGAGCGTCTGGCCTTCGTGTCCGAACAGGACCTGCTGGGGGAACGTCTGGCCCGTCCGCCCCGGCGCAGGCGCAAGGGCAATGACTTCATCACGCAGATCGGCGAGATTTCAGAGGGGGATCTCGTCGTGCATGAGGAATACGGCATTGGCCGTTATGTCGGGTTGGAGACGGTGCGGGAAGGGCGTGTGGCCCATGATTATCTCTCCATCCTGTATGATGGTGAGCAGCGGCTTCTTCTGCCCGTGGAAAATATTGATCTGCTGAGCCGTTTCGGCTCCGAGCAGGGGGCGGTGCAGCTCGACCGTCTGGGCGGCAGCTCGTGGCAGGCCCGCAAGGCGAAGATGAAGACCCGCCTGAGGGAAATGGCCGGAGAGCTGATCCGCACGGCGGCGGCCCGTGCCATGAAGGAAGCTCCCATCATGGCCCCGGCTGAAGGGATGTGGGATGAATTCTGCGCCCGTTTCCCCTTCATGGAGACGGAAGACCAGTCACGGGCCATTGCGGACGTTCTGGAGGACCTGAGCAGTGGCAAGCCGATGGACCGGCTCGTCTGTGGTGATGTGGGCTTCGGCAAGACGGAAGTGGCCCTGCGGGCGGCCTTCGTGGCGGCCATGTCCGGGATGCAGGTGGCGGTGGTCGTACCCACGACCCTTCTGGCCCGGCAGCATTATATCGGCTTCAGGAAGCGGTTCGAGGGGCTGCCCGTGAAGGTGGAGCAGCTTTCCCGCATGGTCACGGCCAAGGAAGCCACGAAGGTGCGGGAAGGGCTGGCCGATGGAACGGTGGACATTGTCATCGGCACCCATGCGCTGCTCTCGAAAGCCGTGTCGTTCGAACGGCTGGGAATGCTCATCATTGACGAGGAACAGCATTTCGGCGTGTCCCACAAGGAGAAGCTGAAGGCCCTGCGGGAAGACGTGCATGTGCTGACGCTGTCCGCCACGCCCCTGCCACGGACGCTTCAGCTGTCCCTTTCCGGCGTGCGGGAAATGAGCCTGATCGCCACCCCGCCGACGGACCGTCTGTCCGTACGCACCTTCATCACGCCTTTTGACAGGGTGATGATTCATGAGGCCATCCAGCGGGAACGCTTCCGGGGAGGGCAGGTCTTCTGCGTGGTGCCCCGTCTGACGGACATGCGGCACATGGCCGACCGGCTGCGGGAGATCGTGCCCGATGCCCGCATCACGGAGGCTCATGGCCGCCTTACTCCCACCGAGCTGGAAACGGTGATGACGGAGTTCTCGGAGGGGAAATACGACATCCTGCTTTCCACCAACATCGTGGAGAGTGGGCTGGACATGCCCCGGGTCAACACGATCATCATTCATCGGGCGGACATGTTCGGCCTTGGGCAGCTTTACCAGCTGCGGGGCCGTGTGGGGCGGGCCAAGCAGCGGGGCTATGCCTATCTGACCTGGCCGCAGACGCATGTCCTGTCGGCTTCATCCGTCAAGCGGCTGGAGATCATGCAGACGCTTGATTCCCTCGGGGCGGGCTTCACGCTGGCTTCTCATGACCTTGACCTGCGAGGGGCAGGAAATCTGCTGGGAGATGAGCAGTCCGGTCACATCAAGGAGGTGGGAATCGAGCTGTACCAGCAGATGCTTCAGGACGCCGTGACGGACCTGCGCCGGATGAGGAACGAAGGCGAGGAGGAAGATACGGGCTGGACGCCGAACATCATCCTCGGCCTGCCGGTGCTGCTGCCGGAGGACTATGTGAAGGACCTGCCCGTCCGTCTTGGCCTGTACCGCCGCATTGCCGCCCTGAAGGATGAGGCGGATGTGGACGCCATGCGGGTTGAACTGGTGGACCGTTTCGGTCCTCTGCCGCAGGAGGTGGAGAATCTTCTGGATGTCGTGATGATCAAGAAGCTCTGCCGTGAGACGGGCGTGGAGCGGCTGGAGGCAGGCCCGAAAGGCATGGTCCTCCAGTTCCGCAGGAACAGGTTCGGCAACCCTGATGGTTTGATCCGCTGGGTTGCCCGCAATGAGAAGGCCGGTGTGAAGATACGGCCTGACCACAAGCTGGCCATGGTGCGGGAAATGACCAATGCCGTGCGCATCAGCATGGCCCGGAAGATTCTGGCTTCTCTGACCAAGCTGCTGGAGAAGGTTCGCCCGGCCGAGGCAGGCTGAAGGTTGCTTTCAACCCGCAAAGCAGGAATGGGGCGGCAATAATGGTGCCGCCCCATTTTTCATGTTGTTGCGGTGTCGGACAGGTTCAGGCCTGTGTGACGAGATAGGGGGTGGATGCAGAGCCGAACATTTCATAATGGATGCGATCCATGGGAATATCCTGCTCCCGCAGGGTGTGGATCATGCTGACCATGAACTCTGTCGGGCCACAGATATAGAAATCAGCCTGTCTGTCCTTATGCGCTTTCAGCCATGAGGGTGTGAGGCGTCCAGTATGGCAGTTCAGGCCATCTGTCCGTTGTGGAAGGCTGTTCATCTGGCTGTAGAACAGGTCTGCCGTAATGGCTCCGCAGGCAGCCAGCCCATGGGTTTTGCGGGCAAAAATTTCGTTGTCTGCTGTCTGGGTGCCATGAATGAAATGGATGGCCGGATGTGAAGTGCGGGTGGTCAGTGCTTCCATCATGGACATGACAGGCGTGATGCCTGCACCGGCAGAGATGAAGCACAGTGGTCTTTCGGAGGAAGATTGCAGGAAGAAATCACCGGCTGGAGCAGAGACATCCAGAGTATCACCTGCCCGGACATCGTCATGGAACCAGCGGGACACGACGCCGTCTTCCTGTTTCCTGACAGTGATGCGGTAATGGTCATCTGCCGGGGCTGACGAAATGCTGTAATTGCGGCGCTCCGGGCCATGGCCAGGGATGTCCAGCCGGAAGCTGAGATACTGGCCCGGCTGGTGCTGCATGACGGGCTGGCCATCCACCGGCTGAAGGATGAAGGAGACGGTGTCAGCCGTTTCCTCATGCCGATCGGCGATGCGGAAGGCACGCCATCCTGTCCAGCCGCCTTTTCTGGCGGCGTGGTCCTCATATATCTGCCGTTCCCGGTTGATCAATACGTCAGCCAGAAACCCATAAGCCTCTTTCCATGCCTCCATGATTTCAGGTGTGGCCTGCTCTCCCAGGACATGGGCAATGGCCCCAAGCAGCGCTGTGCCAGCATGGGGGTAATGTTCTGGCAGGATGTTCAGCCCGACATGTTTCTCGGCAATACGCTCGATCATGTCTTTCAGGGCCGTGGGATCGTCAATATGGCGGGCATAAGCGAGGACGGCATAGGCCAGGGCCCTGGGTTGGTCGCCATTTTTCTGATGGGAGATGTTGAAGAGGTCTCGGATGTTTTCATCACTCAGAAGGCGGCGATACATCTCTCTGGTGATGTCGACGCCATGAGCCTCCAGGGCAGGAATACAGGCTTTGACGATGGTACGGGTCTGTGGGGTGAGGGAAATGGACAAGGATCACACTCTCCAAAAGATGCATATAAAATACATCTTTAAAATAGGTCGATACCAGCCGTTGTCAAGCCGGAAGAGACGAGGCAAGGAAACAGGTTGGCAGATGTCATCTTTCTGTTAGTTTCGGAGAAGGAGCCACTGCCACCACGTCTCCTCTTTTGCATGCAGGCTTGGAGTGACGCCGGATCATCTGAAACACGACCGGAAGGAAGCTCCCGGAATGCGTCTGACCCTCTATACCGACTATGCCTTCAGGTCCCTGATCTATCTGGAGACACAGAAGGAGCGTCTCGTCTCCATTGGCGAGATTGCCCGCGTGTACGGCATATCAGAGAATCATCTGGTCAAGGTCGTGCACAGGCTGGGGCGGCACGGCTTCATCAAGACGCTGCGTGGCCGCAATGGTGGGCTGCGTTTGGGCAGGAATGCTGAGGAGATCTATCTGGGAGACATTGTCCGCTGCACGGAGGATGATCTCGCCCTTGTCGGCTGCATGGGCAAGGAGGAGGGAGCCTCTGGCTGCATTCTGGTTGGTGGCTGCCGTCTGAAACAGACGCTGCTGAAAGCCCGATTCGCTTTCATGGATGTGCTGGATGAAGTCACGCTGGCCGATGTCACGGCCCCTCATGAGCGAAGTGTCCTGATGCAGGCCGTGCAGGAAATGATGACTGGAGCGGAACGGTGATGGATGCTGCTGTCAGGGATCAGGGGGTGTTGCTGTCAGGCCACTTCATGAATTTTCGCCAGTTGGCATTGGTGCTCTGGTAGGCAAAGTGTGAGCAGGTATCGAGTGTCTGCTCGACCTGACGATGGGCAACAAAGGCGATTCCTGCTGCCATCAGGAACTGGCTGACCTCATGGAATGGAACTTTCTGGTTTTTCAGGGTGTGGGCGATCCAGCTCATCGTGCCGACAACCATGGCGCCGGGGCCGGTCGAGACCCAGACATTTTCAAAATAGCCGGTTTCCAGAATGTGCCGGACCCGTTGGAACATGGTTTCCATGATATGCTGCATGAGAGGGTTGCCAGCCTCCTGGATGAGCACGTCATTGTCGAGGCACCATGGTTCGCCGACAGAATAAGGTAAAAGCGTCCTGAAATGTGTGCCTCTGGTTATGTCTGTCAGAGGGGCACGGCTTGTTACATCCGCATCAATATAGACGCCGCCTTTTACATGCAGGTAGCAGAGCCGCCAGAAGTCCGACCGCATGGCCGGGTGAGGGCAGACGTCATAGAGGGCGGTGACGCTGGCGCCATAGTGGTCATGGATGAACGCCCGGGCGGAGGCATCACATTCCAGATGGTAGGAGAAAGCCGGGTTGTCATTCCGGATGCCTTTCATGGCATCCCGGACGTCTTCCGGCGGTTCAGGGCTGTCCCAGAACTGGGCAATGTGCTTCGGAATGTTCCGGGAGAATTCCTGTGGAACGCAGCGGGACAGGATCGGAAACAGGGACTGCTCCAGACCGATCGGCAGAAGGGCAAAGCAGGCGTCCTGATGGCCGCAGAGCGCCCTTATAAATAGGTTCCGAATCGGTTCTGGATAGTCGTTGAACTCACGGCTCACCACGGAAACCCGTGGCAATGACGTAAAGCTCGCTCGATTCCTTGCGGGAGGCAGGGGGTTTGACGTGCTTGACGACGGCAAAATTGCGTTTCATCAGGTCCAGCATGTCTTTTTCGGACCCTCCCTGAAAGACCTTGGCGATGAAGGCTCCGTCCTCGGCCAATATTTTCAGGGCGAAATCCAGGGCGTTTTCGGCCAGGGCCATGATGCGGATATGATCGGTTGCGGCATGGCCGGTCGTGTTCGGTGCCATGTCGGACATGACGAGATCAGCCCGCCCGCCCAGCATGGCCTGGAGCCGCTCCGGCATGTCGGCCTCCATGAAGTCACCCTCGATGATCTCGGCCCCCGGCACCGGGTCCACCGGCAGCAGGTCCACGCCGATCACCTTGGCAGCTCCACGCTTGACGGCAATCTGTGCCCAGCCTCCCGGGGCAGCTCCGAGGTCCACCACCCGGCTTCCGGGCCTGATGAAGTGGAAGCGGTCATCCATTTCCAGCAGCTTGAAGGCGGCACGGGAGCGCCAGCCCTGCTGTCGTGCCGCCGTCACGTAGGGGTCGTTCAGCTGGCGGTTCAGCCAGCGCTGCTGCGCTGGCGTGCGACCCCGTGCCTTGCGGAGTTTTACGGTCTGGGTTCGCAGTGTCTGGGAGGTGGCGGCGTCATCCGCCGTATCCCGGGTGCCGGGCGTGCGGGAGTGGCGCAGGGGTTTGCCGGGGATGCGGGGTGGCGTGGCACCGCCCTTTGGCCGACGGGAGGAAGGAGGCGTGTGTTTCGGACTCATGGAGGGAAAGATAGGCTCTTCCTGTCGCCCTGCAAAGCCTGTCCGTTGCTGCCTGCCCCTTTTTGCCTGTAAGGGATGAGGGATCATGAGCAGAAAGGCTCATCATCTTGAGAAACAGGTACAGCTCTTGAGACAGTTTTACGCCGCTTTTGTTCTGGCCGCTCTGGCCCTGTGTGTTGGTGCCGCTCTGGGGTACGGACATACGCCCAGCCTGTACGGTGCTCTCATGGGTGTGGAGGGCGTGGCCATTCTTGCCCTGATGGAAACGGCTGAATCCATGGATAATGCCATCGTGGATTATGGCATCCTCAAAACCATGTCGCCACGCTGGCAGAAGCGGTACATCAGCTGGGGGATGCCTCTTTCCGTACTGGGGATGCGGTTCCTGTTCCCTGTGCTTCTGGTCGCTCTGGTGGCCGGGCTGTCACCATGGCAGGCGGCCCGTCTCGCCATCATGGAGCCGCAGCGTTATGCCGCCATCATGCTGGGGGCAAAGGACATGATTTCCGCTTTTGGTGGGTCGTTCCTTCTGCTGATTGCGCTGAACTATTTTCTGGATGATGACAAGACGCATCACTGGCTCTCATGGCTGGAGCGTCCGGCAGCCCGTCTGGGCGGAGTGTCAGCCCTGCCGGTCGGGCTGACGCTGGCAGTTCTCATGCTCATCACCCGCCTGATAGGGCAGGGGCATGACCCGATGGCCTTCCTGTTCTGGGGCTGCGGGGGGATTGCGGCCTATATTCTGGGCAAGGAAACGCTGGTCTGGCTGATAGGCGAGCCGGGGGCGTCCCGCATGGCGGCTGGCGGGGGGCTGCTGACCTTTCTGTATCTGGAATTCATTGATGCCAGTTTTTCCTTTGATGGTGTCATCTCGGCCTTTGCGATCACGACGGACCCAGTTGTCATTGCGCTGGGGCTGGGCGTGGGGGCGATGTTTGTCCGTTCCATGACACTCTCCATGCTGAAAACGAATGCTCTGGCCGAGTATGTCTATGTGGAGCATGGGGCGTTTTACACCATTTTCATCCTTTCCCTCCTGATGCTGGTCAGCGTGCTGGTGGAGGTGCCGGAGTGGGTGACGGGGCTTGTCGGGCTTGTCCTGATTGGTGGAGCATTTCTGGCCAGCGCACTCCGGCGTCCGGTAAAATAAGGAAAAACTTTCCCATCCCCCTTGCGTCGTGGGGGGAATGGGGCTAGAACCCCTCCAGCAAACGCCGCTTGGGAGATAGTTTAGCGGTAGAACTACCGGCTCTGACCCGGTCAGCCCTGGTTCGAATCCAGGTCTCCCAGCCAGTCATGTGGTGTGTTTGCTCCAGGGGGAAGCCCCGACCGCTTGGGAGATAGTTTAGCGGTAGAACTACCGGCTCTGACCCGGTCAGCCCTGGTTCGAATCCAGGTCTCCCAGCCATTTTTCTCAGACAGGTTAATCGTTCCGTTACATTCTGCCCATGGGGTGGTTTGCGTAACAGGGTGCGCCGCTGTAAGCAGAAGCTCCCTGACCGAGACTGGATTATGGTGAGACTGTGGCTGCAAATATTTCTCCTGACCTGATCGCCCGTTATGGCGGCAACCTGCCACGCTATACCAGCTATCCTACGGCGGTCAGTTTTTCTGATGCCATCGGGCCGCAGGAGGTGGCAGACTGGCTGAAGGCCCTGCCGCCAGAGCAGTCCGTCTCCCTGTATTTCCACGTCCCGTTTTGTGACGAGCTGTGCCGCTTCTGTGCCTGCAACACGGCAGTGATGCGGCAGGAAGAGGCACGGGCAGCCTATGGTGACCTTCTCTTAGAGGAGATGCACCGTATCGTTGCACTGGTTGGGCAAGGGCGTGTGGTCCGGCATCTCCATTTTGGTGGCGGCACACCGACAACCCTGCCAGAAACGGCCCTGCGTAACGTAATGTCCGCAGTGCGGGAACAGTTCCGGCTGGCTGATGATGCTGAAATCGCCATGGAGATGGATCCCCGTCATGTGCCGGAGGGCATGCTGCCCCTGTTGGCCGAGCTGGGCTTCAACCGCATCAGTTTCGGTGTGCAGGACCTTGATCGTATTGTGCAGGAGACCTGTGGGCGTGTGCAGTCTTACGAGCAGACGCTGGCCTGTGTGGAGCAGGCCCGTGCGGCAGGGGTGAATGGGGTGAATATCGACCTGATCTATGGCCTGCCCTATCAGACAGTCGAGAGCGTACAGGACACGGCCCGGCGTGTTGCTGGAATGAGGCCAGACCGTCTGGCTGTTTTCGGCTATGCCCATGTCCCGTGGAAACAGAAACGCCAGCAGCTCATCCCGCAAGACTCTCTCCCATCTTCGGAAGAGCGGTTGCAGCAGGCGGACAGGATCGACCGTGTTCTGGTTGAGGAAGGCTACAAGCCCATCGGGCTGGACCATTATGCCCATCCTGAAGATGCCATGGCCCATGCCTATGAGGCCGGTACACTGCATCGCAATTTTCAGGGCTATACGATCGATTCATCACCCGTCCTGCTGGGGATGGGAGCATCGGCCATTTCCATGACACCTGACGGATTCTACCAGAACATTCCGTCTACGGCGGCTTATATCCGGGCATTGAAGGAGCATGATGGCCTTCCCGTTGCCCGGGGGGTGTTCCGTACGGAGGAGGACCGCTGGCGGGGGAAGGTGATCGAGACCGTCATGTGCCTTTCGGGCGTGGACCTGACACCCTACATCCCGTCAGGACAGGGTCTGGAACAGGCTTTTGCAGAAGAGCTGGAAGCCCTGCGTCCTTTCGAGGAGGACGGGCTGATCCGCTGGGAGGGCAACCGGGTGAGCCTGACAGAAAAGGGCGGCCCCTTCCTGCGGCATCTGGCGGCCGTATTCGATACACGGCGCAAGGAACTGGCCGCAGCAGGCGAGGGGAAACCAGTCCCCCGTTTTTCTTCCTCCCTGTGAGGAGAGCAGGCTGCAGTCTGTTTTCCTTTGCCTATGGTTACAGAGTGCGTTATGAGACCCTGCCAACAGCTTAATTACCCTTTCAGTGGTGGTAGGCTGACCTAGTTGTATTGAACAGGACGCACGAGCGAGGGCGTAGGCATCATGACCAATTTCCAGAATGACAAACTTTACAGCCGTGTGCGTGATGCCCTGGCCTTTGATGACGTGCTGATCGAGCCGGTTGAATCATCGGTTCTTCCCGGTCAGGTCAGCACGAAGACACGTCTTACCCGCAAGCTGGAGCTGAACATTCCGCTGCTCTCTTCCGCCATGGATACGGTGACGGAAGAGGAAATGGCCATCTCCATGGCGCAGCAGGGCGGCATGGGTGTCATCCACAAGAATCTGACGCTGGAAGGACAGGCCGAGCAGGTCCGTCGTGTGAAGCGTTTTGAGGCTGGCATGGTGGTCAATCCCGTTACGGTGGGGCCGGACCAGACGCTGAGCGATGTTCATGAGATCATGGCCCACCATGGCATTTCCGGCCTCCCGGTCGTGGAGAAGGATGGCAGGCTGGTTGGTATTCTGACCAACCGTGACATGCGCTTTACCGAAGATAAAAATACCCGTGTGCGGGACCTGATGACGCATGAGGGGCTGGTCACGGTCCGGCACGGGGCATCCCCGGATCAGGCCCGCCAGCTGCTGCATGATCATCGGATCGAGAAACTGCTGGTCGTGGACGATGCGGAACGCTGCATCGGTCTGATCACCGTCAAGGACATGGACAAGGCCATGACCCATCCGCTGGCCGTGAAGGATGCGGAGGGGCGTCTGCTCTGCGCTGCGGCCATCGGCGTTGGGGAGGATGGTCTCCGCCGTGGGGCGGCTCTTGTCGAGGCGGGCGTGGATGTGCTGGTGGTCGACACGGCCCACGGTCATTCCCGTGGCGTGCTGGAGACCGTGGCCCGCCTGCGTGACAGATATGCCGACGTGCAGCTGATCGCCGGCAACGTGGCCACGCCAGAAGCTGCCAGGGCGCTGATCGAATCCGGTGCAGACTGTGTGAAGGTCGGCATTGGTCCGGGGTCCATCTGCACGACCCGTGTCGTGGCCGGTGTGGGTGTGCCGCAGTTCTCCGCCGTGCTGGAAACGGCAGCCGCCTGTCATGAGCTGGACATTCCTGCCATCGCCGATGGTGGCATCCGCACGTCCGGTGACATTGTCAAGGCCATCGGGGCCGGTGCTGATGTCGTGATGGTCGGCTCCATGCTGGCCGGGTGTGAGGAAAGCCCCGGCGAGAGCTTCCTGTATCAGGGGCGGACCTACAAGGCTTATCGTGGCATGGGGTCCATGGGGGCCATGGCTCGTGGTTCGGCAGACCGTTACTTCCAGGGTGAGGTGAGGGACACGCTGAAGCTGGTGCCGGAAGGGATTGAAGGGCAGGTGCCGTACAAGGGGCCGATGGCGGCTGTCGTACACCAGCTGATCGGTGGCCTGCGGGCTGGCATGGGCTATACCGGCTCCGCCACGATTGCCGATCTTCAGGCCCGTGCCCGCTTCCGCAAGATCACCAATGCGGGTCTGCGGGAAAGCCACGTGCATGATGTGACCATCACCCGGGAAGCTCCCAACTATCGGCTTTAATTGGCTTTGAAAGGTCATTTTTTCCTTTCCTGATGAAAGGAAACGGAGTAGGCGGGGGCCATGACCCCCGCTGCTCGTCTTTCTGGTGCGATTGATCTGCTTTGTGCGATCCAGAACGCACCGCACCGTCCGGCTGATGCCGTTGCCAACAATTTCTTCCGTGAACGCCGCTATATCGGTGGTGGTGACCGCCGGGCCATTTCCACCCTTGCGTGGGACGTGCTGCGGGCATGGCGTCGGCTGCACTGGCATCTGCGGGCGGACCTGCGCTACCGGCATGAGGATGTTTCCCCGAGGCTGCTCTGTGCGGCCATGCTGCATTTTGTCGGGCAGCCCCTTTCATCCATCCAGTCCCTTTTCAGCGGGGAGCGTTACGCTCCAGCTCCGCTGAGCGAGCGTGAAATGGTCATGCTGGAGGCTCTGGAAGGGCAGGACATCAGCAGCGAAAAGCAGCCACTGCCGGTCCGGCTGGAATATCCCGACTGGCTGCACCCTTATCTGGTGGAAGATTTTGGTGACAGGCTGGAGGAGGAAATGCGGGCCCTCATGGGGGCACCCTCCCTGGACCTGCGGGTCAATCTTCTGAAGGGAACACGGGAGGAGGCCCTGCGCCGTCTCCGGCGGGAAGGTTTTCAGGGGGAGCCGACGGCTCTCTCTCCGTGGGGCATCCGGCTTGAAGGACGTCAGCCCGTTACGGCGGCGGCTCTTTTCCGGGAAGGGCTGGTAGAGATACAGGATGAAGGCAGCCAGCTGATCGCAGCTGCCGTGGATGCCAGACCGGGGCAGAGGCTGCTGGATTATTGCGCCGGTGCTGCCGGAAAGACGCTGGCTCTGGCCATGACGATGGAGAATAAAGGGCAGATCGTGGCCTGTGATGTCTCCCGGGTCCGGTTGGATGGTGCCACGAAGCGTCTGCGCCGGGCGGATGTCCATAACGTGACACGGCATCTGTTGAGTGAAGGCGACAAATGGGCGAAACGGCGGGAAGGCCAGTTTGACACGGTACTGGTGGATGCCCCCTGTTCCGGTACCGGGACATGGCGGCGCAATCCTGATGCCCGCCTGCGTTTGACAGAGGAGGACATCAAGGAACTCTGCGCCAAGCAGGCAGCCATTCTGGACATTGCAGCCCGTCTCGTCCGGCCGGGCGGGAAGCTGGTCTATGCCACCTGTTCCCTTCTGGGGGCGGAGAACGGAAAGCAGATTGAAGCCTTCCTGAAGAGGCAGGAGGCCTACACCCTGCTGCCTGCGGAGAAACGTTCCACCCTTTTGCCGGAAGAACTGCGGCAGGAGGCACTTTTCTCCCTGACGCCTCATGGTTTCGGGACGGATGGTTTCTTCGTGGCGGCCATGGCAAAAATGTCCCAGGGCTGAGACGCATGCAGGGACGGGCTATCCGGTCTCCTGTCTGTCCCTGCGGCGGATTTGTGCATCTGTCATGAAAATGGCTAATATTTGGACAATGGCCAGCCTGTTCCTGCTACGGGGCCGGGCGGTCCTGTCTGACTGGAGGAAACAGATCCCCTATGGCCTATGATGTTCTCTTCGGTGTGGTGCTGACATTCGGGGCAGGGATGCTGGCACAATGGGTTTCCTGGCGCCTGCGGCTCCCAGCCATTGTTCTGCTCTTTGCCATGGGGCTGCTTTTTGGCCCTGTTCTGGGGTGGTTGCATCCATCAGAAACATTGGGTCATGCATTCCGTCCACTGGTCTCCATGCTGGTGGCCCTGATCGTCTTTGAGGGTGGAATGGTGCTGGATATCCGCCAGCTCCGGGAGGCCGGGCAGGGCGTTGCCCGCCTGACGATGGTGGCCCTGCCAATCAACTGGATACTGGGAGCTCTGGCAGCCCATTATGTTGCCCATCTGGAATGGGGAACATCCTTTCTCTTCGGGGCCATCATTGTGGTGACGGGGCCGACGGTCATCCTGCCCCTGTTGCGGAGTGCCAAACTCCAGCCCCGTGTGGCGGCCTTCCTGCGGTGGGAGGCCATCGTCAACGACCCGCTGGGGGCCATTCTGGCTGCCGTCGTCATGCAGATCATGCTGTTGCATGTGGACCTGCACAAGCAGATTTTCTTCGTCCATACCTTGCCGGACATGCTTCTGGCTGGGGCTGTTTCCGTGGCGGCGGGCATTTTGCCTGCCTATCTGCTGCGTTACCTTTTTACCCGGGACCTGATGCCGGAGCTGTTGAAGGTACCCATCATGGTCACGCTGGCGCTGATCATTTTCGAGGCCTGCACGCTGGTGATGGAAGGGGCCGGCCTGATTGCCGTGACAGTCTTCGGCATGATGCTGACCAACCTGCATATCCCGGGCCTGAATGAACTGAAACGGACCAAGGAATCTCTGGTGGTCCTGATGGTATCCGTTCTGTTCATCCTGCTGACGGCCGACCTGCACCGTGCCGTGCTGGCCAGACTGTCCATTCCCATCCTGCTTCTCACGCTGGTTGTGCTGTTTGTCGTTCGCCCCCTGTGCATTTTCCTGGCCACGCTGGGGACAAGCATCAGCTGGCAGGAACGGATTTTTGTCGGATGGATCGCTCCACGAGGGATTGTTGCGGCGGCTGTGGCTGGTGCGGCGGGGATCAAGCTTTCGGAGGCGGGGTACGCCTCTGCCGATCTTGTCATGCCGGCCGTGTTCTGCGTGATTGCCGTTACGATGATCTGCCACGGTTTTTCACTCGGCCCGCTGGCACGAAGGCTGCATCTGACTCTCTCCAATGAGCCTGCTCTGGTCATTCTTGGTGGTAATGCCTGGTCGACCGATCTGGCGGCCTGCCTGAATGAGGAGAAGGTACCTGTTCTGCTGGTGGATACGACAGCGCAGGAACTCATGCCCGCAGCCCGGCGTGGGGTGCCGGTCCTCAAGGCGGAACTTCTCTCCGCAGCGGGGCAGGAGGCTCTGGAGGAGCGCCCGGCGGACTACCTGATCGCCACGACCGGGGATGCCATCTATAACGGGATGGTCTGCGGGCACATGGCTCCGCATATGGGGCGGGAGAGGGTCTATCAGGTCAGTCCCGGTGTGGCCCGGCTGGACCTGTATCGTGGCCTCTCACGTGATGCCCGGGGGAAGGTGCTGGGAGAACCGGGCTGGAACTATACGTTCTTTGATACCCTGTTCAGTCGTGGCTGGCGTTTTGTCTGTCAGAGCGTGACGGATGCCACGGTGGATCTTTTCGGGAAAGAAGAAAACCGGTTGGATCTGCTCATCGTTCGCCGGGGTACGGGCATCTTCATTCGCTCGGCAGAAGATCGGGCCTGGACCATGCCTAGCATGGGGGATCTTGTCATTTCCATGAGGGCGCCGGAAAGCCGTGATGAGGGGGCAGATGTAAAAGAGGAAGCAGAACTGCGTGCAGGGGCGTAGTGCTTGGCCGTCATTCGGGCTAGTGTAGTGCCCTATCAGAAAGACAGGTCCTCCCTGTCTGCCCATCCGGCATGGGCGGAGAGGCGGGGTTTTGAGTGCATTACGGACGGGATTTTTGGGATATGAATGCTCATCACTCAATACTGATTGTTGACGATGATGATGCCTTGCGCCTTCTGCTGGCTGAACAGCTGGGAGAGGAGGAAGCGTACCGCGTTGAACAGGCTGCCACCATTGCGGCTGCACGGGAGGTGATGGATCACTCTTCTGGAGGCAGGACAGACATTCTTCTGCTGGATGTGAACCTGCCAGATGGTGACGGGCGGGATTTCTGTGCCGGGCTGCGGGAGAGGGGCATTCATATCCCCATCATCATGATGACGGGGTCGCATGATGAAGATGACGTGATTCGTGGTCTGGATGCTGGAGCGAATGACTACGTGGCCAAACCGTTCCGCATGGGCGAGCTGAAGGCCCGTCTGCGGGCGCAGCTGCGTCTTTTCGAGAACAGTGAGGATGTTGTTTTTGATATCGGTCCCTATGTTTTCCATCCGGCCAGGAAGCAGCTGGTGGACCAGAAAAAGGGGCAGCGCATCCATCTGACGGAAAAGGAAACGGCAATCCTGAAATATCTCTACCGTGCCGGTGGGCAGCCAGTGGAGCGGGACGTGCTGCTGCATGAGGTCTGGGGCTATCACGCCTCGGTGACGACCCACACGCTGGAAACGCACATCTACCGTCTGCGGCAGAAGATCGAGCCTGATCATGGCCGGGCCGGGATTCTGCTGACGGAAGGTGGTGGGTACTGCCTGAATCCTGATCTCTGACGGATGGTGCCCTGAGGGCGGATAGAAGAAAGGCTGGCAGGAGGAAGTCCTGCCAGCCTTTCTGCCATCTGGTCCAGTCTGGTCAGACGGCCAGATCCATCATGACGGGAACGTGGTCGGAAGGGGAGGTCCAGTCCCGCATGGGGCTGAGGACATTGATTGTCTTCAGGCCGGGGAGAAGGTCCGGTGTTGTCCAGATATGGTCCAGACGGCGCCCCCGGTTGGATTTTTTCCAGTCACGATTGCGGTATGACCACCATGTGAAGAGCTTTTCCGGTTCTGGAATGGCCTTCCGCATGGCGTCTTCAAATCCGGCATGAAGCCATTCGGTCAGGCGTGTCGTTTCCGGTGGCGTATGGCTGACGATTTTCAGAAGCTGACGGTGGCTCCAGACATCATGCTCCAGCGGAGCGATGTTGAGATCACCGACCAGAATGCTCCGCTGTGGCGGATTGGCCCGGAACCATGCTGTAGCCTCCTCAAGGAAGGCGAGTTTATGGGCGAATTTTTCATTTTCCTGCGGGTCGGGAATATCGCCACCGGCGGGCACGTAGAAATTGTGGAGCGTCACCGGCCCGGTTTCTGTCTGGATGCTGGCAGCCACATGGCGGCAATCCTCCCGGCCACACCAGTCCGGCGTGCCGGTAATGGGCTCCAGCGGTGTGCGGGAGAGAATGGTGACCCCATTATAGCTCTTCATTCCACGATAGAGCTGATGGGGAAAACCCAGCTCTGCCAGTGCATCACGGGGGTAGAGAGGGTCCGGCACTTTGGTTTCCTGAAGGCAGATGACATCAGGGGCCTGTTCCTCAATCAGACGCTGGAGCAGGGGTAGCCGGAGGCGGAGTGAATTGATGTTCCATGTAATGAGACGCATGTTTTCTGATCTCCTCTGGAGCGGGAAATTTCAACGGATGATCTTGCGATGAACAGGGTTTACCCCAATCTGGGGGGAATGAATAAGGAAAGTCTCCCGCATATGCCCATCCTGATGATCGACAGCCATATTGATATTCCATGGAACGAAAAAACGGCGGAAGGTCTGCCCTGCTGGCATAAGCGGGACCAGGCGGATGTTGCCATGCGGGATGTGGAACGCCGGTTTACCGTTCCGAAGGCGCAGGCCGGTAGGATGGGGGTGGCCTGTCTGGCTGCCTATACACCGCAGGCTGGTCTGGATGACGCAGGGCATGAGGCAGCGTGGCAAAGAGCACGGGCCATGCTGGAGGCGATGGAAGAGATGGTTCCGCTTCATCTTTCCGGGCAGGCTGTGCTGTGCCGGAGAGTTCCGGATATCCGGCGGGCTACGGAGGCCGGGCAGGTGGCTTTGGTGCCTGTCATGGAAAATGGCTACCCCTTGGCGGATGACCCGGCCCGGATCGGCTATCTCGCCCGGCGGCATGGCGTGCGTTACATGACCCTGACCCATAATGGCCATAACCTTCTGGCGGATTCGGCGGTTGTCCGGCAGGGGCCGGCAGAAGTGCATGGCGGTCTGTCCGCTCTGGGGCGGGAGGTTATTGGTGAGATGAACCGGCATGGTGTGCTGGTGGATGTTTCCCATGCATCCCGCAAGACCATGATGCAGGCGGTGGATGCATCCTCAGTTCCTGTTTTTGCCAGCCATTCCTGTGTGCGGGCTTTGTGTGATCATCCCCGCAATCTGGATGACGGACAGCTTGATGCACTGAAGGCCAGTGGTGGCCTGATCCAGATTACAGCCATGGGGCCATTCCTGCGCCGGGGTGGTGGTGGAACGCTGAAAGATTTTGTGGAGCATGTGCTGTATGTGGCCCGCAGGATTGGTGTCGAACATGTGGGAATTTCGTCCGACTTTGATGGCGGAGGCGGGATAGAGGGCTGGCAGGATGCCAGTGAGACTCACCATGTGTCCGAAGCGCTGGCTGTTGCTGGTCTGGATGCCGGGGAGATTCGGGCCATATGTGGAGAAAACATGCTGCGCCTGTTGCAGAGGGCAGAAGATAAAATTTCGGAATGTCAAACCTGATTTTTACTTTTTGAGAAAATTCGTGGTATTTTTTGCACAGTAATTTTTTCAGAAACGGGATTGACAGCCCACACCGCCATCAGGGGGCAGGAAAGGGGAGGATGCAGGGATAAAATCTTTTATAATTCCTTATTTTTCAGATGGTTATATTCTTTGCCTAAAAAATGGGCAATCTATGAAAAAAGAAGAGAAACCCTATGCTGTGTGCTTTTACCCTTGGAGTATTCACAGCTTTGTCCACAGGAATGGTGGATGAGTATGAAAGGCGCAGCATGATCATGAAAAACTGGCGGAAAACTAGGACATATGCCTGAAAGACCCCACGGCGCCCCTGCGATTCGGAAAGCCCTGAAGACGATTCCTGAAAGTCCCGGCGTGTATCGCATGATCGGTGCGAAGGGGGAGGTGCTGTATGTCGGCAAGGCGCTGAACCTGAAGAAGCGGGTCACGTCTTACACGCATGTCGCCCGTCTGCCGGACCGGTTGAAACTCATGGTCTCCCTGACGGCCAGCATGGAAATCGTCGTGACACGAACCGAGGCCGAGGCCCTGCTGCTGGAGGCCAACTACATCAAGCGGATGAAGCCCCGCTTCAACATCCTTCTGCGGGATGACAAGAGTTATCCGTGGCTTCTGCTGAGCGGGGATCACGCCTATCCCCGCCTGATGCGCCAACGGGGGAAGCCCGTCAAAGGGGCAACCTATTGGGGGCCTTTTGCGTCATCCAGAGCAGTGGACCAGACAATTCAGGTCATTCAGCGGGCCTTCATGCTGCGGACCTGTACGGACAGCGTTTTCGAATCCCGGACCCGCCCCTGCCTGCTGCACCAGATCAAGCGTTGCTCTGCTCCCTGCGTGGAGCGCATCAGCCCGCTGGAGTATCAGGGGCTGGTGGAACAGACGAAGGAATTCCTGAGTGGAGGCGGCCGGGAGCTGCAACAGCGCCTGACCCTGGAAATGGAACAGGCTTCCGAGGAGCTGGCTTTCGAACGGGCTGCTCTCATCCGTGACCGTATCCGGGGGTTTGCCAATCTACGGGCCTCAGGAGCCATCAATCCGGCCAGCATCCAGGAGGCCGATGTCGTTGCGCTCTGGCAGCAGGCGGGGCAGAGCTGCATCCAGGTCTTTTTCATCCGTGGTGGTCGCAACAATGGCAACAGGGCTTTCTATCCCCGGCATGAGGCAGATGAGCCTGCGGCTGATGTTCTTGCGGCGTTTCTGCTCCAGTTCTACGAGGACAAGCAGCCTCCTTTACAGGTGCTGACAAGTTCTGAGCCTGCTGAACAGCCTCTGTTGACTGAAGCGCTGAGCCTGCAACGGGGGCAGAAGGTGCAGATTCTCCAGCCGCAGCGGGGTGAAAAGAAGGCGGTGTTGGACCACGCCATTCTCAATGCTCGTGAAGCTCTGGAGCGTCGGCTTGCAGAAACGGCCGGGCAGGCCGTTCTGCTGGAAAAGGTGGCCGAGCTTTTCGACCTGCCCGAGCCACCGAAACGTATTGAAGTTTATGACAATTCTCATCTGATGGGACAGGCTCCCTATGGCGCCATGATTGTGGGCGGCCCGGAAGGTTTCGTGAAGCGGGCTTACAGGAAATTTGCCATCCGTGGTCCTGTCGCTCCGGGTGATGATTTTGGCATGATGAAGGAGGTCATGACCCGTCGCTTTGCCCAGCTGACACCGGATGATTCAGGGAGTGAAAACTGGCCGGACCTGCTGCTGATTGACGGCGGCAAAGGGCAGGTACGAGTCGTCCGGGAGATTCTGGCGGAGAGGGGCCTGTCCTCCATTCCTGTTGTGGGTATTGCCAAGGGGGTGGACCGCAATGCAGGGAGGGAATGGTTCTTTGTGGAGGGGAAGGAACCGTTCCAGCTGCCCGTCAATGATGCTGTCCTCTACTATCTTCAGCGGTTGCGGGATGAGGTCCACCGTTTTGTCATCACGACACACAGGGCAGGACGTTCCAGAGCGTTGACCCGTTCCGGCCTCGACGAGATTCCCGGTGTTGGCCCAGCTCGCAAGAAGGCTCTGCTGACCCGTTTCGGCTCTGCACGCCATGTCGGGCAGGCGGCTCTGGAAGAGCTGGAGCATGTACCGGGAATTAATCGCGAAATGGCACAGGTCATTTATGGATATTTCCATCCAGAATGGGTAAGAGAACAGAGTGACGTCCTCAAAAAACCCTGACTGAGCACCGTGTTGGGGGTGGCCTTCCATATTAGGGATATCAGGTGATCAATCTTCCCAACCTTCTCACTCTGTTCCGTATCCTTGTCATCCCGGTGCTGATCGGGTGTCTGGCAGGTGGTGGCCTGTGGGCTGATATGGCGTTTCTGCTGTATGTTGGCGCCTGTGTGACTGACTATCTCGATGGGGCTCTGGCCCGTCGGCAAGGCCTGACATCAGACCTTGGCAGGATGATGGATCCGATCGCCGACAAGCTCCTTGTCGGGGGGCTTCTCCTGGCACTTGCAGGGATGGGAGGGCTGCGGTTCTGCTCGTTGTATGCAGCCATTCTCATCATGCTTCGGGAAATCATGATCAGCGGGTTGCGGGAGTATATGGCCTCCCGCAATGAGACGATTCCGTCCACCCGTCTGGCCAAATGGAAGACAGGCACACAGATGGTGGCCATCGGTTTCCTGATTCTGGGGGAGGGGGCTTCTACCTCCTTTCATGACGTGACATGGTGCTTTGGCGTAATTGGCGCTGCGCTGCTCTGGCTGTCTGTCATTCCGACGCTTCTGACGGGGACAGGCTACCTCAAGGCGACCGTGGCACAGATGCGGAGATAGACTTGGTGTGAGGTATCTGGCAGCTCGAGATGATGGTGGCAGAAGGTGGGCTGAGCCTTCCTGGGGACAGGTTGCGATGATTGTAAAGGGTAGGGAATGAAAAGCAGGGAAGGAAAGCTAAAGAGGGTAGGCGCTGTCATGTCCTTCTTTGCGGTGGGGTGTACCAGTTTTTCGGTCAGCTGCACGGGTCTGGACAGGCATCTGGGCAGTACGATCAATCCTTTTGGCAATCCGAACATGCCAGATGCCCGGAGCGAGACTGCGCAGCGTGTCCGGGGAGTGAAGCTGAGCACAATGCCTGTTCTTCCCGAGGAGGGGGATGTCTGGCCGGGTCAGCCGGAGCCTGTGCCCAGCCTTCAGGATGTCAGCCGGTCTGACAGGAATTTTGTTGAGAAATGGCAGAAGGCGCGACCACAGCTTGATGCGGATCTCCGGCAGCAGCTCAATGATGGCCAGGGCATGAGTGTCGGGGAAGATGTCGGGCAGCGTTATGGGTCCGGTAAGGGCGTGATGCCCATAGGCAAACCCATTCCATCCCATGTCAAGGATAATGCGCGGCCTTACATGGAGCCCGCAGGGCGGGGTGTGGTTAGCATTCCCAATGGTGATGGAACGGATACGCTCATCGCTCCTGATGGCAGCGTGAAGGTTGTCAGTGCGGGCAAGGCGTCCTTGTACGCACATGCCAGAACATTCGGGCATGTTCATTCTTCTGAGGAATCGCGGCAGGAGGCTCAGGCCGAGCTCCAGAAGGCACCGCCGGCAGAACCGCTTTCCCATCTGGAGCGCAGGGCTGGCGGGGGTGCCGTATCCCGGCAGCCAGCCTACAGGGAGCCGACGATTACGGAAGCGCCCCGTCCGCAGCCCAGGGTCGAGGTTCTTCCCGAACCGCAGCGTCCTGTACGTCAGGCGCCAGCCGTTACGGAAGCGCCCCGTCCGCAGCCCAGGGTCGAGGTTCTTCCCGAACCGCAGCGTCCTGTACGTCAGGCGCCAGCCGTTACGGAAGCGCCCCGTCCGCAGCTCAGGGTCGAGGTTCCTTCCGAACCGCAGCGTCCTGTACGTCAGGCGCCAGCCGTTACGGAAGCGCCCCGTCCGCAGCCCAGGGTCGAGGTTCCTTCCGAACCGCAGCGTCCTGTACGTCAGGTACCAGCCGTTACGGAAGCACCCCGTCCGCAGCCTGAGACTGGTGTCGTAGCAGCTCCTCTTCCACAACAGTCTGGAGCTGATGAAGAGATGGGCAGACAGCACAGGTCCAAGGGCAAGGCTGGAGCACATCACAGGCATGAGGCTGCAGTGGTGGATGCAGCACAGCCGGTGGTGGAGCCGCATCGGACGCATAGGCATAAGCAGGCCCGTCAGCATGAGGTGGTGGTTATCGAGAGGGAGCATCACACGGTCGCCGGGCAGCATGTGGAAGCACATGCCCAGAAGGAGCGTCATCATCCGAGCAGAAAACGTGATGATGATTACGTGGATGCTCTGGGCTTTGAGGCTCCTGCGAGGTCCCATCGTTCTCATAAGAGTGAAAGGGTTTATCAGTTTGACTGGGACAAATGAGACCAATCTTGTGAGAAAAAGAGCATAATCTGTCTCAATGAGGGTATCGTGGGCTGGAAAGGGCTTGACCTGAAAGGCTCAAGGTATCATTGTCCCGCTCAGGTATAGGGGATGTGCTGCTCCGACACTGATGAAGCA
Organism: Parasaccharibacter sp. TMW 2.1884; assembly: GCF_023337695.1. Taxonomy (NCBI): domain Bacteria; kingdom Pseudomonadati; phylum Pseudomonadota; class Alphaproteobacteria; order Acetobacterales; family Acetobacteraceae; genus Parasaccharibacter; species Parasaccharibacter sp. TMW 2.1884. Next base: position 505,600 of record NZ_QORR01000001.1, read on the forward strand.
GCGTCCCATCATGCGGCAGCAGTCCGAGGGTAGTATGGCCAAGACAAACGTAATCATGATCCGTCTCGTTTCTTCTGCAGATACGGGTTATTTCTATGTCACGAAGAAGAATGCCCGTACGGCAACGGGGAAGATGGAAGTACGCAAGTACGACCCGGTCGTGCGCAAGCACGTTGTCTTCCGTGAAGCGAAGATCAAGTAATCGTCATTCCATTTGACGAAAAAGAAAGGCGGCCTTTTGGGGCCGCTTTTTTTATGTGTCATTGCCCCCAAGAGGGGAGAAACGACCTGATAGTTTACAGGGAAACGTGAGGTGAGCGGGGGCAGAGCCCGGTCATTCTGTCTGTCAATAAAGAGAGTTTTTCTCACCGTAGGGAATGACCAGATCGCCCTTGCGGCTGCTGTTGAGCATCACTCGGCTCCGTTCATCCAGCATGTCCGGGTCCAGGGCTCTTTCATTCAGCGCCATGACGCGCCGACGCCAGATGTCCTGCTCCTTATGGGCATCCAGCAGGGCGGACTGTGCCTCTGCCTGAAGTTTCTTCTGTCGTTGATAGGCCTCAATACCAAGAGTCCCATGCAGGGCATTCCAGATGAAATAGGCTGTCAGAAGCAGAAAGAGGAGCGGAGCGAATACAGCACCCAGTCCACGCCGTAGCAGAGCGATCATGCAATGGCTCCTCGGTCTTCATGTTGATCAGGTTGAAACGGTTATCACCTTATAAGCGGTTGGCGGGAGAGGCAAGGTATCTGCCGGCCATGCCAGAGAGAAATCTGAAGGGGAGGTATAAAAAAAGCCCCCACCCGTTTCCAGGTGGAGGCCTTTCCGCAAGTTCAGCCGGGAGAACCGGCTAAACTGCTCCCGTAATTACTTGCGGGCTTTTTTCAGGATGCTGTGACCAGCATACTTGGCGCTCTTGCCCAGCTGCTGCTCAATGCGGATCAGCTGGTTGTACTTGGCCATGCGATCGGAGCGGGAGAGGGACCCGGTCTTGATCTGCCCCGTGTTCACGGCGACGGCGAGGTCGGCAATGGTGCTGTCCTCTGTCTCACCAGAACGGTGGCTCATGACAGTGGTGTAGCCAGCGCGCTGGGCCATTTCCACAGCGTGCAGTGTCTCTGTCAGGGAGCCGATCTGGTTCACCTTCACGAGCAGGGAGTTGGCAACACCCTTCTCGATGCCTTCCTTCAGGCGGGCCGGGTTGGTCACGAAGAGATCGTCACCGACCAGCTGGATGCGGTCACCCAGACGCTCTGTCAGCTCTTTCCAGCCTTCCCAGTCATCTTCAGCCAGACCATCCTCGATGGAGACGATCGGGAACTTCTTGGTCAGTTCCTCAAGGTAGGAGACCATCTCGCTGGAGGAGAAGCTCTTGCCTTCGCCCTTCATCTCGTAACGGCCGTTCTTGTAGAACTCGGTGGAGGCACAGTCGAGAGCGATGGTGATGTCCGTACCGAACTTGTAGCCGGCATCGGCAACGGCCTTCTCGATGTACTTCAGGCCTTCCTCTGTGGACTTCAGGTTCGGAGCAAAACCACCTTCATCACCAACGTTGGTGTTCAGGCCGTTCTTGTGCAGCTCTTTCTTCAGACAGGCGAAGATTTCGGAGCCCATGCGGATGGCTTCAGCAACGGAAGAAGCCCCGACCGGCTGGATCATGAATTCCTGGAAGTCGATGGCGTTGTCCGCATGCTCACCACCGTTGATGATGTTCATCATCGGGACCGGCAGAACATGGGCGAATGTGCCGCCAACATAGCGATACAGCGGCAGGTCCAGCTCTTCAGCTGTAGCACGGGCCACGGCGAGGGACACACCGAGAATGGCATTGGCGCCAAGGCGGCCTTTGTTCGGTGTACCATCAAGGTCGATCATGGCCTGGTCGATGGCGATCTGGTCTTCAGATTCCATGCCACGCAGCTTGTCGGCGATCTCCGTGTTCACGGCGTTGACGGCCTTCAGGACACCCTTGCCGTGGAAGCGTTTTTTGTCGCCATCACGCAGTTCTACAGCTTCGTGGGCACCGGTGGAGGCACCGGAAGGAACAGCGGCACGACCGGTAACACCGGAGGCCAGTTCAACATCTACCTCAACAGTCGGGTTACCACGGCTGTCCAGAATTTCGCGGGCAATAATATCAACAATAGCGCTCAAGGGACTTCTCCTGACTCTATGCGGCGGACCCCGAACGGCCTATTATCAGCTCGCAGACCGGATCCGCTTTCGCTCTATTTCAGTCTCAAAATCCGCGCCCGAGGTCAATTAAGATGCGACAATTTCCTGTCACGGCTGCCATGCTTGTTGCGCTTGGCGGCGTTTTTCCCTTTCTGGTGGGGGGCTGGCTGTTTCTGGCGGGTGTGCTGACATCCCTGCCACATCTCAGCCAGATCCTTCTGGCCTATGGGGGATGCCTCCTGCCTTTTTATGGGGCTGTACAGTGGGGGTTGCTGGCCAGCAAACCCACGATCATTCCGCCAAAGGGAGAGAGCCTGCGGGACAGGCGGGCGCTTCTTTCAGGGACGTTTGCGTTTCTCTGGGGGTGGCTTGCCCTCTGCGTAGGCCTGCTGGGAAATCTGCGCACAGGCTTCGGGCTGGAGGCAATCGGCTTTGCAGGAATTTTTGCTCTGGAACGAATCGCCAACCGGCATGGTGACCTGCCGCAGGGATATATCATGGTCCGGGCCATCAGCACCGGTCTGTGCGTGATTGGCTTCCTGTTTGCCCTTCTCTCACCGCAAGGCCAGTTTTGAGAGGGAGGAAGGGCCTCTGATCAGAGGCCCTCAGCTTTCACGAGTTCGTCAATCTTTTTGAGTGGGGTCAGCAATGACCGCATTTCAGCAAGGGGGATCATGGTCGGGCCATCACTGGGGGCCGTATCCGGTTCCTGATGGGTCTCGATAAACAGGGCGCTGACACCTGTCGCCAGGGCGGCCCGGGCCAACGGAGCAACGAATTCACGCTGCCCTCCGGTGGCTGTACCCAATCCGCCCGGTTGCTGCACGGAGTGGGTGGCATCGAAGACGACGGGATAGCCGGTGCGCGCCATGATGGGGAGGGCCCGCATGTCGTTGATGAGTGTATTGTAGCCGAAGCAGGTGCCACGTTCGCAGAGCAGGATACGCTCATTGCCGGTAGATTTCAGCTTGTCGACAATGTTCTGCATGTCCTGCGGAGCGAGGAACTGCCCTTTTTTGACATTGATGGCCCGTCCTGTCCGTCCAGCGGCCAGAAGAAGGTCTGTCTGACGGCAGAGAAAAGCCGGAATCTGTAGAACATCCACAGCTTCAGCTGCAGGAGCACACTGTTCCGGTGCGTGAACATCCGTCAGCACAGGAATATTGAAGCGGGACCGGATGTCGGAGAGGATTTTCAACCCTTCCTCCATACCGACACCACGGGCAGCATGGACGGAACTGCGGTTGGCCTTGTCGAAACTGCTTTTGTAAATCAGCTTGATATCCAGCTCCTGACAGAGCCCATGCAGGGCTTCGGCCATGAAGAAGGCGTGATCACGGGATTCGATCTGGCACGGGCCAGCGATCAGCCGGAAGGGCTGATCCTGACCAATGATAAATTTGCCCAGAGGGACGCTCATACATCCTGTTCCCGTGACAGATGTTCTTTTTTTGCCGCGCCGACAAACCCTACGAAAAGCGGGTGCGGGTCGAACGGCTTGGAAAGCAGCTCTGGATGGTACTGCACACCGATAAACCAGGGATGGTCTGGATATTCCACCACCTCGGGCAGAACGCCATCGGGAGACATGCCAGAGAAGCGCAGGGACGTTTTTTCCAGCACGTCACGGTAATGGACGTTGACTTCCCAGCGATGGCGGTGGCGCTCACGGATGTCCGTCCGGCCGTAGACCTCTGCAACACGGGAGCCTTCAACCAGTTTGGCCGGATAGGCACCGACACGCATGGTTCCGCCAAGGTCGCCTCCTTCACGGCGGCGCAGCAGTTCCGTGCCACGGGCCCATTCGGTCATCAGGCCGACCAGTGGCTCATCTGTCGGGCCGAACTCCGTGGAGGAGGCCTTCTTCAGGCCTGCGAGGGAGCGGGCACATTCAATAACGGCCATCTGCATCCCGAAGCAGATTCCAAGGAACGGAATCCGGTTTTCACGGGCATAACGGACAGCGTTGATCTTGCCTTCAGACCCACGTTCGCCAAAGCCGCCCGGCACGAGGATGCCATCCATGCCACGCAGCTGCTCTTCAAGACTGGAGGGGTCTTCCAGTTCTTCTGCATCAATCCAGTTCATATGGACACGGACATCCTGCGAGATGCCACCATGCAGAAGGGCCTCGGCAAGGGACTTGTAGCTGTCCAGCAGGGCCGTATATTTGCCGACGATGCCGATGCGGACTTCGCCTTTCGGCTCCCGAACGCCACGGACGATTTTCTCCCAGCGGGAGAGGTCTGGCGCTGTTTCGAACGGCAGGCCGAAATAACGCAGAACTTCACGATCCATGCCCTGCTCGTGATAGGCGATAGGGCAGGCGTAGATTGTATCGACATCCAGCGCTGCAATTACGGCTTCGGGACGGACATTGCAGAAGCTGGCAATTTTCTGCCGCTCTGTCTGCGGAATGGGACGGTCGGAGCGGCAGAGCAGAATCTGCGGCTGGAGGCCGACATTCTGGAGTTCCTTGACGGAATGCTGGGTCGGCTTGGTTTTCAGCTCACCAGCGGAGGGAATGTAAGGCAGGAGGGTCAGGTGAACACACATGGTGTTCTCATGCCCCAGATCATTGCGGAGCTGGCGGATGGCTTCCAGGAAAGGAAGACTCTCAATGTCGCCAACCGTGCCGCCGATTTCAACCAGGACAAAATCGTAGCCATCCGTATCGGTAACCACGGCTTCCTTGATGGCATCCGTGATGTGCGGAATGACCTGGACCGTAGCCCCGAGGTAATCGCCCCGGCGTTCCCGGGCGATGACATCGGAGTAAATACGGCCGGTCGTGGTGTTGTCGGAGCGACGGGCATGAACACCCGTAAAACGCTCGTAATGACCGAGATCGAGGTCGGTCTCGGCACCGTCATCAGTGATGAACACCTCACCATGCTGATACGGGCTCATCGTGCCCGGATCAACATTCAGATAAGGGTCCAGCTTCCTGATGCGGACCTTGTGCCCACGAGCCTGGAGGAGGGCAGCCAGAGCCGCCGAAGCGATACCTTTACCGAGGGAGGATACAACCCCACCCGTCACAAAAACAAAGCGCGTCATGGGAGGCCCTTATATAGTGAAGAGGGGGGGAAGGGGAAGCAGATTATGTGCTCCGCTTCCCCCAAAAATGGCCTCAGGGATGCTGTGGCTGGGACGGTGCTGTCGGAGCCGCTGGAGCTGCTGGTTGGCTGGCAGGAGGATGGGCCAGAATGTCCCGCGTGTTGCCACCGCTGGAGGCCCCACGGTTCAGCACGGCCAGACACAGGCAGAGAATCATGAAAATGGCAGCCAGAACGGCTGTACCGCGGGTCAGCAGGGTGGCTGTCCCCCGGCCGGACATGAAGGAGCCAAGTCCCTGACTGCTACCAACGCCGAGACCACCGCCTTCGCTACGCTGGATCAGGATAATGCCGATGAGGGCCAGGGCAACCAGAACAGTGAGGATAAGCAGTAATGTGGTCATGCAGTCAGGTCCAACAGGTTATGGGGAAGGCTGAGGCGTTGTTGCTTCAGCCGCAGCGCCAATGATGTCCAGGAAGCTTCGTGCCTCGAGGCTGGCACTGCCGACAAGCACCCCATCCACTGCCTCTATGGACATGATGGAGGGAGCCTGCACGGAAGTTACAGACCCGCCATACAGGACCGGAACACGAATGTCATCCGTCATGAGTCTCATTGGCAGCAGGGCACGGATCAGCTGGAGCTTTCTCTGGAGCTCTTCCCGGGAGGGTGTGATACCACTGCCGATGGCCCAGACAGGCTCATAGGCCACGATTCCACGGAAGCCCCGTGTCAGGGAGCCCTCAATCTGTGTGGAAAGTACGCTGGCGGCCCGACCTTCGTTCCGTTCGGCCAGATGTTCGCCAATGCAGACGATTGGCGTCAGTCCGGCTGCCGTGGCGGCCTTGACCTTCTGACGGATGACTGCGTCCGTCTCCCCATGGTTCTGGCGCCGTTCGGAATGCCCCAGGATGACATAGCGTGCTCCCATGTCCCGGATCATCGGGGCGGAAATATCCCCCGTGAAGGGCCCGGAGGAGGCCGGGTAACAGTCCTGTGCCCCCAGGGCCAGCTGCTCGTGGGGCAGGCAGACTTCCTTCAGGGCCTGATGGACACCATCGAGCTGCGTGAAAGGCGGACAGATGATGGTGTGAAGGTGGGCTGGCGGCGGGGCTTCTTTCATGCCATGGGCAATGTCCCGTGCGAGCTGTAGGCCGTGCTCGTGGCGAGCCTGCATTTTCCAGTTCCCAATGACGAATTTGGGTACGGTGGTCATTCTGCTCTCCCCGGTCGGCACGATGCATCCACTGCGCATGAGCAGAGAAGGGACACGCCGTGCTGGTCAATCTGTGTCGGCATCTCTATGCTGGGGCAGCTTAGCGGGTTTTCCCGGCTAATGCTATTCTGCCATCAGTAAAGTGATATGCGTCTTCGATGATTACTGCCCTGCGTCATTTCCTGGTTGACTCCTGGCTCGGCCGGGTGATCGCCTTAATGGTTTTCGTGTCTTTTGTTGTACTGGGAGGCACCTTTTTTGGGCTGGGCGGCGGCATGGCCGGTCTGGGCGGTGATACCGTGGTGCAGGTCGGAGCACACAAGATCACCCCTGCCGAGTTTCAGAAAGCCATCCAGAATCAGGTTGCCTCTGTCCTTCAGCAGACGGGTGGTTCGGCTGAATTCCTGAAGACCCCGCAGGGACGGCAGGAGATCGGCCATACGGCCCTGCGCAGTCTCATTCTGGTGCATGAGGGAGAACTGGCTGGCAGGCGGAATGGCCTCAATCCTGGGGATGAAACGATTCGTGGGGTTGTTTTTGCCATGCCGGATTTCCAGGATCCCAGTGGCCGCTTTGACCCGCAGAAGATGGAGGCGGTGCTCGGGCGTAACAATATGAGCCATCAGGATCTGACGCAGGAAGTACGGCGCATGCTTTATGGTAGTGCCACTCTGCTTGCATTCGGTAAAACCGTGCAGCCCCCGGCGCAGGAGCTGGATTGGCTGATGAACTACATCGGTCATGGCGCCGTGGTGGATATGGTGCGTCTGCCGTTCTCTCTGGGAGAGGTGTCTGCCCAACCGACTGATGGGCAGCTGAAGCGTTATTATCAGAACCATCTCTGGCAGTTCCGGCAGCCGGAGTACCGTCATGCCCGGATCGTGATCATGACGGCAGGCAGTGTCGCAAAAACGATCCAGATTTCTGATGAGGACCTCCAGGCGGCATACAGGATGAAGATGCAGGACCCCGCCGAGGCGGCCCGGCATAACAGTCCGGAACTGCGCTCCATTGAGGTGCTGGCCGTGACGGATGAGGCTACGGCAAAGAGTCTGGCGGCAGCATGGCGGGGAGGGCAGTCTTGGGCGGCTTTGCAGAAGCAGTACCCTAAAGCCATTCCTGCCACGTTGAATGACGCCCGTCTGACCGATCTGCCTGATGAGGCCTTGGGCAAGGCAGCGTTTGCCACGCCGGAGGGTCATGTTTCTGCGCCTGTTCATACGGCCGCTGGCTGGAGCGTGGTACATGTGCTGTCCGTCAAGCCTGCGAGACATGCCAGTTTTGAAAGCCTGAAGGACAGTCTCCGTGAGGATCTGGCCAATGAACGGGCGACGGCCATGCTGAAGGACCGTCAGAGAGCCTTTGAGGAGGCCGTGGCCGGGTCTGTCATGCTGGACAAGGTTCCGGCCGACATTGGTGCTTTCCCTCTGGAAGGCAGTCTGGATTCCCATGGCAATCTGCCGGGCGGGGAGCCTGCTCCTTTGCCGGGTGATGCTGCCCTGCGTCAGGCTCTGATAGAGCAGGTCTTCAGTCAGAAGAAAGATGAGCCGCCGCATGTCGTGACCGGACCGGATGGCAGTGCTTTTGCCGTGCTGGTGGATGGTGTCACGCCGGGCAGGCAGGAGCCGTACGAGGCCGTGCAGCAGGCCGTCAAGGATGCCTGGCTGGCGGATGCCCGGAAACACGCCACTGAGCAGAGGGTCACCGCCCTGTATCAGCAGGCGAAAAAAGAGGGGCTGCGTCAGGCTCTGGCAGGACAGAAAGAGGAAGCCATGCTCCAGAAGGATGAGCATTTTTCTCGCCTCCAGCTGCGGAACGATGTGCCCGCCCTCATTCTCAGGGCGGCGCTTGAGCAGAAACAGGGACAGACAGCCATGCTCCAGGAGGGAGATGGCTACTGGCTTGTCAATGTGACAGGGCAGTATGCGGAATCACCGACCATGATGCAGGCCATCCGGCAGCGTCAGGCAAGCCTGATAGCCGGGGCTTACCGCAATGATCTTCAGGAGACGCTGGGCATGTCCTATACCCGGGAGGCTCCTCCCCGTCATTTCAATGCAGCTCTGTTCAGTGATGTGAATGAGAGGGTGCTGAGCATGATTTCAGGAAGGTTGGGCCAGCAGTGAGCAGGATATTACATAGGGTAGAAGCAGCCGATCTGCTGACACCGCTCTCGGTTTTTCTCCGTCTTTCCCGTCTGGTGGATGATCCGTACCGCCTCTTTTTCGAGAGTGTGGAGGGAGGCGCTGCCAGAGGGCGGTATTCCATCATAGCCCTGCTGCCGGATACGATCTGGCGCTGCAAGGATGGTCAGGCATTCCGTGATGGAAGGCCGGAAGAGGCGGCTCCATTGGTGTCGCTGAAGGCTTTGCTTGATGAGAGCCGTATGGACCTGCCGGAGGGGTTGCCCCCGATGATTGGCGGTGTCTTTGGCGTGCTGGGCTATGACATGGTCCGGCAGATGGAAGACCTTCCCAACCCGCCGCCGAATGACCTGGACCTGCCAGAAGGGGTGATGATCCGTCCCCGGCTGTTTGCTGTGTTCGATACGGTGCGGGACGAGCTGATTCTGGCCACCCCGTTGCGTGATGGCATGGCCAGGGCAGAAGGGGAGGCGCTGCTGGAGAAGGCTGTGGCCGCTCTGCGGCAGCCCGTTGCTGACCCGGCAGAGACCCTGCCAGAGGGAACCCGGCTGGCGGAGCCTGTTTCCAACATCACGCATGAGGCTTTTCTCCAGAAGGTGAGGACGGCGCAGGATTATATTGCAGCGGGTGATGCCTTCCAGATTGTTCCGAGCCAGCGTTTCACGACAGCGTTTCCCCTGTCGTCACTGGCCCTGTATCGCAGTTTGCGGCGCATCAATCCGGCACCGTTCCTGTTTTTGATGGAGCTGGGTGAATTCACCCTCGTAGGGTCGTCCCCGGAGATTCTGGTGCGGATGCGGGATGGTATCGTAACGGTCCGTCCTCTGGCCGGAACCCGGCCCCGCGGGCGGGATCGGGCCCATGATCTGGCACTGGAGAAAGAGCTGCTCGCTGATGGCAAGGAGCTTGCCGAGCATCTCATGTTGATCGACCTGGGCAGGAACGACGTGGGGCGTGTGTCCCAGCTCGGGACCGTAGAAGTGCCCGACCGTTTCGTGGTGGAGCGCTACAGCCACGTCATGCATATTTCATCGACCGTGACAGGACGGGTGAAGCCGGGGTGCGGGGCGCTGGATGCTCTCTCGGCTGCTTTCCCGGCGGGAACGCTGACCGGGGCGCCGAAGATACGCACCATGGAAATCATTGACGAGCTGGAGCCCACCCGGCGTGGCCCTTATGCCGGGTGTGTCGGCTATTTCGGAGCGGATGGTGACATGGATACCTGCATCGGTCTGCGCATGGCCCTGCTGAAGGATGGCCAGATGCATGTGCAGGCCGGTTGCGGTGTCGTGGCGGAATCTGACCCTGAGGCGGAATATCAGGAGACGAGAGCCAAGGCCCGGGCGCTCTTCACTGCTGCGGAGGCGGCCATTGGTCAGGCTGTTCATAATGGGCAGCAGGCGTTTTCTGGGGAAGGGGGGTGTAATTCCTCATCCCGCACATCATCTGAGAAAGTAGATATGACCTCTGGATGTGAGGAGAGAGTCAGATGATCCTGCTGATTGATAACTATGACAGTTTCACTTTCAATCTGGTGCATCATTTCGGAGCACTGGGTGTGGAATGTGCGGTGAAACGGAATGATGCGCTGACCGCAGACCGGGCGCTGGAGATGAATCCCTCTGCCATTGTGCTGTCTCCCGGCCCCTGTTCCCCTGATGAAGCGGGTATCTGCTGTGAGCTGATTGAAAAAGCAGCGGGGAAGGTCCCCGTGCTGGGTGTCTGTCTGGGCCACCAGTCCATTGGGCAGGTCTTCGGGGCGAAGGTCGTCCGGTCTGCCGTGCCGATGCATGGCAAGATCAATGCCATCCATCACGATGGCAGCGGGGTCTTTGCCGGGCTGCCCGACCCGGTGGATATGGTGCGCTATCACAGCCTGACGCTGGACCCGGACAGCATACCGGATTCGCTCATCGTCAATGCAAGGACGGAGGATGGTGTCATCATGGGGGTCCGTCACCGGGAGCATCCGATCCATGGTGTGCAGTTCCACCCTGAAAGTATTGCCTCCAATTCCGGGCGTGACCTTCTGGCCAACTTTTTGCGACTGGCCAATGTTCTTCCGCAGAAAGAGGGTGCAACTGGCTGATGGGCGGGCAGGAGAAGCCATTTGCGTCTTTTCTCAGGAAAGTCGCCGCCAGAAAGGAGCTGGATGTTTCTGAGGCGGAGCAGGCTTTCAGGCTCATCATGCAGGGAGCCGTTTCGGATATTGAACTTGCCGCTTTCCTGATGGCCCTTCAGATGCGGGGAGAGACCGTTGAGGAGCTTTCAGGTGCTGTGCAGGCCGTGCGGCAGAGTATGCAGGCCTTGCAGAACGTGCCGGATGACACGGTGGATGTCTGCGGCACAGGGGGCGATGGCCTGGGAACATTGAATGTCTCCACAGCCACGGCCTTTGTTCTGGCTGGGCTGGGCGTGCCCGTGGCCAAGCACGGGGGGCGGGCCCTGTCTTCCCGGGCCGGGGCAACGGATGTTCTGGAAGCTCTGGGGATTCCTGCCGATGCGGACCATGCCCGGCAGGAAAAACGTCTGAGGCAGGAAAATCTCGCTTTTCTGGCAGCGCCGTTCCATCACCCGGCCATGCGTGTGGCTGCACCTGTTCGCAAACAGCTTGGTTTCAGGACACTCTTCAACCTTCTGGGGCCGCTCTGCAATCCGGCGCGGGTCCGGCGGCAGCTGGTGGGCGTGTTTGATGAAGTCTGGTGCCGGCCAGTGGCCCGGGTGTTGGGTGAGCTGGGGGCTGTTTCCGCTTGGGTTGTGCATGGTCATACGGATGAAGGCGGGATTGATGAACTGACTCTCGCTGGCCCAACACACAATGATGTGTGGGAGAATGGGGAGATCATTTCTTTTGACCTGACACCGGAAATGGCCGGTCTGCCGCATTACGGCATTGCCGCCCTGAAGGGGGGAGACCCCATCTGCAATGCCCAGCGCATGAGGGCTCTTTTTGCAGGAGAAACAGGCTGTTATCGGGATACGGTGCTGTTGAATGCAGCTGTTGGCCTGCATGTTGCCGGGCGGGGGAATCTGCTTGAGAGTGGCCGTCTCTCTGTTCCCGCTCTGAGGCGCAACGTGGCCGAGGCAGCCCGCTCCCTTGATGAAGGGCTGGCCCGGAAGGCTTTAATCCGGGCTCAAACGGGTGTAAGTGCTCAGGACTGAACGCTAGAACCGTTCGGTAATGTTCCAAGGTAAAGATTCAGGACGATCATGATTTTTTTGCCACAGCGGTCGATGGCTGCTTTTGCCCCTGCAGAGGATGGTGGACAGGTTCCGGCTTCTGATGTCCCTTCAAATGGTGATGCACAGGAGGCGGTAGCGTCGGAAGTCCCCCAGCCTGCCACATCAGGTAGCGGGGAGAGCGGCGGTGATGTGCTGGAGCGCATCTGTGCCCGGACCCGCCTTGATGTCGAGCAGCGGATGCAGGTGATGCCGCTGAAGGAGATTGCTGCCAAGGCAAAGGAAGTCTCCATGCCGACCCGTGGGTTTGGTCAGGCCCTTCAGCATATTACGGCTGACAGGCGTGTGGGACTCATCGCAGAGGTGAAAAAAGCATCTCCATCGGCAGGAATCCTGCGGCCTGAGTATGATCCGGCGCAGATCGCCCGGTCCTATCAGAATGCTGGGGCAAGCTGTATTTCCGTTTTGACGGAAGGGTCCTGTTTCCACGGGAGTGCGGAAGACCTTCAGGCCGTCCGTGCTGCATGCAGCCTTCCGATCCTGCGGAAGGATTTCATCCTTGAGCCATGGCAGGTTCATGAGAGCCGCCTCATCGGGGCGGACTGCATCCTGCTTATCATGGCCGCCCTGAAGGAAGATGAGGCTGTTGAGCTGATCGCTCTGGCCCGTGGTCTGGACATGGATGTGCTGCTTGAGGTGCACAACGAAGAAGAGCTGAATCGGGCGCTTGCTTATGACAGTTTCCTGATCGGCATCAACAACAGGAACCTCAAGACATTGAAGACGGACATTCAGACGACGCTGGACCTTGCTCCGCAGGTTCCGCCGGATCGTCTTGTCGTGTCCGAGAGTGGCATTGCCACGCCGGATGATCTGGCCAAGGTTGGCGAGGCAGGGTGCAGTGCCGTTCTGGTCGGAGAATCACTGTTGCGTGAGGAAGATCCGGGGCTTGCAGCCCGCAGGCTGCTCGGTTTCTGAAAAGAGTACCGGTCCGGTATAAAAAATGGTTGGAGGGGGTCTCGGATAGCTAGCTTTTGGAAGGGACTGTTGTTACAAGTCCGCCCTATCTGAAATCGTCAACCGCGGGAGAGTGTCATGGGTTCTATGACGGACGCGCCGAACCGGCAGAATGGCCCGGCGCTATCACGGGAGGAAATGGAGCGTGCCTACAGGGAAATGCTCCTTGTGCGTCGCTTCGAGGAAAAGGCCGGCCAGCTGTACGGCATGGGGCTGATCGGTGGCTTCTGCCATCTTTATATCGGTCAGGAAGCTGTCGTGGCTGGTATCGGTCTCGCCATGAAGAAGGGCGACCGTTCCATCACCTCCTATCGTGATCACGGGCAGATGCTGGTGGCTGGCATGACGGCCCGTGGCGTCATGGCGGAGCTTACAGGCCGTTCAGGGGGGTATTCCCACGGCAAGGGTGGCTCCATGCACATGTTTTCAAAGGAACAGGAGTTCTACGGAGGGCATGGTATTGTCGGAGCGCAGGTGGCCATCGGGACCGGCCTTGCCCTGACGAGTGCCTACAAGAAGGATGGTGCCGTTTCCATCGTGTATTTCGGTGAGGGTGCGTCCAATCAGGGGCAGGTTTATGAGAGCTTCAATCTCGCCGCCCTGCACAAGCTTCCCTGCCTTTATGTGATCGAGAACAACCGTTACGGCATGGGGACTTCAATTGAGCGCTCCTCCGCCTCCAAGGACCTCTCGAAGAATGCCGCTCCGTGGGGAATTCCATCCCGCAAGGTGGATGGCATGGATGTGGCCGCTGTTTATCAGGCCGCCAGAGAAGCCATGGAGCATTGCCGCTCCGGCAAGGGGCCGTTCCTGCTGGAGATGGAAACTTACCGCTATCGTGGCCATTCCATGTCAGACCCGGCGAAGTACCGCCAGCGGTCCGAGGTGGACGAGATGCGCCGGACACGTGACCCGATCGAAACGCTGAAAGCAGAAATGATCAAGCACGGGATTGATGAAGCCTTCTTCAAGGCAGTGGAACAGGATGTGAAGGCCACTGTGAAGGATGCTGCCGAATTTGCAGAAACCAGCCCTGAGCCGGATGCATCCGAGCTCTGGACCGACGTTCTGGTGGGGGAATAACTCATGGCCTCTCCTATTCTCATGCCTGCTCTCTCCCCGACGATGGAGGAGGGAACACTGGCCCGCTGGGTCAAGAAAGAAGGTGATGTGGTCAAGCCCGGCGAAGTGATCGCCGAGATTGAGACCGACAAGGCCACCATGGAAATGGAAGCCGTCGAGGAAGGCGTTTTGGGGCGTATCCTCGTCACCGAGGGAACGGACCACGTGGCGGTGAACACGCCCATCGCCGTCCTGCTGGAGGAAGGTGAGGACGCTTCTGCAGCGGACGGGCTGGACCTCGGTCCCAAGGCTGGCTCTGCTTCCAAGGTGGAAAAGAACGTTCCTGCCCAGACGCCCGCACCACAGGCTCCGGCCAGCACCTCCACGACCGATCTGGTCGAGCCTGAATGGGGGGAGACGGCCGAGATCACCGTGCGTGAGGCTCTGCGTGATGCCATGGCTGCCGAGATGCGTCGTGATGAGGACGTGTTCCTGCTCGGTGAGGAAGTGGCCCAGTATCAGGGTGCCTACAAGGTCAGTCAGGGCCTTCTGGATGAATTCGGTGCAAAGCGTGTCATGGACATGCCCATCACGGAGCATGGCTTCACCGGCATGGCCGTTGGTGCCGCCCTGTCCGGTGTGAAGCCGATCGTCGAATTCATGACGATGAACTTCTCCCTTCAGGCTGTGGACCACATCATCAACTCTGCCGCCAAGACACGTTACATGTCCGGTGGTCAGATGTCCTGTCCGATCGTGTTCCGTGGTCCCAACGGAGCAGCGGCCCGTGTCGGGGCGCAGCATTCCCAGTGCTTTGGCAGCTGGTATGCCCACATTCCGGGCCTGAAGGTCGTGGCTCCGTGGTCTGCGGCAGATGCCAAGGGCCTGCTCCGTGCCGCCATCCGTGATCCGAACCCGGTCGTGGTTCTGGAAAACGAGATCATGTACGGCAAGAAGTTCCCATGCCCGGTGGATGAGGATTTCATCCTGCCGATCGGCAAGGCCAAGATCGAGCGTGAAGGCAAGGATGTGACGCTGGTCGCTTTCTCCATCATGGTTGGCGTGGCTCTGGAAGCTGCCGAGCTTCTGGCCGAGCAGGGCATCGAGGCCGAGGTGATCAACCTGCGGACCCTGCGTCCGCTCGATACGGAAACGATCATCAAGAGCGTGAAGAAGACGAGCCGCATCGTGTCGGTGGAAGAAGGCTGGCCGGTTGCGGGCATCGGGTCCGAAATCTGCACGGTTGCCGTCGAGCAGGCCTTTGACTGGCTGGATGCCCCTCCGGCCCGTGTCTGCGGGCTGGATATTCCTCTCCCTTATGCAGCAAATCTGGAGAAGCTGGCCCTGCCCAAGCCGGAATGGATTGTTGAGGCTGTGCGCAAGCAGTTTGGAGACTGAAACCGATGGCAATCAATATTTTAATGCCGGCCCTGTCTCCGACCATGACGGAAGGTACTGTCGCCCGCTGGCTTAAAAAAGAGGGTGACATGGTCCAGTCCGGCGATGTGATCGCCGAGATCGAGACCGACAAGGCGACCATGGAAGTGGAAGCGGCGGATGAGGGGATTCTTGGGAAGATCCTCATTCCGGAAGGGACCGAGCATGTGGCCGTGAAAACCCCGATCGCCATTCTGGTGGATGAGGGGGAAGATGTTCCGGAGGCTCCGGCTGCCGGGGCAAAGCCGGAACCGGAAAAGAAGGCCGGGGTAAAGGACGAGGCTCCCGCCCCGATTGAGATTTCCTCTTTCGACCCGGACAGGAAGCCGGCTGCACCTGAAAAAGGCAAAGGGGAGCGCATCTTCATTTCTCCTCTGGCCCGTCGCATTGCCAAGGAGCATGGGGTTGATATTGCCAGCCTGGCAGGGACAGGCCCCAATGGCCGCATCCTGCGGCGTGACGTGGAGAAGGCGAAGGGGCAGAAGCCTGCTCCGGCTGCGTCGTCTGCGGCCGCTCCGGCAGCTGGTCATGTGGAGCATGTGAAGCATTCCGGGATGCGGAAGGTGATTGCCCGCCGCCTGACGGAATCCAAGACACAGGTGCCGCATTTCTATGTCTCTGTCGATATCGAGCTGGATGCCCTGCTGTCCCTGCGCAGCCGCCTGAACAAGGCTCTGGAGGCAGAGGGCTGCAAGATTTCTGTCAATGACATGATGATCAAGGCCGTGGCTCTTGCCCTGAAGAAGCTGCCGGGCCTGAACGTCCAGTTCACCGAGACCGAGATGCTGCATTTCGAGGATGTGGACATTTCCATGGCCGTCTCCGTGCCGGATGGGCTGGTGACGCCGGTCATCCGGCAGGCTGACCGCAAGAGCCTCAGGGAGATCAGTCAGGAGGCCCGCAGTCTTGCGACCCGTGCCCGTGATGGCAAGCTCTCGCCTGAGGACTATCAGGGTGGAACGTTCTCCATTTCCAACATGGGCATGTTTGGCGTGAAGGACTTCGCTGCCATCATCAATCCGCCGCAGGCTGCCATCCTTGCGGTTGCTTCGGGTGAGAAACGCCCCGTGGTGCGGGATGGTGAGCTGGCCGTGGCAACCGTCATGACGGCCACGCTCTCGGTGGATCATCGTGCCGTGGATGGTGCTCTTGGTGCGCAGTGGCTCAATACGCTGCGTGACCTCATTCAGAACCCTTATTCTCTGGTGCTTTGATCATGTCCGACCTTTTTGATCTTGTTGTGATCGGTGGTGGCCCGGGGGGCTATGTGGCCGCACTGCGGGCCAGCCAGCTTGGCATGAATGTGGCTCTGGTGGAGAGCACCCACATGGGTGGCGTGTGCCTCAACTGGGGCTGCATCCCCACCAAGGCCCTGCTGCGCTCCGCCGAGGTGTATCATACGCTCGGCCATCTCCAGGAGTACGGTCTTTCTGCCAACCAGCCGTCCTTTGACCTCGCAGCCATCGTGAAACGGTCCCGTGGCGTGGCGGAGCGGATGGGGAAGGGCGTGGCCCATCTTCTGAAGAAAGCCAAGGTCACGACCTTTGATGGCCGTGGCAGGCTGGCCGGTCGTGCTGGTGAGGCGCATAAGGTCTCCATCACGAAGGATGGCAAGGAAACGGCCCAGATCCGTGCGCCTCATGTCATTCTGGCCACCGGGGCACGGGGGCGTCAGCTTCCTGGGCTTGAGACGGACGGCAAGCTTGTCTGGGGTGCCCGTGAGGCCATGACGCCAGATACGCTGCCCAAGCGGCTTCTGGTCATCGGTTCTGGTGCCATTGGCATCGAGTTTGCCTCTTTCTATCGTGATCTTGGCTGTGAGGTCACGATTGCTGAAGTGGCTGACCGTATCCTCATGACCGAGGATGCCGAGATCAGCGCACAGGCGCACAAGGCGTTCGAGAAGCGTGGCATGACCATCCATACGGGTGCGAAGGTTGGTCCGCTGAAGAAGGGGGCCAATGAGGTCTCCACCACGATCGAGACGGCAAAAGGCAAGGTTGACCTGACGGTGGATCGTGTGATCTGCGCCGTGGGCATCGTCGGTAACGTGGAAGACCTCGGCCTCGAGGGGACGAAGGTCAAGGTGGACCGTTCGCACATCCAGACGGACGAGTTCTGCCGCACGGGTGAGCCGGGCATCTATGCCATCGGTGACGTGGCGGCTCCGCCGTGGCTGGCCCACAAGGCAAGCCATGAAGGTGTGATCTGCGTCGAGAAGATCAGCGGACGCTCTCCGGAGCCTCTCCATGCCCGCAACATTCCGGGCTGCATCTATGCCCGTCCGCAGGTGGCTTCCGTGGGGCTGAGCGAGGAGAAGGCCAAGGCAGAGGGCTACAAGGTCCGTGTCGGGCGGTTCCCCTTCCTGGCCAACGGCAAGGCCGTGGCCATGGGTGAGCCTGAAGGCATGACCAAGACGGTCTTTGACGCCGAGACGGGCGAGCTGCTCGGTGCCCATATGATCGGCTCCGAAGTTACGGAGATGATCCAGGGGTATGTCATTGCCCGTACGGGCGAGCTGACCGATGCCGAGCTTATGGAAACGGTCTTCCCGCATCCGACCATCTCGGAGACGATGCACGAGGCCGTTCTTGCCGCTTATGAGGGTGCTCTGCACATCTGATTCATGGTCCAGCGTATCGTCATCAATCATCAGCGGGAGCGTATGGCGGCCATACGGCATCCTGAGAAGGCTCATCGGCCGGACAACCCCATCCAGAAGAAACCTTCATGGATCAGGGTGAAGGCTCCAGGGAGCAATCCCGTCTATGATGAGACAAGAGAGCTGATGCGCACGCATGGCCTGGCGACCGTCTGCGAGGAAGCAGCCTGCCCGAATATCGGGGAGTGCTGGTCCCAGCGCCATGCGACCATGATGATCATGGGTGAGATATGCACGAGGGCCTGTGCCTTCTGCAATGTCACGACGGGCCTTCCCAACCGGCTGGACCCTGATGAACCTGCCCATGTGGCGGAGGCTGTGGCCAAGCTGGGGCTGAAGCATGTGGTCATCACATCGGTGGACCGTGATGACCTGCCTGATGGCGGGGCGCAGCATTTTGCCGATGTGATCGCCGCCATCAGGGCTGCGTCGCCCGGTACGACCATAGAAATCCTGACACCCGATTTCCTGCGGAAGCCGGGTGCGCTGGAGGTGGTTGTGGAAGCCCGGCCGGATGTGTTCAACCACAATATCGAGACGGTGCCCCGGCTCTATCCGGGGATACGCCCGGGGGCCCGTTATTATCAGTCAGTCCGTCTTCTGGATGAGGCCAAGAAGCTTGATCCGTCCATCTTCACGAAGTCCGGCATGATGCTGGGGTTGGGTGAAGAGAAGATGGAGGTGGCGCAGGTGATGGATGATTTCCGGATTGCCGATGTCGATTTTCTGACACTGGGTCAGTATCTCCAACCCACTGTCAAACATGCGGCAGTGAAAGCCTTCGTCACGCCTGATGAATTTGCTGATTACGGTGCCATGGCCCGGGCGAAGGGGTTCCTTCAGGTCAGCTCGTCTCCGCTGACCCGGTCCTCCTATCATGCGGACCGGGACTTTGCCGAGCTGCGTGAGGCCCGGGAACGTCGTTTGAAAAAGGGTCAGGGCTGATGCCGACACACGCTGAACAGAGAGTGATTCCCTATTCTGCTGAGCAGCTTTTTGATCTGGTAGCTGATGTTGGCAAGTATCCCGAGTTTCTGCCCTGGTGCGTGCGATCGGTCGTTCGGTCACGTACGGAAGACGAGCTGCTGGCCGACCTGACAATCGGCTTCGGACCGTTCAGGGAAAGCTATACGAGCCGTGTGCGGCTGGAGCGTCCCCATCGTATCGTCGTGGGCTATGAGCGTGGTCCTTTCAAACATCTCAAGAATGTCTGGACCTTCACACCGGAGGGGCAGGGCTGCCGTGTCGATTTCTTTGTGGATTTTGAGTTCCGGTCCCGCCTTCTGAGGAATGCTATCGGCATGGTCTTCAATGAGGGGGTCCGCTTGATGGTCAAGGCTTTTATTACCCGGGCCGGGGCAATCTATGGGCCTCCCGGAGGGAATGCAGGCTGACAGGACCAGCAGACGAAAGATCTGTTGCCCGGTCTGGATGGGGTGGACTTACAGACCTGTTTTTTATGTAATATTTCTTTTAGTGCTGTGTGGATTGTTTTGCAGAAGTATTCATCCTACACTGCCCCCGTCGTCACATGGAAGGACGATTGAGGAGGATTTTATGAAGAAACTGTCTCTCTCTGCTGTCGCTCTGATCGGCCTGACAGCTGCTGCTGCTCCGGCTTTTGCTGCTGATGCCCATCATGCTCGCCATCACCATCATCATGGCAAGAAGTGCAACATGAAGCATGGCCAGAAGAAGGAAGACGGCAAGGCTCCGCAGGCTACTGAAGATCTGAACGCATCTTCCCTGCAGAAGTCCCAGCCTGCAGCTCCGGCTCCGGAAGCAGCTCCGGCCCAGCCTGCTGCTCCGGCTCCGGAAGCTGCTCCGGCCAACTGATCCAGGCCTGTTTCTGGCAGTGGAAAAGCGGTCCCGTCTGGGACCGCTTTTTTTATGATTCGTCCCTAAAAGATCAATGGGTCAGGAGAAGTGCATAAAGGGACATGTCCGTGATGATGTGCTCGATATAGACTCGTGTTTCCTTATAGGGGATGAGGAGAATCCAGCGCAGCAGACTGTCTTCATCTTCACGTGTTGGAGACGTGGGGCCGCCTATTTCGTCCTGCCACTGCCTGGAGCGGCCAGGCCCGGCATTGTAGGCAGCCAGTGCGTAGGGCAAAACCTGACCGAACTGGGCCTGAAGGTCCTCCATGAAAAGGCTGCCGATCGTCGTGTTGATGTTGGGGTCCAGCAGGTCGGCAGGGGATGTCAGCTGATACGGTAGAGCATGGCGTTTTGCTGTCCGGATGGCTGTTGGCAGGAGAAGCTGCGTGAGGCCAAGTGCATGGCGGGGGCTGACAGCGTATTTATCCATGCTGCTTTCCTGGCGGATCAGGGCTGGCATGAGGCTCGGGGGCAGGGAAGTGGGGACCATGACACGGGGTGACGGATAGCCTCCCGGATAGAAGGCGATACCCTGCCGGGCCAGCTGTCGGGCCACGAGGATGGCAGGCTTGGGCAGGCCAAGTCTGGTTGAAAGGCGTGCTATGGCTGGCTGCCCCGCCCGGTCATCCTGTGTCCTGCCCTGAAGATAGGTCAGGAACAGGGTAGCATTCTGGTTGTCACCAGCCTGTTGCAGCCGTGTTGCGGCTGCCATCAGATCAGGTCGTGGCGACTTTCCTGCTGGTGGCATGGGGGGCAGAGCAGCCAGTTGCTGTTTCAGCAGTGCGAGGAAACGCATGTCCAGGTTGGTGGCCGAGAGAAATGCTGTGTGCGTCAATCGTGCCAGAGCCATTTGGCCGTAAAAGGTGGTCGGCAGGGTTGCTGCTTTCCTGAAGAGTGGTCCGGCCTGGTCCGGGTGCTGGCTTTCCAGACTTCGGGCCTGCCAGTAGAGCCCTGCGGCCCGGTGGTTCAGGTCTGTTTCTGCTGCCAGAGCCTTGAAATGTGGTGCAGCCCGGTTGGGGTCATGCAGCAGCATGAGGGCGATATATCCGGCCATCATGTGGCTGTCTTCGGTCTGGCTGGAGGCAGGTATGGTGTCCAGCAGGGCAAAACCCGTCAGTGCGGCATCATGTCTGCTGGAGCGTAACAGGGCCCGGACAAAATTTGTACGCTCGTCCTGCCATTGTGTGACCGTCGGCGGGGAGAGGGCACCGACGGACGTTGTGGGAAGCGGTTGCTGCCAGAGCTGGATGGCTTCATCCAGCCGGTCGTGAAGGCGCAGATATTTCAGTCGATAATAAACCAGCATGGCATCGCTGGAGGCATCCGTATTCTGGAAGGCAGCATCGGCGTCAGCCGTGGCAAAACGGTTGGCCAGCCGTGCTGTGAGGACAGGACGCAGAGCAGGAGGTGTTCGTTGAAGCTGCTCCCTGGCAAGGGTGACCGGGCCGTTGCGTTCCAGCCGCTCGTAGCGTTTCAGTTCATCATCGGCTGTCAGATGGGCTGAAAAACGGGTAAGGAAAAGCCCCTGTTCTGTCGGACCCATGTCTGTTTCCCGCCAGAGCCGACGTGCCTGGGTTGGGAGGTCCGGCAGAAAGGAGGCACAGGCGGCGAGAAGATCACTGCGCATGATGGGGAAGGCAGGACACAGGGCCTGACGTGCCTGCGCCGACGTTTCCATCAGCATGGCCCGTTCATACCGGCTTTCGATGCGTTTCTGCAACGGCCAGGCGGGTTGCTGGCGGAGAAAAGCCGCATAACGCTGGGCTGGGTAGGCCGTGCCTCCCGGGGCCGTCAGCGCTTTCCATTCATCCAGCCGGGATGGAGACGATGCGGATGGAACAGAAGGGGAAAGGCCGAGCTCTGCTTCCAGTGATCTGGAAGTGTCGCCCCATGCTGTCACGGCCGGAGCAGAACAGGCGAGGGCCAGAACGCATCGGAGGATTGTCCGCCCCGGTCTGCCTGGCGGTTTAATGGACGTTCGGAAAGCGGATATCATGATAGCCTTGGTAAAGAAGGTGCAGGCTGAGGCCGAGCATGATCAGGACGCCAACCCAGCCCAGCCAGCGCATCCGCAACAGGAGGGTGGGCGTATGGATGACGCCGACCGTGATGATCACGAGGGAAATGACGAGCCCGACAATGAGGATGATGTGGTGATGGATGGACATACAGGCGATGGCGAGAATATTGTCCAATCCGAGGGCGAGGTCCGCAATGATGATCTTGGGAATGGCCTCGGCCAGGCTGGTTGAGTGGCTGCTTGTCTCTTCCGGGACGGGGGACGTGAGGGCACGGTACAGTGTCCAGCTTGTCCAGAACAGCAGAACGCTGGCTACAAGTTTCGTGTAGGAAAAAATGAGGAGATCACTGAGGATCAGGGTCAGCCCGATCCTGAGAAATGCAGCCAGAGCCGTGCCGAAGATCAAAGCCTGCCGCCTGTAGCGCCGTATTTCTGCCTGTGTCTCGGAGGACTGGAAATTTTCATCGGTTCCGGTTGGTCTGATGCTGTCTATGATCCTCTTGAGGATGATCACGTTATAGCCGCTGAGGGCCAGATTCAGGAGGATGGTCAGACAGACCATCACGATGAAATGGAAAAGAGACATGATCACACGATCGTATTTGCAGTGTCCGGCCTGCCTTTGTCGGCCCTCCATTATAGCCAGAAATCTTTTCTGATGCAGTAAAATGATTTCTCCGGAGAAGATTGATAAAGACGGTTCTGCTTTCCTTCCTGTAAAAGCCGGTCTCTTTTCGTTGTCGGCTCTGGCAAGAGGGTACTGTTTGGGGTAAGCAGGGCTGGATTGCTTTTTCTGCAGGAGTTACGTCATGGTTCCCCGCTATTCGCGTCCTCGGATGACGGCCATCTGGTCACCGGTCAACCGTTACCGCATCTGGTTCGAGATTGAGGCTCTGGCCTGTGAGGCGCTTGCCAAGAGAGGGGAGATTCCGGAAGAAGCTGCCAGGATCATCCGCACGAAGGGTGATGAGGCCATGGCGGCATTCTCCGATGCTGATGTGGCCCGGATTGATGAGATTGAAGCCGAAACCCGCCATGACGTCATTGCCTTCCTGACATGGCTGGCAGAAAAGGTCGGACCGGAGAGCCGTTTTGTCCACATGGGCATGACATCCTCTGATGTCCTGGATACCTGTTTGGCCGTACAGCTGACGCAGGCGGCCGATATTCTCCTGGAGGACATGGACATCCTTCTGGCTGCACTGAAAAAGCGTGCCCATGAGCACAAACATACCGTCACCATCGGGCGCAGTCACGGCATCCATGCTGAACCGATGAGCTTCGGTCAGAAGCTGGCCGGGCATTATGCCGAGTTTGCCCGCAACCGTCGCCGTCTTGAGGTGGCCCGTGAGGAAATCGCCGTCTGTGCCATTTCCGGTGCGGTGGGTACCTATGCCCATATCTCTCCCGAGGTGGAAGAATATGTGGCCAATCACCTGGGGCTGAAGGCGGAGGCTGTCTCCACGCAGGTGATCCCCCGTGACCGTCATGCGGCTTTTTTCTGCGCTCTGGGCGTGATCGCCAGCGGGATCGAGCGTCTGGCAACGGAAGTACGGCATCTCCAGCGCTCTGAGGTGCGTGAGGCAGAAGAATTCTTCCATGCCGGGCAGAAGGGCAGCTCGGCCATGCCCCACAAGCGGAACCCGGTTCTGTCCGAAAACCTGACGGGCCTGGCCCGTCTCATCCGCTCTTATGTCACTCCGGCGCTGGAGAATGTGGCCCTGTGGCACGAGCGTGACATCAGCCATTCCTCTGTGGAGCGGAACATCTGCCCGGATGGGACGGTCACGCTGGACTTCGCCCTGGCCCGCCTGTCCGGGATGATGGAGAAACTGGTGGTCTATCCAGACCAGATGCTTGCCAATGTGGAAAGCCTTGGTGGCGTGGTCCATTCTGGCGAGGTGCTGCTGGTTCTGGCCCGTGCTGGCATTTCCCGGGAGGATGCCTACCGGATCGTCCAGCGTGCCGCCATGGCAACATGGACGAAGCTCGGTACGCCAGAAGGCCGGACATTCCGTGAAAATCTGGAGGCTGATCCCGAGGTGGCCGGACGGGTCGAGAAGGCCGTGCTTGATGATGCTCTGGATCCCGCACGGCATCTCCGTGCAGTGGACCAGATATTTGCCCGCGTTTTTGGCTGAACAGCAGGGCCGGAGCTGCCGGCCTGATCTCAGGCTCGTCTAAGGGCGTCCAGCTGTGCTAGGCTGCCCGGACGACCTGTAGGTGCATCGATTAAGGATTGAATGACATGGCTCGCCGTCGTCAGATTTATGAGGGAAAAGCCAAGATCATTTTTGAAGGGCCGGAGCCGGGAACGGTCGTCCAGTACTTCAAGGATGATGCAACGGCAGGCAATGGGGCCAAGAGTGGCGTCATTACGGGCAAGGGTGTTCTCAACAACCGGATCAGCGAATATCTGATGCAGCGTCTGGGGGAGCTGGGCATTCCCACCCACTTCATCCGCAGCCTGAACATGCGCGAACAGCTGGTGCGGGAGGTGGAGATCATTCCGCTGGAGGTCGTGGTCCGCAATGTTGTGGCGGGGTCCCTTTCCAAGCGTTTTGCCCTGCCTGAAGGTGAGCGTCTGTCCCGGACCCTTGTGGAATATTATTACAAGAATGATGCGCTGAATGACCCGCTGGTTTCCGAAGAGCATATTGCCACATTCGGCTGGGCGCATCCGCAGGAGCTTGAGGAAATCCAGAGCCTCGCCCTGCGGGTGAACGACTTCCTGTGCGGCCTGTTTACGGGTGTCGGGATCACGTTGATTGATTTCAAGCTGGAGTTCGGTCGTCTCTGGCAGGGGGACGAGATGAGGATAGTCCTGGCTGACGAGATTTCACCAGACAATTGCCGTCTGTGGGACAGCCGGACACAGGAGAAGATGGACAAGGACAGGTTCCGTCGGGACATGGGTGGCGTCGGTGAGGCCTATCAGGAAGTGGCACGTCGTCTGGGTATCCTTCCGGAACATGGCCAGGCTGAAAGCGTAGCTGCGGAGAGTGTGTGATGAAGGTTAGGGTGTTTGTTTCTCTGAAGGACGGTGTGCTGGATCCGCAGGGCAAGGCAGTAGAGCATGCGTTGCATTCTCTCGGGTTCGAGGGGGCATCTGATGTGCGGATCAGCCGTGTGGTGGATCTGTGCGTGAAGACTGACAGTGCAGAGGCGGCCAAGGAGAAGGGAGCTGAAATGGCTCGTGCTCTTCTGGCCAATGAGGTGATTGAGGATTTTCGGGTAGAGGTGGTTGGATGAAAAAGTCTGTTCGGCAGACAGGGCTTGCCCTGTTTTTCAGCATGGCATGCGTGTTCTTGGGGACTGCGGCTCACGCTCAGCGTATTTCATCTCTTTCAGGCGCTGAGCTGGAAAAGTTCTGCCAGAAAGAGTCCAAGCGGGCTGCCTGCGGGTCCTATCTGGCCGGTGTGGTCGATGGTGCTGCCTGGTCGCAGAGTTTTGGGGCTCTGGTCGGGGCACGCCCTGCGACGGCTTTCTGTCTGCCTGCGGGGATCAAGGGTATTCAGGTCCGGTCGCTTGTTGTCGGCTGGTTGGCTGGTCATGATGGCGTGGCCGCCCAGCCTGCCGGACGGGCCGTCTATCAGGCCCTTCATGCCAACTATGCCTGCCCTACGGGCATGGCCGGCATGTATGTTGAACAGAGGGCTGAAGCGCAGAATATTTCTTCTCTGCCGGGACGTGGCCTCGTCTCCATGTGCACGCATGAGAGTGGCCTGCTCGCCTGTGACGGCTATCTGGCCGGAACGATGGACAGTGAGGTCTGGGCCCGCAATTATTCCACGGTCGAGGGAGTCCATACACCGGTGGCTTTCTGTGTCCCGAAGGAAATCCGGGGAGCCCAGCTCCGGGCTTTGGTTGTCGGGTGGTATGCTGGTCATGAAGATGCCATGAACGAACCCGCCGGGCGTGGCATCTACCGGGCCCTGCATGACAACTATCCGTGCTCTTCCACGATACGGCCCATCGCCTCGGCACCAGCGGCTCAGTAGAGGACAGTAGACAGTCAATGAAAACAGGTATCGTCGTTTTTCCGGGCACCAATCGGGAGCGCGACATGGCTCAGGCCTTCCGGGTGGTATCCGGCCGGACACCTCAGATGCTCTGGCATCAGCAGGACAGTGTCGAAGGGTTTGACCTGATCGTCCTCCCCGGTGGGTTCAGCTTTGGGGACTATCTCCGTAGCGGTGCCATGGGGGCTCATTCACCGATCATGAAAGCCGTGCGCCAGTTCGCCGAGAAGGGTGGTTATGTCCTTGGTGTCTGCAATGGTTTCCAGATTCTGACGGAAGCCCAGATGTTGCCGGGGGCGCTCCTGCGTAATGCGGGGATGCGCTTCCTCTCGCAGGACTGTCACCTGAAGGTTGAAGGCCGTGACAGCATCTTCACGTCTGGCTGGAAGCATGGTGATGTTTTCCGTGCACCCATGGCCCATGGGGACGGCAACTACACGGCTGCGCCAGACGTGTTGGACCGTCTGGAGGGAGAAGGCCGTGTCGCTTTCCGTTACTGCACCGCAGAGGGGCAGGTGAAGGACGGGGACGAGCACGTAAACATGAATGGCAGTGCCCGGTCCATTGCCGGTGTGCTGAGTGAGAACCGCCGTGTCTGTGGTCTCATGCCGCACCCTGAAAATCTGACAGAGGAGATCCTTGGCGGCACGGACGGCTTGCCGCTCTTTAACGGGATCATGGAGGCACTGGGCTGATGACAGCAGCACCTGTTGATATCGAGCTTGCACGCTCTTTCGGCCTGAAAGATGACGAATATGAGACGGTGCTGAACATCATGGGACGGACGCCGAGCCTGACAGAGCTTGGCATTTTCTCCGTCATGTGGTCGGAGCACTGTTCCTACAAGTCATCCCGTCTTCACCTCAAGACATTGCCCACCAAGGCTCCATGGGTCATCCACGGTCCGGGTGAGAATGCCGGTGTGATTGATATTGGAGAAGGCTTGGCCGCCGTCTTCAAGATGGAAAGTCACAATCATCCGTCATTCATTGAACCCTATCAGGGAGCCGCAACGGGTGTTGGTGGTATCCTGCGTGATGTGTTCACCATGGGTGCCCGCCCCATAGCCAACCTGAATGCCCTGCGCTTTGGTGATGCCTCCCACAAGGATACCAAGCGTGTGGTGGATGGTGTCGTGCGCGGTATTGGTGGCTATGGCAACTGCATGGGGGTACCGACCGTTGGCGGTGAGGTGAACTTCCATTCTTCCTATAACTGCAATCCGCTGGTCAATGCGATGACGGTCGGGATTGCCCGGCAGGATCGTATCTTTCTTTCAGCTGCGGCAGGTGTAGGTAATCCGGTTGTTTATGTCGGCTCCAAGACGGGGCGTGACGGGATTCATGGTGCCACCATGTCTTCAGCGGAGTTTGATTCCGAATCAAGCTCCAAACGTCCGACCGTGCAGGTGGGGGACCCCTTCACCGAGAAACTTCTGCTGGAGGCCTGTCTGGAGCTGATGGCCACCGATGCGGTGATTTCCATTCAGGACATGGGGGCAGCGGGCCTGACTTCATCTGCCGTGGAAATGGCCAGCAAGGGTGGTGTCGGGATTGATCTGGAGCTGGATCATGTCCCGCAGCGTGAGCCCAACATGCATGCCTATGAGATGATGCTTTCCGAGAGTCAGGAACGCATGCTCATGGTGCTGCGTCCTGACAGAACGGAAGAAGCTCGCCGGATTTTCGAGAAGTGGGAACTGGATTTTGCCATTGTCGGAAAGCTGACTGACAGTGGACGCATCATCGTGCGGCATAATGGAAAGGTTGAAGCGGATATTCCTCTCGGTCCGCTGGCCGATGAGGCTCCGATCTATGACCGGCCTACGGTGGTGTATGAACGGCAGCCTGCTCTGGTGGCGCCTGCTGATCCATGTGGAATAGAGGCAGGACTCTGCCGCCTTCTGGCGGGTGCCAATGGGGCCTCCCGTGCATGGATATGGAACCAGTATGACAGCGGCGTGGGCGGGCAGACTGTCCAGCGTCCAGGTGGGGCTGATGCGGCCATCGTCCGGGTGGAAGGGACTGACCGTGCTCTCGCCATGACGACCGACTGCACACCACGGTACGGTCAGGCTGATCCGTATGTTGGGGGAGCTCAGGCCGTGCTGGAAGTGTGGCGGAACCTGACAGCCACAGGTGCCACACCATTGGCCATGACGGACAATCTCAATTTTGCCAGCCCGGAAAATCCACGTATCATGGCGCAGTTCGTCGAGGCTGTGAAAGGGATTGGCGATGCGGGGCGTGCTCTGGACTTCCCGGTCGTCAGCGGCAATGTCTCCCTGTATAATGAGACCCGTGGTGATGATGGTTCGGTGACGGCCATTCAGCCAGCTCCTGTGATTGGTGGTGTCGGTGTTCTGGATGATGTCCGGAAGGCCGTTGGTCTGGCCATGCCGCAGGACGGTGAGCTTCTTCTGGTTGGTGAGACCAGGGGGGAGCTGGGTCAGTCCATCTGGCTGAAGGAAATCCTGGGTCGTGAGGAAGGAGCCCCGCCGGCTGTTGATTTTACGGCAGAGCGGCGCAATGGCGACTTCGTGCGTGAGCAGATCCAGAAAGGTCTTGTCGAAGCCTGTCATGATGTGTCAGACGGCGGCCTGATCGTTGCTTTGGCTGAGATGGCCATGGCAGGTGACAGGGGATGCATCCTTGAAAAAGGACCGGCCGGACTGGCGGAGCATGTCTACTGGTTTGCTGAGGATCAGGCCCGGTATGTATTGGCCACGAAGCAGGCTGATGCAGTGCTGGAGGCTGCACAGGCGGCTGGTGTACCGGTATCCCGCTTGGGCCGTATCGGCGGTGATGTGTTGAAGCTTGATGGCGTCATGGCGGTATCGGTTGAACATCTCCGTAAGCAGCATGCCTCTTTCTTCCCCCGTTTCATGGGGCAGAAAGAGGAGGATGCTCCGGTCGTGCATCTGGATGAAATATCCTGAGGAAACGAAGAGTAAGGAGGCTTCGACCATGATGACAGCAGAAGAGATAGAGAAGACCCTTCGGGCTGCTTTTCCTGATGCCGAGATTGTGGTTGAAGACCTCGCAGGTGATGGCGACCATTTTGCCTGTGAGGTCGTCAGCGAGGCATTTCGTGGTGTGCCACGGGTAAAGCAGCACAAGCTGGTTTATGAAGCTTTCGGGGACCGTGTCGGAACAGAGCTTCATGCTCTGGCCGTCAAGACACGTATTCCTGGTTGATCGAGAGGACATGATCAAATGAATGAGGCTGTTTTTCAGACCATCCAGTCCCTGGTGGACAAGAATCCCGTCATGCTCTTCATGAAGGGCGACAAGCAGTTTCCGCAATGTGGGTTCTCTGCTCGTGTCGTGCAGATTCTTACCCATGTGGGTGTGGATTTTGAAACGGAGAATGTGCTGGAAAGTCCGGAGATGCGTCAGGGTATCAAGGATTTTTCCCAGTGGCCGACAATTCCACAGCTTTATGTGAAGGGTGAGTTCATTGGCGGGTGTGACATCGTGACGGACATGTACCAGAGCGGTGAGCTGGAGAGCCTTCTGGCAGAGAAAGGCCTGCTGAAAAACGGGGACTGATTTCAGAGCAGGATGGTCCTCATTAAATAAAGGTCAGCGTAGGCTTCCAACGTTGCTTTCTTCATCCTGTTGTGATTAGAGTTACCCATTATTTGTAGAATGAGGTCTATCCCTGTTGTAGCGGCTTGGGGTAAAGGTGGAGGGTTGATGACATGGTGAAATCCCTTAAGGGAGGGGTTCTTTTTGGGCTTCTGGGGTTTGTGGGGCTGGCGTCTGCTCCTTCTGCCCATGCAGATCGTATCCTGACAGAGCATGAGGCGAGCAAGCTGACATTCAGTGCGCTCATCGCCCCGCCATCGGCCTTTCATCATGTGACGGTTGCCCGTCGGGCAGCGTTCCATACACGTGGCGCTGTGCCGACCCGTCTGGCCGCTTCACATTATCATCGGGCTGTTGCTGTCCGGACCGTGGCTTTCCATGGCCGTGTTGTCAGCAGGCATCAGCGGAATACGCATCATCGCCGCGGGTGAGCCTGTCTCCCTGTGAGCATGAAAATGGGAAACCCCGCAGGCTGAATTGGCCTTTGTGGGGTTTCTTTTTGTTCGGATGAAGTGGTCAGTATAGACGGAGGGCATCCTCTATCTGTTCAATGCGTCCCGTCTTATCGATGACCAGCACATCCAGCCGGGTATTGGGGCGCTGCCAGTCTGGTCTTGTCTCGAGAATGAAGGCAAAAGCCCGGAGCAGGCGTTGGCTCTGTTGGGGCGAAAGAGCGTACCGGGCTTCGCTCAGGGTTGTGCGTTGCTTGACCTCAATGGCAAGAAGCCACTCATCATTGGCGACAAGGAGGTCGATTTCTCCGCAGGGAGTTCGTAGCCTTCTTGCCAAGGGGGTATACCCTTGTCTGGCCAGAAATTCTGCAGCAGCATCTTCAGCCTGTTTACCTGCCTGATAGGCCAAGCTACCCCGCTTCCTGCGGTGAGGAGGCGGGGTGAGAGAAGATGGTTTAGCGGGCACGCAGCAGACGGGCTGCTTCGACAGCAAAATAGGTGAGGATGCCGTGGCAGCCGGCACGACGGAAGGCCATGAGACTTTCCAGAATGGTCTTCTCACGGTCCAGCCAGCCATTCTCAATGGCGGCCATGATCATGGAATATTCACCGGAGACCTGGTAGGCGAATGTCGGTGCGGCAAAACTGTCACGCACCCGGCGGATGATGTCCAGATAAGGCATCCCTGGTTTGACCATGATCATGTCGGCCCCTTCTGCAAGGTCCATGGCAACTTCGCGCAGGGCTTCATCACTATTGGCGGGGTCCATCTGGTAGCTTTTCTTGTCTCCGCCGAGCAGGGCATCGGAGCCCAGAGCGTTGCGGAACGGACCGTAGAATGCAGATGCATACTTGGCTGCATAGGCCATGATGCGGGTTGTCTGGTACCCATTTTCATCCAGCGTGGAGCGGATGGCCCGGACGCGCCCATCCATCATGTCGGAGGGAGCAATGATGTCGATGCCGGCCTCTGCCTGGTTGAGGGCCTGTTTGCGAAGAACCTCGACGGACTCATCATTCAGAATCTGTCCATCCCGTACTAGGCCATCATGCCCGTGGGAGGTGTAGGGGTCCAGAGCCACATCCCCGACGAGAGCAAGCCCGGGATAGGCGGCTTTCAGTATCCGGGCAGCACGGCACATCAGGTTGCTGGGGTTCAGGGCTTCCGTTCCCATCTCGTCACGTTTTTCCATGGGCGTGACGGGGAAGAGAGCGACAGCTGGTATGCCCAGCTCGACAGCGGGGCGGACATGCTCCGCTAGCAGATCGAGACTCACACGTTCCACGCCCGGCATGGCCTGTACTTTCTGACGCTGTTTTTCGCCCTCACAGACAAAAATTGGCCAGATCAGATTATCGACATGCAGGTGTGTTTCGCTGACAAGGCGGCGTGTGGCGTCATCGTGACGATTGCGACGCAGGCGGGTGTGGGGAAAAGAATGTATCATCATGCAGGCATGATGCCTGTTGAAATCCCGTATGACCAGACCCCTTAAAAAAAGCCACCCTCGCAGGAGGGTGGCTTCATGGAGGAGATGGTGGCTTTCAGTGGTGTGTATGTTTGAGGCGGCTGCGGTGCAGACCATAAACGGCGTAGATTCCAAGGCCGACCAAGAGCCAGAGGGCCAGCCTGATCCATGTCATGATGTCCATGGAAAGCATGACGGTTCCGCAGGACAGGATACCGAGGATGGGGACGAGGAATGGCCCCCCCGGTGTCTTGAAGCGACGCACTGCATTCGGTTGACGGAGGCGCAGGACCATTACACCGAAACAGACAATGATGAAGGCGAGCAGTGTCCCGATGGAGGTCATCTTGCCAAGGATGTCGATGGGCAGGCAGGCTGCCAGAATGCTCGCCACCACGGCTGTGATGATATGTGAGGACCACGGTGTCCGGCTGCGTCTGTTCAGGGTTTCGAAGAGGGAGGGAAGAAGGCCGTCTCTGGCCATGGAGAGACAGATGCGGCTTTGGCCCATGAGCAGCCCATAGATGACGGAGATATACCCCAAGGCTATGCCGAAGGTTATCAGGGCAGAGAACCAGGGGATATGCAGGCTGTGCAGGACCGTGGCGACCGGGTTGGGGTCATGCAGCATGGCCCGGTAATTGACGACACCGACAATCACGAAGGAAAAAATGGCGTAGATGACGGCGGCCAGCACCAGGCTGCCCAATACGCTCAGGGGGATGTTGCGCTGGGGGTTGTGGCTGTCCTGCGCCGCTGTGGAGACAATATCAAAACCGATATAGGCGAAGAAAATGAGCCCCGCAGCCCGCATCACGCCACTTGCGCCGAACTGTCCGAACTGCCCTGTATTGGCCGGAATGAAAGGGTGCAGGTTGGCAGCGCTGATGTGTGGCAGGCAGATGACCGTCACGCTTCCGATAATCAGCAGCTTGAGAGCCACGATGGCCATGTTGATCTTGCTGGAGCCCCTGGTGCCACACATCAGCAGGCAGGTGACGGCACAGATGATGAAGACGGCAGGAGCATTGAACCAGGCGCGGACGAACTGCCCGTCCGACGTCATGATGGAGGCACCGGTAGGGGCCAGCAGGCGGGGATCCAGCGAAATGCCGATTTCATGCATCAGGCTGGCAAAATAGCCTGACCAGCTGGCTGCTACCGTGGAAGCGTTTACCGTATATTCCAGGATAAGATCCCAGCCGATGATCCAGGCGATACCTTCCCCCATGGAGGTATAGGCGTAGGTGTAGGCGGACCCGGCCTCGGGAATCATTCCGGCGAGTTCGGCATAGCAGAGACCGGCAAAAGCGCAGGCAATGGCGGCGATCATGAAGGAAAGCGTCACGGCAGGGCCGGCATACTGCCCTGCGGCTACGCCCGTCATGGAGAACAGGCCAGCACCGACAGTGACACCAACACCCAGGGCAATCAGCTGCCACGGCCCCAGTACACGATGTAGCCCTGTTTCGGGGGCTGCCGCCTGGGATATTGGTTTGGTACGCCAGAAAGGCCGTCTCATGTACTTTGCTCCACGATGTTTCGGTGTCGTCCAGAACAGGAGGACGGCCGTTCAGCCGTTCGTCCTGAGATGACTGTGCCGTATGCTATAAGCGAAATAGATGACAGCACCAATGACCAACCAGATAATTAGACGCATCCATGTGATCAGGCTCATGGAGAGCATGACACTGCCGCAGGAGATGATGCCCAGGCAGGGGATCAGAAGCGGCCCTCCGGGCAGGCGAAAGGTGCGGGGCGCATCGGGAGATGTGAAACGCAGGGCGATGACACCTGCGCAGACAATCACGAAGGCTGTCAGGGTTCCGATGGATGCCATGTTGGCCAGCACATTGATGGGCAGGCAGCAGGCCAGTACGCCACTGACAAGGAAGCTGAGCATGTGGCTGGGCACCGGCGTATGGCTTTTCGGGTGCATCCGGCGGAAGAAGGTGGGCAGCAGGCCATCCTGGGACATGCTCATCAGGATGCGGCTCTGGCCCATCAGCAGGCCATAGACGACAGACACATAGCCCAGACAGATGCCGCCTTTGATGAGCAGGCTGAGCCACGGGATGTTGACGACATCCATGACGGTAGCCACGGGGCTGGGGTCATGGGCGAAGTGGTGGTAGTCCACCACGCCAACCAGCACGGCCGATACGATGACATAGACGGTTGCACAGATGATCTGGCTGCCCAGGATGGCGAAGGGCATGGAACGCTGGGGGTTCTTTGTGTCCTGCGCCGCCGTGGAGACGATGTCGAACCCGATATAGGCGAGAAAGGCCATCCCGGCTGCCCGCATGACACCACTGAAGCCAAAATCCCCATAATGTCCTCCGTTGGGGGGGATGAAGGGATGAAAATGTGCCAGTTGGACATAGGGGATGCAGGCAACGGTCAGGCCGACCAGCACGCAGATTTTGATGCCCACGATGAGCGCATTCATCCAGGAGGATTCTTTCATGCCCCGTGTCAGCATGATGGTGACCAGCCAGAGGATGAACAGGCAGGGAGCATTGAACCACGCATGGGCCTTGTGGCCGTCGGGCAGTTCAACCAGCGTCATGGGCGGGTTCAGGAGCCGTGGATCGATGACAATGCCCCAATCCCGGAGGAAGGAGGTCATGTAGCCGGACCAGCTGGAGGCGACGGCCGCCGTGCTGACGGTATATTCAAGGATCAGGTCCCACCCGATGACCCAGGCAACGAATTCACCGAGGGCGGCATAGGCGTAGGAGTAGGCCGATCCGCCAGAGGGGATCATGCCTGCCAGTTCGGCATAGCAGAGACCGGCAAAGCTGGCGGCAACCGCAGCGATGAGGAAGGCGAGCGGAATGGCCGGGCCGGCATAAAGTCCTGCTGCCACACCTGTGAGGGAAAAAAGACCGGCCCCTATGGTTACACCCACTCCAATGGCGATGAGCTGCCACGTCCCGAAGATGCGCTTCAGTCCGGTGGATGGAGGAGTGGAAGAGGTGATGGCCTTTTTGCGCCACAGGGATGACATCATGGGGAAGAAGATCTCATGTCCGGTCGTTTCTGGTCTGCCCCGGATGCGGTATCCTTTGCGGGGAACCGCATCCAGGGTGATCTCTCTTCTATGGAAGAATATTATAAATTTCCACCCTGTTTTGTAGAATTATTGCGTAGTCTACTTTTCCTGATGCCATAAGCGAAATAGACGCAGAAGCCGACTGCCAGCCAGAGGATCAGACGCATCCATGTGAGCGGGCTCATGGATCCCATGACGATCCCGCAGGAAATGATCCCCAGCAGGGGCACGGCGAACGGCCCGCCCGGCACCTGGAAGCTGCGTGGTGCCTCCGGTGCCCGGAAGCGCAGGGCCGTCACGCCGGCACAGACGATGACGAAGGCGAGCAGGGTGCCGATGGAGGTCATCTCCCCCAACGTGGCGATGGGGACGCAGCCCGTCAGCACGGCGGCCGTTGCCGCAGTGATGATATGGGCCGTCCAGGGCGTGCTGGTGCCTTTGTGCAGTCTGGCAAGGAAGGGGGGCAGAAGGCCGTCATCGGCCATGTTCATGGCAATCCGGCTCTGCCCGATGAGCAGGCCGAACAGCACGGAGATGAAACCGAAGGTGATGCCGATTTTCACCAGCACGGCCATCCATGGCATATGAATCTTGTCCATGGCCGTGGCAACGGGGCTGGGGTCATGGGCGAGGGCACGATAGTCCACCACACCAAGAAGGATGGTGGAGAAAACGACATAGATGACAGCACAGGTCAGCAGGCTCCCCAGAATGCCGATCGGCATGTTGCGCTGGGGGTTCTTCGTGTCCTGTGCGGCGGTGGACACAATGTCGATGCCCACATAGGCAAAAAAGGCCATGCCAGCAGCCCGCATGATGCCGCTGATCCCGAATTCTCCGAATTTCCCCGTATTGGCCGGGATGAAGGGGTGGAAATTGCTGGTATCGACAAAAGGCGTGCAGACGATGATCAGGCCGACGATGACGAGAATCTTTACCAGCACGACCAGCGAGTTGAGACGGACGGAGAAGTTTGTGCCCCGCATCAGCATCAGGGTG
Organism: Parasaccharibacter sp. TMW 2.1884; assembly: GCF_023337695.1. Classification (NCBI taxonomy): domain Bacteria; kingdom Pseudomonadati; phylum Pseudomonadota; class Alphaproteobacteria; order Acetobacterales; family Acetobacteraceae; genus Parasaccharibacter; species Parasaccharibacter sp. TMW 2.1884. The sequence goes on from NZ_QORR01000001.1 coordinate 541,045, forward strand.
ATGATGAAGAGAAGCAACATTCCCGGTGCGTTGCACCACGCATGGGCGGTGTGACCATCCGGCATGACGACATCCGTCATTGGTGGTGCAAGCAGTCTCGGGTCAATGATGATGTTCCATCCCTTCAGCAGGGAGGCGATGTAGCCCGAAGCACTGGAGGCGACGGCCGCCGCCCCGACCGTATATTCCAGAATCAGGTCCCAGCCGATGATCCAGGCGACAATTTCACCAAGTCCGGCGTAGGCGTAGGCATAGGCGGACCCGCCGGAGGGCAGCATCCCGGCCAGCTCGGCATAGCAGAGCCCAGCGAAGCTGGCGGCGATGGCGGCGATGAGGAAAGAGATGATGACTGCCGGGCCGGCATTCTGTCCGGCAGCAACGCCTGTAAGGGAAAAGAGACCCGTGCCAACGGTGACGCCAACACCCATGGCGATGAGACGCCAGGGGCCGAACACCCTTTTCAGTCCACTGTTCTGACTTTCTGGAGGGGGGACTTGTTTGGTCTGCCAGAAGGGCAAGGTCATTGGTGGGTCTCTCGCATTTTTTAAACGTAATTAACCTGCAACGATAGACGCGCTTAGCTCTCGCGCCTATAGAAAGAAAAGAGTTTTTTTGCGGGAGATGGATGACAATGTCCAAAAGCACCAATCAGGCCGGTCTGCATTCTTTCTTTCATGCCCCCCTCAAGGAGAGGGATCATGAAGTCAGTGCGTTCCTGAATGCCGAGCTTGAACGCCAGCAGGATGGCATCGAGCTGATCGCTTCTGAGAACATGGCGTCTTTCGCCGTAATGGAGGCTCAGGGGTCCGTCCTGACCAACAAATATGCCGAGGGTCTGCCGGGTCGCCGCTATTATGGTGGCTGCGTTGATGTGGACAAGGTCGAGAATCTTGCCATCGACCGTCTGAAGAAACTTTTCGGTGCTGAATTCGTCAATGTCCAGCCCCATTCCGGTGCCAATGCCAATCAGGCGGCCTTCATGGCACTGGCAAAGCCGGGTGACACCATCCTCGGCATGAGCCTTGCCGCCGGTGGCCACCTGACCCACGGTGCAGCCCCGAACTATTCCGGCAAATGGTTCAAGGCTGTGCAGTACGGTGTGCGTGGCGAGGACGGCCTGCTCGATTACGAGGAGATGGAGCGTCTGGCCCGTGAGCACAAACCCCGCATCATCGTGGCGGGCAGCTCGGCCTATCCCCGCGTGATCGACTTCCCCCGTTTCCGCAAGATTGCTGATGAGGTCGGTGCCTATCTGATGGTGGACATGGCCCATTTCGCCGGGCTTGTGGCGGCTGGCCTCTATCCCAGCCCGGTTCCTCACGCTGATATCACGACTTCCACGACACATAAGACGCTGCGTGGCCCCCGTGGCGGCATCATCATGACCAACGATGCGGAGATCGCCAAGAAGATCAACTCTGCGGTGTTCCCTGGTCTCCAGGGTGGCCCATTGATGCACGTCATCGCCGGTAAGGCTGTAGCCTTCGGTGAGGCCCTGCAGGGTGAGTTCAAGGAATATCAGCAGCGTGTGCAGGCGAATGCCCGTGCGCTGGCTGACGAGCTGCTGAAATGTGGGTTCGATATCGTGACGGGTGGTACGGATACTCATCTTGTGCTGGTGGACCTGCGCCCCAAGAAGGTGACCGGCAAGAAGGCCGAGGCCCTTATGGAACGTGCTGGCATCACCGCCAACAAGAATGCCGTGCCGTTCGATCCTGAAAAGCCGTTCGTCACCTCTGGCGTGCGTCTGGGCAGCCCGGCCGCCACGGCCCGTGGTTTCGGTGAGGCAGAGTTCCGTCAGGTGGCTCGCATGATTGATGCCGTGCTGAGCGCTGATGAGAATGATGACGCTACCTTCGAGCGTATCCGCAAGGATGTGAAGGAGCTGTGTGCTCGCTTCCCGATCTATGATCGTGCGTCTGCCTGATCATGTTCAGTTCTGCCGGGGGAGGGCGTGCAAGTCAGCCCCCGGCAGGAAGGCCGTTCTATAGCGTTTCCGTCGTGATGATGCGGATGCGGTACTGGATGTGCTTCTCAATATCCCGCAGGCGGGTCCGTTCTTCCAGCGTGGCGAACGTGACGGCCCGCCCCTGCTTTCCCGCGCGGGCTGTCCGGCCGATGCGGTGAATGTAGAGTTCTGGCGTCTGGGGCAGGTCCATGTTCACGACGAGCTGGATGTCGTCAATATCAAGTCCGCGGGCGGCAATGTCCGTTGTCACGAGGATGGACCCGGTCTGATTCTGGTAGCGGTCCAGAGTCTTTTTGCGGTCTCCCTGCGTCTGCCCGCCATGCAGGGCAATGGCCCTGTATCCGGTTTTTCTCAGGAGTTTTGCGACGGAATCGGCTTTCTGCTTCGTCTTCGTGAAGATGATGCTTCGACCCGTTCCGTCTTTGGCTTGTGCTCCTGACCGTTCCAGAAGTGTCAGGAGCAGGGTGTCTTTCTGCGCCTCGGTGATGAACAGGGCCTGCTGGCGGATGCGCCGTGGCGTGACCTCTTCCTCGCCGGGTTCCACCCGCACGGGGTCTTTCGTGACCTGTTTGGCCAGTGTCATGACAGGTTCCGGCAGCGTGGCGGAGCAGAAGATGGTCTGGGGCCGATCGGCGATGTAGGGCACGAGAGCCGTCATGCTGGCGGAGAATTCTTCATCCAGAAGACGGTCGGCTTCATCCAGCACCAGATAGATGATGTGTTCCAGTGACAGTTCACCTTTCTCCACGAAGTCCAGAAGACGGCCATGCGTGGCGACGATAATGTCGGCTCCTTGTTCCAGTGAGCGTGCCTGCTGGTCACGGGGCACGCCGCCACAGATGACCCGCGTGCGGAGGGGAAGTTGACGGCCCAGCTGACGGCAGACCCCGGCTGTCTGCATGGCGAGGTCACGGGTTGGCTCTAGGATCAGGACCCGTGGAATGGACCCGGCAGTTCCGTCCTGTTTGAGGCTGGCCAGTTTCTGGAGGGCGGGCAGGACGAAAGCTGCCGTCTTGCCCGTGCCGGTCTGGCCGGGCAGGAGAACGTCACGCCCCGCCAGAAGGGGGGGGATGCCCTGCTGCTGTATGGGGGTTGGCCTGGCCATGCCTGCTTTCCGGGCGGCCTGTGCCAGCTCGTCTGAAAGGCCGAGGTCTGTAAAATCTGTTTGTGTCATGAATGCTGTTCTTGCCAGAAGAGGGATGTCGATGTGATGCACGGGACCATACCCGCAGGAGATCAGGAATGCATGCAGCCATCATAGCTGAAGATTTCGCCGGAATGAGATCCCAGGGGCGAGGGCTGGCAGAGCGGACGGGTTTTTCGTGGGAGTTCCATCCTGTCATCACCAACAGGGGAAGGCTGGTCTCACGTCTGTCCGTCCGTTTCTGGCCGCATTCTCTGGGTCTTTTTGCCCCATTCAGCCTTTCTTCTGCAACCCGTCTCATCATCAGCGTGGGTGGAAAGGGCGGCGTGGCCGGGGCGGCTCTCGGAAAACGGTACGGTCTGCCAGTAGTGCAGATACAACACCCACGAGTGAAACTCTCTCCCTTTGCTCTTGTCGTGGCCAGTCAGCATGACCGGCTTGAGGGGCCGAATGTGCTTTCAGTCCGTACAGCCATGCATGATGTTACACCGGCCCGTCTGGAAGAAGCTGGCAAGCTGTGGAAGGATCGTATCCGGGCAGGGGCAGAAAAGGTGTTGGGGGTGCTTCTGGGTGGCTCCAATGGGCGGTACAGGTTGGAAGAGGCCGAAGCTGCGGTCCTGTCGGAGAAGCTGGCCGGTTTCATGCAGGTGACTGGTGTTCGCTGCGTGCTGACACCATCCAGACGGACATCACGGCAGGCTTTGGAGGTGCTGCGGGAGCGCCTGATGCCTCTGGGGGGTGTCGTGATGGAAGGAAAAGGGAATGAGAATCCTTATATGGGACTGCTGGCCTGCGCTGATGCTCTGGCTGTGACGCAGGACAGTGTATCCATGATCTCCGAAGCAGTGGCGACGGATCGCCCTGTCTGTATTCTGCCATTGCAGGGCCGGTCTTCAAGGCTTGAGAGGTTCGTCAAGATACTTGAAAAAGAGGGACGTGTGCAGTCTTCTTTAAGAAACGTTTCGTTTTCTCCTTGTAAAAGACTTGACGATACTTCTCTGGCAGCAGAAGAAATACATCGCCGTATTCAGTTCAATCAGGAAGGATGACCCAATGCTGGATATCAAGACATTTGGCCCGCAGGGGGGGAACGTCCTTTATAAGGCTTTGTCTCACCCTCTGGTTGTAGAGGGAATGAAAGAGCTGGAGCAGACGCTTCAGCACTGCTCTTTTGCTGTTTATGACCCGGAGGGGTACCTGCCGACAGTATGCGGGCTGTATCCTGCTCTTCAGCCTTCCGTCATCCTGACGCATGATAGCGAGCAGGTCGGGCAGCCTGATGGATTTGGCGGGCAGAAAAAGGCTGTCGTCCACATTGCCGAGATTGATGCGGATGCGGTCCTGGCCCTGTCTTTTGATGATGCCAGGATGCGGTCCCGTCTTGGGGGATTTCTCGGAGGGAAGCCTCTTCATACTCTGGGGGATGCACGGTTGCCGGATAAATTTCTGCCTTACCGGCAGCCTTATCTGGACAAATGCAATTTTGCGACCAATTTTGCCTTTTTCCGGGAAACTGAACAGTTCAGCACTAGGCTGGTTACGGCGAATTATTGGTCGAATTATGGTGCAGAAACAATCCGCTATTGGTTGCGGCTCTTTGATGTTACTGGTCACGTTCTGGCTGAATGGTTTGAGGAGGTGGAAGAGGCTGATGCGGGTGTAGTGATTGACAGCCGCACGGTGAAGAAACAGTTTGGCCTGCCAGATTTTGTTGGACAGCTTTTCATTCATGTCATCGGGGCGAAAGGCCATGATGTCGTGAAATATGCGCTGGACAGTTTTGGCCGGAATGGTGATCCCAGCCTGTCTGTTACCCATGATGCCAATGCCTGGCCTTCCATGCGCTTTGCCACATTGCCAGCTCCAGACGACGAGGAGACGGTCCGCCTCTGGATACAGAACAGTCATGGCACGGCCATTCCATCAGGGGCGATCACGCTGAACCCGATGGGCGAGGAAGAGCATCGTGCGGTAAAGCAGGTTATCGGACCTTATGAGACGGTCGCTGTTGATGTGGGAGCGTTGTTTCCTGATCTGGAATGGCCAGCCCAGCTTGAACTTCGTTCCGGGCAGCATCTGGTGCGGCCCCGCTACGAGGTTGTGCAGAGGGGCCGGACCCGTATTGCCCATATGAATGTTGAGCGTGCCGACCTGCTGCCGGACCCGGCAATCCGCACGATGTCCCCGTTGCTTGGGCGTGGTTTCGTTCTGCCTTTTCCGGTGCCGGACCCGGCCATCTATACGAGTTTCGTCCAGCCGACCCCCATGTCGGAAGCTCTGGAGAGCCTGCCGATGAGGCTGGATCTGTTTGATGAAGCAGGCCAGAGTTGTGGCAGTCATTTTCTGGGTAATCTGCCCCGGAATCATCAGGGAGCCGTGGCCCTGCATGAACTGATGAATCAGCCCGGTCATGCGGAGCTGGTCTATGATTTCCGTGATGGGGGGGAGGGAGATGGCTGGCCTCATGCGCTGATGCGTTATCGCCATATCGGGACAGATCATGCCGCCGAAACCAGTTTTGGCGGACATATTTTCAACACCATGATGACCTGGCGGAATGAGCCGCAGTCTTATGCAGGTCCACCGCCGGGCCTGACCACCCGGCTGTTCCTGAAGCTGGGGCAGAAGCTTGATGGTGTTACCCTGAAAAGCTTCTGCCATCTGATCTATCCCACGTCCCTGCGGGATGGGCGTCAGCCTTCCAGGACCTGTCTGCATCTTCACGCTGCCAATGGAGCTGAAGTGGCGCAGGAGACCATCAGTATTCAGCCTTCCGGTTCCTGGCTTCTGAAGCCTCATGAGCTTTTTGATGCGGAGCTGTTACAGAAGGCAGGAGAGGGGGGGTATGTTCTCATAAGGGACCTGACCTGCCGTCTGTTCGGGTATCATGGGCTGGAGAATGGCGTTGGGAGTTTCTCTCTGGATCACATGTTTGGTTTTTGAGAGGGTTATTGAAATAATCTGTACCGTTCTCCCTTATTGCTCTTGCAAGCGCCGGGGGAGAGCGGTATAAGGCGCTCATCCAAAGAGACGGATGCGTAGCTCAGCGGTAGAGCACTGCCTTCACACGGCAGGGGTCACAGGTTCAATCCCTGTCGCATCCACCATGGATTTCCCGGAAAATGTTGTTTTGCTGTGAGCGACGAAGTGTTCTTCGCTGCAGGTGGAAGAGCTGCCGGTTGGAAGTCGAATGCTGAACGAGCGGCAAGCTACCGTCCCTCAGGGGGTCTCTATCCTGCCACGAGGCCGGGGATAGAGACCGGGCCGTCATGGGGTTGTCAGTCCCATTCCTTGTCCTGCATTTTCCGGATTTCGGGGATGATCTCCTTGGGGGAGACGTTCCGGGCTTTGGAGTGGTCATCCAGTATCACGTCCACCATCTCGGAGATGTCCCTGTCGGGGTCAATCTGAGGCTTGGTGAATTCAAGATCTTCGTGAGAAACGAGGCTTTCTTCCGGGCAGTACCAGTTCTTGTGCGCTTCGACCATCCGGTCATTGAAGCCAGTCTCGTAAGGCCCAGGGTTGATGCAGGCTACGGAAACACCGAGGTCTTTCAGTTCATTGCGAAGGCTGCGGGCTGAGGTTTCCAGAGCATGTTTGGAGGCACAGTAGGCACCCGTGAAGGGGCCTGTGATGACGCCAGCAATGGAGCTGATGAAAACGATCCGCCCCCGTTTCCTCTTTGCAAAGCGACGGATGAAGGGGTGTGAGACCTCCATTGTTGCAAAATAGTTGACCTCGAACTGACGGCGCAGGACAGGCATTGGCATGTCGGCCAAGGCACCGCCTTCACCGATGCCGGCATTGTTGACGAGAATGTCAACGTCGTGCCGGGCCAGATAGGCACGGTCAACGGGGTCCGTAATGTCAGCCTTGATGACGGAAACAGTCACTCCTGCTTCCTTGGCGGCTTCTTCCAGGCAGTTCATCTGGCTGTGCAGATGAACTGCCCCGATGACACGATGGCCGCGCTTTGCCAGTTCGATGCTGAAACGCAGGCCGAGTCCACTGCCTGCGCCTGTGACCAGAATTTTTCGCACTTCATTTGTCATTTCTGGATGATCCTTTGGTTGAATCGGAGCTGACTTCGGACAGCCCTACGATGGGATCCTTGACAAAGACTTTGTCTTTATCAGGACGGTTGGTTGACAGCCCTATGAAAAGGGAAGGGGGGCTGCTACTGCCCGGTTGGTAGATGTCACCACCGGGAAGGAAGCAGTAGGGGGCGTCCAGAAGCGAGACATGACCAAAATTGGAGAGACCAGCAATAACGCTGTCACTGGGCATCCGGAATACGTAGCTGGTATATGCCTTGCGGCCGCTGAGACTGAGGCTGACGGGTAGGATGTCGCCGCAGGTCAGGAACAGGAGAGCTGCCCGACAGAGTCAAGAATCTCCAGACATGAGGAGGCTTGGTGCTCTTTGAGGAGGTTTTCGAGAAACCCCCATAGATATGAGATCATCTGCCCGTTCATGAGGTAATGCTTTCTCTGTAGCACATCGTCATAATAGGCGGCGCAGACACTGCCTCCACGGAGCCATCATCAAACGCCGTGATGCCGCTCTGCGTGCCGAGGCGCATCAGTGCCCGCCTGCACAGGTCAATGGCTGTCGTCATTGGCCTTACCCTTTTGCGGTTGTCTTCTTGCCTGCCTTCTCATCGGCAGTCGGTTCATCAGCTTTGGCCGCAGGCAGGTCTTCCTGCCGGGGCGGCACATCGTCAGGACTGGTCAGATGGTCCTGCTGGGAAGGAGCCCCGTCAGGACGGGTCAGGTCTTCCTGAAAGGCCCGGCTGCTCACGTCCCTCTGGGCCAGCTGGCCAGCCTTTTCTTTGTCGGAACGGGCCTCATCATCCAGCGGCTCCAGAGTGAAGCCGGGGATGCCTGCATAATCCACTTCCTCATCAACGGTCAGAAAATGACCGTTGATGAAGCTGTTCTGGATGACACGATATCTTGCCATGATCGCCTCAGGCCACGTAGTTCTTGGGGTAGGCGATCTGGGCGGGGACATCGAGATTGATGCCAGCCGTCACCGTGCAGGATGTCATGGTATGTGCCTGGAAGATAGGGTGATCATGTCTAGCCTGCTCCTGAGGGATTGAACTGTCCTGTTGTGGTCCCCACCTTCAAAGATGGTTGATGTCTGCAAGTGGATGGAGGGGTTTTATGCTGTATACGCACGTTGTCATCGGGACGAATGATCTGCCACGGGCCAAGGCTTTCTACGATGCCCTTTTCAACGTTCTTGGAGGGCAGGCCCTTGGGGAACTGATGGGTAAGCTGCTTTACGAGAAGGATGGTCAGATGTTCATGGTTGGGCGCCCCATTGATGGGCAGCCTGCCACTGTTGCGAATGGCTTTACCCTTGGTTTTGCCCTTTCGAGCGTGGAGGCGGTGGAGGCTTGGCACAGGGTTGGTGTTGAGCATGGTGGAACCGCAATAGAAGACGCACCTGGCGTGCGGACCATCGGAGGCAGGAAATATTTCATGGCCTATCTCCGGGACCCCGATGGCAATAAGCTTTGTGCCCGTCACGATATGTGAACGTGAGATAATTGCAGGGGGACGGGAATTACTGCGAGTCCCGTGGGTATGATTGATTGGATCATACGAGGCTCCTGTGTATGTGAGGTTTTTTCTTTTCCTTCAGTGTGTTTTGATGAAGGAAAACAGGAGGAGATAGCCATGTCTTTATCATCCAGGCTGGCCCGTATGTTTCTGCTGGGAGGAATGGCCATTGGGGCCTGTACTTCTTCCATAGGGTTCGCTGCTTCGGGAAATACCACGGCTCAGCAGGGAGGGCTGAAGCAGATAACGGCGCCGTTTTCTGGTTCTGTGAGTCCTGCAGGAGCGGTGGAGGACAACAGTACGGGGAAGATCATCGGAGAAGTTGATCGGACCGGTGTCGTGTATGACAACACGGGCACGGTGGTAGGGTCGATCGATTCGAAGGGAATCGTACGGAATGCCAAGGGGGTGGCTGTGGCTCAGGTTGCACAGAACAACCGTCTTGCCGGGATAGCGTTTCTTCTGGGCAGGTAAGTTCTGTTCTCTGATTTGCCCTGCCCGGTTTACGGGGCAGGGTGAGTCCGTGCCATTTCGGATAGAATGTCCGTGATGTCTTTCTGTACTTTTTCAAAATGGCGGTTGGGTTGTAACGTCTGTAGGTTCAGGTAGCAGGCACGGTTGATTTCCACCTGCAGGGTCTGCCGATTTTCTTCCATCTGGCCGTATCTGCCCGTTATGTAGCCGCCCGAGTAGGGTGTGTTTCGCTGGACATGGTACCCTTTCTCGAGGAAAAGGTGCTCCACTAGGCTGATAAGTCTGTCGGAGCAGGTTTTCCCATGCCTGTTCCCTAGGACGACATCACAGGGGCGGGACTGTGCCAGTGGTGGCATGGAATGGATGTCCAGCAGGATGGAAGCGCCAAACTGTGCGTGCAGTGTTTTCTGCGTCTGCTGGAGCGCTGTATGGTATGGCTCCCAATATTGTGAAAGGCGATGTCCCGCCTCTTCGAGAGGCAGGCAATAGCGGTAGATGCTCTTGCCTGGCGATGTGCAGCGGGGAATGACACCATAACCTGCGCTGACTTTCGTGCTGAGGATGAGGTCCTTCTCAATGAGAGGAGGAGAAAACATGGTGGCATCCAGTTCTCTCCAGTCCCGGTTTACATCGCAGAAACTGCGAGGAAACAGGGCCTGCACGAGGCTCAGGCCATTCTCAGGGGCATATTGAAGGAGCTGATCGGTAAATCGGTCCTCCATGCGTTCCAGCTCTGTCATGGGCAGGACGGCCATTTCCAGGAAATGCTGGGGGTAATTGCGCCCTGAATGTGGAGAGGAAAGCAGGAAGGGTGTCCGCTTCCGGCAGGAAGGAAGATGGATCCCGACAGTGGAAGACGGGCGGGCAGTGTTGGTGCATGGAAGTTTCTGATTTTTTTTCACAATAAAGGCTTGCCACAATCCATAGGCTGAGGTAAACACCATTTCACACCAGACGGGGGCGCATAGCTCAGCGGTAGAGCACTACCTTGACATGGTAGGGGTCACAGGTTCAATCCCTGTTGCGCCCACCACCCCTCTGGTGATTAACTCCCTGAAAATATGCTTGAAGTGCAGGTGGCTGTATAGCCATCTTCTTTCTATTCTAGCGAAAATTTCACTTAGCCTGTAGATTTTCTGGTACGCGCAGAGAATGTGTATTGGTGTGGAAAGGAAGAGACCATGTTCCTGAGTCATATTGTTGTGGGATCGAACGATCTGGAAAAGGCCAAGGCGTTCTATGATGCCCTGTTCGGTGTCATGGGAGCTGATTTCTGCCCGCAGGATAATCCGGACAGGATCGTGTACCAGAAGGATGGGCAGATATTCATCATCACACGTCCGATCAACGGGGAGGCTGCTACGGCTGCCAATGGCGGTACGGTTGGTCTCGGCCTGTCGTCTCCCGAGGATGTACGCAGGTGGCATGAAGCTGGCATCAGGGCAGGGGGAACAGCTGTTGAAAATCCGCCAGGTGAGCGTGTGGTGATGGGCATGAAGCTTTATCTGGCCTATCTTCGTGACCCGGACGGAAACAAGCTCTGTGCGTTTCATAAAATGTAACGGGTAATTCAGACCGGATTATTCGGTTTTCGTGAAATGGCCGCATCTCCTGGAACGGGGGATGCGGCCATTTTTGTTCATGCCATGATAAAAATGCAGCCCATCCATACAGTTGCCATGATAAAACTGGACTGCGCCTTATCTGATTTTAACTTATTGTAAAATAAGAATTTTATTTTTAAGATAAATTTTATTTATTGCCTTTCTTGCCTTCAAAAATAATTCCTTTCCCAAGGTTAATTGCAATTATCCCGTCTGGAGTCTTAACTTCGGGGAAACGAAGCGGGAAGCAATGGAATTTTCCGTTCGTCACCAGCCTTTGTAATCGTGCGGGGCTGCTTACTTGAGTGAAAAGGATGTATTCATAATGAGCTCTCACTCACCACATAAACCAGTAAATGCAGGTCGTCGGCATGTTCTTGGAGCACTCGGTGCTTCTATTTTGGCTGGCGGCGCTGGCAAGGCTGTGGCCCAGTCTCTCGGTTTCCCCGCACCGCCTGCCGGGCTGGGCAAACGCCCGTATCCGAATCTGCTTCGCCCGATGAATGATGGTCCCCGCAAATTTGGCTATGCCATCGTGGGTCTTGGCAAATATGCCGTCAATCAGATCCTGCCGGCTTTTGCCGAGTGTGAATATGCCAAGGTGACGGCGCTGGTCAGCGGCGACATCAACAAGGCCCGTCGTCTGGGCAAGCATTACGGGATCGAGGAATCGCACCTCTACACCTACGACAATTTTGACAAGATTGCGCAGGACCCGGAGGTTGACGCCGTTTACATCATCCTGCCCAACTCCCTGCATGCCGACTTCACGGAGCGTTCTTTCCGTGCCGGCAAGCATGTGCTGTGTGAGAAGCCGATGGCCGTCACGGTCGAAGAGTGTCAGCGCATGATTGCTGCCGGCAAGAAGGCTGGCAAGAAGCTCATGATTGGCTATCGCTGCCACTTTGACCCCGTTACGCACAAGGCTATCGAGCTGGCCCGTACCAGCATTGGCAAGCCGCAGATCATTACCACGGATAACGGTGACAATACCGACCCGACGGATCCGACCTACCAGTGGCGTCTGACCCGCTCCCTGTCTGGTGGTGGTGCGCTGATGGATCTGGGCATCTATGGCGTCAACGGTTCACGCTACATGCTGAATGAAGATCCAATCGAGGTCCAGGCCACCATCATGCCGCCGTCTGACCCGATGTTCCGTGAGATCGACGAGACCATCGTCTGGATCATGAAGTACCGTTCCGGTGCCGTGGCACATGGCAGCGCCTCCTTCAACGTGAATGCCATGTCCCGCTTCAACCTTCAGGGGACGGACGCCTCCCTGCGGATGGACCCGGCCACGAGTTACTGGTGCAACAGTGTCAGCCACTGCACCACTGGTGACACGCATACATGGTCCACCCCGATGTTCACCATCCCGGCCCTGAACCAGTTCTCTGCACAGCTGGATCATCTGGCCATCAGCGTTGCCAACAATACGCCGCTGGCAGCCACGGGTGAGGAAGGGATGCAGGATGTCCGTCTGATTCAGGCCATGTATCAGTCTGCCCATTCTGGCAGCCGCCCGGTTTCCACCGATTGGGGTGATTGGCGCAAGACCATCTGATCATTTCGATTGGATGTCATGCAGGAGGGGAGGCCGCATTTATGCGGCCTCTCTTTTTTGTATCGGCAGGATCAGGCCGCAGTGGCGTCCAGCCAGCCCTGGAGCATGTAAGCGGCGGCCATCTTGTCCACGACCTCGCCACGCCTCTTGCGGGTCATGTCGGCTTCCTGAACGAGGAAGCGGTTTACAGCACTGGATGAAAGCCGCTCATCCCACAGGCAGGCAGGCAGGCCCAACCGCTCACTAAGGTCATTGGCCCAGTCACTGGCGGCACGTGCCGCCGGGCCAAAGCTGCCATCCAGTGAAAGCGGAAGGCCGACCACAATCCCGCCAATTTCATGTTTACGACAGAGGGTCTGAAACTGGGGAACCATCTGCTTCATTTTACCACGGGCCAGCACGGTCAGGGGGGAGGCCAGCATGAGAGCAGTGTCGGAGAGCGCCACGCCAATCTGTTTGCTGCCGGGGTCCAGCCCCAAGATGGAATGTGCTGCAAGGAGCTGATTACGCAGGTCATGTGGATTGAATAGTGTCATGGCAAAGGGGTATGATCGCTTCCATGGCCGTAATAGGCTGATGTGATTGATGTCTGAAAGCAGGATTATACATGTCGCTTGATGCGAAAACAGTGGCAAAAATGGCCAGGCTGGCAAGGGTTGGCCTCTCGGAAGAGCAGGTTCACACCTATCAGAAAGAGATGCAGGGGATCATTGGCTGGGTTGACCAGCTCAATGAGGTTGATGTGACCGACGTTCCACCGATGATTGGAACTGGTTTGGCCCAGCCACGTCTGCGGGACGATCAGGTGACAGATGGCAACTGTCGGGACAAGGTGCTCTCCAACGCACCGGACCGTGAAGGCCCCTTCTATACCGTGCCGAAGGTGGTGGAATGATGAGCAGCATTTTTGATCATACTCTTGCTTCTGCCCGTGAGGCTCTCCGGTCCCGCAAGATTTCTGCCGTCGAGCTGGTCGATGCCCATATTGATGCCATTGAACGTCTTGATGGTGGGCTGAACAGCTTCATCACCCGCACGCCCGAGCAGGCCCGTCTGGCCGCCAAAGAAGCGGATGCCCTTCTGGCGAAGGGAGAAGGTGGAAGCCTCTGTGGCCTGCCCATCGGGATCAAGGACCTTTTCGCAACGGAAGGCGTTCGTACGACGGCTGCCAGCAAGATTCTGGGTAATTTTGTGCCGCCTTACGAAAGCACAGTGACAGCGAACCTGAAGCGTGATGGGGCCATTTCGCTGGGCAAACTGAATCTTGATGAATTCGCCATGGGCTCCACGAACCTGACCTCTGCTTTTGGTGGTGTGGAAAATCCGTGGAAGCGTCGTGATTCCGATGCAAAGCTTGTGCCGGGTGGCTCTTCTGGCGGGTCCGCTGCTGCTGTGGCGGCAGGGCTTGTTCTGGGAGCGACCGGGACAGATACGGGCGGTTCCATCCGTCAGCCTGCGGCTTTCTGCGGTATTACGGGAATCAAGCCGACCTATGGCCGCTGCTCCCGGTTTGGGACGATCGCCTTTGCCAGCTCTCTGGATCAGGCGGGGCCGATGGCCCGTACCCTTCAGGACTGTGCCATTCTTCTTGAATCCATGGCAGGGTTCGACCCCAAGGATTCCACCAGCGTGAACAGGCCCGTCCCACATTATGAGGCGGCTCTTGGACGTGGCGTGAAGGGGCTGAAGGTCGGTATTCCAAAGGAATATCGCATCGATGGTCTGCCTGCCGAGATTGAAGCCATCTGGCAGCAGGGGATCAACTGGTTGAAAGAGGCTGGCGCCGAAGTGGTGGACATTTCCCTGCCGCATACGAAGTATGGTCTGCCAGCCTATTACATTGCTGCTCTGGCAGAGGCATCCTCCAACCTCGCCCGGTATGATGGTGTCCGCTTTGGGGAGCGTGTCAGCGGTGCGTCTCTGGATGCACTTTATGAAGCCACCCGTGCTGCCGGATTTGGGGATGAGGTGAAGCGCCGTATCCTGCTGGGCACCTATGTGCTGTCTTCCGGCTATTACGATGCTTACTATCTTCGTGCCCAGAAGGTTCGTACGCTGCTCCAGCGTGACTTCCTGAAGGCGTATGAAACGGTTGATGTCATCCTGGCACCAACGGCTCCTTCCGGGGCTTTTGCCTGGGATGAAAAGCCGACCGATCCGGTTCAGGTCTATCTGAATGACGTCTTTACGGTGCCGGCCAGCATGGCAGGCGTGCCGGCCCTGTCCGTTCCGGCCGGGCTGGATGGCCGTGGCGTGCCGCTCGGGCTCCAGCTGATCGGCCGTTTCTTTGATGAAGAAACGCTGCTGGCCGCCGGCTCCGTTCTGGAGCGGGCCGCTTCCTTTACCCATCGTCCCACCATTCATGCAGGGGTGTCAGCATGAGCGCATATCGTATCACGGGTGAAACTGGCGAATGGGAAGTCATTGTTGGGCTGGAGGTCCATGCCCAGATTGTCAGCCAGTCCAAGCTGTTCTCCGGTGCCTCTGCGGAATATGGCGGGGAGCCCAACACGCACGTCAGCTTGGTTGATGCCGGTTTTCCTGGCATGTTGCCTGTCCTGAACCGTGAGTGTGTGGCACAGGCCGTACGGACGGGCCTTGGGTTGCGGGCACAGATCAATCTTTTCAGCCGCTTTGACCGGAAGAACTATTTCTACGCTGATCTTCCGACGGGCTATCAGATCAGCCAGTTTGAGCATCCGATCGTTGGTAAGGGCACGGTCGAGATCGAACTTTCTGATGGTGAGATCCGTCATATTGGCGTGACCCGCATGCATATGGAACAGGATGCAGGCAAGTCCATTCACGATCAGGACCCGACACGCTCTTTCATCGATCTGAACCGTGCGGGTGTTGCTCTCATGGAGATCGTGAGTGAGCCGGATATCCGCTCTCCGGAAGAGGCTGGGGCTTACCTCCGCAAGCTGCGTCAGATTCTCCGTTATCTGGGGACGTGTGACGGCAACATGGAGGAAGGCTCCATGCGTGCGGATGTGAACGTTTCCGTCCGCCGTGAGGGGGAAGAAGGGTATCGCACGCGCTGCGAGATCAAGAACGTCAATTCCGTACGTTTTGTCATGCAGGCGATCGAGGTCGAGGCGCAGCGGCAGGTGGACATCTGGGAGTCTGGTGGAGAGATCGATCAGGAGACCCGTCTTTTCGACCATGTGAAGAGCGAGACACGGTCTCTGCGGACGAAGGAGGATGCGCATGATTACCGCTACTTCCCGGAGCCGGATCTTCTTCCGCTGGTCATCGAGCAGTCTTGGGTTGATGAGCTGAAGGCTGCCTTGCCGGAACTTCCAGAGGACAAGCGTGCCCGTCTGGAAAAAGAATATGGCGTGTCCCGCTATGAGTCTGGCGTGCTGACGGCGGAGCAGTCCGTTGCGGATTTTTACGAGACGGTTGCCCGTGGGGCTGACGCCCGTCTGGCCACGAACTGGATTCTGGGTGACTTCTTCGCCGCATTGAACCGTACGGGGCGCAGCATCGAGGATAGTCCTGTTTCTGCCGAGGCCCTGCGTGAGCTTCTGTCCCTGATCAGTGATTCCACCATCAACGGGAAGATTGCCAAGGAAGTCTTCGAGGACATGGTGGAGACGGGGGAGAAGCCCTCTGTCATCGTGGATCGCAAGGGCCTGCGGCAGGTGACCGACACGGGAGCCATTGAGGCAGCCATCAGTGATATTCTGGCAGCCAATGCGGACAAGGTGGAGGAGTACAGGAGCGGCAAGGACAAGCTCTTCGGCTTCTTCGTCGGACAGACGATGAAGGCGATGAAAGGGAAGGCAAATCCTGCCATGGTGAACGAGCTGTTGAAGAAGCTTCTTGCCTCCTGAAAAATATAAAAAAGAGTGTTGTAGGGGGTTTACGTCAACGTCATTTCCCCCTACAAACACTCCTGCAAACGCCGTGTGAAAACCGTTTACAGCGGAGGGGTGGCCGAGAGGCTGAAGGCGGCGGTTTGCTAAACCGTTATACGGGTAACTCCCGTATCGTGGGTTCGAATCCCATCCCCTCCGCCACGGTTCTCTCAGAAAATAGCAAAAAATTGGATGATCGTGTAACGGTTTTAGGTCCGTTTATCGTGCTTGTCTCAGTCGTGCTGTGGGGAATTTTGAGGGGGCTCAGAATGAGCTGTAATTCTCCAGCAGGCCGCATTTTCCCGCAGGGTATAATCGAGATCAGCCGCTTGGATGTGGACGTTCTTCAGCTCTGGGTGAGCCACCGTCTCTGCATAGGCACTCCGTTGCTGTTCTATCGTAGGTGTTCGCAGGTTGAGGCAACTGCTGGCGGATGTGGACCTCGCTGCACCCTCCTAGCAGGGTGAGGCCACAGGTCTGTACTAGAGCGTATGGGACGTACAACCAGAGAAGGTTTTCACTGGCCCTCGGTCTGTGGCGTACTGGCTGCTGCCTCGTCTATGCGGACCATGGTTGCGTTCTGGGCATTGGCCTCACCGGCAATGATGAGGGACAGGCCCTGAAGGGTTGTCGGCTGGCGCAGCCAGTGCAGGGGCTTCATGCTGCGGCTTCCTTCACTCCGGCCACCCTGTCGACCAGCGGGCCATAGGGATTTTTCCCGTTTTCCATGAGAATGATGGCCCTCATCAGACCCGCCACGAGATGTGGTGTGAAGGGGCCGAGCTTCTGGTCCGGTGTGACGCCGAGGGCATGGGACACGCCTTCAATGTAGCTGGCCGTGTCGTTCTCGCTGGGAGGCGCCCATTTGCCGATGATGCCCGCCACCGTGTCCAGACCATCCCTCTGGTTGTAGCGCAGCAGCTGACCTCGCAGGGCCATCAGCCCGGCTTCAGGTGTTGCGAACACGGCAAAGCGTGGATGAACACCCTTTTCGAGGTGCGCCCCGGCCTGTCCGACATAGTTCAGATTGCCAGGATTATTGTTGCGGATGCCCCGTACTTCCATGGGTTTTACCCTCCGATGTGGAAAATCTTCATGATGATGGCGAGGATGATCCCTCCCGCTCCTGAACCACCGGCAATGAACATGCTGCGCCATGAGTTGCCGTGCCTGACCTGGGAGAGTATCTGCTCCAGCATCTGCTGCTGGCTGGCCTGCCTGTCCTTGACAACGGCCATATCCGTCTCGATCTCTCGAATGTCCTTCTTGATCTCCAGCCCTTCGGCACGGGTCAGATACTGGTCATTCATGGATGTTTCGCTCCAGTCCCGGAGGCATCCACCCATGCACTTCCATTGAAGAAGACGGGCTGACCCGTCCCGGCGCAATCCGTGCAGAAGAAGGCCGTGCCAACTGGTACCGAAAGAGGCAGGGCGGAATAGGGGCGGGCGGTCAGGCTTACCCCACCAGCTGCCCCAAAGGTCATGATACCCCGAGCCGCCGGTGGGAGCTGGCCGCTATCAAAAATCCCGTGCTGGGCAGGAGGAACGGCAATGCTGTCTGCAAAAGCCGTTCCAGCCATCAGGGATGCAAGAAGTGCTAGTGTGAAGCGCATGAATGTCCATCTCCATCATCATGACGGACAGATCATCATGCGTTTGTAATTCGGGCGTGTCTTCAGCGCCCATAGGGGCTCCATGTTGGCGATACGAGGAAGCCCTGCCCCTGACTGCGCTGGACGAGCTTTTCATAACGGGCCGTGTAACCGGGATTTATCATGTCCTGCAGGCGGTAGATCACGCCATATTTCAGGGCTGCATTGATGCCCGGAAGATTGCCGAACGGTATCTGCCCGGAGGCAAAGCGGACGAGATCGGCCAGATAGGTGCGGGCCTTCTCGGCGTCAGGGCTGCCGACCAGCTCGTCACGGGTGGCGGTGAATATCCCGGCCAGTTTCGTGATGTCGGAGATGGTCGGCCCCGCCAGTGTTTCCAGCGTCGTGTTCCCCATGCGGCTCATCTGGCCGAAGAGGAAGTCCCCATAAATCCCGGCACCCCCGCCCTGGGCCATGGCCGACATCCATGTGCGAACATCGCCTGCATCCCGTGGCTCTTTCCCGGCCAATATGGCCTTGGCCTGCATGGCGACGTAGCCCAGCACGGTTGTGGCTGCGATCATGTGGATGATGCCGGGCAGGTCCATCCCGTTGCGTTTCACCTCACGCTGATAGAAGCGGCGGATATATGAGGCCGGGAAGCTCTTGAACTGGAGCATAAGCCGT
Organism: Parasaccharibacter sp. TMW 2.1884; assembly: GCF_023337695.1. Classification (NCBI taxonomy): domain Bacteria; kingdom Pseudomonadati; phylum Pseudomonadota; class Alphaproteobacteria; order Acetobacterales; family Acetobacteraceae; genus Parasaccharibacter; species Parasaccharibacter sp. TMW 2.1884. The sequence continues at coordinate 559,517 of NZ_QORR01000001.1, forward strand.
GCAGCCTGTCCGAGTAATGGATTGATGTCATCAAGTCGGTTGCTGATGCCCCGGATGGTCGCCTGCGTGCGGACATCGGGTTCCGTCATGCCCTCCCGTGTCTGGTCGGTGATGTAGGCATAGAGCTTTCGGGTCAGGCTGTCCCGCACGTCATCGGCTGTCTGTCCTTTCTCGATGAGGGGAGCCACGGCATCGTCAGACAGGCGTCCCATCTCGCTGGGCAGGATATGGTCTTCTCCAGCGGCTGTCCGCACGCCCTGCCGCATCACGTCCCATTCCGGCCGGGTGATGCCGAAGCGTTGCAGGCTGGCCCGCAGCTTTCCATCAAGGGCCTCATAGGACAGACCGGCATTCCGCCCCAGATTGTGGGAGAGCATCAGGCCGATGCCCTCGGACAGGCTGTCCGTCCAGTATTGCAGCCCGTTGATGCGGTAGAATTTGTTGATGAGGTCGCTCATCTTGCCCAGTGGGGCATCATTGGCGGAAAAGCGGCTCATGACGGATCCAAGATGCCCCTGCAGCCCCACGCCCAGCAGCCGGGCGATCTCTTTGCGCTCTGCCGGGTTCTTGCTGCTCAGGCCCGGAGCAAGGGCTTTCAGGCTGTTCCAGTAGCTTTCCAGCAGCGGGACGTCATTGTGTCTCAGCACGGCGGCATTGATGGCCAGATCGGGCAGGGAGGAGATCATCACGCCGCCCAGTTTCGTAATCTGGTTCCACGCATGGGCGTAGGCCCCGATGGTTTCAACCGTCTTGTTGGCCGGCTGTCTGGCCCGGCCTGTCACGATGTCCAGCAGGGCACCTCTTTCCAACCGGCGGAGCTTATCAACCATTTTGGCATCAGCCCTCTCACGGGCGGCCTGCACGCTTTCCTCGATCATGCTGCGGAACATGTTCTCAGGGTTCGTGCCCAGATCGCCCATCACGGCAGCGTTGCGTGCCCCGTTGATGAGGCCCTTGAAGATGCTGTCCACCACATGGCCCTGGCCGAACTTCCTGTTATAGGCCAGCCAGCCATCGGCATCTTTGAAGTGCAGCACACGGTTCTGGCTGACCTTCTTGGCTTTGTTGGATGTGCCTTTGAAGCCGGAAAGCCAGTCCCGCCCGTTGGCGTTATCATGCTCACCGGTGGAGAGGTTAAGCCAGACATTGCGGAGGAAATCTTCCCTCGACTGCCTGGCGGGCATCATCTCAAAAGTACGGTCATCCAGCAGGGGCAGGATGGTATCCCGCCAGTTCTGGTAGGCCCTGTCCGATCCGTCGCCCCGTATCTTCCACATGTCGTGGCTCTGGCGGGTGACATAGTGGTCGGCCTTGCCAATCCATGCGCCTTGCCTGTTCTGCATCAGACGCACGGTGTCCTGATAGCCGGACAGGATGCGGGCGGCCTCGGCAGCCAGCCTGTTGCCTGTTGGTTCCCCGGCTTCCGGGTCATCAAGCCGCCACATCTCACGGGCCACATCGGCATCAAACTGTTCATCACGCTCCAGCAGCGCCTTGAAGACGCCTGCCTTGTCCAGATCATGCATGAGAGGTCCGAGAAGCTGGGCAGTGCGGGCGTGGCTGCTGGCATCCACAGAGAGGGCGGCGCCATTCTCCCCGGTCTGCTTCCCGGCAAGGATGCCTTCAAGGGATGCTGCTTCATCGCCGGGCACGATGCGGCGGCGCAGGGCAGCCCGGACGATGAGGTTCTTCTTGCGGGAATTGGCCTCTATGATGGCAGCCAGACGCTCCTCATCGGCCAGGCGGGCACCGGCCTTTTCCAGTGCCTCCCGTGGGGACAGGCCCTGCTTCATGTAGCGTCCGGCTTCCTTCTCCAGCCGCCCGAACATCTCGTCAAGCTCTGCCTTGGACATTTCACGGCCAGCGGCTTTCTCGGCTTCGTTGTAGCACGGGTTCTCGTGGGTCATGGGGCTTTCCTTGTAAGGCAGGCGGCGGCGGAGGTGAGGGCATCGGCATTGCCATCGGAGAGATCCTTTTCATGGCGGATCTCTGCCAGCTCTTCGGGGCTGATCTGATCGCCCAGGGCGGCAAGCTGCCGGTCGATCTGGTCGGAATAGGACTGTGCTTCGGTGATGGCTTGACTTTTCGGGGCAGTATTTCCACTGTCAGAGGAGCTGCTGTGGCGTTCGTCATCTCTCCCAGACCTCGGGGTACCGGACACAGTCTGCCCGTGAGGATTAAAGGAGTCGGAACCCTGTCCGGTTGGGTTCGAATTGGTGCTGAGATCCTTTTCCCACAGCAGCTTTCCTTCTTGATTTCTGTCTTTTTCAGTAGCTAGAGTACCGGAAGACACTTCTTCAGCCCCGACAGTCGCTGAAGGTTTTTGGTCATCGGGCATGTGGCCAGCCGGATTTAGGGGATGATCTTGCCCATTACGGTCTGAGGGGGTAGTGCGACGCCCTTCCTGAAGAAGTGTCTTCTTGTTCAGATAACCTGACTTGAACGGTGCGGCTGTTTTGACGAGGTAATAGCCGTCTTCTTTTTTGAGTTCCGTGACAGTGGCATCATGCTTTGCGCTGCTGGTATTTTTCTCACCACGGACGATGATGAAATATGAGCCATTCCGTTCATCCAGCCTTACCTCATTTGCATTTTTCAGAATATGGCTGATGTAGCTGTCGGCATCGTCAAAACCTGATGCTTTCAGCTGGTGTCCATGCCGCTCCATGATGTGATGGCGGCCCGTAGCGTAATAGACCGTCTTTCCATCCTTCTTGTATGGTGTGTGGGCTTTTTCACCATCGCTTATGAGAACTGGCCAGTCCGGAACGCCCTCAATACCGGAAGGCATCCGTCCGACCATGGCCGGGTTATTCCCTGCCGCTGAAAGGTCCAGATGCTCAATACCGCTGGTCGGGAGTGGGGAAACATCCTGGCCCTGTTCCGGGCTGGGGGCTGTTTCCCTCTGGGCTGCAAGACCGGCACGGCTCTGCGTGACCTCATGATCTTCATGACCATGGAGGTTTCTCATGATGGCTTCTGCCGCATCCTGCTGGATGGCATCGAGCCGCTGCCTTGCGTTCTGATAGGCCTCTTCCACATGGCCCTGCCAGCTGGCGTCGTGGCCTTTTCCCCGTTCTGCCTCGATGAGGCGCAGGGCCTGCTCCACGGCATCTTCCGGGCTGTCCTTCTTCAGGATGGAGCCAGCGAGATCGTAAAGGTCCAGCCCCTCAAGGCCTGAATCAAGATGCTGGGCATAGCGGCCCAGACGCTGGCGGGTGAGGGCATGGAGAAGCTCCTGCCTTGCCCCGATGCGCTCCATGTGGGTGGCACGGCCATGGTCCAGCATGTCCGCATACCGCTCCCATGTGGCATGGCCGGATACCCGCAGGGCATCCTCCATGGCAGCATCTGGGTGCAGGCCGGACAGGATGGCCTCCGTGGCATGGGCATGCTCTTCCGGTGTGAGGGTGATGTCTGCCGCCCGGGCAGCTTCATCGGCATCGTCGGCAGCCTGTTCCTGGTGATGTTCCTCCAGGGCGGCAGTATCCGTTCCGTTTCCGGCCAGCCTACCATCAGGGAACACCTTGCGCCCGTGGCTTTCTTCCACCATGGCATCCAGAAGGTCGCTGATGTCGGCATCGGGCCTGAGATAGCCGTGCTCTATGGCCCGTTCCCGTGCCGTATCCAGAGACATGCCACCATTGCGGCGCACAAGGCCGATGCGCTGGCGGTGGATGTCATTGGCCTTCAGCTCGCCGCCTTCATCCAGCACCCCACCGTGGCGGGTCAGGAAGGTGAAGAGGGATGGATCTGATGGCGGCTTCCCGGTCGGCATGGCAGGCTGGGGCGCAGCAGCATCTGGCTGCTCCGGCTCATCATCGGGACGCTCATACAGGGCCGCTTCATCCAGCGTGTCAGCATGGCTCTGCCGGAGCTGGGACAGGTCATCAGCAATCCTGTCCCGCAGGGGAGGTTGAGACACCGTTTCATCAGGCTCGGAACCATGCCCGGCCATGGTGCGGTCAAGCCCGTCTCTGGCGTTCTGGACCTCATGGATGTTCAGCAGGCTCTCGGCATTGCCGGGACTGTCGCTGGCCATGGAAGCGATACCATCGGCCAGAACCTGCCCCCTGGCACTGGTTCCGGCCCGCTCGAGACGCCGGCCAAAGGCATGGCCCAGACCATGCAGGCCACCCCCCATGATGCTGCCGAAGCCGATGTCCCGGAGGGCCTGACCCATGCTCCAGTCATTGTGCTCGTCACGGTCCAGATACATGTTGAGCGGCTCGAGGGCCGCCATGCCGATGGCTCCCTGGCTGGCACCCTGCACCACACGTCCCGGCAGGCTGCTGGAGAGGGCCGCACCGGCACGGCTGTTCAGCCCTTCGGCACTGAGCAGACCGTCCGCCACACGTTCCATGCCAAATCCTTCAGCACGGGCGGCGGCACTGCCAAGGACAAGGCTGATGCGCTCCTCCCCAAGGCCCGGGATCAGGGCGGCGGCATAGTTGATGGGGTCAAGAAAAGCAGGGGCAGCCCCGGCAACGGTATTCAGGGTGCCGCTGATGATGCCGTCAGGCCCGTTGCGGATGGTGTTCTGCCGGATGAGGTCAGCCTGCTTCTCATCATTGAGGGTCTGGGCAAGTGCAGAAGAAACAGGCCTGTCGAAGTTCAGAATACCCCTGATGCCATAGCGGGCATTGGCATCCTCTGGGGTGAGCGTATCGCCTTCGGTGCTTTTCGTCTCATGGCGCAGCCAGTCACCGATGCGGACGACCGGCATGTCATTGATGCCCTCCATGACGGATGCACCAAGCGACTGGTCGAGGGATGACTGCTGCCCTGCCAGTCCTTCATCCTGAACGCTCCTGAGCGTGTTCAGTCCGCCTGAAAAAAGTGACATATGCCCTCCCTGTGGCGGGAGAGCATGTCAGGGGTTTGTAATTCTGGCGTTATTTGGGTTTCTTTAGGGGGATAATATTATTCTCGACTTGGGGTGCGTCAAAGGGAAGGTCTTGCTGCAATCTCACGTGGCTAGGTAAAGGAAGAGTCCACGGGTAGACAACATTCATCCCTTCCTGTTCTGCTATTTCTCCCAATCGTTTATCAGCTGTATAGAAGTGGCGTACTCCTGCTACTAGCGAGATAGCCAATATCTGCCTATCAATCTTTACATCCTGTCTTCCTCTTTCAGGGATGTGGCATTTTCTACTCTCTTTAGCTTTACGATTTATTTCTCCCAATCGTAAAGCTGCTCTTCGGTCAAATGGCGCTATTGTGAAGTCTTTAAAACGAGAAAAAGCTTCCAAGTTCGGCTCTCCATCAGGATAATGGGAAGCAATCTCTGCAAGAACCGGGGCAGGAATGGTTACCTTGCCATCCTCTACAAGTTCCTGTTTTAGTTCTGCTATCTGTTCACTGAAGTAATCAAGATTATGTCCCTTAGGCGCTTGGGGAGAGGAGGAAATGAGATAAAGTAAGAATGATGTATCAATAGCTTTGCTGCTCATGGCTCATTCCTCCCATTCATGATACGTTCGGCAAGGTCTCTGGGAATTTCTCCAAAATAGGAAGATGGTCTTTCTAATAAAGAAGAAATAGGCGTATCTTCTAACTCTTCTACATCTTGAATCATGAAACTATCTACCTTGCCTTCACCGGAAGCAGAGAGGCTCTGCATACCGATGCCATATAATATAACTTCTTTAAATAGATTCTTTGTAACTTTTTTGAAAGAAGCAGAAGGAACAGCTGCTTTGACCCGACCATAAATAGGGGATAATATTTCAGTTTTTACGTCATTTTTACTGTTTTTAGATATCGATACAATTTCTCCTTGTATTTCAAAAAATTCACTATTGGTATAATATTTTTTTTCCTCTTTTTTTATCCCTGGAAACGTGTACAGAGTAGCATGCTTGTTTTCGCCCCACGGGCGATCAAGTCTTGCCCTTAAATTATTATCACCTAGTATCTTATTGATACTAAAAACATTTTTTCTTAAATTTTTTGGTATATTGCCGCTGCTTATTTTTTCAATATTTTCTGCAACGAGATTTTTATAATCGTTATCAATCCTAATAACGGCGGCGCAACTTCCATGTTCTATACCAGAAAGGTGCAAATACTTACCATCACCTAATAGAGAGCACAGCTCCCCCAGAAGATCCGCCATGATATTGAGCGGCATCGTTTCCGGTGTTTCATTCTCAACTGCAAAGCGGAATGTTTCAGGTATGGAAGGCATGATACGTGCTGGACAGTCCTGATTGTGTTTTAGGACAAAGAAAAATCTGTGACTCTGTTGTCACCCTATAGGGAGATTATAGTATGCGCAATATGGAGATTTTTTGTTCCTCAGCTCCCCAGCTCCACATCCACGCTGATGCTGGTGACGGTCACGGGGAGAGGCTGGTCGGTCTGGAGGATTAAGCTGCCCTTCTGGGTCCAGTTTGGTGTTGGTATCCGCATGGTCAGGCCGGAGATGAGGGCGGGTCCGGTGTCTTTCTTCTGGTAGGGATTGGGTGCTGACGGACCGGCGGCGGCACCCTGACCGTCCAGCCCGTGGAATGTCTTCCCTCCGTCGGTGGAGACGCCCAGGCCGGAGCTGTTGTAGAGCGAGGCATAGAGCTTGCTGACCCGTTTGCGCCGGGCGAACTGTGGAGGGTTTCCGAGATCCAGCGGCAGGGTGACGGCCCGTGCATGGATGGGCAGCCCGACCGTGACCACGCTGCCAGGCCGTGGCAGGGTGAGGGTGCCGTCACTCCCCACCGTCAGCCCCGTGAAGCCCCGCCCGTCAATGCAGGCTGACACGGTTGCTCCTGCCAGATGCCCCAGCCCGGAGACGGTGCCGGTTTCCTTTCCCTCATAGCGCAGGCCGCAGTCCACGAACCATGAGCGGGTGATGTCGTCATTCTCCATTCCCAGCTGGCGGGACTGGATGCGCTCGATGGTGTAGCTCTGCCGCCCGGCAAGGCTGCGCTTCACCACCACATAGGGCGTATCCTCGATGGCACCGTATCCATTCTCCTCCGGCACGACAGCAACGGACTGGAAGGCCCCGCCCTCCGTCCTGTGCTGGTGCCATGCCATGACGTTCTGTTCCTTCAGGTAGGTCATGCCGAGCATCGTGCCGTCAGACCGCACGGCCCAGATCAGGTTGAAGGGGAACTGGGCGAAGGACCAGTCGGAGATCGTGTAGCCATAGAAGAGATGGTCAGCCAGGACGGAGAGGTCATTGCCCTGATAGATCTGTGCGTACCAGTCATATTGCAGGTCACGGATATGGCTGCCCTTGTTCTCGATGAACAGCACGTCGGTATTGATGGGCAGGGGCTGCACGTCCGAGCTTCCCACGAACATCTGCGGTATGGCCGTGAAGTTGCTTGGTGTTATGGGAGTGCCAGTCTGGCCGCCGGAGATCTTCCAGATGCCCGTTCCGGTGAAGGCCAGAAGGTCGGCCATCGGCACCAGATGCTTGATGGTGTTGACCTGCTGGCTGGCGATGGTGGCCGTTATGGCATCATCGGAGACGACCGGCGTGTGGATGTCGAAATTGGTGTAGTTGGCAGAGCGGCTCATCCAGACGGTCTGGGGATAGGCGAGAGACCCGGCAAAGACACGCCGCTGCTGGAAATAGGTGACGGAAACCGGGTTGTTATTGCCATCAAAGGGGTTGCGATGGGCGGGCGGTCCGTTCTCGGTATCGGGAGCGTAATTCACATCGTCAAAGCTGAGGGACGTGGTGTTGCCAATCAGCCCCCACTGTCCGGCAAAGCGGCGATAGACGTTGTAATAGTCCGCTCCCGTCACGGCAGGCCATGAGAGCGTGTTGTAGTTCCCGTAATTCGTGTAGTAGCCGATGTTGTAGTTGGTCACGAACCTGCCGACCTCGACCGGTACCTGCGACGTGACCGTACTGGTCCTGCCAGTCACAGGGTCAGTGACGGTCTGGGTCTGGGTGGTCATTTCCGTCTGGGAAGGCGCAAGCGTGGCGTTGCTCTCCGTGTTCCTCTCATTGGAGACGGAGGTGACAGCATATTCATACGTCACCTTTGATACGCTGGTTGCCGTGCCCGTATTGGCGGCATTGCCTTCCACGGCAGAGGCCAGAAGTGATGAAGGCGCCTCTATCCCGGCACTGTAGGAGATCACCTCCAGCGTCCAGTCAAGCTCCCCATGGCGGGAGAGGTTCATGGCCGGATATCCGGAATGGGTGAGGGTCATCACGTCGGCAGACTGGGCATGGCGCAGCCAGAAGGCATCCCCGATGCTGTAAGGCGTGGCCAGTTCGTAGGGGCTGCCATCAGTATTGGCGAGATAGGCCCCGTTGCTGATGAAGCGGAGATAGCGGTCGCCAAACTCCAGCACATAGGACTGGGTATTGTTGTAGATGAAGGCAATCAGCTTCGGTGGGGGACCTGAGGCATCGGCCTTTGACGTGCTGACATACTGTGTGCCGGGGCGGTTTGAGATGCCGCCCTGCACATGCACGAAGAAATTGGTCAGCTCGGCGGCACCGGAATGCCATTTCTCCATGTCGGCCCTGTATCCGACCAATGGAGCCATCACGCCGCCGCTGAAGGAGCTGAACCATGTCAGCCCGACCTGCGGGCCAGAAGGAGCCTGTGACATCAGGGCCTCCATCCGTAGAGGCTGACATCCTGCCCGGGGAAGACGACCCAGACCCGGTGCACACCTGTCGGGGACTGGATGATCTGTGTCTGGCTGCTGTCGACATTCCCGCCCTTTGACTGTGGCACGGTCAGCCTGGCCAGCACGGGTCCGTCCTGCCTGTCGAGACGGAACTCCATCACCCCGCCATGCTGGCTGTATGTGACGGCGGCCAGGGATGAGACGCCCTGTCCGAAGTCGATGCCATCCCAGTAGATGCTCCTGCCACAGCAGCCATGCACGGTTGCGGCCACACGCCCTCCCATGCCGTTGGGTGACCATGAGGGGGTACCGCCCCGGATGAGGTCACTGGCGGTGCCGTCCAGCGTCCAGTCCGTCCGGTTTTTCAGGGTGTTCCCCTCGACCCACGCAATGCCGCTGGTCTTGAGGGACGGAATGGTGAACGTGGCCGTGTAGACGGGGTTGCCGAACCCGTCACTGCCGGACGTGCCCACGTTGTAGGAGAGAGGCTGCGGGAATCCATGATTGTAGTCCGGTGCGGCATACCATGCCTGCCCGGTCGGCCTGCCGCCATAGAGCTGCATGGTGACCCGGATGTTTTTCTGCTCGACCGGGCTGTGGGTTCCATCCGGGTCGTCGATGCGGTTGTCCTTCAGTCCGACCAGATTGGTCAGGGAGACACCTTCCGCCACGCCAGCCCTTTCCCACGGGTGATAATAGACTTTCCCGGCATTGCCATCGGATGCCCCGATGTTCTGGCCGGAGCTGTCCGAGATGAAGACGATGTCCGGCGTGTCCGCGGAATGGCCCCGCAGCAGGTCCCGGAAGGCGACGAACCAGTTGTAGTAATCCGCCATGAACTGCTGGAGGTCGGCTCCCATTTTCAGGGTAGGGCGGGAGAAGAAGGGCCCGGGGATGAGGTGGTCGATGTCCCCCAGCATCAGCTCCGACGCCCCCGAGACGGCGACCTGCCCCAGAAGGAGTTCGATGCCGGGACTGCTGGCCGGGCAGACCTTCTGGCCACCGTCATCCTCCGGGTTGCAGAAAGGCACGGTGTCGCCACTCAGGGCCTTGTCCGGTTCCAGGGATCCGCTCATGACCTGCTGGGGGTAATAGGCGACGATGAGGGGACGGCTGGTCCATTCATGCGCCTGCTCCATCAGCCCGTTGAAGGAGGGGAAATAGGCATTGTCTCCGAACTCCGGGTGAGGCTCGACATAGAGGTTGCAGCTGTTGCCCCGCACGGCCTCGTCCTGAAGGTTCCATGTGGATACCTGGTTGATGTCCGTGCAGACACCCGTTGCAGCCTGGACCTGATTGGCGAAGTCGGCGAGGTAGCTGCCGAAATCGTCGATCCGGCGGCCTTTTGCGTCATGGGCGGGCATGCCCGGATCTCCGAGCGTGTCCAGATGGACCCCGTCAAAGCCCCAGCCCTTCATGGCGGCGAGATACTGGCTGGTGATCCATTTCTGCCAGCGGCCATTGGCCGGGTTTTCCTGCACGATCCCGTCGATGGCCCATCCCCAGTCTTTCCAGTTGCCGCCGATGCTGATCTGGTCGGCGACCGTGCAGGTGCCTTTCAGGCCGCACCGGTTCCGGAAGGCACCCATGCCGATGGTGACGTTGGGGTTCCGGGAAGGCCAGTCCGCATAGGCTCCGTTCCAGAGGGTATAGAGCTGGGAGAAGATGCCATGTCGGCGGAAGGCCCCGACCAGCCCGGCCGTTTCCTCACGGGTGACGGTGACGTTCTGGAGGTTCCGCCATGAGGCGGCGTCGGTGTAGGGGGCGTCATGGCGGGATCCCCAGTCATAGAACTGGACGATGTTGATGTGATACTGCGCCATGTTGCGGGCGACGGCTTCGTAATCGGTGACGGACTGCATGGCCTGCGGATCGACGAAGCCCTCGATGGGGTCATCCTGGGCATGGTTGGCCACGTTGATGGCCCCGCTTGCGACATCGACCGGGTCTGAGGAAGAGCTCCCCGTCCCTGTGCACATGGCGTACCCGCTGTCGGAAGCCTGGAGGGCATTGATGGAGAGCTGGTAACCGTTGGCCACGAGGGATGGCACAGTGATGGTGAAGCTGCTGGTCTGGCTGGCCCCGTCCGGGATGCTGACACTGTGGGCGTCGATGGCCAGCAGATGGCCACGGGAGCATGTTGTGAGGTTGAGCTTGCCGTTGAAATCGGCTCCCGTGGTGTTGGTCATCTCGATGCTGATGGTGGCCCTGTCTCCGGGCTGATAGAAGGCCCGGTCATCAATCACCCTCCTGATGAGGGGGCCGCTCAGGATACCGGCATGGGCGGACCCGGCCATGCCCAGCAGCAGGGCCGTGGCGGTCAGTGTCTTTTTCATCAGTCTTCATCCTCAATCTGATACCAGCCGGACAGGCTGATGGAGGCGGCATCCTCCACGTCACGGTCCGTCACGGCGTTGGCCGGCTCACCGGTGTCCTGTCCCTTGAAAGAGAAAGTTGATGGAGCAAGTATCTCAAGTTTGAAAGACGGTATACTGATACTATGTGTAGTCTAAATTTTATAAATGAGAATCTCAACAAAAGAGTAAAATTTATTAAATAAATAAGCTACAACTTAAAGTGTGTACGAAATACCCTATCGAGCCAAGGTACGCTAATAGCATAGTTATGCTCTTCAGTTCGATAATGATGAAGTAAATGGTGTCTTTTCCAAAGAGAAAAAGGAAAACGTTTCATTTGAAAGTTATGTGTTGCAAAATGTACAGAATCATAAAAAATATAACCAAGATAAAAACCTAAAAAGAGAGCACTCCCTAAACCAATTTTCAATAAGAAGACAAAAAGGGCCCAAATGACCAAACCAACGGGAAGGGTTACTATGACAGGCATCAAAGTACGATAAGGGTGATTGGGCTGAATGTGATGATTGCCATGGAAAATATAAACAAGACGTTGTATCATCTTTCTTTCACTTGAAAAGTGAAAGATAAAACGATGGAGTGTATATTCTGTCAAAAACCAGATAAACAAACCATAGACTATATATAGTATGGTATGCCAAAAGTGCACATTGTACTCTACTGTTATAGTTAACACTATGCTTTCAAATACAAAACAACAACACAGGAAGGTCCGAAAAGAGATAAATGTCAAAGACTCCATCCAATCCTGACGAAAAATTCGAACGGGAGGAGCTTTTTTTGAAAGCTTATGATGTGGAATCGAAGGCTGTGTTGGATCGGCTGTTCTAATAAGTCTGGAAGAAGATTCTGACATGACTACACTGCTCCAAACCGGCAACATCGACGATTATTAGCTACTTTTAGGATCGAAAGCTTACGCTCTTTGCGAGAATCCCGTCATAGGAAAACAGACTAATCCACCCTGCGTACTACTCAGAGTGACCTTCAATACCATATTTCAGATTCTTAACGAACACCATATAGACCAATAGTGGCGGCCTGTCCCATGAATGTGCCTATCAACATATCTATCTTGTAAATTGCATCCGTAGCAGCATCAGCAATCAAAATAGCATCATGATCCTTCATAGGAATTTTCTGAGCCAAGAAATATTGCGTAGGGTTCAGCATATCAATTTCATAAATGACTGGAGCTGAGTGCTCACCTTCCTTGATGGGTACCCCGAGACGACGACAAATTTCTGCATCTTCGTAGCGGATTAAGTAGACGGCATTTCCATCCGCTCTATTATCGGCTGGTCCGCCAATTCGAGCAATGGCTCCCGCTAAGCTTAGATTAGCCGTTCCAAACTGTACTTCGTTCCTTTGCTGGGTCTGTCCAACAGCTCCAAAAGCAGTGAAGGTTCGCGGTTGATAGATAACACGGATGCGGTCACCAGGATCAGCTCTAATATCTTCCTCAGGATGATCCTCGAGAGTTGCTAAATCAGTTGCGCCAATCTTGCCTTGTCGAACCAATTCCACCTGTGAATCTTTTGGTGGGTACTTGGCCCCTCCAGCGATAGCGATCACATCTGACAAATGTTCATTCGCTAGAGAAAGAACGACACGACCTGGGCGCAATATCTCTCCCGAAACTATTACAGTATTTCCTATATCATTCTGAATACGGACCATAACCTGTGGATCTTGAGATTTGTCTTTTAGATGACTTTGGATAATCATTGCCACTTGGCTTGGAGTTTTCCCCAAAACATTCATTCTCCCAACATATGGTACCATTATTGTACCATCTCCTTCCACTTGAGTGGGAGGGAGATTTTGCGATGAAATACGAGGTGCTGCGCCAATTACACTCTCACCATTGGAGCTGGTGCCGCTTACACTTCTGTCGGATGAAGAAAAGAGACCATTTCCTAGTTCGAATATAGTAATCCCCAAAATGTCTCCTGCGCCGATGTGGTCATTAAGAGAAACTCTAAGATTGCTTTTATCTAATGTCGAGATTAGTGGACGCACCTGGGAGGCGAGTATGTCGGCGATTTCGGGGGTTACGGGAAACAATCTATAATGAAGGGCCGTCGTATTGGCAGAAGATTTAGTATACTGGTGGACCTGTTTTTGTGTTGGGCTGGAGCGTGGAACCCAGCTGCAGCTGGCCAAAAGCAAAGCTGCCAAACCAGTTGTACCTCTGAAAAGCAACGCAGATGCTCTTACGTTATGAGCGAACGCTTTTCTACACGAGGAAAACCGGATCATTTTATCGTCCTGATGATGATAATTCTAAAAAGATGCCCCGTTCTTATCCATTTTTTATAAACGATGCAAGCCCAGCATGTATCGTCGGCATATAGGGAAGACCATATTAAGAGTGGTATTTTTGTAGGAAGCTTGACGAGTAAAGATTGGCATTGGTAAGAGCGTGCTGGCTACCGTCGGGATGAGTTCTGTGCGGATGATTGGGGAGGGCAGGAGATTGGGTGATACGGCTTCAGAGGTTGAAAGTGAGGGACGGATGATTTCTTCTCAGGAGAGAAACATTGAGCTTTCATCTGGATCTGCAAAATCAACAATCCGATACTTAGGTGAGTATGTGGTAAATGGGCTCATCATGAAGGTGCCAAGGTGGTTCCGCAAGCAATGGATGTTTTCTGTCGTTGTTTTGTTCCCAACCTTGCTGGTTGCTTCTTATTTGTGGTTTTTTGCCTCCCCCCAGTATGTTTCAGAAACACATTTTTTGGTACGTGGAAAATCATTAAATAGTTCAGGGTTTGGTGGAATGGTTGGTCTTTTGGAGGCTAATCATGGAGGTACGCAGGACACGTATGCTGTTCAAGATTATATGATGTCGCGTGATGCGCTGCGTATGCTGATTCAGAAAGTTGATCTAAGGGCTGTTTTTTCCCGGTCATATGCGGATTTTTTGGCTAAATTTCCTTCTATAGTTACCCGCAATGATTTTGAGAGCTTCTACTCTTTTTATTTAACACACGTGAAAGCCCAAATTGATGAGGAGACTGGGATTTCACATTTAAAGGTTCGTACGTTCTCAGCTGAAGACTCGCAAAAGGTGGCGCAAGCTCTCTTGGATGCTGGTGAAAAACTTGTCAATGAGATGAACGATCGGCAGCGCTATAATACTTTACACGCTGTACAGTCGGAGCTTGACGTAACCTTGAAGGAGCTGCACGAGACGGAGATGCAGTTGGCGGCTTATCGGTATAGCAATGAAACAATTGATCCAATGAAGCAGGCTGTTCCTATGATGGGAACAGCTCTTTCCTTAGAAGCAACGCTTTCCATGATGGAAGCCGAAAAAAAACAACTGGATCTTACGGCGCCGCATAGCCCTTTGAGGAAGGTATATGCCCAGCGGATTGCATCAATTCAAACGCAAATGAAAAATGCCCAGGCTCATATAACTGGTCATGAGATGAATTCTGGGTCGTTGGTACCTAAATTGCTTGGTTATGATGAACTGGCAGTCAAAAAAACGATAATTGAGAAAAAATTGGCAGCAGAGACGACGGCCTTGGAAATGGCGAAGGCTCAAGCGGATCGTCAAATGTTGTATGTCACGGTTGTAGCTCAACCCAGTCTGCCAGATTATGCTGCTTATCCACGAACTGCTGTATTTATTGTGTTGACCTTCATAACGATGCTGATTTTTTATGTTATTGGGTCTCTTCTTGTCTCAGGTGCGAAAGAGCATACTCTTCAGTGAGAGAAAAAATGGTTAATAAGAAGGTACGGAGCGCTAAAAAACATGTCAATTTGACATTGTCTCAGTCCATTTTAACGCAGTTGCGTGTGATTTATGCGTTAATTATGCGAGAAACGTTAACAAGGTATGGTCGTGAGAATATAGGATTTCTTTGGGTGGTGGGAGAACCTATTCTTTTTTGCGGAGGGGTGACAATTATGTGGACACTTGTTCGTCCTTCGCATGAGCATGGTCTTCGGATGACTGCTATGGTTGTTACGGGATATGTTCCTTTGGTACTTTTTCGGCATGCTGTTGTTAGATCAACGAAAGCTTATGCGGTTAATTCAAGCTTGCTTTATCATAGGTTGGTAACTCCTCTAGATATCATTACTGCACGTATTACTTTGGAAGTGATAGGTGTCATGATGGCTGCTATTCTTGTTCTCTGCGGTGCTGTTTCATTGGGGTACATGGAACTCCCAGAGGATTGGGCTTTAACACTTTCTGGGTTTGGATTTGTTGTTTTTTTTACTTATGGTATTTCGTTTATATTTTCCTATTTGACTGAACGTTCTGATTTGTTGGAGAAAACGGTTAGTGTTTTGACATACCTTGCCCTGCCGTGGACTGGGGCTTTTGTGATGATTGATTGGATCCCTCCAAAATATAGGTGGGTTCTTGAATATACCTCTCCTATAGCTAATGGAATTGAAATGATGAGGTCTGGATTTTTTGGTTCTAAAGTTGTTCCACATTATTCTATATGCTTTATGACTTATACGTCTCTACTTACGTTTATGGTTGGGTTGTATCTTTGTTTAAGAGTTAGACCTCATATAGAGTTATCGTAATATGGAGGCGAAGTTGATGGGTAAGTTGATATGTCAAGATCTTTCGAAAGCTTATCATGTTGGAAAAAAAAGAAGACTCATTTTAGATCGTGTAAATTTAGAGGTTAATTATGGAGATAGGCTGGGAATATTGGGACGAAATGGAGCAGGAAAATCTACTTTAATTAAGATGATTGGTGGAATTGAACAGCCGACTAGTGGAACAATTCATTATGGGATGACGGTTTCATGGCCGTTGGCTTTTGGAGGGGCTTTCCAAGGTAGTCTTTCTGGGCATGATAACTTGCGTTTTATTTGTCGTGTTTATCATTTAGATTATGAAGAGACCTTGGATTATGTGCAAGGCTTTGCCCAGTTAGGTAGACAGTTTTATGATCCTGTAAAAACATATTCATCAGGTATGCATGCGCGATTGGCTTTTTCGCTTTCTCTGGCGATAGAATTTGACTGTTATTTGATTGATGAAGTAATTATGGTTGGAGATGCACGTTTTGCGCAAAGGTGTGAAGATGAGCTTTTTGCAAAACGTGCGGATAGGACACTCTTGATTGTTTCACATAATACTGATTTTATTAAGCATACCTGCAATAGGGCCGCTCTGATTCATGACAAGAAGGTATTTCTCTCTTCTTCTGTTGACGAGGGAATTGAAAAATATTACAACTTATGAAAATTTGCTGAGGTGAGTGTTAATGAAAGCACATAAAATAGAAGCTGTTCATCAGATTTTAATTCTTGACAAGGGAAGTGGGAAACTTCCTGATTTCGTGAAAAATAATAGACAAGCGATCAAAAAGATATATCCGAAGGCGAAATATAGGCTGTGGAATGATAGGACGATTAAAAAATTTTTGAAGAAAAATTTTCCTGCTTCTGTCTTTGAGGCCTATGAGACGTTATGTCCATATGCTTATAAAGCAGATCTTGTCAAATATGCTTTGTTGTATGTTTATGGAGGGTTGTGTGTTGATATTGGTGTCTTGTTGTTAAAGCCTTGGAACATACCTTTCTCTAAGGATGTTGCGGCCTTTAAGGAGCCTTCTTTTATTTCTCCGAGTTGGTCGGCAATTCAAACTGGCCTTTTGTGGGCGTTGCCTCGACGGGAAGAATTCCGTTTGGCAATTGATCTCATAGTGGAAAACTGTCGTAAAAAATATTACGGCTTCAATCCGTTGTATCCGACAGGTCCGGTTTTGTTGGGAAAGGTCTTTTTGTCTGTCATGGCTTCTAGGAAGGATACTTTAGAAGCAGATAGTCAGTATGTAAGTCAGACACGTTGCGTTACTGCGGAGGCTGATATTATTAATATGACGTACGTATCAAGAGAGGGTATTGTTGTAGCGATTCGGAATAAGAAAACAGGTGGAGACTTGAAGGAGATAGGTCTCAAAAATTCTAATAATTATAATGAGTTTTGGCATACACGGCAGGTTTATGCTGAAAATCCTATGATATGGAATTCAGATGATCCTCTTATATTTGTAAAAGGTGGATTGAGTAAAACGGAAAGCGGGCAGATTATTTCCTTAGATAGGAAGGAGGGTATGACGTATGGGCCATACGTTTCTCTCCCAAAAGGGAGATATAGATTCTCTATTGTCTTTGAGGAGGAAAGTTTTTTTGATGAAATAAAGTTATCTATAGTGTCTAATTATTCTGAAATAGATCACCATTCTATTGTTTTTTCCTGTGATGAGCTTGTCTCCAATGTTTTTTCCTATACGTTTGATGTCGAGGAACTGTGGCGGAAGGTGGAATTTAAAATTTATACGCCAAATGGTTTTTTGGGGGGGATAAAGAAAATTCTAATAGAGAATCAAGAGAGGTCTTTTCCTCCCCCTCCAGGAGAAAGGGGGGTATCCTCTGGACTTTTAGGTGGTTTTTTAAAATTTGTGAGAGGAATTTAAAATGTCAAATGAGTTTCATGAAATAAAATATCTTCATCAAATATTTATTGTTGATGACTTTGTCTTGCCCCGTAGTTTTTCTCCTACTATTCAGCATCATATTGATGTGGCTCGTTCATTATATCCTCAAGCCGCATATAAAATGTGGTCTGGCAATGAAATAAGAGAATTTATTAAACGTCATTTTTCAAAAGATGTTTTGAAAGCTTTTGATACCTTAACGCCTTATGCCTATAAAAGTGATTTGGCTAGATATTGTCTAATGTATATTTACGGTGGGTTATATTTTGATCTTTCTATATACATGCTAAATAGATGGCAGATTCCGAGACAGTGTGGTGTAGCCGCTTTTTATGAAACATATGATGGAATGGAATGTTGGGCTAGTTTGCAAAATAGTCTTTTATGGTCTTTACCTAAACGCAAGGAGTGGAAGGTACTCATTGAAAAAATTGTAAGTAATTGTCGTAATAGATATTATGGTCCACATGATCATTATGTTACAGGCTCACCTCTTTTGGGACGTAGCTTTGCTACTGTTATTAGTGAGAATTCTAATATGTTGGATATCGACGATCAATATATTGGAGAAGTTAGATACATAACGCCTGAAAGGTTTGTGCAGAATGTTACTTTTGTAAGCCCTGATAGAAGGGTTGTCGCATTGAGAAACAAGAGCGTAGCGGGCAATATATCAGAATTGGGTGTTAAGGGAGCTAATAGTTACTGCCTTCTTTGGAAGCAAAAAAAAGTATTTGGAGAAAAAAATTATGAGTGGCTTGCTAGTGATCAGCATATTATTCCTATAGGGAATAAAAAAATAAAAAAGGAAAATGGGGTGATTTATGTTTCCCATGCTCGAGGAAGAGTTTTTTTTGGTCCGTATGTTGATTTGCCTGCGGGTAGCTATAAGATAACTCTTAACTTTTTGCCGAATACCAAGTATAGACGTATTTTTTTAGATATTGCAACCGAAAATACGATATATAGAGAATATGATTTTGACTATGGCTTTGTAAGTGAGCACAATAAAGAAGTTTTTTTCTTTAATTTTGATTCTAATAAAAAATCCGTTGAATTTAGGATGAGTGCTTTTGGAGATTTTTTTGGAGGGGTAACGGGTATAGTTATTGAAGATAATTCCAATTATGTTTGGGATGCTAGGCATCCTACTCTACGTCTGGCTGATGGAGGTAAGAAGGATGAGAATTCTATTCTTGTTACTAAAAAAGATCTTGGTAAGATTTTGTATGGCCCTCATGTTGATTTGGAAGCAGGATTTTATCGACTTAATATTAAATTCATTGAGGGAACAGTTTTTAAAAATCTAAAGATTGCAGTAACTGCTGCCTTTGCTCAGGAAACAATCGAAAATTTTGAAACCAGGTATCCCACTGAGGCGGAGCGTTCTGACGAGACGTATGATTTTTTTCTATCTGAGAGGAAAGAATTTGTTGAGTTCGTGTTGTACGTTGACGGGGATTTTCAAGGTGGAATTTCTCAACTCTCTCTTGAAAAGGTAAAGGCCGCCCCAGAGGAGAAATATGAAAAAAATAGTAAGTTTTCTTTCTTAAAATTTAGGACGAATCTATTTAGGTTTTCAGATTAGAAAAGGGGATGTTTTATGAAAATTGCGCCTAGAGTACTAGTTGATGGATTCAATTTAGCTCTTCCTAAAGGGACGGGGGTTGCTACTTACGGTCGCGTTCTTTCTAGGACATTGAGTAGTATGGGATTTAAGGTAAACGTACTATATGGACTAAATATCCCTAGGAGGTTGAATGAGAATTTACAGGAAGTTATGTTTTTTAATCAATTAGCTGCAGATATGCGATACAGGAGGCCTCGGCTGTATTCTCCTAGGTGGTGGCGACAAACGGCTTCCAATTTTTTGGGGCATAAAGCTGAGTTGATTAGATTTAATAATTGCGTGGAGGCACGATCCTTTGAGGAGCACATGCCTACGTTTGATTGTATTTTTAATATTCCTTTTATTTTCCAGATGGCAGCTGGTTTTTTTGAGAAAACTGGATGCTTTTTAAAAATAAAAAATACAATGAATCAAGATATAGTGCATTGGACGTATCCTTTACCTATTAAGGTTATTGGAGCAAAAAATATTTATACTATTCATGATATAGTTCCAATGAAGATGCCTTATACGACTTTAGATAATAAGATTTATTATTATAATTTAATGAATTCATTAGCTAATGAGGCTGATTATATCTGTACGGTTTCTGAATATTCTAAGGATACTATTGTTAATTTCTTTCCAAAGTTTCGAAATAAGATTTTCAATACATATCAATCGACACCATTTACTCTTTCTGATATCTCTTATGAACGGACAGAGCGAGAAATAAATAAACTATTTGGTATTTCTGATGGGGGGTACTTTATATATTTTGGCCAGCTTGAGCCTAAAAAAAATATCGGTCGTTTATTAGAAGCCTTCTTATTATCTGAAACTAATCGTCCTTTAGTATTGGTAGGGTCTAATGGGTGGAAAGAAGAAGAGGAATTGAGATTTCTTGAGCAGGGAATTGCTATGGGGGTGATTATTCATATTCCATATGTTCCCGTTAAATTACTAAGGTCTTTAATACAACATGCACGTGCTGTGTTATTCCCCTCCATATTTGAAGGTTTTGGTCTACCTATTTTGGAAGCCTTTAATTTAAAAACAGCTGTTCTCACCTCTAATACTGGAGCCTTGAAAGAAGTTGCTTCTGATGCAGCGCTATTGGTTGATCCATATGATGTTAATGCGATAAAAGCCGGAATCGAACGATTAGATAAAGATGATTTTCTTTGCAACTCATTAAAAGATAAGGGTAAGGAGCGTGCAGTTTATTTTGATGAAGAGAATTATAAAAAGAGGTTGTTGGAATTTTATAGTATAGTATTAGAAGGATAGCTTCTGATCTTTTCATAAAAAGAAGAAATATTTCTTTTATACAGGTTGGAAGAGAAGAATTTTGCTCTCTCTAATCCTGCCTTAATCATTCTTTTTTTGTCGTTCTCACTTAGCTGATCGAGTATATTTATGCAATTTGCCATCTCTACTATATTAGTAGGATCGCATAGCATGGCTGCATCACCGGAAATTTCTTCTGTAACACCTCCACGGCTGGTAAGAACTGGAACACCTAATGACATGGCTTCAATAATTGGAAGTCCAAATCCTTCTGCAAGGCTTGGAAAAAGAAGGGCTTTAGACTCTTGAAGAGTCCGTAACAGAGAGAAACGATTGCTCCATGGTAACCGAATTACTTGGCTACTTGAGCCATACGGCTTATAATTCGGTCTATCATCTCCATCAGGACCAATTAAAATAAGTGGGGTTTTTGTTCCACTAAGAGCATGGGCCTCCAATAATCTTTCAATATTTTTTCGATGTTCAATGCGACCATAAAATACAAATGAATCAGCTGGAGCAATTCGGGGAGCATTCGATATAGAATTTCTTACTTGTTTACTAAATTCAACGGGTTGATATAGAGTCGTTATACGATCTGGATGCACAGAAAGTAAATTAATTATTTGATTTCGAACTGTTTCTGAAACGGTGACAAAATGGACAGGACTTTCTATTAAAGAAGATAAAATTCTACGAAACCGAGTAGGATCGATACCTGTTAAGGAAGGATGTGTAAGCGGAATTATATCATGAATTGTAACTACATTTTGACATCCTTCCATAAAAAGAGGAAGCGGATATGTCCAGTGCATTATGTCTGGTGGAGAAAGAGGGGTTAGTCTTAAAAGTCGCTTATGATATCGATAATGAAGATGTGCTACACGATAGAGGTCGTTTGCTAGGAAAGCATCTCCCCAGACGGATTGAAACATATTGCTTATTGTAGGAGCACGGGAAAGTAGAGCAGCGATTATGCGAAATACAATCGATAGGCTAGAATATCCCTCCACGCTTTCTAATAGCCACGCTGTACTATAACCAAGTTCTCTAGTTACATTACTATGATTGATTGCGTAATACTGAACGCCAGTCCCATTTCTACGTCCAATATTGCGTCCATCAAACCATATTGTCGAGTGGCTTCTGTGGGATGAAAGAAAAGAATTATCCATTATTTTTATTAGTCGTTTTGGGTTAGTGTGAGACAGTGAGAGAGAGTAAGAGCTACGCTCTGAGACCATGAAAAGGGAGACCATTTTTTAAGGCGCTCTTTTTGAGCCTGCCATAGAGGGCCGTATTGTGAAAAGTCGTCTATTATTTTTTCCCACTCTGTTGCATCAAGTGGAGACACATAGGATGGAATATTTTGGCCTATCTCACGTAATGCAGGAATGTTGGAGCAAATACTGGGCACTCCCAGACTCATAGCTTCTGTGAGCGGTAAACCATAACCCTCTGTAAAGCTTGGGAAAAGAAGACCGTTAGAATGTCTTAATAAGGAGGCAACACATTCGTCAGAAAGACCACTTTCCTCTATAACAAGATTCTGCAAAGCTGGTGACCTTTCTAATAGGTCTAGAATATTTTCATTTTCCCATCCACGCTTACCAATAAGAATAAGATAAGGGACGGCCTCTTCCCCACGTTGCTGGACAAGGTAACGCCACAAATGGAGCAACAAAAGATGGTTTTTACGCGGTTCGATTGTACTGATATACACGAAATATGGCTTTTTATATCTATAATTTTTGCACTCTTGATTAGTATGATAGATGGCCTGCTTATGGACCCCATGTGGTGTTTTCCAAATAGGGATGCCATGGCGGTTTGCTTGGGAGAAAAATGGCTTTAATGATTCTCTCACAGAGTCAGTTGGTACAATTACAGCTCGAGCCAGTTCTATGACGCTATCAATACGGGCTTTGTGACGTATTTTTTCGCGAGGTCGTGAGTACTCTGGATATTCAATAGGAATAAGATCATGTACCATGGGTATGAAGTAGGATCCTGTCTTAGAAAGAAAATTTCTTATTATTTTTTTATGCATTAAATGATGGTGAGATACTAGAAAATAGAATTTTATACCATCAATATCAGGCAAAGAGTTAGGGAAAAACAAATATATTTTTAGTTTTTTTGCAATATTCTTTGCTTCCGCTATTTTCTCTTTGTGACCTAAATTCCATCCATTAAGTAAATTTGAGATAAACGTGGTAACAGTACTGCGTGGAAGTCTTCCAAGGCGTCCAGTTAAAGAAAGGGCGACAAAATAGGTTTGATCTTGATGATGTGTTAAAAGGTATTCAGCATAAGCGAGTTCAACTCGATCAATCCCCGTAGGAACTGCAGATCCTGCTCTTGAGAGCAAGCGTGATATGTCAAGAATAAATGAAATTGATGGTACTGTCATTTTATTGTACCCTTCTGCATGTGGAATAATTTTCCAAACGGGAAATGGTACTTAACGTCAGCTTTTCAAGCCCTTCTTCAGAGAAGAAACCTCCAGGGATTAGGCATTGATCTATCAGTACACGACGAAAAGCCGCAAAGATGAGTGGGTCAGGTCGCTGGGGTGCCTGCCAGAAAGCTTTCAATGTCGATTGCGCAGTCAGTCCCGGCATGTCGTAAATGGCGTGACCCAAGGTAATGACAGGGACATTATGAGCCAGAGCCAGGGTACCAGTCGTGCTGTTAACGGTTACGACCCCACGGGCATGACGCACAAGCCTGGCTATATCTCCAAGCTCCATGTAATCCACACGATTGCTGACACCATGCGCAGCAGCAAGTCGCTGGACAAGTTTCTTCCAGTCCTGCACACCATTGTCGAGCGGATGCTCTTTAATGACAAGACGCATCTCCAGTGGGGCATTTTTGGCAAAGGATACAAGAACTTCGGTGATGACTTCCGCCACGCCTGAATAGGAAGAATGCAGGCGTAGCTGGGCATCGGCATCCAGTTGCAGAGGGAGCAGCATGTAAGGCTTGGGCCCTTCAACCAGCCATTCAGTCAGTTCGTGACTGCGTTTTTTAGCCTTTTTACGGCGACAGAGGCGTCGCAACCACCCAACGCCTTCCACCAGGGGCGGCCAGGGACGATAATCTGTCCAATGCGGGAAACGCCACTTCAGAAGAATGGTGGCCGCATTATAGGCCACGCCTTCCAGTGCACGACGTGGGAAGGAAGAGGGGACAGGCTCATGTGGGGCGGCAGGAGGCAGCTGGCTGGCACGCTGATAGTACCAGTCAGGGTCTTTGGGTAGCGTGGAATTACCGTTAACGCCACCAAGTTCCAGGGTGACCCAGTCTGGCCGAATATAGCCTTCCTCAAAAACATGGACGGCAATATTCATTTCACGGCAGATGAGGATGGCCTGCCGATGGAGTTCCCGGCAGTCACCAAACAGCAGCACGTCCGTGATGTGATGTTTTTGCAGGATATGCCCCAGAAAGGCGGGCCATGTCCCATAATTGCTGCGGAAGGCAATACCACCTCCCAGACGCCAGAAAAGCTCATCCCCTCCATTGAAGTTGATCTTCCACACATTATGCCCCCGTTTTTTCAGGGCACGGCCAACTGATTGGAAAAAAGGCCCCATGAGCCCCTGGAGCAGCAGGAAATTGCGTTTTGTTTTTGGAGGGATCTGGAGCGACATGGGCACAAGCGTGCCGGTTTCTGTCAGGCTCGGATCTTCAAAAAAATTGGATGGATATTCGGCGTGTTCCGTCTCTTCGGGAGGGTGGCCAGAATATGTTGTCTGGGTATTGTCAAGCATGAGGGGCCCGGCATGATGAAATGAAATGTGTGAAACAACGGCGTAGCTGGCCCTGCTTCTGCCGTAATTTCATGGCGTATGTTGGCTTCCAGAGCTCAGTCTTGCCAAAACAGTCAATCAGCTCCTCCACGTCACATCGCTGTTCTGTCTCTGGATTGATATAGAGCGGATACAGAATAAGGGCGATTGCAGCAAGGTCTGTTACATCCAGTTGACGCCCCCGGCGGGGAAGAGATGGTCCCAGATGTGTTGTCAGTCCCCAGCCAGCGTAAAAGGGGGCACCGTATGTTGTAACCTTTTTGCCACGTATCAGCGCCTCAAAACCTGTCAGGGATGTGAGGGTGTGTACCTCGTCAACATGTGTAAGGAGCTGGCTCATGCTGCCACTGCGGTCAATGCTGTTGGCGTAGGCAAGAATGGTTGCTTCGGAAAGATGACCGGAACGATGGCCGGCCTCCACATCAGGGTGGGGCCGATAGATGATCCATGTTCCAGGATTCCTGCGGCGAACCTCACGCAGCAGGGCGAGATTATCCGTAATCTTGCCTCCGCCTCTTACGACAGACAGATCTCCAGCAACCTGCCCCGGAACCAGAATGACCGGCACGCCCTCAGGATGCTCTATTTTGGCGGGAGATGAATCAGGCGTAGCGGCATATTTGGAAACATGAAGCGTTTTGAGGCGCTCCATGAGAGTATCGGCTCTTCCACGGAGGGCCGGTGCAACCTTGATATCCCTCAGCATGTCCTCCAGATCACTGGGGTGGGAGGGATCAACATAAGCGCCCTGGCTGTCCAGGATAATGGAGCATGGAGGCAGAAACCCGCTTCCCAGCCCCATGGATCGGATGAAGCCATCTTCCACGAAGAAGAGGGGCACCCGCATGGCATAAGCCTGTGCCTGCAGGGCTGGTGTGATGCGGTTTGCCCAAACAGCCAGTCCAGCATTCTTTTTCCGGGCATAGGCCAGAGCCCGACGGGACGACCAGAAAAACCGGATGGGGTCTCTTCCTTCAAGAAAAGAACGAATGCGGCGCTGTTTCCACCATGCTATTCCATGGCAGGCTACGACAGGCCTGATGGCTCTGGCTCCAGACGCAGGGACATGGCATGACATGGTGAAATGGGGCCTTTTCCATACCGGACAGGTGGTAGAAACACTAGCTTGTTATCAGGAAGTCTTTTTTTTGGGAAGAGAGGGGTGGTGAATATAATTTAATTTCCACGGTTGAATAATAATTCGACCGATAAGTGGAGTTTATTGGCAAAATTTCCATTTCATTGATCAATCCATCTCTGAAATGTCCAGGGAAAACTTCATGAATCCGTGTATTCTGTCATTTATTTCGGAGTTTCAGTATCTTCAATGTCACATTATATTACAGAATTATGTTTGATGATTGTAGGGAGTCTTGTCATTGGAGAAGGTATCGACCTTTTTGTTCACCCTGTCCGTATTGTAAGAAAGCCCTCCCTGGTCCTTTTACGCTGTTTTCCAGTCATGATGGCAACCGGTATTTTTCTTTGCCTGACAGGTGTCATCTGGCTTTCCCTGCTGCTGAGTGCCATCCTGATGGGGGTGCTTGTAACGGCATCCAACCTGAAGCTGCGCCTGTTGAATGAACCTTTGGTTTTCACGGACTTTGCCCTGATCGATGCGTTCATGAAGCATCCACGTTTTTATCTTCAGGGCATTCCGCCTGCTGTGCGGTGTGTTGTCGTAGCTGGTGGTGCAGGGGTGCTCTACCTGCTTGCATGGGCTTCATCACTGTCTGTCGGGTTACGGCTGATGGGCTGTATCGAGGCAGTCGCCGTGGGACTATGCCTCTGGTGGCTCTTGGCAAGGGGAAGTCGTTCCGATGAAACAGGGCCGGACGTGTGGCGGGATGTGCGTGAGGGAGGGCTGCTGCCAACACTGCTGCTTTATGCCTGGCGCTGCCATGAGCTGGCACCGCTACCCGTCAGGCCTGCCTTGTTGCGGACGGCTGCCGCACCAGAGTCTGTCATCGTCATCCAGTGTGAATCATTTGCCGATCCTGCGGAGCTGAAGAATGAGTGGTCGCCTCTGCCAGAGCTCGTCCGATGTCGGCAGGAAGCGGTACAATGGGGAAGGCTCCTGCCTAGCGGATTAGGTGCCTATACGATGCGTAGTGAATATGGGGTTCTGTGTGGCGATGATGAGGAGATGCTCTCATATCGCCGGTTTGATCCATTCCTGACAGCGGATCAGTCTCCGTCCCATGCCCTGCCGAATCGTCTGAAACATTTTTATGAAACGGCTCTTTTCCTGCATCCCTATGATCTGCGTTTTTATGGTCGGAATCGTCTGCTGCCCTTATGGGGGTTCAATGACGTCATCGGGCGGGAATGTTTTTCCGAGCAGGACAGGGTTGGCCCGTATGTAGGTGATGCTGCGCTAACAGCACGGCTGCTGACATATCTCCAGAAAAACGATCATTTTCTGGCCTACTGTGTGACAATCGAAAATCATGGTCCCTGGAAGAAAGGGCGGTTGGAGCAATCGAGTGGTGCAGAAGCGTGGCATCAACACGTGCAGAATGGTGATGCCATGTTGCGGGAACTGCTTGCAGAGATCAAAGGGAGCGGGCGGGACATCATGCTGGTATTCTTTGGGGACCATCGTCCGGCGCTGGAAGCATTGCCCGCTGTTGAAGGACTGGAGAGGGGGACACCCTATGTCATACTGCGGCCCAATGGGCCAGAGGGAAGTCGCGTATCATCTGAGCCTGTAGATGTAACACCTGCCGAGCTCCATCGGAGCATTCTTCATCACGTCAGCTCCTGAAAAGATACGCTATAAAAAAAGGGCGCCTGATGAAGAGGCGCCCTTCTTCTTTTCATACGCCAGAGAGGATTACTTGGCTTTCCCCTGGTTGGCGACAGCTGCTGCCTTGGCAGCAATTTCCTCGGCATCACCCAGATAGTAGTGCTTGACCGGCTTGAAGTTCTCATCGAACTCATAAACCAGCGGCACACCTGTAGGAATGTTCAGGTTCAGGATTTCATCTTCCGTCATGTTGTCCAGATATTTCACCAGAGCACGAAGGGAGTTGCCGTGAGCAGCGATGATGACCTTCTCGCCCTTCTTGATGCGCGGCAGGATGGTCTTCTCCCAGTAGGGAATCACACGCTCAATGGTCAGGGCCAGGCTTTCCGTGACGGGCAGCTCATCAGCACTCAGATGGGCATAACGCGGATCATGACCGGGGAAACGCTCATCGGAACGCTCCAGAGCAGGCGGCGTGACAGCAAAACCACGGCGCCACTGCTTGACCTGCTCATCGCCATATTTCTTGGCTGTTTCAGCCTTGTTGAGGCCCTGGAGAGCACCATAATGACGTTCATTCAGACGCCAGTTCTTCTCAACGGGCAGCCATGCCTGATCCACACCGTCCAGAATGTTCCAGAGTGTATGGATGGCACGCTTCAACACGGAGGTATAAGCGTAATCGAAGGAATAGCCTTCCTTGTGCAGCAACTGGCCGGCAGCTTTGGCTTCGCTGCGCCCTTTCTCTGACAGGTCGACGTCATACCAGCCAGTGAAGCGGTTTTCCTGGTTCCACTGGCTTTCCCCGTGACGAACCAGAACAAGCTTTGTTACGGCCATGATGATCTCCTTAATGTATAAGGTTTTAGCAACACTGGGAGATTGCGCCACTACAGCCTGAACTGCAAGGGCTCAGCCTCACTTCATGCCGTCTGTCAGAGCATAGCCGTTATGAGGCATGACAGGGACGGAGAGAAAAAGGCCACCCGCAGGGGATGGCCTTTGTTCTGATCGGGCATGGAAGGGATGATCAGGGGGTTCCCTGCTTCTGTTCCTGCTCTTCGGTAAAACGGCGAGCCTCTGATGAAACGGTCAGTGTCATGGTCAGACCGGCGGTCAGCAGATAGATGATGGCAAATGTCCAGATGACGTAGGCCATGCCGACGCCGAAAATCATTTCGCAGAGGGAAACAATGGCAGGCCCTACCCATGTCGACGCTCCAGCGCCCAGCCCGAGTATGGACAGCGCAGCGGCTTTCTCCCGTGGGCAGATCTGGGGCATAAGACCGGAGAGAGGAACGAAGGCAGCGATGGAGGCTCCATAAAGTATGCCCACAACCGCAGCCGCTGCGAAATTGCCCGGATACCAGAGGGGAACATAATAGAAGAGGGGAATGGTGATGAAGCCACCGATACCTCCAAAAACAGCCACGACGAAGCGGTAGCCCATTTTGTCCGCCACCATGCCTGAAATCAGATTGACGATGATGTTGCTCAAAAAGATGAGTGACAGCAGGTTGAGCCACTGCCCGAGCGTGAACCCCAGATGATCGACAAAAAAGCCGGGCATGATGGCCAGAAAGGCATATTCCGATGATGTATCAACCGTGCGGACAATACCGGCAATGAGAGTTTTGGGCTCACGCCAGATGATGCTGATGGAGCCCAGAAAGATCTGTCGGGCAGGAACATCGGCAGGTAGAAGACGGCGATTGCCGGTTGGCTCCCTTGTGAAAAGCAGGGCGATCAGTCCGCCAAGAACAACCAGCCCCAGAGAGCACCAGAAGGTGTTGATTTCACCGATGGCAGGAATCGCAAAACGGGCAAACTGGGAGCCGAGAGTAGGCAGGCCGGCAGAGAAAGAGAACCAGAACCAGCCGGCTGCCGCTCCAAGCATGGATGTTGGTGTCGCTGCAGCAATCCAGACCAGGAAACCATAGGCGAACAGCGGGTAGGCAAACCCGCGGAGAGCATAGAACGTCAATATCCATGTACTGTTGTTGGGGGTAAGCCCAAAAACAAGGAAGCAGACCTCCAGGACAGCCCATAGGACCAGACCGCTCCACATGACCTTTTTAGGTCCCATGAGATCGGATAGTGGCCCGGCAAACCAGGCGGCAATCATCACGGTGATGCCGTAAAAAGTGAAAAGCTCGTTGACGAAACTCTGGGGGTGGCCGGTGTGCAGCATGAACGTATCCAGGTATCCCGCCTCGACACCATCGCCGACCATGAAGAGAAGCTGTCCGACAAAGGCCCAGAACAGGGCGGCCGGTATGCCTATTTTTTCAACAAAGTGTGGTTTCTTGTCTGGCGTGCCTGCCATGAAATCTCTCCATTGGTTGGGGAGGGATGAAAAAAGCCAGTCCGTGGCGCTTCATTCCTCAATAGATGATTGACTGGCCTTACGAGAGTGCTCAGGCCCCTTGAATTATCGTCCGTACAGGAAGCGTTTTATTAGAGCCCTGAAATAGGAATTCAGTATGCCTGTCCAGACGCAGAAGTATGTTTCTGATATCATAAAGATGATTTTTTTTCAATTTTGTATATTCAGCGACCAGTTCTCCCTTATCGCCCGGGATATCTGGCGAATGGTAGAGATATTCCATGGTCGTGTCATGAATCACTTTCTGTTTTCGGTGAAACCTGAATTTTTTCATACCCATTTCGCTATCATTCTGAAAAGCCTTCGAGAAAGAAAGGAGAGAATTAAGTTGCGAAAGAATGTCATTATCATTAGCGTCACAGGGGTGCAGCAGAATGGAAGGCGGGCTCCAGATGATTATATGCTCATGCAACGGATTGTCTGACAGGGACGTGCAGGCGGCCATTCAGGCCGGAGTTGTGAAAGTCTCCGAGGTTTACTCTGCCCGTAAGTGTCAGGTGAAATGCGGCAACTGTGTAAAGGGAGTCGCCTGCCTTCTGAAAGAAGCAAGGCGGAAAACCTGTCCCTGCCCGACAACTATGGCAATAGAGCAGGGGATGGCTGCACAGATAGCCAATGGTGATGACCCGATACAAAAAAAAGAAGCCTCCCTTTAAGAGAGGCTTCTTTCATCAGTCTGGCTTCTGACAGTGATCAGTGGCCGCTATTCTGGTCGGCGCTTTCAGAGTTCAGCGTAATGTAGCGTTCCAGGCCGATCTGCTTGATGAGGTCCAGCTGGGTGTCGATGAAGTCTTCATGGGCTTCTTCGTCAGCGAGGATGCGGAAGAGCAGGTCGCGGGACACGAAGTCACGGACGCTTTCGCAGTAGGCGATGCCCTCGCGGATTTTCTCCAGAGCCAGAGCCTCGACCTTCAGATCACATTCCAGGATCTCTTTGACATTCTCGCCAATGTGCAGCGGGTTCAGATGCTGCAGGTTCGGCAGTCCACCCAGGAAGAGGATGCGCTCGATCAGCCAGTCGGCATGACGCATTTCTTCAATGGACTCTTCATATTCCTTCTTGCCCAGCTTGGTGACGCCCCAATGGTTCAGGGTGCGGGAATGAAGGAAGTACTGGTTGATGGCTGTCAGCTCATTGGCAAGCTGAGCATTGAGATATTCAATTACTTTCGGGTCTTTTGCGGCCATTTTTCTCTCCATCGCATGAAGTATGAACTGTAGGATTATCTCCAACGAAGGTCGGTATAGTCTTCAACTTTGAGGATTGCAATATAAAAATTAAATTACGATGTATTCGTACTTGATAATCATTATCAAAGAGACTTTATAAGAAAGATTATCAAAATCGTACGGTGAGTATTTCATGGTTTTTCTTGTCATTTCGATATATATTTAAAAATCCTGTTTATCCCATAAGTTTTTCTTTTCATTGCTCCTGATGCCCACACCCCCCATCTTGATACTGGGAACAGGATGGAATCGTTTGCTGAATCCTTATTGTTTGATATAAATGGAACATATTCCCACATAACTGAAGGATGGATGTCATGGATCTTCTCCACGTTCTGAAAACACGGTACACGACCAAGGCCTACGATGCGGCTCGCCGTATCCCGGAGGAGACAGTGCAGCAGCTGCTGGCAGCCCTGCGGTACAGCCCGTCTTCGGTCAATGCCCAGCCTTGGCATTTCATCATTGCCGATGATGATGCAGGCAAGCAGCGTCTGGCCAAGGCAACACCAGATTCCGGGTCTCTGTCTTATAATCGGCCCAAGATCACGCAGGCCTCTCATGTAGTGGTTCTCTGCGCCCGCAATGAGCTGCCGGAATCTTATCTTGAGACAGTGCTCGACAAAGAAGAGCAGGACGGACGCTACGCTGATGCTGCGGCCCGTGAGGGTTTTGGTACAGCCCGTGCCGGGTATGTCCAGCAGCATCTGGATGCTGGCGATGTCGCCCACTGGAACCAGAAACAGGTTTATCTGGCACAGGGCTTTCTGCTGCTTTCCGCGGGGCTGTTGGGTGTTGATGCAACACCAATTGAGGGCTTCCTGCCGGATGTCATTTCAGAAGAATTCGGCCTGAAAGAAAAAGGGCTGACACCTCTGGTCATTGTTGCGCTTGGCTATCATTCTGACAAAGATGCCAATGCGACATGCCCGAAATCCCGCCTGGCACCTGAGAGCATCTTTTCGAAGGCCTGAGCAACACAAGGCTTCACCGGGGGATTACGATCTTCCGGTGGGGTCTACAGGCATGCACTCGGAGCGCTGAACGGAAAGCAGATTTTCAAGGGGAAGTGGCGGAGAGAGAGGGATTCGAACCCTCGGTACGCTATTAACGTACACACGCTTTCCAAGCGTGCGCCTTAAGCCGCTCGGCCATCTCTCCGCGAGCGATGGGGGGACAATACCATTATTCTTTGCGAGTGCAAGCCTTTTTCTGAGAATTTTTCACAAATTTTTCAATAAGAAGCGCAGACTTGATCCCAGGAGCTTCTTCCACTCCGGATGAGACATCAACGGCTTGGGCGCGGCTGACCCGTACAGCCTCGCTCACATTGTCAGGGGTCAGTCCACCGGCAAGAAGCCACGGAGCAGGAGCCTGCCACTGGCGTGTCAGCGTCCAGTCAAACACACGCCCCAGCCCACCGGGGCGGGTATCTCCTTTCTGGGCAGGTGCTTCGATGACATACCCATCCATGGCTTTCGAGACAGGCAGATCGTGCTGCTGGGCGACGCCACGGGCCAACCAGACGGGCCGACCTGTCTGCTCTTTCAGGGTGAAAGCAGTGGCTTCATCTGTATAGAGTTGCAGAATATCCAGAGGGATACGCTCCAGAACGGCAGCAATCTGCTCATGGGTTGGCCGCACAAAAAGCCCGACACGAAGAGGCCCCCCCGCAGAGGGAGACGCTATGGCCTCATGCAGCCGGGCTGCCTGTTCCGGTCGGACAAAACGGGGGGAGGCGGAATGGAACACAAGACCAACCCAGCGCACACCCGATACGGCACAGGCCTCCATATCTTCTGCCCGTGTCAGACCACAGATTTTGACATCAACCTTCACAAGGTCGCAGCCTGCAATTCATCCTGAATGGCCTGTGCGGCGGCGGCGGGATCATTCGCCCGGGTGATGGGACGGCCAACCACGATCCAGTCGGCACCAGCCCGTGCTGCCTGTGCTGGTGTCATGATGCGCTTCTGGTCATCCGTGCTGCTGCCTGCGGGACGAATGCCCGGAACGACAAGTTCTGGTCCGTCACCCAGAGCATCACGCAGCGCCGTAATTTCATGAGCTGAACAGACCAGACCATCAGCTCCGGCCCGGACAGCCATCCGGCCCAGCCGTACCACTTCCTTTAGCGGTGTGGTGTTGATGCCTATCTCCGCAAGGCTTTCCTCATTCATGCTGGTCAGTACAGTCACAGCAAGGAGCTTGGGGCGCTTCCGCCCGTCATCGAAAGCCTCTTCCAGAACTGCACGGGAGCGGCTGATCATCTCGGCACCACCAAGTGCGTGAATGGTCATCAGGCTCGGCTGGATGGGAGCCAGAGCCCGGAGGCCAGAGGCAACCGTGTTGGGAATGTCATGCAGCTTCAGATCCAGAAAAAGCTCCTGCCGGGCGGCCAGACTTTTTACGGCATCCAGCCCGCAGGCATAGGTGAATTCCAGACCAAGCTTGATGGCATCAACCTTGCCTTCCAGCGCTGCTGCCCAGTGCTGGGCCTGGTCGTGGGAGGCGGTATCCAATGCGGCAATGAGGCGGGTACGACGAATAGACATGAGGAAATGGTCTTATTTCTGTGAAGAAGGCTGGATCGCATCAGAAGTGGGAGCAACACTGCCCGCCTTGAGCTGGTCGAGCCGCTGATGCAGCTCGATCAGCTGTTTCTGGGATGTACGCAGCTGTGATTCGGCCTTGCGGGCGCGGCGACGCTGGCGCAGTTCGCCTGTCAGGCCAAGCAGCAGCCCCAGCACGAGGGACGGCACGGCAAGCAGGGTGATGAGTTTTCCCATTTTGATGGAGAAGCCGAATGACGCCAGCCAGACGGTGGCATCATCGAGATTGCTCATGGCGAAAATGGCCGTAAAAGCCAGAAAAAGAACGATGATCAGAAGGCGAATCATGCGGATTGCTCCTACCCTGCCTTGTGGCAGTAAACAAGATGGACCAAGAGGGTCATGAAGAATGCTGGTGAATGTTGTTGGCGGACTCTAGAAGAACTCGCCCATTCTGTCATCCATCTGTTTTGTCTTTACATGATCTTGATGAAAGGAGGTGTAGTTATCCTCCCTAAAAAGGGGAAACTCTGGTATTAGGCGCTCAGGCGTCGTCTCAATGCTGGAAAGGCTGGTAGAAGCAAGATGGACACGGATGGGACCTTTTTCGAGGCTGTAGCGAATGATCGGGCAAGGGCTCCTGTCTGGAGTGAATTTGATGCCGCCTGGTACCGTCGCCGTTATGCCCGGCAGCTGGCAGAGGCGGGGACGGTCTGGACGGACGGACAGCTTGCCGAGCGATGGCAGAGCGGTGAGGGACAGGAAGGAACTTCACCCAACAGGTATTTTGATGAAGAATGGTACCTGAATACCTATCCTGATGTCCGGCGTGGCGTGCAGGAGAAAGGTATCTTTCAGAGCGGGTTCCAGCATTATGTGGATGTAGGCTGCCAGAGCTGCTCTGGACACTGGCTTTTCTCGGCAGAATACTACTTCAAGGTGAATTCGGACTACAGTCTCCGGGCCATGCGTGAGGCAGGGTATGTCAATGCCTATGACCATTTTCTCCGTGTCGGGGATTATGGTTTCCGGTCGCCTCATTTCCTTTTCGATGCCGAACTCTTCATTCGTGAATGTCTGGGGAAAAACATTCCGTTTGATCCCTCCCAGGGGGCCTTCAGCCAATATCTGGCCCTCGAATCTCCTGACATGAAAACAGTCAGGACGTCCTGGTACTTCGATCCTGTCTGGTATCTTGAAAAATATCCCGATGTTCTCAAGCTGATAGAGGATGGCGTATTTACAGGGCCACTTCACCATTACATGGGATGTGACAATCCCAGCGCTTATGATCCGAACCCTTATTTTGATGAATCCTATTATCTGGCACAGAATCCTGACGTAGCTGATGCTGTGAAAAGCGGAATGTTCCGCAATGGTTATGCCCATTTCATCCGGGCAGGGATCAGTGAGCTGCGCAATCCATCGGCTGATCTGGATTTCAGGGCGTTTGTGGCCACGCTGGATATGCCCCAGTCACTCAACAAGGCACACGTGGACAATCCCTTTCTACTCTGGATTTTACAGCAGGAAGGGCGGACAGGCGTCGAAATTCCCGGGATTTCCATTACTTCCGCCAACAGGCTGGCGTTATGCAAGGTCGAAGCCAGTCTGCCCTCCCTGTTCAGGAAGCCTTTGAGATTCGTGAATCAGGCGTCTCCCCAGCTGAGTGTCGTTCTGTTTTCACAGGGCAATTATCTGCTCGATATTGCAACGCTTGCTTCCCTGCATGCGCAGGGTATTCCCGACATGCAGGTCGTCGTGGCCAGTACAGGCAACACCCTTTCCCGGCAACGGCTGGATCAGGCAGTAGAGGGGTTACGGCACGTTGTCAGCGACAAGCTCCAGCCCCTGGCGCAGCAGTTGCGGGAGAGTCTGCCTTTCCTTGCCGGTGAGCGCATCCTGCTTCTGGAATCCGGCGTGCAGCTGTTGCCCATGGCCCTGTCCTTTGCCATGGCTTCCATGATGGCTGAAGAAAGTGAGGGGGGCGGCAAACTTCTTACAAGCACCAATACCGTACTGGAAGCAGGTAGCGCTGTATGGCGTGATGGCAGCATCACGTGCCATGGTCAGGGAGAAAAAGGACAGGCCCAGTCTGTCAGTTTCCAGAAGATGGTGGAAGCCATTCAGGGGGGGCTGCTGTTCTGCCATCGCACAGCGATGGAACAGGCACTGCATTACCTGGAAGGGCACAGGGCGGAGCCTTTCTTTACCTGTTTTTCCATGGCGTTGCGGGCCACGGGGCGGACCCTGTCTTATTGGCCAACCGTACAGGCCAGACTGCTGAATGCCACGCCGGAAAGTTATGCGAGGCGGACCATGGGAAAGGATGCCTTGCGGCGTCTATTCCCCGTTTTTCTGCCCAGACATGCCGTGGCCCGAGGGGACGCCCGCATGGGCAAGAGCTATCGCCCTCTTGTCATGATGGTTTTCCCCCATCTTCCACGCCTGATTGAAGGTGGTTCAGCACGGCGGGTCATGCAGCAGATTGATGCTTTCCGTTGGCTGGGCTGGCAGGTGCTGGTTGTCGGTCTGGACCGGAAAGAAGAAGACAGGCTCGTCATTCCTCATGATTATCCAGCTGATGTGGAGTGCTGGCGAGGTGTGGATGATTTTTCATCCTTCCTGCGGGACCGCTTGACCGACATGAAACTGCTCTGGATTGGTGGAACGCATGTTCTGTCCCGTCTGGGGCCGGTTCTTGCCACAGGGGACATTTCCCTTCAGGACAAGCTGATCGTTCTTGATACTGTCAATCAGGACGGCACGGCCCTCAGAGCTGTGGAAGAGCATCTGCGACGTCTCGTTGGCATTGTGGATGAGCCGGCACGTCTCATGAGGGAAGCCAGAAAAGAACTGGATTATGCATGGCTCTGCCAAGGCATCGTGACGGGTGATGAGCAGACAACCGCACTGCTGCACAGGCTGGGCTACGGCAATGTCACAGCTCTGCCTTATGCTGTTTCGTGCCGGCAGCTGGGCAAACAGGACGAATTTGAACGGCGGCAGGGTATTTTGTTCCCTCTTTCCATCTACCGGGCAGGGGATTCCGGACATGACGGATTTGACTGGTTCTGCCTTGCCGTGATGCCCCACTTGCAACGTCATTTCAGTCTGCCACCTTCCATCGGGATCGGAGGGTATCATCATCCTTTGGTCGATCTGGGATTTTATGAGCGCCTGGCACCACTGGATGGCTTGGCCGAAATGGATACGCTGCCCAAGATGATGCAGCGATGCCGTATTCTCATGGACCCTTCGCGGGTCCCGGCCACACAGGCTACCGAGATACTGGAAGCCGCCGGTCAGGGCATCCCAGCCGTGCTGAACAAGGTTCAGATGGAACGTCTGGGCTGGAAGGATGAAGAAGAAGCTCTGGATGGTGGTTTCAACGATCCGCAGCATTTCGCCCGGCAGATCATCCGTCTGTATGAAGATCCGGCTCTCTGGGACCGGATACGGCGCAAAGCGCATGAAACGGTCAGGGAGAGGCACGGCCATGGTCGCCTGCATGAAGCTTTTGGGCGGTTCATCGAGGCATTGCTGAATGGGCCCGCTACGGTAGCCCCCCCTGCCGGGAAGGAAGGGGCACCGCTACATCGCTCCTTTGCACCGGCCCCTCTGCGCATCGTGTTGAAACCGGCTGGAGCCCCCCCTGCCGCCGAAGATAAAGATGAAGAGTCGGAAGACGGGCTGGAGGATGATTTCATGCCGCTTCCCACTCATCTGGGTGTGACATTGCCTGAAGAAGACCAGAATCAGAAGGAACAGGCTGACAATGACTGAACGTA
Organism: Parasaccharibacter sp. TMW 2.1884; assembly: GCF_023337695.1. Lineage (NCBI taxonomy): Bacteria > Pseudomonadati > Pseudomonadota > Alphaproteobacteria > Acetobacterales > Acetobacteraceae > Parasaccharibacter > Parasaccharibacter sp. TMW 2.1884. The sequence goes on from NZ_QORR01000001.1 coordinate 596,406, forward strand.
TGGCCGCAGTCCTCCAGCATGTGGAGGCCACCAAGGAGACGGCACTGGAGCGGCTTTGTGAACTGTTGCGGATTCCCAGCATTTCCACACAGAAGCAGCACAGGGATGATTGCCGGAAAGCCGCACGCTGGTTGGCGGAAGAATTGCAGGGGCTTGGCTTTACGACGTCTTTGCGGGATGTTTCATGGGCAGAACCGGGACATCCAATGGTTGTCGGGCATGATGATGCCAATGCAGAGAAGGTACGGAACGGGCAGACCCACGTTCTCTTCTATGGTCATTACGATGTTCAGCCGACAGACCCCGAAGCCCTCTGGTTAACGGATCCGTTCGAACCCTGCCTGAAGGAGACCGGCGATGGCCGGAAGGTCCTCGTGGCCCGGGGAGCGAGCGATGACAAAGGGCAGGTGATGACCTTCATCGAGGCCTGTCGGGCATGGAAAGCTGTTCATGGGGACCTCCCCGTGGCTGTCAGTTTTCTTTTGGAAGGTGAAGAAGAATCCGGTGGTGAGAATCTGCTTCCCTTTCTCAAGGAGAATCAGGAAGAGCTGAAAGCTGATATTGCCCTGATCTGTGATACCGCCATGCCGGACAGGGAAACCCCGGCCATCACGACCTCTCTGCGTGGCACAGTTGCCGAGGAAATCGAGCTCGTCGCTGCCAGCCAGGACCTTCATTCCGGGATGTATGGCAATGCTGCGGCCAATCCGGCTTTTCTGCTCTGCCAGATCATCAGTGGCCTGCGTGATGAGCAGGGGCGGGTCACACTGCCCGGTTTTTATGACGGTGTGACCGTGCCTGATGAGCATACCCGCCAGCAGTGGCGGACACTCTATCCTGATGATGCAGCCCTGCTGGAAGATGTCGGCCTGTCCCATGCTGCTGGTGAGCGGGGCTTCAGTGCCATTGAGCAGACATGGTGCCGTCCGAGTTTTGAGGTCAATGGCCTTGCTGGCGGGTATCAGGCGGATGGCTTCAAGACGGTCATTCCGGCTCGGGCTTCGGCGAAGGTATCATTCCGTCTGGTACCGGGGCAGGACCCACTCAGGATTCGGGACTCCTTCCGGGCTTATGTCCGTGCAGCCCTGCCGGAAGATGTCGAGGTTGTCTTTACGGGGCATGGAGCTTCATCCGGTTTTGCCGTGAATCAGGACAATCCCTTTCTTCTGGCAACATTGGACGCTCTGGGTAAGGAATGGGGCAAACAGGCCGTCATGACTGGTTGTGGAGGCTCGATCCCGGTAGCAGAGGAAATCCGTGAAGCTTTGGGCATGGATGCACTTATGGTGGGATTTGCTCAGGCTGATGATCGGATACACTCTCCCAACGAGCAGTATGGTCTTGATTCATTCTTCCACGGGATACGCTCATGGGTCCGCATCCTGGCTGCCCTGGCCCGATGAATCGTATAAGACCAGGCATGGCGCAACCTGTTGCCCTGACCATGGGAGACCCGGCTGGCGTGGGGCCGGAGCTGACACGCCGTGTCTGGGAGTGTCTCAGAACGGCTGGGCGACCTTTTTTCTGGATAGGGGACCCGGTGCTGCTGGGAGGCAACACACCCTACCGGGAAATAGGCCATCCGTCCGAGGCAGCCGCCTGTTTTGCAGAAGCCCTGCCCGTACTGGCGCTTTCCTGCCCGGAACCGGTCAAACCCGGGCATCCCTCAACAGGCAATGCCGTAGCGGTGATCGAGAGCATCAGAAAAGCTGTTCATTACGCTCTGTCAGGGGCAGCCGGAGCTGTCGTGACCAACCCGATTGCCAAGCATGTGCTGGCAGCTTCCGGTTTTCCCCATCCGGGGCATACAGAGTTTCTGGCAGCTCTGTGTGGTGCCAGTGGCAGGGAAGTCATGATGCTGGCCTGCCCGCAGCTCAAGGTTGCTTTGACAAGCATTCATGTCTCGTTGAGACAGGCCATCGAGACGCTTTCGGCAGACCGCATCATGGCTGTGAGCCGGGTAACGGCATCTGCCCTGCAACGTGATTTCGGTCTGGTCCAGCCTCGGCTTGCCATTGCAGGGCTGAACCCTCACGCAGGTGAAAATGGCATGATGGGGGATGAGGAAAGCCGCATCATAAAACCCGCTATAGAGGCCTTGCAGCGGGAAGGGCTGGAGGTAAGTGGCCCCATGCCGCCAGATACCATGTTCAGTGCCGCTGTCCGTCCCCGGTACGATGCGGCAATCTGCCTGTATCACGATCAAGGCCTCATCCCGGTCAAGACATTGGACATGGCTGGAGGTGTCAACGTCACACTGGGTCTGCCCATCATCCGCACATCGCCAGATCATGGAACAGCCTTTGATATTGCCGTCGGTCCGGGTGAGACAGGAAAGGCAAGCATTTCAAGCCTTTCATCAGCGCTTGCCATGGCCCATGATATGGCAAGCCAGCGTGTCATGAGTGATGCGCAGACTCCATGAAGAGGGAAAGGAACAGCCCATGATCCGTCTTGGTATCAATGTTGATCATGTTGCAACATTGCGGAACGCACGGGGTGAGCGCTACCCCGACCCTGTCCGTGCTGCTGAGCTGGCTCTGGAGAATGGGGCTGATGGTATTACGGCCCATCTGCGTGAGGACCGCCGCCACATTCGGGATGAGGATATCCGTCGCCTCCGGGCGCTTTCGGCTCCACTCAATTTTGAAATGGCTGTCACGGACGAAATGGTGACCATGGCCTGCGCACTGAAGCCCCACGCCTGCTGCCTTGTGCCCGAAAGACGGGAGGAATTGACAACAGAAGGTGGGCTTGATGTCGTAGGATTACGAGAAAGTCTGGCCCCGCATGTCAGCCGCCTTCTGGAAGCTGGCATCCGTGTTTCGCTGTTCATCGATCCAGAGCCGGAAGCCATTCGCACGGCGGCTGCTCTGGGAGCTCCGGTGGTTGAACTGCATACGGGAGCCTACGCTCTGGGGAAAGAAGGCGAGCTGGAACGTCTCCACAGGGCTGCCCATATGGCAGCTGAATGCGGGATTGAACTTCATGCCGGTCATGGTCTGACCTACGAGAATGTCTCTCCCATCACGAAACTGCCTGGGCTGAAAGAACTCAATATCGGCCATTTCCTGATCAGCGAAGCCGTCTTTGTCGGGCTGGGAGCTTCCGTACGGCGGATGAAAGATCTGCTTTCCTGAAGACTTCATCAACCGTCATGGAGAGGTCCCGTCACTGGGACCTCCCTCAGGATTCAGTTGGGCTGTGTGTTGAAGATGGGCAATCCATTATTGCCCTGCTGGATACTGAATAGCCCATTGTTACGACGGACCTTAGGGATGCTCCCGTCTTTAGGAGCTGGCTGGATAAGAGGTTCGTTCGGCTTATGATCGTAATTCGGAACAAATTTACTTGATTTGTCGGAATAGGTGGCCTCTGGCCGCTGCTCTTCCGTGGGCATGGAATGAAATGCCGAAATCGGCCCCATGGGCCAGACGCCCGGAGCATCACGCATTGTTCCTTCAGGCTGTCGTGCACAGCCGCGTGTCAGCATGGAGCAGATACCATCTTCGCCAATATATTCGTCATCGTCGCCCGCATAATGGATCTCGGCAACCCGATCATGATCCATACGGACAAGCATCCGGCAGCTTGAGCCAGCTCCACCGAAAATAGACTGATAGGCACTGATAGCCGAACTTACTGGAAGAAGGCCAGAGCTGGGGAGAGGGGCGATCGAACGGGAAATGTCGTATTCCCAGATCGCCGTACTGTCATTCAGTGATTTGGTCGAATTGGGAGCTCCCGCACAAGCCTGCAGATCATAGCTTGTCATGCCGATCATTTCATATTGAGCTTTGTGAGCCTCATGGGCATCCCAATAACCGCAGGCAGAGAGGCCGAGCGGCAGCATACAGGTAAGCCGGAACAGGATTTTCTGAAATGTCATTCTCTCTCCATCAGAGTAGAAAGGCAGGCAATGGGGGGACTGCTTTATCATGTTTTTCTTTCTGTCTGAAAGATGGGTTTTAGTCTCCAGTGCAATCGGTTAGAGAAGGAGGAGCCGTTTCCCTTTTTGGAGTTTGCTTTATGGCCGATATTTCCGCTGCTGAGGTTCCCCGCCTGCAAAAGGCACTGCGCCGTCTGCTGGGCTCTCCGGAGCTGACAGTTCAGGTCCCGCCACGCAAGGGCATGAGTGTGGAAATCGCAGTGGCTGGTGAAGTCGTGGGGACTGTGTATCGCGATGAGGATGAGGGCGAGGTCTCCTATGCCGTCAACATGACAGTGCTGGAAGAAGACCTCCCTCCTGCCTGACCTGTAGCGGTCTTACCGGTACAGCAGGAAACCTCTCATCCTTGATGGTGAGAGGTTTTTTTCATATGCAGGTACTGCTTTCAAAGCAGAGGTGCACAGCTCTGACGGAGCCACGGGTGCAGCTCATCTTCCAGCAGTGGCAGGAGCTTTTCCAGAACCGTGGCATGGTACTGGTCCAGCCAGTGCCGTTCTTCTGCTGTTAGAAGCTCCATGGCGATGAGACGGCGATCTATGGGGGTGTGGGTCAACACCTCGAACTCCAGGGAGGGCCGTACGGTTCCGGGCAGGGAACTTTCCCGAACGAGCAGCAGGTTCTCGATACGGATGCCGTAAGCGCCAACCTCGTAATAGCCCGGTTCGTTGGAAAGGATCATCCCTGGTACAAGGCCGGTCGGCCGTGGCGCTACGGAGATGGATTGAGGCCCCTCATGGACGGAAAGATAACTGCCAATGCCATGGCCGGTACCATGATCAAAATCCAGTCCCTGATTCCAGAGAGCCGCCCGGGCAAGAGTATCCAGCCTGTAACCTGCCAGTCCCATGGGGAAACGCTGGCGGCTCAGGGCAATATGCCCCTTCAGAACTGCCGTGAAAGCTTTCTGGATGGCGGCAGGTGCTTCATCCGGGCCAGTCCAGATAGTCCGTGTGATGTCCGTGGTGCCGAAAGGATATTGCGCCCCACTATCAACCAGATAGACGCTGTTTTTCTGGAGGATGCTGTCATGCCCGGCTTCGGCCCGGTAATGAGGGTAAGCGCCGTTGGGACCAGCCGCAGAAATTGTCTCAAAACTGGGGCCCCGATAATCAGGGGACATGGCCCGGAACGCCTCAAGGCGATCGGCCAATTCTGTTTCACGATGGCCGGGGCCATGTTCTTCCAGCCAGTGCAGGAACCGGGCCAGAGCGATGCTGTCCAGTTCATGCGCCCGACGGTTGCCATCCTGTTCCACGGTTGTTTTGATGGCTTTGGGAAGAGTGCACAGGTCCGGCCCATCAGCGATGTGAGCTCCGGCGTCCTTCAGGACCATGCTGAACCAGACTGGCGTCGTGGCAGGGTCCAGCCGTACGGTTTTTCCGGCCAGGGCCTGCAAGGCCTTCGACAGTTCGGAAGGAGGGAATGGACGTATGCCTGAATCTTCCGGGGCATCATGGAAACGGGTCACATCAGCAAAAATGTCGGCCGAACCATCAGCATGAAGCAGGCCGTACGCATGGGCGACAGGGGTCATGGCAATGTCACTTCCCCTGATGTTCAACAGCCAGGCGAGGGACGGGCAGTCCGCAAGGATCATGGCATCCTGCCCCGCTTCATGCAGCTGCCGGGCCAGACGATCCCGCTTGCTCCGGCTTGTTTCCCCTGTAAATTCGAATGGTTGGTGATGGATCAGATTGGCTGGTGAGGGAGGCTGATCATGCCATGACATATCTATTGGATTGTCAGACAGGGGTACGAGCTGAATACCATCCGTCTCCCATGATGAGAGGTCTCTCTGGCTGGTCAGCCGGGGGTCATACCCGATGCGCAGCCCTTGCGCTTTCTCAGCCAGCCACTGCCGGGGAGGATGCTGGCCGCCATGACGGGTTTCCCACAATGCGGCAGGAGCCTGCTCGGCCATCTGTACGGTGTAGCGGCCATCGGAAAAAACACAGCCGGTTTCTGCCAGCAGGATGGCAAGGCCAGCACTGCCCGTAAAACCGGTCAGCCAGGCCAGTCTTTCAGAATGGGGCGCAACATATTCCCCCAGATATTCATCACCCCGGGTGACGATGACACCGGAAATGCCAAGTCTGTCGAATTGCTGGCGGACGAGAGCAGGACGGTCCTGCAAAGGAATGGATGAAAGAGACACAGACGCCACCATGAAAAAACGGGAGAGAACAGTCAGGCTGGTTTCCGAAGGATCAAGGTACTCCAGGGGCCTTCCCTGAGCTGCTTTTCAAGGATCAGGCCCTGCCTCTGGTGGGCAACCAGCACCATGCGGGCCTGGGTATTGAGCAGTCCGGCCAGGATGGCTGTTCCCCCTGCCTGAAGGTTGCGGGCAAGATCCTTGGCCATGCGGCAGAGAGGACGAGCCAGAATATTGGCAAAAACAAGATCATAGGGAGCATTGCGGCGAACAGCTTCCGTATGCCAGCCATTGCCGAAGCGGCAGTCCAGCAGGGGGCCGAGCCTGTTCAGCCGGGCATTGGAAGCTGCAACACGGACAGACCATGGCTCGATATCCACGGCCAGAACAGGGCGATGCAGCAGGCGAGCCGCTGCCATGGCCAGAATACCGGACCCACATCCCATGTCCAGAATATGACGGGGGCGCCGATGGGCAATCTGTTCCAAGGCACGCAGGCACCCGCGGGTGGAACCATGTTCACCGGACCCGAAAGCGATCCCGGCATCCAGTATGATGTCCAGCCGATTGGAAGGTGACGTCTCCTTCAGATGTGTCCCCCGGATACAGAACCGCCGTCCGACATATTGGGGAGGGAAGGCTTCCTGCGTACGGGCCAGCCAGCCCTCGGCCTCGGTGTTCTGCCGGTGCAGGGGAGCGTCCACGCCTGTCATGGCACGGACAAGCGCCAGGGCGTTATCCAGCTCCTCCTCATTCCGCCCTTTTTCCTTGACGGCTTCCAGCCGCCAGTAACGCTGCTCATCATCCTCTTCGAACATGCCGACCGTGTCACAGACCCCAAGCAGGGCCTGCTCGAAAAGTGGAACGTGTATTTCCTCCACCACAATGGAAAGTGTCTCCAGCGCCCGGGCGTGGCGGGAACCAACATGGGTGGGGGCAATAGGGCTCTGTTTTGTCTTCACGATACGACCTCTATAAAACCGGCCATGATCCGCTTCAGACCGATATTTTCAAAATTGATGGACAGACGATCCCCTTCAACCCCGATGACCACACCTTCACCGTAACGGTTGTGGCGCACCGTCGCTCCGATGGGGACGGCAGGCTGCACAGCGGACGGTCTGGCCCGCTGCTGTCCTGACAGAACCTGAGCCCTGTGCCTGAAAAATGACCTTGAGGGCAGGGCGTGACCGGCTTCTGCAACATTCCGTAAAACCTGTTCTTCAGGCAGTTCATCCAGAAAGCGGCTTGGTATGGAATCCTGCCAGTTTGCATAAAGCCGACGACTGTTTGCATGGGATATGATTACCCGCTCACGGGCACGGGTAAGGCCGACATAAGCGAGGCGCCGTTCTTCCTCCAGAGCCTGGTTTCCACCTTCATCCAGAGAACGCTGGGACGGGAAAAGGCCTTCCTCCCATCCGGGCAGGAAAACCGTTGGGAACTCAAGCCCTTTGGCGGCGTGGAGCGTCATCAGGCTGACCTTGTCCGGATCGTCCTCGGCATTGTCGCTGTCCATCACAAGGGCGATGTGTTCCAGAAACGCATCCATTGTTGGAAACTCACCAATCGCCCGGATCAGCTCCCGGATGTTGTCCAGCCTGCCGGCGGCTTCTATGGTCTTCGGGTCATCCCGCCACATGGCGAGATACCCACTTTCTTCCAGCACCATGTCAGTGGCGACAACATGGCCTTCCTTGCTGACAGTGTCTCTGGCCCTGGAGAGGCTGTCCATCAGGTCCGACAACGTGGCGGCCGCCTTGCCCTTCAGCTGCCCCTGTTCCAGCTGATGCTGAAGCGTCTGTTGAAGGGACAGCCCCCTCTCTCTGGCAGCATTCCGCAGACGGGTCAGGGCAACACTGCCAAATCCCCGTTTGGGCAGATTGACGATGCGCTCAAAGGCCAGATCGTCAACGGGATACAGCACTGCCCGCATATAGGCGATGGCATCCCGTATCTCGGCCCGTTCATAAAAACGCAAACCGCCAATAATCTGATAGGGGATGCCCATTTTCATCAGGGCATCTTCAAAGGGACGTGTCTGGAAACCAGCCCGCATCAGGATGGCGATGGAACCGTAAGGATGACCTTTTGTGTGAAACTCCTGTATCCGGCGGCCAATGACACGGGCCTCGTCATCCGAGTCCGGCATGTTGATGACCTCGACAGGATCACCCTCCATGATGTCGAGCCCAGGCCGCAGAACCTTGCCCAACCGTCCCTCATTATGGGCAATGACCTGCGAAGCCACGGTCAGGATGCGGGGGGTGGAACGATAATTCTGCTCCAGCCGGATGATCCGTGCACCGGGAAAATCTTTCTCGAAACGGAGGATATTGGCGATGTCGGCACCACGCCATGAATAGATGGATTGATCGTCATCCCCGACGCAGGCAATGTTAGAGGGTTGTCCATCCTGCCTTCTGGCCAGAAGACGCAACCACAGATACTGGATGGTGTTCGTATCCTGATATTCGTCAACCAGAATATAGCGGAAGCGTTTCTGATACTGCTCCAGTACATCGGGATGCTGACGGAGGATGGTCACCACATGCAGCATGAGATCCCCGAAATCACAGGCATTCATTTCCTTCAGACGTATCTGATAGGCGGCGTAGATGGCCGGGAGCTGGCCATTGGCCAGTTCAGGTGTCTGCGCAGCAGTGATGCCATCGGGCAGCAGGGCCTGATCTTTCCATAACTGGATCTGATGCATGATCTGTGCCGGAGGAGAGCGCTTGAGGTCCAGTTTCCAGGGCTCTATGACCTGCTTGAGAAGACGGAGCTGGTCGTCCGTATCGAGAATGGTGAAGTTGCGCTCCAGCCCGACATGTGGCGCATGCTGCCGAAGCATGCGGGCACAGAGAGAGTGGAAGGTTCCCAACCAGAGGCCTTCCACTGGTCGGCCGAGGATGGCGCTGATGCGCTCCCTCATTTCCCGGGCAGCCTTGTTGGTAAAGGTCACGGCCAGTATCTGCTCGGGCCATGCCAGCTTTTCCAGCAGGATATGAGCGAACCGTGTTGTCAGAACCCGGGTCTTCCCGGTACCGGCACCAGCCAGAATCAGCAGGGGGCCTTGCGTCGTTTCCACGGCAAGACGCTGCTCTTCATTCAGCCCGTGCAGATAATCAGGACCGGAAGACGGAAAACGGGGGGAAAAAAGATCATCCATCACAATTATCTGGTATAATGCGGCTCATACCCGCTGGCTAGGACATAACCATAGATTGTGAAAAAAGCAGTTTCATCCAAACAGGGGCACAGGGCACGGATGAGAGAGCGCATCCTCACCCATGGAGCCGAGACCTTGGCCGACTATGAGCTCCTGGAGGTTCTGCTTTTCTACGCCATTCCTCGCAGGGACACCAACCCGCAGGCCAAAGCGCTGCTTTCCGCTTTCGGGTCGATAGGGAAGCTGTTGCAGGCATCTTCTGCCAGACTGGAGCAGCATGGTCTGAGCGAGCGCATCATGAGCCTTCTGGAACTGCCCGTATTGGCAGCACGCTCCCTCATGGAGAGTGATGAAGACATGCCGCTTCAGCTGGGCAATGCCAAGGCTCTGATGAATTATCTGAAAGGCACATTGCAAAGGACAGATGAGCCAGCCATCGGTCTGATCTGCCTGGACAGCAACAACGGCCTGATCATGGAAAAGCTGCTGCCAGCAGCCAGTAACCTTCATGCCCTCCACCGATCAATTGCACAGACACTTCTCAACTGCCACGCCACTGCGGCCATCGTCGTCTATTACCATCCACGCAGTCCAGCCACGGCACTGGCTCCAGAGGTACGGGGGCTGAGACAGGTCTTGCGGTCTCTGGATGTCATCGTCCATGAAGGCATCCTGATTGGTGAGGGATGGTATGTCAGCATGAGTGAATCCGGGCTTCTATAAGGAGGATGATCATTACGGACCGTCTGCCCTCCGTCAGGGAGAGCTTTCACAAAATCGCATCGTTTGTTGTTGCCGGGAAAGATGCCCGCAAGGAGCTGGTTGAGCGCCTTCTGCGGCATCATTCTTCACTGGCTGAACTCATTTCAGCTCAGCCAACGGACAGAAAGGCCATAAACCGGGATGATGTGCCTCTGGCCGTATTCTGTGCTGTGCTGAAAGAGCTGGCCCATCGGTATGGACGGTCCTTGCTGCCAGAGGGCAACCTGCTGGAGCAACCGGAATTGCTGAAGGACTATCTGATGGTCCAGATGGCCAGGGAAAGAGTGGAACAGTTCCGGCTGCTTTTTCTGGATGACAGGAAACACCTCATCCGCGATGAAGTGCAGAGCCACGGGACAATCAACCATGTTTCGGTCTATCCACGTGAGATAGCAAAACGATGTCTGGCGTTGGGCGCAGCCGGAATCATCATGGTCCACAATCATCCGGGAGGGCAGGTAAACCCATCCCGGGGAGACATCACCATGACCCAGGCCATTCAGAAGGCATTGGCTGTCATCGATGTCTGTCTGATAGACCATGTCATCATCACAAGAAAAACCCAGACCAGCTTCCGCCAGCTTGGGCTTCTTGATGATGACTGATCAGTCCTCAAGCTGGGGCTGATAGCGGGAAAGAACCATGCTTCCGGGCAGTCCTCCACGAGGGAAGATGCGGTTTACATGGCCCATCTTGCGCCCCGGGCGAGCTTCCTCTTTTCCATAGAGGTGGATGGAGGCATTTTCCTCCCCCACGATCTCTGGCAGGAGCGCCATGTCATCCGGGCCAATCAGATTATGCATGTAGGCATCAGAATGGCGTCGGGCAGGCGGCAGGGGCAGCCCGGTCACAGCCCGGACATGCATTTCGAACTGGTCTACCAGACAGGCACTCATGGTCCAGTGGCCGGAATTATGAGGGCGAGGCGCAATCTCATTGACAAGGAGCCTGCCATCCCGATCCTCAAACAGTTCCACCCCCATGATACCGATAAGCCCGAGTTTTTCAGCCAGCGTTGCGGCCAGGGTCTGCGCTTTTTCAGCCAGATCGGGCATGATGGGGGCTGGTGTGATGGAGACACGGAGGATCCCCTGGCGATGATGATTTTCCGTAACATCAAAGCAGCGCACAGTGCCTGCTGCATTGCGGACAACCATCACGCTGACCTCACGGGCAAAATCAATTTTCCGCTCCGCAACCAGCGGATAGGGGAGGGTGTCTGCCTCTGCTGCCAGAGAGTTGAAAGCGGCTTCATTCTCCAGACGGAACTGCCCCTTCCCATCATAACCGAAACGGGTTGTTTTCAGGATGCAGGGAAAGCCGAATAATGGGAGAGCATGAAACCCCTCTGCCGAACCGATTTCCCTCCAGGGGGCAACCGGCAGGCCGAAGGATTCCAGAGTGGTCTTTTCGGTGATACGGTCCTGGCTGGTTTCCAGAATATGACCGGATGGATGGACCGGACAGAACCGTGCCAGATGGGCCAGACCCTCTGCGCTGATATTTTCAAATTCAAACGTAATGACGTCACAGGAACGGGCGAACTGTTCCAGACACACCGGATCATCGTAAGCACCAACCGTGAAACGGGCCGATGTTTCCGCTGCCGGGCTTGGCTCACTGTTGGAGAGGATATGGACCCTGTAGCCCAACCGGGCAGCGGCCACGGCAGACATGCGACCAAGCTGTCCCCCACCAACAATGCCGATCCAGGCGCCAGGCTGTAATGCTTCCGTCTTCATCCTGCAGGAACCTCAGCCACGGAAGCCGTCTGCCGTACCCTGAAGGCTTCAAGCCTTTCGGCTATGCTGTCATCGGAGAGGGAAAGGACAGATGCAGCCAGCAGAGCTGCATTGATGGCTCCAGCCTTGCCGATGGCCAGTGTGCCGACAGGCACCCCGCCAGGCATCTGCACGATGGAGAGCAGACTGTCCTGCCCTTTGAGCGTGCGGCTTTCCACCGGCACTCCAAAAACAGGCAGGGTCGTCCATGCTGCACACATTCCTGGCAGATGGGCTGCGCCACCCGCTCCGGCAATGATGACCTTCAGGCCACGTTCACGAGCCGTTCTGGCATAATCAGCCAGCCGGTCCGGCGTCCGGTGGGCGGAAACGATCCGGGCCTCATAGGGGATGCCCAGAGCTTCCAGCTGCTCACAACCATGCTTCATGGTCTCCCAATCCGACTGGCTGCCCATGATCACACCGACTGACGGCGCTGGTGAGACACTCATCGTGTTCTGTCCTTCTTTGTCTCAGAAGCTGTTGCCGGTTTCATCACGGGACGGGAAGAGGCTCTCCGGGTCGATTGCCTCATGATCATTCTCAAGCGGCTTGCCTTCCCGGACGAGACGGTCATTGGCGGCCTGAACGGCAGCATTCAGGTCTGTCTGGGTGCAGAGGCCAAGGATGACGGGGTCACGAGGCTTGATGTTGGGGCTGTTCCAATGTTCACGGTTGCGGATTTTGGCAATCGTATCCTTGGTTGTGCCCAACAGGCGGACAATCTGGGTATCGTTCAGCTGCGGGAACTGGCGCAGGACAAAAGCGATGGCATCGGGGCGATCATGCCGCTTGGCCACTGGCGTGTAGCGTGCCCCCTTGGCACGACGGGCCACGGGATTGGGAGTGGCTGTCAGCTTGAGCCGGGCGGCGGGATTGGCCTCACAGCGCTTGATCTCGGCTTCAGTCAGCTGATTGTTTTTTACAGGATCATAGCCGTTGATCCCGCCGCCAACCTCACCATCAGCAATAGCCTGAATCTCCAGCGGGTGCATCCCGCAGAAAGTGGCGATCTGGTCAAAGGTAAGGCCGGTTTTCTCAATCAGCCAGACGGCAGTTGCCTTCGGCATTAGCGGCAGGGTCATGTCAACGCAGTCCTTTGCAGAGCGATAATATGGTCCGGCATCTGGCAGGGCCCGGGCCACTCTGGAAAAGAATCACCCGCCACCCGCATGAGGGGCGGTGCCTGCGACAATGCACGACAGTGCCGCCAAGATGCGTCAGAGACCATGAGAGGTCAAGATGGAAAGAAATAAAAAGAAACCCTCCACCCGAGGAAAAGGGTGGAGGGTTTCTCTATCCAGACATCCCGTAAAGGGAAACTGTCTTACTTCTTGATATTGCCAATACCGGAGAAGCGCTTGTTGAACTTGGCAACCTGCCCCCCTGTATCCAGAATACGCTGAACGCCCGTCCAGGCCGGATGGGTCTTGGGGTCAACGTCCAGACGCAGCTTCGCGCCGGGCTCGCCGTAGCAGGAACGCGTTGTATATTCGCTGCCATCAGCCATCACGACCGTGATTTCATGATAGTCGGGGTGGATACCGGGTTTCATAATATTTCCTGAACCTGATGAAAGAAGCTCCGATACCGACCGGAGCAGACGGAGCCCTCCATAAAGGATATGGCTCGGAAAATAAAGGTTGGGCATCATTCTTTTTGTTGATAAAGCGATTCTTAAAGACTTCATACAGTTTTGCCATAATACGCTGTATGCTACGGCAGGGCTCGGCTACATGGCACAGATCATGCCTGTCGTGCGGTCTAGATTCTTCAAATTTCAGGAAAAGGCTATATGAGTCCTATCAAAACACCTGGCTGGGTTTCTGATTTTCAGAAATTCATCATGCGCGGGAATGTCGTGGATCTGGCAATCGGTGTGGTGGTTGGCGCTGCTTTCAGCTCCATCGTCAACAGCGCCGTCAAGGATCTCCTGACCCCGATCCTGGGTCTTCTGACGGGGGGCGTGGACTTCAGCAACATCTTCATCACCCTGAAAGGGCCGGTCAAGGATACACTGGCAGAGGCACAGAAGGCCGGAGCCGTGACCATCAATGTGGGCCTGTTCCTCAATGCGGTCCTCCAGTTCCTCATCATTGCCTTCTTCATCTTCTGGGTAATGCGTCTGGTCGGCAAGCTGCACCGCAAGGAAGAAGCGCAGCCTTCCGCCCCGCCGGCTCCTTCCAAAGAGGAAGTGCTGCTGACGGAGATCCGTGACCTCCTGGCGGCACGCGCAGTAGAGAAATGACCCGTTTTTTCCCCATGAAAATGACGGCACGATGCGCCCTGGCGGGTCTTGCTCTGGCAGGCGTCCTGTCTGCCAGTTCCGCCAAGGCGGATGGTACAGCTTTCGGGGTCCCTCTGTCGCCCAATGCGCACCTTTATTCATATTTCATCATCAATGGAATGGCCCGTGGCGCTTTCCTTCTGGGCCAACTGCACCAGAAAGATATGCCCACGCTGATCCAGATGGATGAGGTGACCCGCAAGGCTGTGATCCACAATCTGGACTCACAGACAATCAGGTCGGACTTCAGGGCGGAACAGATACTGACCCGTTATCTTGGGCTTATCCTGAAATAGTTCCCGGGAGCTGGACAGGATACAGAAAAGGGGGCTCCAGAGCCCCCTTTTTTCTGACCATGTTCCGGTGAAAAGGCTGGTCTCAGCCTGCTTTGCGCAGTCGCTTCTGCCCCATCAGGAGCAGAAGTGGTGCGGCAATGAAGATGGATGATGATGTCCCCACGACAATGCCGAACAGCATGACCGTAGCAAAGCCGGTCAGCGTGCTTCCACCAAACAGTGCCAGAGGCAGAGCGGCAAGGAACACCGTCATGGACGTACCCAGTGTCCGGTTCAGTGTTTCATTGATGGAAAGATCCAGCAATTCCCGCAGAGGCATTGTCCTGTATTTGCGGAGATTCTCACGGATACGGTCATACACGACCACCTTGTCATTTGTGGAATAACCCAAGATGGTGAGCAGTGCCGCAACCATGACGAGGTCAAACTCGAACCGTGTAACTACTAGAAAACCAATGGTTTTTGTCAGGTCCAGCACGAGTGTGATGACAGCACTCAGGGCAAACTCGCGCTCGAAGCGGAACCAGATATAGATGAGAATCATCCCGAGGCTGAAGAGGAGGGCAAGCACACCATCCCGAAACAGTTCGGACGACACGGACCCGCCAACAGCATCAGCCCGCTGGATCTGGACACCAGGAACAGCCTGCACGATAACCGTGCGGACCTGATCCACCAGCTTCTGGGTAACATGCTCATCTTCACCCCCTGGCGGAAGGTTGATGGCAATGCGGACATCCTGCGGAGACCCGAAAGACTGTACGGAGGCCGCATTGATGTGACCAGCCTTGAGGACCTCCCGCATATGGGCAGGATCTTCCGCTGCTGGAGAGTGGGTTTCCACGATGATTCCACCCCGGAAATCAAGCCCCAGATTGAGGCCCGGCGTGATGAACAGCACCACAGAGGCGATGGAGAGAAGGGCGGAGACAATCAGACCGGCATGACGGCCACGCATGAAGTGGATCTGTCGGTCATCACGTACGAAACGGAGAAGAGGGCGAGAAAACATGGCGATCAGACCGGCAATTCCTGTGGACGTTTATGAGCATACCAACGGACAATCAGCATGCGGGACAGCACCAGCGTCGTGAACAGCGTGGTGACGATGCCAATGGTGATGGTCAGGGCAAAGTTGCGGACCGGCCCCGTACCAAAGACAAAGAGCATGACATGGGCGAGGAAGGCTGTAGCATTGCTATCGATGATGGTTCCTGTGGCCCGCTGGAACCCGGCCTGAAGCGCCTGAAGAGGTTTCCGGCCGTTCCTTACTTCTTCCCGGATACGCTCATTGATAAGAATATTGGCATCCACCGCCATGCCGAGGGTCAACAGGATACCCGCCATGCCCGGCAGGGTCAGTGTTGCTCCAAAAAGCGACAGGATGGCCAGGATCATGACCAGATTGGCAAACAGCGCAATGTCCGCATACAGGCCGAACCGGCCATAGAACAGCAGCATGAACAGTACGACCAGCACAAAGCCAGCCACAAGACTGACCACACCAGCATGGATGGAGGCCGCACCAAGGCTCGGCCCGATGCTGCGCTGTTCCACTACGGCAAGGGGAGCAGGAAGGGCCCCGGCACGGAGCAGCAGCGCCAGGTCGGAGGCGGAACGAGCCGTGAAGCGCCCGGTGATGATCCCGCGCCCCGCCGTGATGGGGCCGTTGATGACAGGGCTTGTCAGGATGTGACCGTCCAGAACGATGGCGAACGGCTTGCCGACATTCTCTGTCGTAATGCGGGCAAAGTCATCTGCACCTTTATTGTCAAACTTCAGTTCGACAACCCATTGCCCCTCATTCATTGTGGCAGCGGCGTCTGTCAGGTTGGCACCATCCACGTCGACCCTGTCCTCCACGGCGATTTCTCCACGCCCTTCAGGCAGGGGCAGCATGGTCGTGCCGGGACCAGCATGGAGCGGGTCTGGAGAGACGAGATGGAAGGTCATGCGGGCTGTTGTGCCCAGCAGGGTCTTGATACGCTGAGGATCGCTGATGCCCGGCAGTTCCAGCACGATGCGGTCTTCCCCCTCACGGGCAATGCTCGGGTCGATGGCTCCGGTGCTGTCGATACGGCGACGGACAATCTCGATGGAGCGTGACACAGCCTCCCGGGCCCGGGCCCGGATGGATTCCGGTGTCAGGCTGATGACGAAGCGGCCATCTTTCTCATTGATGGCCAGTTCACCAGGAATGGAGGGCGTCAGTTCTTCCAGAACCTTCCGGTCGCTCTCCTTTTCACTTTCGGAGCGGGGCGTGAGCAGCACGGAGGCCGTAGCATCATCCCGCTGGATGAGCCGATAGCCAAGGTGGGCACTAAGCAGCCCCTGACGGATCTCACCTTCCAGTGACTGAAGCCGGTCATGCTGGAGGGTTTTCGTATCCAGCTGCAACAGGAGATAGGAGCCTCCCCTCAGATCAAGCCCCAGATGTACCTGATGCCAGGGCAGGGATGATGAGGGAGATTTCATGAAATTGGGCAGGCAGAGCAGGGCACTGATCAGACAGATGCCCACCACGCCTAACATCCTGAGGCGGCTGTAATACAACATAAGGGGTCAGAGAACCTCAAAAACGTGGAAATGAAGAGGCCAGAACTAATCTCGCAGATGGGTGCGACCATGCCCTCTCCAGTATTTTATTGCAACCATTATGCATGGCTGCATGGCGCCTTGCACAAGCATTTCCGGGTGCTATGATTCCTTTCATGAAGACGGAAAAGCTCCTTGATGTCGCCATTGCGGGTACCGGGCATTTTGGCCGTTACCATGCCCTCCAGGCTGCCAGACACCCCCGGGAGCGGCTGGTCGGGCTGTACGACCCTGATCATGGTCGTGCCCAAAGCATTGCGGAAGAAACGGGAACCTCTGCCTTCAGAAACTACGAGGAGCTTCTAGAACGGTGTGAGGCTGTCATCATCGCTTCCCCTGCCGAAACACATTATCAGATGGCACAACAGGCCCTGATGGCCGGCTGCCACGTGCTGGTTGAAAAACCTCTCGCCGCCACAAAAGAAGAAGGGGCCGCACTGGTACGCTGTGCTGGAGAGCAGGGACGCATCCTCCAGGTCGGACACCTGCTGCGTTATTCGGCCGAGCATCAGGCCATTTCAGCCCGCATGAAACAGCCTCTGTACATCGAGGCCACAAGGATCGCTCCCTACAAGGAGCGGGGCACGGATGTATCAGTCGTGCTGGACCTGATGATTCATGATCTCGACTTCATCCTGTCCCTTGTGGACAGCCCCATCCTCCATATTGATGCGATGGGCGCCGCCGTATCCAGTGCTCATGAAGACATCGCCAATGCACGTGTCCGTTTTGCCAATGGCTGCGTTGCCTCCATTACGGCCAGCCGCATTTCTCTCAAGACCGAACGGAAAATGCGTCTTTTCTCTCAGGAAGGCTATCTCTCGGCGGATTTCATGAGTCGACAGCTGGTTTTCATAAACCGTCATGAAGGAATACCCCTCCCGGGCAGCAATGGCTTCCGGCGGCAGAGTGTGCGGTGGCATGACCATGACAACCTGGCTGCCGAGCATGATGCTTTTGTGGCGTCCTGTCTGGATGGTGCTCCCGTGATGGTGGATGGACAGGCCGGTCTCAGGGCTCTTGACGCTGCCCTGAGAGTTGGTGAAGAGATACGGGCTGCGCAGGAGTTGATCCGGCATGCAGGTCTGATCGACTGATCAGGACACTATAGTGCATTTCCTTACGACATGAAGGGACAATCATCATGGACATGACTGACTACACGCAGCAGATCAACGCCATAAATCCTTATCTGAGCCTGCTGATCTTCGCCATCCTCATGCTCTCCATGCTGGCGCTGTATTTCCTGCCCAGCATCATTGCCATCATGCGGCAGCATCCCCAGAAATGGCTTCTCATCGGTCTGAATGTCTTTGCTGGGTGGACAGGGTTCTTCTGGATCGGCCTGCTCATCTGGGCACTCTGGCCAAAAGAAAAACTGGTCGCATTTCAGGATGGACAGGGCTGGGGCCCCTATCAGGCACATGATCGGACCCAATCTTTTGGAGGATCATCTTCTGACCGGCCAACTGAAACGCTGGAGCAGCTCGCCCAGATGAAAGACCGTGGCGCCCTGACAGAAGCTGAATTCGCCAAGGCCAAGGAACGTCTCATCAACCGCCTGTAACGGCATGTCCTTCCAGCCCGCCATTGCAGGCTGGAAGGACCTTTGCCGAAGATCAGTTTTCCAGCAGTTCTTCCCGTTTGCTTTCAAGCTCAACCCAGCGCTCTTCCGCTTGGCGCAGCTTTGTCTCGGTGTCTTCCAGCGCAGCCGTAATCTTTTCAAACCGGACAGGGTCCCGGTTGTACAGCCCGGGGTCAGCCAGAGCATTCCGGCAAAGCGTGGCGTCTTTTTCAAGTTTTTCAAGAAGCTCAGGCAGCCGGTCCAGCTCCCGTTGTTCCTTGTAGCTCAGTTTGACGGTCTGTTTGACAGTACGTACAGGGGAAGAACCTGTATCGCTGGAGGAGGGGGCCGTGTCTTTCTGGCGTCTCTCTACGGGAGACCGGCCCCTGCGTTGGGCCAGCATGTCTGAATAGCCACCAGCATATTCAATCCAGCTGCCATCACCCTCTGCCACCAGAGTTGAGGTTGCCAGTCTGTCCAGAAAATCACGATCGTGACTGACGAGCAGAACCGTCCCAGCATAATCGCCCAGCATGTCCTGCAACATATCCAGCGTCTCAAGGTCCAGATCGTTGGTAGGCTCATCCAGCACGAGCAGATTGGAAGGACGGGCCAAGGCAGCCGCCAGCGCCAGCCGCCCCCGTTCTCCCCCGGAGAGATGGCTGACTGGCGTGCGGGCCTGTTCCGGCCGGAAGAGGAAGTCCTTCATGTACCCAATGACATGCCGTTTTTCCGTGCCGACCTGTACCATCTCGCCATGTCCGTCCGTCAGGAAGCTGGCCACACTCTGGTCGCCATCCAGGGCGCTGCGCTGCTGGTCCAGCGTCACCATCTGGATGGACGGACTACGCCTGATTTCACCGGCCTGTGGGGTCATCTCACCGGTCAGCAGGCGCAGAAGCGTCGTTTTCCCGGCCCCATTGGCCCCGCAGATTCCCAACCGGTCGCCTCTGGTCACCTTCAGCGTCAGATCACGGATGAGGGGACGCTCCGGATAGGCCCAGCCAACACCTTCCGCAGCCATGACAATCTTGCTGGTATTCTCCGTCTCACTGGCTTCCAGCTTCAGGGAGCCTCTCTGGCGGGAGGCAAGATCACGCCGCTCCGCCCTCAGGGCGGCCAGTTCAGCAACACGACGGACATTTCGCTTTCGGCGTGCTGTGACGCCATAGCGCATCCAGTCTTCCTCACGGGCAATCTGACGGTCCAGCTTGTGCGCTGCCCGTTCGGCAAGCTCAATCTGCTCGTCCCGCCATGATTCGAAATGGGCGAAGCTGGCGTCCAGCCTCTGCGTGCCCCCCTGATCCAGCCAAATGACTGCCTTGCACAATGTTTCCAGAAAGCGGCGGTCATGACTGATGATGATCATCCCCGCTCCCGAGGCCAGAAGCTCCCGCTCCAGCCAGGCAATGCAGGGGAGGTCCAGATGGTTGGTCGGTTCATCCAGAAGGAGAAGGTCCGGCTCAGTTGCCAGAGCCCGGGCAAGGGCGCTTCGGCGTGCTTCCCCTCCAGAAAGACTGGCACATTTTTCACGACCATCCATGCCGAGCTCACTCAGCATGGCTCGGGCCCGGTAATGGGCTGTCTCGTCCAGCTCCGCCGTCACATAATCGAAAACCGTGTCCCACTCAGAAAGGTCGGGTTCCTGCGGCAGATAATGTACTTTCAGCCCTGGCTGGAGGAAACGCTCGCCATCATCTTGTTCCAGCTCCCCCGCTGCAATGCGGAGCAGGGTGGATTTGCCCGAGCCATTTCGCCCGACAAGGCAGAGCCGTTCACCCGGCAACACGGAGAGCGTGGCACCGTCCAGCAACGGACGGCCACCCAGAGTATATGAAATGTTCTGTAGATTGAGGATTGGTGCAGACATGGGCCTGATGTGAAGAAACCGGAGCAGATTTGCAATATGGAACGGATGAAGAGGTGAAAGAAAGATTTTTCCGATGGAAAACTTTTACTCTGTCTGTTTTTCTTTTCCCCGCTTCCTCTGTATATGTCTCCCCATGAAGGCAGACAAGAAGATGCTCAAAGGCTGGGTACGGCAGCAGAATGGCGCCAATCGCCCAGCCACCATGTGTATGGCCCTGATCGGAATGTGCAACGTCCTTGCCGGAATGGTGCTGGTATGGAGCCTGGCCTCCATTCTGGCAGGCCTGCTGGCAGGCGGGGGGAGGCTGGATGCCCGCTGGTTGGGTATGTTCATCCCCATGTCTGTCGTCCGTGTCATTCTGGGATATGTGCAGGAACACTTGGCTGTCTCCAGTGGTGAGCTGGCCCGCAAACGCCTGCGGCGCGAGCTGCTGTCCCGCTTTTTTGCACAGGGGCCGGCGCTGCTCCGGCATCAGCACAGTGCTGCACTGGCGTCTCTGTTGACAGACCGCATCGAAGCGCTGGAGGGCTATTTTGCCCGCTGGTTGCCTGCCTCGGCCCTTTGGGTGGTAGCGCAGTGGTCTGTCGTTCTTGTTGTGTTCTGGCAGAATCACCGGGCAGGGCTCATTCTGGGGGGATGCTGCCTTTCCCTTCCTTTTTTCCAGGCCGTGTTCGGCATTGCTACAGCCATTGCCTCACGCCGTCAGCTTCTTGCCCTCAACCGCCTCCAGGTCCGTTTTCTGGACAGGATCAGGGGCATTGCTACCATCGTTCTTTCCGGCAATGCGGAAAAAGATGCCCAAGGCCTGGGGCAGGCTGCTGATGAACTGCGACAGCGGACCATGAAAGTGCTGCGTCTGGCCTTTCTGACATCAGCATCCACTGATGTTGCCATGATCGTTGCCTTGGTCTGGATCGTGATCGACCAGCGCCACGGTCTCATGCATGGCGGGTCTGTTGCGCAGACAACCAGCATCCTGTTTGCCGTGCTCATGGTACCAGAAGCCTTTGCGCCATTCCGTGCACTCTCAGCAGCCTATCAGGACAGGGCACAGATTACCAGCAGCGGCGAGGCCATACAGAAACTGCCGACCCTGCCAGAAATGGCAGCTGGCACATCTGCTGACCAGCCACGTGCCGAGCGGACGGCTCGGGGTATTGAGCTTGATGTGCAGGGGGTTTCCTATCAGTGGGTAAAGGATCGGCCACTGGCGCTTGACGATGTGTCATTCCAGCTCAAGGCGGGTGACGTGGCCCTGCTGACAGGCCCATCAGGAGCTGGAAAATCAACCCTCATTGAAATGCTGCTGGGTTTCATCAGACCCCTCGAAGGTTCCATACGTCTTGGCGGTGTCGACCTCCAGGCGCTGGGCCCGGCAGAAATCACGCAACAGATCAGCTGGATTGGTCAGAAGCCGGTCATTTTTGCAGGTACGCTGCGTGAGAATATCATGTTCGCTGCACCTGAAGCGTCTGAAAAGCAGCTTCAGGCGGCTTTGGAAGCATCTTCCATCACGGGATATCTGCCCCTGCTTCCTGATGGGCTGGAGACAAGACTGGGTGAGGGAGGATTCGGCCTTTCAGGTGGGCAGGCCCAGCGGATCGCCATCGCCCGTGCCTTCCTGAAAGATGCCCCGCTGCTCATCATGGATGAACCTACCGCCCATCTTGACCCCATGACGGAGCAGGACATCCTCATGTCTCTCCGGGGGCTGCTGAAGGGTCGTACAGCCCTGATTTCCACCCATTCGCCCCAGTTCCACAATATTGGTGAGACCGTGCGTCTTACCATGGAGACGGGACGGCTTACGGAACAGGAGACACTGGCATGAGGCAATTGCAGCCATTATGGAATGTATGGAAAGCCCGTGGGGGACGCCTGCTTATCGGGCTGGTTCTGGCCGAACTTTCCGTCTGTGCCGCTTTCCTGCTCATGGGGCAGACCGGCTCCCGCCTCGGGCTGATCGCCATTGGTGGGGTCGTTGCCTTTGGCATCCTCCGCTTTGCTGGCGCCGCCCGTATCATTCTCCGCTATCTGGAACGTCTGGCCACGCATGACGCCACCTTTCGGGTTCTTGCAGACATCCGCCTCTGGTTTTACAGAAATCTGGCCAAAGGAGCCGCAGCTGGGCTGGGCTTCCGGCGTTCTGGTGATCTGCTCTCCCGCCTCGTGGCCGATGTGCAGAGTCTGGACAGTCTCTATCTGCGTATTCTGGTCCCGCTGGCAACGGCGCTGTTCAGTCTGCCCATCGTCATCTGGGTTTGTCTGAAGGGAAGCCTGCTCCTGGCACTCAGTATCGGTGTCATTTTCTGCCTGGTCGCCTTTGCCTTGCCGGCACTCATGGCGAAACTGTCCTATCGCTGGGGGCCAGAGCTGCAACAGGCGCAGGCTGACATGAACAATCAGGCCCTTGATCTCGTGGGAGGGATGCGTGAATTGCGCATCTTCGGGCAGGAAGATGCCGCTGCAGAGCGGTTTCTGGCCGCAGAGGAAGCCTTTTACACCGTGCAGCGTCGACAGGGACAGGCCATGGCACACATCCATGCCATCTCCCTGTTGCTGACCCGCCTGGGGATCATCCTTGCTCTGGCAGGATGTGCGGGAGTCTTCTTCCCTGAAGAGCAGGCTGTCATGGGCATCACCATTCTTTTTGTTGTCATGACTGCTCTGGACAGCATCGTGGATCTACCAAGGGCAGGCCTTCTTTTCGGGCGCATCCGCCATGCGGCAGAACGTGTGGTGGATGCCACGGTCATGCCTGAAGGCACTCCCGCAGAAGGAACAGCGCCTGCCCCCGCTGGCCATGAGATTGAAGGGCGGGACGTCACCTTTGGCTGGACACCGGAAAAACCCGTTCTGCAGAATGTGAATTTCAGACTCCGGGCAGGGGAAAGGGCCGCACTTGTCGGACCATCAGGTGCCGGGAAGTCCAGTCTTGCAGCGCTGCTGCTCAAGGTCGTGGCGCCTCAGGAAGGAAGCATTACACTGGGTGGGCAGGACATGGCTTCCATCCAGACCGAGGCCCTGCGGGAGCAGGTGGCATGGCTCTCTCAGGCAAGCCATCTTTTTGACGACACAATCCGCTCCAATCTGCTTCTGGGACGGGAGGGCTTTTCTGACAAAGCCCTCTGGGCTGCTCTGGAACAGGCGCAGATTGCTGATTTCGTGCGTTCCCTGCCTGATGGGCTGGATAGCTGGATTGGTGAAAACGGGTCCCACATTTCCGGCGGGCAGGGGCGCCGCATTGCTCTGGCCCGCGTGCTGCTTTCTGAAGCCCCGGTACTGATCCTTGATGAACCCGGTACCGGGCTCGATCTGGAGACGGAACGTGCCTTTCTGGCAACACTCAACCAGCTGGACCGCTCCCGTACCATCCTGCTGATTACCCATCGTCTTACAGGAGTGGAACAGTTGGATCACCTCTGGACCCTCCATGAGGGACGCCTGAAGTCCCAGCCTCTTTGAGCCATGGATGCATTTTTACCACTCCCAGGGCCCAGACCCATATTGACCGGAGCTCAAAGCACGGGCAGTTAAAGATGATCATTTTCCATAGGTAACGAGAAGGATGCTCCCATGAAGAAGGTTTCTGCTTTCATGCGTCGTCTTGCTCCCGTGGGGGCGACCTCCCTCATGGTGGCCGGGCTTCTGGCTGGCTGCGTATCGCATCCGCCGCGGGATGATTATGTCGTGTTTTTTGATACGGAGTCTGTGACCCTCAGCCCCACAGGGGAGGCCATCATCGCCAGCGCCGTTGATGCCGCCCACAAACGGAATATCTCGCACATCACGGTTTCCGGTTCTGCCGGGAAAAATGAGGATGCGGACGTGCTGAAAAAACTCGCAGATGCCCGTGCGGATTCTGTGGTTGATGTGCTGGTGCGGGATGGCATCAAGCGTGAGGATATCCGCAAGGAACCCTTCGTGCCAACAGATGTCGAGAATTCACGCGTCGCCTTCCGTCGTGTCACGGTCCATCTGGGCGCACATTGATTCAGGAGCACGATCAGCATGACGGGGAACCCTGCGAAGGAATAGGGAACCCCATTGATCGCTTTCCCCGTCATGTTGGTGAAACTCCTGAAGCTGTCCTGCACCGGGTTTTTGGTTTTGAGAGCTTCCGGGGCCTTCAGGAGAGTGCCGTTCAGGCCGTCATGAAAGGGGAGGACGTTCTCGTCCTCATGCCAACAGGCGGCGGGAAGAGCCTGTGCTATCAGGTACCGGCTCTCTGCCGCAAAGGGGTTGGGCTCGTCATCTCCCCCCTGATCGCCCTGATGGAAGATCAGGTTGCCGGGTTGAGGCAGCTCGGGGTGAGGGCATCAGCCCTTCATTCCGAAATGGAGTATCAGGATCAGCAGACAGTCCGGGAGGATCTGCTCTGTGATCAGCTCGACCTCCTCTATATTTCACCCGAGAGACTGCTGACACCGTACAGCCTCAACCTGCTGCGGCGATGCAGCCTGTCGCTCATTGCTATTGATGAAGCGCATTGCGTTTCCGCCTGGGGCCATGATTTCCGGCCGGAATATCGAGAGCTGGCCAATCTGAAGCAGCTGTTCCCCAGAGTTCCCCGCATTGCGCTGACAGCCACGGCAGACCCTCGCACACGAAGTGACATGCTGGCGGCTCTGGACATGCCCCAGGCTCACATACTGATGGGCAGTTTCCACAGGAGCAACCTGTTTCTTCAGGCCCAGCCCAAACACTCGGAGACACGTCAGGTTCTGGATGCACTGGACCGCCATATGGGACAGGGTGCGGCCATCGTCTATTGCGGTAGCCGCAAGAAGACGGAAACACTGGCCCGGCAGCTGCGTGAAAAAGGCCATACAGCTTTTGCTTTTCATGCTGGCATGTCCCCCGCCGACAAGAAGAATGTCCTGTTGCGGTTCCGTTCTGGTGAGCCCATGATCGTTGCGGCAACCATAGCTTTTGGCATGGGCATCGACCGCCCAGATGTCCGCACCGTCATCCATCTGGACATGCCGACGTCACCAGAGGGCTATTACCAGCAGATAGGCCGTGCTGGACGTGACGGTGAACCATCGCATACTCTTCTGCTTTACAGCGGAGAAGGTGTCGCCAGAGCCCGCTACTGGCTGGAAGAAGCCCAGGTGCCGGAGGCGGAAAAACGGGCGATGCAGGGACGGCTGGAAAGCATGATTTCCCTGACAGAAACAACAGGTTGCCGGACCCAGGCCATTCTGGCCTGTTTCGGTGAAACGCTGCATGAACCCTGCGGCCATTGCGATAACTGTCTGCATCCTCCCTCTACCTTTGATGCCACTGAAGCAGCACAAAAGGTTCTCTCCACCATATACAGGACAGGCGAACGGTTTGGAGCCGTGCAGCTCATTGCTGTTCTCAAGGGCAAAATGACAGAAGCGGTGGAACGCCACGCCCTTCAGCACCTTTCAGTCTTCGGGATTGGGAAAGACAGAACGGATGTCTGGTGGCGCATGGTCATCCGGCAGCTCATAGCCCGTGGTGCGATTGGCATGGTGGGGGATCATGGCGGATTGGGACTGAAGCGGGAGACAGCACGGCCCATTCTCAGGGGAGAGGTGTCCGTCAGCCTGAGGGAAGATGCAACGTCACGCCACATGGCCAGCATGGGAGACACGCCACGGAATGACCCCAATGAAGGGCTTTCCGATGAAGAATATCGCCATTTCCTGGCGCTGAAGATGTGGCGGCGGGAAGAAGCCTACCAGCAGGAAATCCCGCCCTACATCATTTTTCGTGACGCCACCTTGCGGGAGATCATCCGGGCCCGTCCAACCAACAGGCAGGAACTGGGAGACATCCGTGGGGTTGGTCAGAGCAAGATCGAACGTTACGGCGATGCGGTTCTGGCCATTCTGCAGGAAGCTCCCTGAAAAGGGGAGCATCAGGGGCCGACGTGTTTTTCTTCCACAATCGGCTGCATGACAAACGAAGCCGTCACGTCTCCCACATCCTGAAAATGAAACGTGAAATCAAGTTTGCTGCCAGCCTGATAGGGGACTTTCAGTCCGTGGCAGATCAGATGATAGCCACTTGTCGGAAAAACGAGCGTCCCTTCATGCGGCACAGCCATGCGCTGGAAAATATCATATGTCTGCCGGGGAGACTGGATCGCAACCTGGCTGTTCCGGTTCGACGTGACGGAATTGCATCCGGGAGATGTGATACCGCGCAGCAGCATGTCCGTTACCCCATGATTGCTCAGCGAGAATGTCCCGAAAGCAAACGGAGCTTCCCTGTAGCGTGTGTGCAGCGCGGCATCATTGATGGTGATGCTCTTCAGGGAAAGAGGCGGGGGGGCTACACCGCTGTCGGTAGCGGCGGCACTTTCCAGCCCGAGACCGATCAGCAGGGCTGCTATTGTCAGGGAGTTGCGTCCTGTCCTGTTCATGATCCTCGCTCCTGCCATATGGCCTGGGAAAAGACAGGGCAATCATAAAGAAAAAAGCCCTTTCATATTCCTCAATGCTGCCATTTCCGATAAACTGTGCAGCAGGCGGGGTCAAGAAAGACCCTGCTCTGGTTGCTTTTCGGATTATGCCATGTACTGCCCTTTTTGCGGAAATCAGGAAACGCAGGTCAAGGATAGCCGCTCGGCAGAAGATGGTGCTGCCATCCGCCGTCGGCGTGTCTGCTGTGCCTGTGCGCAACGCTTCACCACCATTGAACGTGTGCAGCTGCGTGAACTGACCGTCATCAAGGCCGATGGTCGCCACATTCCTTTCGATCGTGACAAACTGGCCCGGTCCATCCGGATTGCCCTGCGGAAACGGCCTGTCGATGAGGTACAGCAGGAGCGCCTGCTGAATGGCCTTGTCAGACAGCTGGAAGCCTCCGGCGAACAGGAAATCCCATCCTACAGGATCGGAGAGCTCGTCATGGATGCGCTGCGTGAGATTGATGGCGTTGCCTATGTCCGCTTTGCCAGTGTCTATAAAGATTTTCGGGAGATTGAGGCGTTCTCCAAAATTCTTGTCGATATGAACAGCCCCGCCAATCCCCCCTCTCAGGAGACCCCATGACCGAACCGTCATCCACTACATCACGTAAACGCAGCCGGACAATTGCCCGCATGGCAGCCACGCAGGCCCTGTATCAGTGCGAACAGACAGGTGCCAATCCCGAGAGTGTCCTCATGGAGTTCATCCGGCACCGGCATGTTGCCTCTACGGCCTGTTTTGAAGATGGCCATATTCCTGATGCCGACCTGAACCTGCTGGAAGAGCTTGTCCGCAATGCCGTGCTGAAACAGGATGCCATCGACACGACTCTGACAGCACTGCTTCCTGAAAGCTGGCCGATGGACCGTCTTGACCCTGTCCTGCGTGCCCTGTTGCGCACGGCTATTGGAGAAATGATGACAGGGCTGCCAGCCCAGGTTGCCATCAATGAGTATCTGGATGTCGCCCATGGCTTTTTCAGTGGGGATGAACCGAAGATGGTCAATGGCATTCTGGACAGATTTGCCCGTCAGCTGGGCGGAGAGCAGGGCGCACGGTAAAGGACGGTACAGATGGGCGAGTTTGACTTCATAGCCCGGCATTTCCGTCCGCTTGCAGGGCCGGGCGCCATGGAGCTTCGCAATGATGGAGCAACCATGGCTCTCCCAGCAGGGGAAGAACTTGTTCTCTCCAGCGATACCATGGTTGAGGGGCTTCATTTCCTCCCAGATGATCCGGCAGGGACGATTGCCCGCAAGCTGCTACGCTGCAATCTCTCAGACCTGGCTGCCATGGGCAGCCGGCCACGCCATTACATGCTGAATGTCAGTGTTCCGCCAGGACGGCATTATGATGAAGCCTGGTTTACGGAATTTGCTGCCGGGCTGGCAGCGGATCAGAAACAGTATGACATTTCTCTTCTGGGAGGCGACACAACTGGCAGTCCTTCCCCGCTGATGCTGAATGTCACCATTCTGGGGTCAGTCCAGCGGGGACAGGTTTTACGCCGTGATGGTGCCAGAGCAGGAGATGGTGTCTGGATTACCGGCAGTCTCGGGCGGGCTGCGTTGGGATTGCAGATCCGACTGGGCAAACTGGCGACAGGGGACGCTTCTCTTGTAGAGGCCTATCGTATACCGACACCTCGTACCGGCCTTTCCCTGTATGGTATCGTCAGTGCCGCCATGGATATCTCGGACGGTCTGTTGCAGGATTCTGGCCATATTGCCGAAGAATCTGGTGTGGCCATCACCCTTTTTGAAGAAAAGCTGCCTCTTGTCCCTGAGGTTGCTGCCCATATGACGACTCACCGGGAGATAATCCTCCTCGGAGGGGATGATTACGAACTTCTACTGACCTGCCCCGCCGCCAGCGAGGACGCTTTGCAGGCCCATTGCAGACAGCACGGCGTGCCCCTCACCAAAGTGGGCATGGTGACAGAAGGCAAAGGCGTGACCATGCTGGACAGACAGCACGCCCCCATCAATTTCTCACGGACCGGCTGGCAGCATTTCTGATCACTGCCAGACCATGATGGAGGAAGAAGGGCACTTCCTCCACCCAGCCTCATCAGGCAGAAAGATTTTTTTCGTAAAGACGATGTGTTTTATGTGGATGAGGCACGAGAGATTCCGCCAGATTCCTCATTCCGACATCACTCTCCAGAACCCAGCCAAGTTCAACCCATTTGTAAGGCAGCGTATGACCACGACGCATCAGTTCCACAATGGCGAGAGAAGGCAGAAGCGACCCAAGCATCGTTCCGCGCATTTTGCTGGAAACACCCAGCAGAATCACACGGGCCGACCGAAAACGGTGCGTTGCCAGCCGGTAGCCAAGCCGCATCCACCCAAGAGGTGATGGTGCTCCTCCCAGATCCCCCGCAATGTCGTAGAGATTGGGAAGAACCATGGCCATGGCAACCGGTTCGCCATTCTGATCAATCTGGACATAATGCTCAGGGCGCAGGAGCGGCTTGATCTGCTCGATCATGGCCGTCATTTCGTAATCCTGCATGGGCACAAAATTGTACTTATGTGACCAGGCATCATTATACAGCTTCCGCAGCACCTCTCCCTGGGTAGTGATTTCCTTCTTGGAAAGATTGCGGGTCGTAATCGTGCTGAGCCGCCCTTCACCGAGTCTCAGATTGCCTGGAACCTTGAAGCGCTCTTCCGTCGTTCCATCCAACTCCAGCCGGTAGCTCAGCAGGTCCTGCGCCTTCTCATATCCACATTGACGGATGAGGGCATCCAGACCTTTCGGGTGCCAGGGAATGGCAATCATGGGGGCGGAGCGCTGCCCTTCCACCATGGTCCCGGTCTCCGCATTTCCGCTCAGCGTGACTGGGCCGCGTATCTTGGAAATCTGCCGTTTTTTCAGCCAATCCTCAACAGCCTGTAGAAGGGCTGAGACAATCTCCCGTTCAGGAATGGCATCAAGCGCACCAAACTGCCCAATAACTTCCTGCCAGTGATCAATTGCCTTATGATCGACAATCGCGGCGATTCGTCCAACGGGGCGACCATCGCACCAAGCCAAGAAATACTGTATCTCCGCATGGCGGAAAACCGGGGATTCCTTGGGGCTGAGCAGGTGCCTCTGCTCCATGTCCAGCGGGGGGACGAAGCCGTCCATTCCTTTATAGATATGGCGCGGAAGTGTGATAAAACGACGTAAATCTCCCCGTGTGGTCACGGGACGAACATCGACCTTGGCAGATTGAGAGTTTGGCGCTTCACATTGCATAGCAATGGCTATACTCGTACACGAGCCTTCCCGCTAGAGGGCAAAAATGAAAGGGGCTTCATGTCCAGACCAGAAAAAAACTCAACGATGCCTCGGCATCACATCCTCATAACTGGCGCTTCCAGCGGCATCGGGGCGGCTCTGGCGGAGTATTATGCCCGTCCCGGCGTACATCTGACACTGTGGGGACGGAGTGAAGAGCGGCTGGGAAAAACGGCGTCCGCAGTGCGTGCAAAAGGTGCCAGCGTGGACATCTTCAGCATCGACCTGACACAGGCCGATGAGGCCCTGAAAGCCCTTGCCTATACCGATGACCAGCTGCCGATCGACATCCTGATCCTCTCAGCCGGGATGGCGGACATCCGGCCTCATGGCGCCCTTGCTGAATCAGCAGAGACAGCCCTCAGAATGTCCATGGTCAATTTTGCCACCCCTGTGGCCATGGCCACCGAAATGGCAAACCGCATGGCAGCCCGTCGTCATGGCCGCATCGCCCTGATGGGGTCTGTCGCTTCCTTCCATGATCTGCCGCTGGCCACAGTCTATAGTGGCTCCAAAGCAGGGTTGGGACGCTTCAGCACGGCCCTCCAGGCAGCCATGACACCTCATAATGTCCGTGTCTGCCTGATCGCTCCAGGTTTTGTGGATACCCCCATGAGCCAGCGGCTGGACGGTGAGCAGGCTTTCCTCGTGCCGGTGGAGAAAGCAGCCCGCAAAATCGCCCGCAGCATCAATCAGGGCAGGGGGGTTCTCGTATTCCCGTGGGTGTTCCAGCTGACCCGTCTGCTGGAGATGGTCCTTCCCCGTCCTATCGCCCATCGCATCCTGCGGCGGCTGGATGTCATGCAGCATCCTGAACATGAAAAGACTGCCCACCAATAATTGAAGAAAACCTTACAGGTCAGGTGCTTGCAGACAGGAAGGGGGCATGGGAAAATGGGGCAGCACATCTCTCTGCGTATTGAAGGGATAAACGTATGAAAGAAATTGTTGCCGTTGATATCGGCGGAACCCATGCCCGCTTTGCCATCGCTGAAATCAAGGATGGTCGGGTGGTGTCTCTCGGGGAAGCAACGACACTCAAATGTGCCGAGCACGCTTCCCTGGCGCTGGCATGGGAGGCTTTTGGCCGGTCACTGGGGCGCCCCATTCCCCGGGAAGCGGGCATTGCCGTGGCCTGTCCGATCAATGGCGAAGTCCTCAAGATGACCAACAATCCGTGGATCATCCAGCCGGCCCAGCTTGGCAGCCGCCTGAAGCTGGATGATTTCGTTCTGGTGAACGACTTCGGAGCGATTGGTCATGCTGTGGCCCAGGTTGGCCCGGAATACATGAACCACCTGTGTGGTCCAGATGTTGATCTTCCCTCCGAGGGGACCATCACCATTCTTGGTCCGGGTACGGGGCTGGGGGTTGCAAGCCTTCTGCGTGGCGAAGATGGATATCATGTGATCGCAACGGAAGGTGGGCACATGGACTTCTCGCCTCTGGATGCGGTGGAAGATCATATCCTTCAGGCGCTTCGTGAACGTTTCCGTCGTGTTTCTGTTGAGAGAATCGTCTCAGGGCCGGGCCTGACCAACCTGTATGAAGTCATTGCAGAACTTCAGGATCGTCCCATCACCATCAAGGACAACCGCACCCTGTGGACCACAGCGATGGAAGGAACGGACAATCTGGCCGCCGCAGCACTGGAGCGCTTCTTCCTGAGTCTCGGAGCTGTTGCCGGGGACCTGGCTCTTGCCCATGGGGCTCATGGTGTTGTTGTGGCCGGTGGGCTGGGCCAGCGTCTGGCAAATATTCTACCGCATTCCGGCTTTGCTGAGCGGTTCATCGCCAAGGGGCGTTTCGAAACCATGATGAGCGAAATGCCGGTGAAAATCATCACACATCCGCAGCCTGGCCTGTACGGTGCTGCCGCTGCTTATGCCAGCAAAACAGCCAGCAAACAGGCAGAAACTGCTTGATCTGAATGAGGGGAAGGGAGTCATCCAGAAAGAGGATGCTCCCTTCCTTCATCATGATATGATTTTCTGAAAAAATGCAGGTCTGATCGAGGGCCCTGTTCCATTCGCTCCATGTTTTGCCAAGCCGCACCCTTTTTCGTCATGTTTCGGGAGAAACAGCTTGGACGAGGTAAAATCTGAAATTCCATGAAGCGCCTGTGTGGCCTGCGACCACACAAAAAACCGTCATCAAAAAGGGAAATTCCCCAGAAATATTACCCCCTGATATACCCCCAAAATTGTGGGATACACCGGGACTAATCGGAATAGTCGCTACCCCGAGAATGGCTGTTTCTCAACGTGTCTGGGACGTATCGGGATAACACCATGGAGGTCTGGGCGGGAATCGAACCCACATACGCGGATTTGCAGTCCGATGCATAGCCATTCTGCCACCAGACCTCAGGTGTGTGTCCTTAATAAGGATTATTACTCACAGGTCAATAGGGAGAAAACGATACAGGGCATTTTTCGCTTATTTTCAGTGAGATTCTCCCTTATAGTCCCTCTTGCACATCTTTTCCGAAACAGACGACCAAACCGGCAGATTAACGAGCATGAAACTCCCGCCCCATTTTTTTTCAAAAATTAGAAAATCGATGAAGATGGGGCTGGGCCTATGTGTTGGAGCCGGGCTCCTGTGCCAGCATGGCCATGCCCAGACAGCGGTTACAAATCCCAATGGCAACCCGGAGTTCGTCCCTCATACCCTGAAAGATGCCTTGGCTCTGACCTATCTGACGAACCCCCAGCTTCGGGAGGCCCGGGCGCAGCTCCGCTCTGTTGATGAGCAGATGTCCGCAGCAGAGGCGGGGTGGCGACCAACCATTACGGCCAATGGGTCACTGACCTACTACAAGGGCAGCAGCCGCTACACACAGCAGACCGAGATCAATGGCCAGACTGTCAGGCTGCCCAACATCCAGCATTATAACAGTGGCGGTTACAACACGACCGTATCGCTGACCCAGCCCATCTATCAGGGCGGAAAAACGGTTGCGAGCATCCATATGGCCCGCAACCAGATTTTTGCCCAGAGAGCTCGGCTGATAGAAACGGAGCAGGAGGTCCTTTACGGGGCCATGAATGCCTATGTCCGTCTGGTCGCCAATCTTCAGCTCCTCCAGGTCAGCATCAATAATGAGAGGGCTCTGCGGGCCCAGCTGGATGCAGCGAACAGGCGCTTCCGCCTCGGGGAACTGAGCCGGACAGACGTGGCGCAGGCGCAGGGTGCCCTTGCAACAGCCACGGCCGAACGTCATCAGACAGAAGGTGCCGTGCAGGCAGCCCAGGCCAGCTATCTCCAGGTCGTTGGTGTGCCGGCCCCACCAGACCTCGTTCCACCACAGCCTCTGGCCCTGCCTGTCCGTACGGAACAGGAAGCCGTAGCAGAGGCCGTGCGGAACAATCCGAACGTGATCGCCGCACTCTTCAATGAAGCACAGCAGAAAGACAACATCTCCCTCCAGATGTCGGCCATCATGCCCAAACTTTCTGCCGGAGTGGCTTATCAGCGTTCAAAAGATCAGGGGCAGGACCAGTCCCTGCAGGACAACAAATACGCCACGCTCAACCTCCAGATTCCCCTCTATCAGGGAGGGAGTGAATATGCAGCCGTCCGGCAGGCCCGCCAGACGGCCATCGCAGCCCGCAATGAGGTGGATGTCCAGCGCAGGTCTGCCCTGGAGCAGACATCAGAAAGCTGGCAGACCTACATGTCCATCAAGGACACGCTCCGCAGCCACCAGATTGCCGTTTCCTCCAATATGGCGGCCCTTGCCGGTGTCGAAAGGCAGGCTCTTGTCGGCACGGCAACAACCCTGTCCGTCCTCCAGCAGCAGGCGACATTGTTGCAGTCACAGCGTGCACTCATCCAGAGCGTGACATCCTTGGTCACCTCCTCCTACGACATTGCCCGTGCCATGGGCCATCTCACCGCTGTGGACCTGAAACTGAATGTCCCCCTGTATGATGAAAAAGCCTATTATCATGCCGTTAAAAACCGCCTCTGGGGCGTTGGGGATTATCAGGTGAACCAGCCAGGCCGATAAATGGGGGAGGGGTTTTTCGCCTCTGCCTATCGGCAAGTTTTCATGCCGGTGATATGAACATCACCCTCTGACACGCTACATCATGACCCGGGAAACCATGTCCGAACAGAATGCACACTCTTCTCTGATTCCTTCCGATCTGGAAAAGGCCTTCATCCCCGCCGATTACGAAACCACGCTTTACAGATTGTGGGAAAATGCCGGGACGTTCAGGGCGGACCCCGGGAAAGGTGGCTCACCTTATTCCATCATGTTTCCGCCCCCCAACGTCACGGGGACACTGCATCTCGGGCACGCCCTGACCTTCACTCTCCAGGATATTCTTATCCGCTGGCAGAGGGAGAAAGGGGCCAATGTTCTCTGGCAGCCCGGTACAGATCATGCCGGTATCGCCACGCAGATGGTTGTCGAACGGGCTCTGGACAAGGAAGGCATCAACAGGAAAGAGCTTGGTCGGCCCCGCTTCATTGAGCGTGTCTGGGACTGGAAGAATGAATATGGCGGGACCATCATCCAGCAGCTTCGCCGCCTTGGTGCCTCGGCAGACTGGACCCGTGAACGGTTCACCATGGATGAAGGTCTGTCACGCGCCGTTCGCAAGGTATTCGTCCAGCTGCATGAAGAAGGGCTGATCTATCGGGACCGTCGTCTTGTCAACTGGGACCCTGTTTTCCGCTCGGCCATTTCTGATCTGGAGGTGGAGAACAGGGAAACAAAAGGCTCCATGTGGCATATCCGTTATCCTCTGGAAAACGGTGGAACCATCACGATTGCCACAACCCGACCGGAAACCATGCTGGGCGACGTGGCTGTGGCCGTCAATCCGGAAGATGACCGCTATACCAGCATGGTTGGCCAGACCATCATCCTTCCCCTGACGGGGCGGCGCATCCCTGTCGTGGCAGACGAACATTCAGACCCGGAAAAGGGAACAGGGGCTGTTAAAATCACACCAGCTCATGATTTCAATGACTTCGAAGTCGGAAAGCGTCATGACCTGCCAGCACCGACCATTCTGGATGAAAGCGCCTGCATCTGGCTGGATGAGATCCGTGCCGAACTGGCTGACCACGCTGGCATAAGCGACATCGAGTTCGTCCAGGCTCTGGAAGGTCTCCACCGTGATGAGGCCCGTAAGAAGATCGTTGAAAAGCTGGAAGAGATGGGCTGGCTGGAAAAAATCGAGCCCCATGTGCTTCAGGTACCCACAGCCGAACGTGGCGGTGCCATTGTGGAGCCGAGACTGACGCTGCAATGGTACTGCGATGCGCCCAGACTGGCACAGCCCGCCGTTGAGGCTGTCCAGTCCGGTGAAATGGTCTTTGAACCCCAACAATGGGAGAATACCTTCTTCGCCTGGATGAGGGACCTTCAGCCGTGGTGCATCAGCCGTCAGCTCTGGTGGGGTCACCAGATACCGGCCTGGTATGGGTCTGATGGAAAAACCTACGTTGCAGAGACGGAAGAAGAAGCCCAGAAGAAGGCTGGCCCTTCCATCACCCTGACGCAGGATGAAGACGTGCTGGACACATGGTTCAGCTCGGCTCTCTGGCCGTTCACGACACTGGGCTGGCCGGACAGGACGGAAGAGCTGGAGTTCTATTATCCAACCAGCACCCTGGTCACCGGCTTTGACATCATCTTTTTCTGGGTATCCCGGATGATGATGATGGGGCTTCACTTCATGGGGAAGGTTCCTTTCCGCAAAATACTGATCCATGGCCTTGTTCGGGATGAGAAGGGACAGAAAATGTCCAAGTCCCGAGGCAATGGTATTGATCCTCTGGATCTGATTGCCGATTACGGGGCGGACGCTACCCGCCTTGCCATTGCTGCGGGTGCTGGGCTGGGACGGGACATCAAGCTGGGCCGTACCCGTGTTGAAGAACATAGAGCCTTCATCACGAAGCTCTGGAACGCCTCCCGGTTCCTCCAGATGAATGGCGTGAAACCGAATCCCGGTTTCACTCCATCTGCAGTCCAGTCCACCATGGCCCGCTGGATTCTGGAGGAAGCCCGCAAGGCCGTGACACAAGCCGATGCGGCACTGGAAGCCTCCCGTTTTGATGAGTACACACGCTGCTGTTACAATTTTGTCTGGAATATTTTCTGTGACTGGTTCGTGGAATTCTCCAAACCGACCTTCCGGGCCGGTGGTGTGGAGGCAGAAGAGCTGAAGGCAGCTGGTGCGTATGTACTGGGTATTATTCTGCGCATGATGCACCCCGTCATTCCATTCGTGACCAGCACGCTCTGGGAGAAGCTGGGTTATTCTGGACCGTTTGGGACCGACAGCTGGCCTGAGATTCCCCAGATTGCCGGTGCTGAAGACGCTGCGGATGAAGTCAACTGGGTCATCCGGTTGATCAGTGACGTGCGGACTGTTCGGGCAGAAATGAATGTTCCGCCATCCCAGAAAGCCCCGCTGCTGCTGCGTGATGCTTCGGAAAAAACGCTCGAACGGGCCCGTAAATGGCAGGCTGCCATCGACCAGATGGCTCGTGCCTCCGAAGTTTCACCACTGGCAGGGGAGCCGCCGAAAATGGCTGCCCAGCTCATTCTGGATGAAGCAACCATCTTCCTGCCGCTGGAGGGTGTGATCGACCTTGAGGCGGAAAAAGCCCGTCTCCAGAAGGAAATCACACGGCTTGAGGGGGAAATCGGCAAGGTCGAAAAGAAGCTCGGCAATGAGAACTTTGTTGCCCGTGCCAAGCCTGAGGTTGTTCAGGAAAATCGTGACCGGCTGGAGACGTTCCAGCAGGAGCTTGCCAAGCAGAAAACAGCTCTGGGGCGTATAAGCTGATTTCCCGTTGCCATCAGAGTAAAAAAAAGCCTGCCCTGAAACGGCAGGCTTTTTTTATTGCAAGGGATTTATCGAGAGGGACGGTACTGACAGCCGTCCCTGATATTACAGCTTCTTGACGATGATCTGGGACAGATCCCGAACAGCCCCATGGGCTGCACTGGTCGTCATGGCCGCATAAGCCTTCAGAGCCGTGGAAACGACACGTTCACGCTGAGGCTGCCAGCCTGCAGAGCCCTTCCCATGCATGGCAGCACGGCGCGCTTCAAGCTCTGTCTCCGACACTTCCAGATGCAGACGCCTTTCAGGAATGTCGATGATAATGGCATCACCTTCTTCCACCAGGCCGATCAGACCGCCTTCAGCGGCTTCCGGAGACATGTGACCAACAGAAAGCCCAGAACTCCCGCCTGAAAAACGTCCATCAGTAATCAGTGCGCAGGATTCTCCCAGCCCCATGGATTTAAGATAGCTGGTCGGGTAGAGCATTTCCTGCATTCCCGGTCCGCCTTTGGGCCCTTCATACCGGAT
Organism: Parasaccharibacter sp. TMW 2.1884; assembly: GCF_023337695.1. NCBI lineage: Bacteria > Pseudomonadati > Pseudomonadota > Alphaproteobacteria > Acetobacterales > Acetobacteraceae > Parasaccharibacter > Parasaccharibacter sp. TMW 2.1884. The sequence continues at coordinate 633,920 of NZ_QORR01000001.1, forward strand.
GACCACGACATCACCCGGTATGATCTCCTTGCCCAGAATGGCATTCACAGCAGCATCCTGACTGTCAAAGACACGGGCACGCCCCTTGAACTTCAGAATATGTTCTGCAACCCCTGCCGTTTTGACGATGGCGCCATCCAGCGCCAGATTTCCATAAAGAACAGCCAGCCCGCCATCCTGCGAGAAGGCGTGGTTCCGGTCACGCAGAACACCGGTCCGACGGTCCCGGTCCAGCTCCCTGTACAGGCTGTTCTGGGAAAAAGCCTCAACCGTCCGCACACCACCAGGCGCTGCCCGGAACAGCTCTTCCGCCTCATCCTGATTCTGCATGATGTCCCAACGCCTCAGGGACGCCGCCAGCGTAGGAGAGTGCACAGTCGGCGTTCCCGCATCAATCAGGCCGGCACGATCCAGCTCTCCAAGAATGGCCGGAATCCCGCCAGCCCGGTGGACATCCTCCATATGTACATCAGCAACGGAGGGCGACACCTTGCAGAGGTGAGGGACCTTCCGGGACAGGGCATCAATATCACTCATCGTGAAATCGACTCCGGCTTCCCGGGCTGCGGCCAACAGATGCAGCACCGTGTTGGTGGAGCCCCCCATGGCAATGTCCAGCGTCATGGCGTTGGTGAAAGCCGCCTTCGTAGCAATGCCACGGGGAAGAGCCGTTGCATCGCCTTCCTCATACCAGCGCTTTGCCAGCTCTACGCTCAGGCGGCCAGCCCCAAGAAAAAGCTCCTTACGTTTGGCATGTGTCGCCAGAAGAGAGCCATTGCCCGGCAGGGAAAGACCAAGCGCCTCCGTCAGACAGTTCATGGAATTGGCCGTGAACATGCCCGAGCATGAACCGCAGGTCGGACAGGCGGATCGTTCCACACGTTCGGAGATGTCATCACTGACACGTTCATCAGCTGCCGCCACCATGGAGGTCACAAGATCAACCGCCCGCTCAATGCCGTCCATGTCTGCCTTGCCAGCTTCCATTGGCCCGCCAGACACGAAAACGGTCGGGATGTTCAGCCGTAGCGAGGCCATGAGCATGCCCGGTGTAATCTTGTCACAGTTGCTGATACAGACCAGCGCATCGGCACAGTGGGCATTGACCATATATTCCACGGAATCCGCAATCAGTTCCCGTGAGGGCAGGGAATAGAGCATCCCGCCATGCCCCATGGCGATACCGTCATCCACGGCAATGGTGTTGAATTCCCTGGCCACACCACCGGCTTCCTCCACAGCCGAAGCCACCAGAGCTCCCATGTCCTTGAGATGGACATGACCGGGCACGAACTGGGTATAGGAATTGGCAATGGCAATGATGGGCTTGCTGAAGTCCCCATCCTTCATGCCTGTCGCTCTCCAGAGCGCACGGGCCCCTGCCATGTTGCGGCCACGGGTGCTTGTATGGGAACGATAGGCAGGCATTCAGGAAACCTCTTTCAAAAAAAATATTTTCAGGGCGTTCTATAGTAAGAAACGGTAACATAAAACAAAAAAATTGAAAGATATGAAAAGCATGGCGATTGCCCCCTAGCGATACAGGCCGCTGAAGGCCATATGCAGGGCACTCACGATTTTACACGGACAGGAGCAACCATGACACAGACATCATCCATCATCCTTGGGGGCGGGTGCTTCTGGTGTGTCGAAGCCATCTTCAACGGCCTCAGGGGCATCATCTCTGCCAAACCGGGGTACGCGGGTGGTCATGTAGAGCATCCCAGCTACAAAGCTGTCTGTACCGGCAGGACCGGCCATGCCGAGGTAGTACGGGTGGTGTTCAATCCTGCTGAAATTGGTCTGGAAGATATTCTCCGGGTTTTCTTCACAACCCATGACCCGACCCAGCTGAACAGACAGGGCAATGACGTAGGCACGCAATACCGCTCCGTCATCTTTGGTGATGAAGCCCAACAGGCCGTTGCCCGGACAGTCCGGGACGACATTGCAGCCCAGAACATCTGGGAGGCACCGCTTGTCACCTCCATTGAGGGACCTGCCCACTTCTGGGAGGCGGAAGAAAGCCATCATGATTATTTTGCCCGCAACCCGGAAACAGCCTATTGCGCCGCTGTCGTGGCCCCCAAGATTGCCAAGGCCCGCAAGCTCTACCGGGACCGGCTGAAATAATCAGTTCTCCATCATGAAAACAGTGGAGGAGCGGAAAAAGGTTCCTTCACTCGTCATATTCCAGCAGCACACGGTCCGTTTCTTCATCATAGCCAAACAGATTGGCATAACGGGCCCATGATATGGCTGTATTCATTGTCTGCCGGGCATAGGTTGTGGACATGGTATCTTCCAGCTTGCGGCGGAATATATCAGCATCCATGGCATGGTTGCTCCGCTCATCCAGCGTACTGCGGATCAGCTTCAGCAGCGGGACGGAATGGAGCAGGGCTGTCCGCATGATGTCCCGGCGCGCATCGGCATCGCCTTCCACGAAGGTACGGCCCGTGCTGGTAAGCATGATGTCTCCATCCTCCAGCTCTGCAAAATCCAGCAATTGCAGGGTTTCACCCAGCGGGAAAAGGTCATCAAGAGTCATCTGGAGTTGATTGGCCAGCTCCGGCAGGTCTGCCCGACCAGAGAGGGGCGCATGTTCCAGCGATTCCATGAGGCCGACCAGAAGTTCAATGGAAATGTCGGGCAGCACGATGAAGGAATCACTTTCATCCTGAACCTCTCCCTGATCGGGCGTGGAAAGGTCAGCCTCCGAAACACTGGGCGCCCGAAGGGTCATCAATGTATATATCTGGTCCACAAAATGGCGAAAATCATCGTCCTGACGATTCCGGGGATGGGGGAAGGGCACAACAATCTCATGCGTGATACGCCCTGGCCCCGATGAGAACAGTAAAATCCTGTCACACATCAGCACGGCTTCTTCAATGGCATGAGTGGCCAGCACCATGGCTTTCAAAGGTCCCAGCCGATGTTCCTGCCACAGTTCTATCAGGTCTGTTCGCAGGTTTTCGGCGCTCAGATGATCGATATTGAGAAAAGGCTCATCAAGCAGAAGGATTTCAGGCTGCCGTGCCAGAGCACGGATCAGCGAGGCCCGTTCTGCCAGAGCATCAGAAAGCTCTCTCGGATAGGCACCTTCATATCCGTCCATATCGAGGACCTCGATGATGGCATCCGCAATTTTTTCCCGCTCTTCCCGGGGCTGACGTCTGGCCTCCAGAGCAAGAAGAACATTTTCCCGTACTGTCAGCCATGGAAAGAGAACATCATCCTGAAGGATGATGGACACCGTTTCGAGCGCCTGGGCAGTAGCTCGTCCTTCCCGCCAGAACACTTTCCCCTTTCGGGGCTGTTCCAGGCCAGCCATGATCTTCAGAAGGCTGGATTTGCCCGAGCCTGAACGTCCGACAAGCCCCAGAATTTCCCCCTCCCGAACATCCATGTTGACCTGTTCAACAATGGGAACGTCCTGATGGCGGGATTTATGTGCAAACTGTGCACAGTCGGCCAAGCGTAAGATAGCACTCATGAGCTAGATCCTATAACGGTGCGCCATGCGCTCCTGCAATGGAATGCAGATACCCCATCGGACAGACACAGCCATCAGCGTCATCAGGCACAGCAGGATGCCCTGTACACTATAGGCGTGAGCCTGAAGAATACGCAGATGGAGCGTTTTCCTTTCCAGCAGAGCGGCCAGATAGACATTGTCCCAGAAAAAAGGCAGCGCCACGACAGCTGCCTGCAGCAGAGGCGGGCAAAGCAGGGGCAGGCGGACATCCTTCCAGAATGACCACAGGGGCAAACGAAGATGATGCCCCATCACGATGAACTGACGCCCCGCAACGTCGGCTTCCCGAAGAAACGCCCAGCCAGTGATGCCCATGACCGCCAGAGCCGGCATGACATTCAGAGGGACGGGTACGGACAGTCCCAGCCAGACCATGAAAACAGGAAAAAGCGCTACCACCAAGCAGGCCTTCCGGATCCGCTTCTGCACCTGTACAGGAGCACCCAGCAGCAGGCCCCCCAGCCACCCCCAGACCCCACCAACCAGACAGACCGCTACCACAAGAGCTCCCAACGGCCCCGGTATGCCCCAGAACCCCCAGGAAAGGATCATGGTCAGCATGGTTCCGGCCCCTCCCAGCAGGCAGCGCCTCTTCCAGGAAGCGGAACGCTCCTCCAGCCTCTGTGTCTGCATCTGGTCACAGACGGCATAATGCCGACCGTATCCGCGCAGGGGCGCAATGAGACCATGCTGAACCAGCAGCACAGGCACCAGCATGAGAAGCAGTACGCCACAGGCGGACAACTCTCCGCCTGTTTTCAGGGCCGAGAGAAGTGCTCCCCCCAACCCGGAAGGGGTATGGGAAAGAAACAGTGCAAGAACCAGCTCCCCTCCCAGAATACGGAGCCAGAAATCGGGCAGGTCCCTCAGAACGGACCGTACGAGCTCAGGGAAGGCAAACGGGATGTGAAGGCGCCAGAAACCCTGCCAGCGCCCCAGCCGCAAGGCTCTTGCCGTTTTCAGAAAACTGGACGGGATTCCTGTTTCCGCTTTCAGGGTGGCGTGGACACTCCTGACCAGCAGGCTGAAGCAGCCCACCGCCACGACATCCCAGAACGGCGTCATGACCATACAGAACAGCCCGACAAGGCAAAGGGAGGGAATTTCTCCCAGTATGGCCGTCACACCAGCCAGCGCCCGACGCAGGCCAGTCGAACAGGCCGCCAAGGAGAGGAGAACACAATGCCCCGCAGCCGCCAGAAGCAGCGCCACCACTCCCTTGCCCAGGGTCCAGAACATATCATCCCATGGAGACGGGAAGACAGGGAAGGGCACCAGACCACATGCCCGCAGAAGCCCATACAGTCCCCCCAGAATCAGGACACAGCAGGAGAGACCACTTCCCTGATAAGCCAACAGCCAGTGCCTGCTTCTTTCCCCCAGTCTGGAAAGGTACGCAAAGGGCCAAGTATCCCGTCTCATGGCTGGCCCATGGCCGAATGAATCTTCATGACCGACCCCTCAAAAATCAGCCGCCGGGACTGGAAAACCGGTCAATGGCCGGTACTGCCGAAGCCCCCATGCCCTCGGTCTGTTGTATCAAGGCTGCTGCACTCCTGCCACTGCATTCTCACGACAGGCGCCAGAACCCCCTGGGCAATCCTCATCCCACGTTCGATGACAAAATCTTCCGCCCCGGCATTGATGAGGATGATGCGGATTTCTCCCCGATAATCTTCATCAATGGTGCCGGGACTGTTGGGCACCATGATGCCGTGCTTCAGGGCCAACCCGGAGCGGGGACGTATCTGAAGCTCATGCCCCTCAGGCAGGGCAACACACAGCCCTGTCGGCACCAGTTTCCGCTCCCCCGGACGAAGTATCAGAGGCTCCTGCACCGCCGCCTGGAAGTCAACACCGGCAGCTCCGGCAGTTCCATAGGCAGGCAGCTCCAGCCCCTCGGAATGGGGGAGGCGAAGAATACGGACTTTCACGACATCGGACATGGCTTGATCCCCTCACAGCTAAAGCCAGAGGACTGTTAATCCTGTTTCTGGAAAAAAGCCACCACCCGCTCTGCAAGCTGTTCTGCCAGAGCGGGTTTGGTCATTTCTGGCCAGCTCTCCGTTCCATTCTCTGTCAGGAACAATACCTGATTTTTCTGCCCACCAAACGGATGCCGGCTCACATCATTGGCAAGAAGCCAATCACACCCCTTGCGGCGACGCTTCTGCTCCGCATGACTCTGAAGATCATCCGTCTCCGCCGCAAACCCGACAACCAGTGCCGGACGTTTTGCAACATGGGACAGCGTGGCCAGAATGTCAGGATTCTCTCTCAGGGAAAGAACAGGCGGAGCCTCTGCCGTTTTTTTCATCTTCCGGCTGCTGACAGTCTCAGGGCGCCAGTCACTGACAGCTGCCACACAGATGGCTGCATCAGCCGGAAGCTGTGCAAGGCAGGCAGCCTTCATCTCTTCTGCCGTCCTTACGTCAATCCGCTGGACAGACGGTGGAGTGGGCAGAAAGACAGGACCACTCACGAGCCGGACGTCGGCACCTCTGGCCGCCAGAGCGCCTGCAATGGCATAGCCCTGAAGCCCTGATGAATGGTTGGAAATGAAGCGGACAGGGTCAATCGGCTCTACCGTCGGGCCGGCCGTGACAATGATACGGCGCCCCCTCAGGCCTGTTCCCCCCGACAGGGTTGAACGGACTGCCGCCAGAATCTCGTCCAGCTCTGCCAGACGTCCCATGCCGGTTTCACCACAGGCCACGGCACCATGCGCCGGACCAACGCATCGGACACCCCGCTGCTCCAACAGGGCAAGATTGGCCTGTGTGGCAGGATGGGACCACATGTGAGGATTCATGGCCGGTGCCAGAAGAATGGGAGCAGCCGTTGCCAGGAGAAGGGTCGTGGCCAGATCATCAGCCATGCCCTGTGCCATGCGAGCCATCAGATTGGCCGTGGCCGGGCAGACCAGCACCAGGTCGGCCGACCTGGCAAGAGCGATATGACCGATCTCACTTTCCTGCCCGGGGCGGAACAGCTCATCATGGACAGGAGCGCCACACAACACTTCCAGGGACAATGGCGTCACGAACTGCTTCGCCGCTTCCGTCATGACGGGCACGACCTCCATGCCCTCATGCCGGAGCTGCCGGGCGAGATCCAGCGCCCTGTAGGCAGCAATGCCACCTCCCAGAATGAGAATGACGCGGGCCATGCTCAAAGCCGCCAGCCAGAATGAATGGCCACGATCCCTCCCGAAAGATTCTGATAGGATACACGATCCATCCCCGCCGCCCGCATCATGCCTGCCAGTGTTTCCTGATCCGGGAACATGCGGATGCTTTCGGCAAGATACTGATAGCTCTCCGCATCACCAGCAATCATCTGCCCCATGCGGGGCAGCACCTGAAAGGACCAGAGATCATAAAGGGCCGAGAGGGCCGCCACATCCACTTTCGAAAATTCAAGGCAGAGAAAACGCCCGCCCGGCTTCAGCACACGACGGACCTCCCGCAGGACAGCATCCTTGTCCGTACAGTTGCGCAGTCCGAACGCCATGGAGACCCTGTCCATCGAAGCATCAGGAAAAGGCAGTGCCTCGGCATCAGCAACACAGACATCCATCTCCCCGATCAGCCCGGCCTTGATGGCCCGCTGACGGCCAACTTCCAGCATGGCCTCGTTGATGTCCGAAAGCACGGCATGGCCACCACCACGACGCAACCAGCCAAAAGTGATGTCTCCCGTACCGCCAGCAAGGTCGAGCAGCCTGTATCCCGGCTGCGGGGACAGCATGGTCACGAAGATGCGCTTCCAGACCCGATGGATACCGAGGGACATGGCGTCATTCATGACGTCGTATTTGCCAGCAACGCTTTCAAAAACCTGTCGGACCAGCGGTTTCTTTTCGCCCCGTGGCACATCACGGTAGCCGAAATCAATCGTATCAGCCTCAAAATCAGCTGACGAAGAAGAGGAGGTATGGGAAGAATGGTGTTCAGTCATATGCCACCGTTATCTCATTGCGGATATTTATGCCAGAACTCCCAGAAGTTGAAACCATTCTCCAGAGCATGAAGGCTTCGCTGAAGGGGCACAGCCTGTCCAGCGTGGAGGTCAACCGGCCTGACCTGCGTCTGCCTTTTCCGCCAGGTCTCTCCACAATCCTCCTCCATCAAACGATCATCCAGTTGAGACGTCGTGCCAAATATATTCTGATGGATTTCCAGCATGGCTGGACCCTTCTCATACATCTGGGCATGTCCGGCAGGCTGTTCATCGACCCTGCCCGCCAGAATCTGCCACCCCGCAAGCATGAGCATCTCGTCCTGTGGACCAGCAACGACCATCGTGTCGCCCTGGTGGATCCCAGACGTTTCGGCATGGTCTGTCTCTTCCAGACAGAACAGGAACACCAGCAGCCACAGCTTGCCCATCTGGGAGTGGAACCTCTTTCTGACCAGTTTACGGCAGAAACCCTTGCGGCAACCCTGGTCACGACACGGATGCCTATCAAGAATGCCCTGCTGGACCAGCGCCGGATTGTCGGACTGGGGAACATCTATGTCTGCGAAGCCCTGTTTCGGGCCCGCATCCATCCCGCACGGGCCGCTGACAGTCTGAGCAAGGCGGAGACAAAACGTCTCTGCAGCCTCATTGTGGAGATACTCCAGACGGCTATTGCAGCCGGAGGCTCCACATTGCGGGACTATGTGCACACTGATGGCCAGCCAGGGGCTTTCCAGACCCTGCATCTTGTCTATGGCAGGGAAGGGCAACCCTGCCCAGCATGCCTGGCAAAAGGGTATTCCATCCCCATACAGCGTATGACACAGAGCAGTCGGTCCACGTTTTTCTGTCCACACTGCCAGAAAAAGTTGCGTAAGTGACCCGTTATTGCCGCAGGATATGAAGACAGTGCTTGACGCCATGTCAGCGGAGCGGTAGAGGGGCAGACATTATTTTTTAGCGAACTATCCGCAGGAAACCTGAAGCCCATGGCAAACAACGCATCTGCCCGTAAACGCATCCGTCAGAACGAGCGCCGCCGTCTGCGCAACGCTTCCCGCCTGTCCCGTATGCGTACCTTCATCAAGAATGTTGAGAAGGCCATCCTGTCCGGCGACAAGAATGCAGCGGCAGAAGCACTCCGTGCGGCCCAGCCTGAGATGCAGCGTGCAGCTGGCAAGGGTGTGATTTCCCGCAACACGGTCAGCCGCAAGCTCTCCCGCCTCTCTGCCCGCATCAAGTCTCTTACCGCCGCTGCCTGATCGTCCGATCCAGGCAGAATGGCCCGTTTCATCAGGACCTGATGAAACGGCTTCGGGCGCGCCCACTGGGCGCGTTCTTTTTTTGCCCTCACGCAAGGCGGGGTCGTATCATGGCCCAAGCAGGCTTTCCCTTTCCTGAAGGTTAAGCTAGTGTGACAAGGCACCCAACGCCCCGGCAAAAACACTTGATTACCCCTTCTGGCGGGTTCTACCCTAGCCGAAGGCCTGCAAGACCATGAAGTACGGAGATCAGAAGTGGAAAAAGCTCAGTCCCAGGACGCTGCTATGGCCTCTTCTGAAAATTCTGCTCTCAAGGCATCTTGGCTGCGCATCTGCGATCGCCTGAAAGGTGAGGTCGGCGATGTGGAATACAGGATGTGGATCCAGCGCATTACGTTGGGCCCGCTGGATGATGATGAAATTACCCTCTACCTGCCGGAACGTTTTCTGAGAGACTGGGTCCGTGCCCAGTATGGCCAACGCCTTCAGTCCCTGTGGCGTGAAGAGAATCCAGCTGTCCAGCATGTCGAATTACGGATCGACAAGAAAGCACAGCGTGCCGCAAAAACCGGGGATGATGCTCCACAGGCTGAAGAGGGCGGGGGGGCTGCGAATCTCTCCATCAGCGCCATGGCCAATGAAGATGCAGCGGCCCTGGATCGTGAAGAGGCCGTTGCAGCCGCTTCGCCCTCGATGAATGAAGTGCGGAATGATCTTGCCGTCCCGCTGGACCGCCGCTTCACGTTCGACAATTTCGTGGTCGGCAAGCCCAATGAATTCGCCTATGCCTGTGCAGGGCGTGTTGCGGATCATCCCGCCAGCCCCGGTTTCAACCCGCTCTTCCTGTACGGTGGCGTTGGTCTTGGCAAGACCCATCTCATGCACGCTATTGGCCTCAAGCTGATCAGCCGCGGGAACATCTCGGTCGCCTATATGTCTGCCGAGAAATTCATGTACCGTTTCATTGCGTCCATGCAGTCCAAATCCCAGATGGAGTTCAAGGAACAGCTCCGGTCGGTTGATGTGCTGATGATTGACGACCTCCAGTTCCTGATCGGGAAGAACAGCACTCAGGAAGAATTCTTCCATACATTCAATGCGCTGGTGGATGCAGGGCGGCAGATCATCGTCAGCGCTGACAAGAGCCCCTCTGATCTTTCCGGTCTGGAGGACAGGCTCCGCACACGGCTGGGCTGCGGTATGGTAGCGGATATTCACGCTACGACCTTCGAGCTGCGCATTTCCATTCTGGAAGCCAAGGCCAAGGCCTCTGGCACGCCTGTCCCTCCCAAGGTGCTGGAATATCTGGCCCACAAGATCACCACCAACGTGCGGGAGCTGGAAGGTGCACTGAACCGCCTCATCGCCCATGCTGATCTGGTAGGCAGACCCGTCACGCTGGAATCGACACAGGATGTCCTCAAAGATATGCTCAAAGCTCATGAGCGCCGTGTTACGATTGATGAAATCCAGCGCAAGGTGGCCGAGCATTTCAATATCCGTCTGACCGACATGTCATCAGCCCGTCGTGCCCGGGCCGTGGCCCGCCCCCGGCAGATTGCCATGTATCTGGCCAAACAGCTTACAAGCCGCAGCCTCCCGGAAATCGGCCGGAAATTCGGCAATCGGGACCATACGACTGTCATGCATGCCGTGAACCGCATTTCGGAGCTTATGGAACAGGACCCCGGTCTGGCTGAAAGCGTCGAGCTGCTGCGCCACATGCTAGAAAGCTGAAGATGGCTTTTCAAGCATGTCCTTGTTTTGCTAGAGAGACATATTACTCTTCCCGATAAGGCTTTGGGGTTGTCATGAAGTTCACAGTTGATCGCGCGCCACTTCTGCGTGCACTGTCTCACATTCAGGGTGTCGCTGAAAAACGGAACACCATCCCCATTCTCGCCAATGTGCTGATGGAGCATGATGGCGAGGTTCTGCGCCTGACAGCGACGGACATGGAGATTGCCGTCGTCGAGGAAATTCCATCAGAGGCCACACATGCCGGGTCCGTCACTGTTCCGGCTGCCGTTCTCTTCGAGATCGTCCGCAAACTGACCGATGGTGCCCTGATCGAGTTCGAACAGAAGGATGCGGAAGGGCCCCTTCACCTCAAGGCCGGGCGGTACGAGACGAGCCTGAACGTTCTGCCAGTTGATGACTTTCCGGCCATGGTAGCAGGCGATCTGCCTCATCATTTTGCCATTCAGGCAGGTGATTTGCGTCGGCTGGTCGACCGTACCCGCTTTGCCATGTCCAACGAGGAGACCCGTTATTATCTCAACGGCATCTATCTCCATATCGTACTGGTGGACAAAAAGAACCATCTCCGGGCTGTGGCGACAGATGGACACCGGCTGGCCAAGGTCGACGTTCCAGCGCCTTTCGGCGTAAAAGAAATGCCGGGCATCATCATCCCCCGCAAGACCGTAACCGAAGTTCGGAAACTGCTGGATAATGATGGAGCCTCTGTAGAGGTGGCTCTTTCAGAGACGCGCATCCAGTTCCGTATCGGTTCCATCTTGTTGACCTCCAAGCTGGTGGATGGCACTTTTCCGGAATATACCCGTGTCATTCCCCAGTCCAATTCACGCATCCTGCGTGTTACCAAGCAGGATCTTGCGGCAGCCGTAGGTCGTGTGGCGGCCATCAGCCAGGAACGTTCCCGCCCGGTAAAGCTGACCATCACGAAGAACCATCTGACCCTCTCCGCAACCAGCCCCGATCAGGGCATTGCTCAGGAGGAGCTGGATGAAAACAGCGTCACCTACGACAATGACGACATGGAGATCGGCTTCCAGGCCCGTTACCTGACGGACATCACCGACCAGATCGACGCTGAAGCCGAGTTCGCCCTTGCCGACAGTTCATCTCCAACACTGATCCGCGATACGGCCGAGCCTGCGGCTCTGTACGTTCTCATGCCCATCCGGGTCTGAACGATCTCCTTGAACCTGCACCGTCTGACATTAACGGATTTTCGTAATTACAGACGGTGCGTCTGGGAGCCGTCCGCCACCCTGTCCGTCCTGACAGGGGAGAATGGCAGCGGCAAAACCAATTTTCTGGAAGCCCTTTCCCTACTTGCCCCGGGGCGGGGGCTTCTGGGCTCACCAGCTCATATGCTGCCCCGCCACGGAACAACCCAATGGGGCGTCGCCGCCCATCTGGAGCGGGAAGGACAACAGTTCCAACTGTCTACCGGCCTGACCGAGGGGCGGGGACGCCGCATCTTTCTCCTGGACGGAGAAAGAACACGGACCATGGCAGAAATTGCCCGACTTTATTCCTGCGTCTGGCTTACTCCGCAGATGGAACGTCTCTTTCTTGAAGGTGCTGGCAGCCGTAGACGGTTTCTGGACCGGCTGACCGTCGCTCTCCTGCCGGATCATACGCAGCAGCTCATGGCACATGAGCGGTCCGTCATGAGCCGGAACCGCATCCTGCTGGAACAGCCTGATGAAACGGCCTGGCTGACCTCCCTGGAAGAATCCATAAGCCGCCACGCAGTCGCCATAACGGCAGCCCGGCTGCATCTTCTCGAAACATTGGAAGAAACCCCTTTCGGCAATGAAGCTTTCCCCCAAACCCTTCTGGAGCTGCACTGCCCCATCGCCACAGCGCTGAAAGCCAGCCCGGCTCTGGAAGTGGAAGACAAGCTCCGCCACGCCCTGCAACAGTCCCGCCTTCAGGACAAAGCCCGCAAGAGCACCTCCATCGGAGCACACAGGGCTGACATGAGCCTGCGGGACGCCATGACAGGCCGTCAGGCAGCACACTCCAGCAGTGGACAGAAGAAAATCATGCTCCTGAGCGTCATCCTCTCCCATGCCCATGCCATCAGCAGGGTCTGGGGGCAGGCTCCCGTCATCCTTCTGGATGAACCTTTGACCCATCTTGATGAACGGCGGCGGATCATCCTGATGGACAGTCTCTCTGCCCTGAAAACGACCACCATCCTGACAGGAACCGAAGCTGAACCTTTTTCTTCCATCAGAAACATTGCAGCTTTCTTTCATGTTCAGAATGGCGCACTCCATCCGGCATGAGGCGGCCAGAATATGGCCTTTTCTCACGGTTATTTCGGGATAACCCCGGTGACAGCACTGGTCAGGAAAGGCTTCTGACAGTATATTCACTCATCAAAGCTCTCAGCCAACCGGAGTAATGCGCAGGCATGTCAGAATCCCATAACCAGCCGGAAATTCAGTCTTCCGATCATGAGGAATATGGCGCCTCTTCCATCTCCGTCCTGCGGGGGCTGGATGCTGTCCGCAAGCGGCCTGGCATGTATATCGGGGATACGGATGATGGCTCCGGCCTGCATCACATGGTCTTCGAGATCATTGATAATGCCGTTGATGAGGTACAGGCAGGTTTCGCCTCCTACTGCATTCTCACTCTGAATGGGGACGGCTCTGTCACAGTCCGGGATAACGGGCGTGGTATCCCGACAGACCTGCACGAGGAAGAGGGGATCAGTGCGGCTGAAGTCGTGCTGACCAAGCTGCATGCCGGGGGCAAATTCAATCAGAATTCCTACAAGGTTTCCGGCGGTCTGCACGGTGTGGGGGCTGCGGTTGTCAATGCTCTCTCCGAGACCATGGATGTACGCATCTGGCGACAGGGCAAGGAACATGCCATTCATTTCCGGCACGGTGAGCGTGTAGCTCCCCTGGCGGTCATCGGTGATTCGGACGAAGAAAACGGAACGGAAGTCACCTTCAAGCCGAGTGCGGAGACATTCTCCAAAACTGAATTCGAATTCAGTATCCTGGAGCGCCGTGTCCGTGAGCTGGCCTTCCTGAATTCGGGTATGAAGATCATCCTGCGTGATGAGCGTCACAGTGAGCCACGGGAGGTTGTCTTCCACTATGAAGGGGGGCTGACAGCGTTCGTCAAATGGCTCAACAGCTCCAAGACGCCACTGATCGACCCTCCCATCACCGGGGAGCTGCAGGATGAAACATCTGGCATCAAGGTGGAATTTGCTCTCTGCTGGAATGACAGCTTCCACGAGACCATGCTGTGCTTCACCAACAACATTCCCCAACGTGATGGCGGCACCCATCTGGCCGGTTTCAGGCAGGCCCTGACGAGGGCCGTCGGGAAATATGCCTCTCTGCTGGGCAACAAGAAAGAAACCAGCAATCTCACAGGTGAGGATATGCGGGAGGGCCTCTCCGCCGTTCTTTCCGTCAAGGTTCCCGATCCTAAATTCTCATCCCAGACAAAGGACAAGCTGGTTTCTTCCGAAGTTCAGCCTGTCGTGCACACCATTGCCGCCGACATGATCGGCCACTGGTTCGAGACGCATCCCAAGGAAGCCCGCATCATCATTGCCAAGATTGCTGATGCCGCCAGTGCGAGAGAGGCCGCCCGCCGTGCCCGGGAGCTGACACGGCGCAAAGGCGTTCTGGATGTCTCATCCCTGCCGGGCAAACTGGCCGACTGCCAGGAACGCAACCCGGAAGGGGCAGAACTCTTCATTGTGGAGGGGGATTCTGCCGGCGGAACAGCAAAACAGGGACGGGACCGCCGTTTCCAGGCCATTCTGCCCTTGCGTGGCAAAATTCTCAACATTGAGCGTGCCCGCTTCGACCGGATGCTTGGCTCTGCCGAAATTGGCACCCTCATTACAGCCTTGGGCACGGGGATCGGTCATGGTCCGGCCGAGCAGGGGGGCTTCAATATTGACAAGCTCCGTTACCACAAGATTGTCATCATGACGGACGCTGACGTGGATGGCTCCCACATCCGCACCCTGCTTCTGACCTTCTTCTTCCGGCAGATGCCCCAACTCATCGAAAACGGCCATCTCTACATTGCCCAACCGCCGCTCTTCCGTGCCAAACGTGGACAAGAGGAACGCTACCTCAAGGATGAACCTGCACTGGACAGCTACTTGCTGGACAAGGCCCTGAGCAATGCATCCCTGACCTGCCATGACGGAACCGTACTGGACGGTGCGGAACTCCGTGACGTGATTGACCGTTGCAGCCGACTGGCACAGGACATGCGGGCACTTTCAGCCCGTGTCCCGCTCTGGATCATGGAGCAGGCGGCTGTCAGCGGGCTCATCAACCCTGATGCAGCGATCCGACAGAAAGCAGTCGATGGCTTCCTGGCCAGACTGGAAGCAGCATCTCCCGAAAATGAGCGGGGCTGGGAAGTTGAGGCCGACAGCCAGGGCGTCACCTGCCGTCGTTTTCTCCGTGGTGTGGGGGAACGCTACACGTTTGAAGCCACACTGCTTCGCTCCAGTGAAGCACGCCGTCTTCTCGCGCAGTCCCAGTGGCTTGCTGAATTCTTCAGCAGGCCCGTGACATTGCAGCTTGACCAGAAGAATTTCGAATTTTCTGGCCCAGGCATGATGATGGAACAGATACTGGCCCAGGGGCGCCGTGGTCTGGCCATCAACCGCTTCAAGGGCCTGGGCGAAATGAATGATGAGCAGCTCTGGCACACCACGCTGGACCCGGCCACCCGGACCCTCCTGCAGGTGCAGGTTGGCGATGTCGAAGAAGCGGGGCAGGTTTTCTCCACCCTCATGGGGGATGTTGTCGAACCCCGTCGTGAGTTCATCGTGGATAACGCACTGAAGGTTGCCAATCTTGACGTCTGACACGCTTTCAATCCGCCGCTTCATCACTGGCCGCCTGCTGGCGGGCCTGACGCTGGCTTCTTCCTGTCTGCTGGCCCCGGGGGCTCTGGCAGAGCAGGCAGACGCGCCTGCACCGGCACCCTCACTGAAAAGCGCAGCCGACACCCTGCCTGCCGCACAGAACATACATCTCCGGTACGGTGTTTTCATTCATGGGTATCGTGCCTTGGGCGCTGATGCAGATTATGTCCTGCAACCTTGGGGCTACGGAGTGGAGACGCATCTTTATACCGTTGGTCTCGCCAGCTGGTTTTTGACACTGAATCTGCTGAGCAGTGCCCAGGGGCACTTCAACGGAGATAATGTTGCGCCGGTTTCCTTCAGCAACAGTGGATTTGCCCATGGCGAGGAAGAAAAAGCTCACATTGATTTTGATCTGACTGGCCCGCATGTGGCCGTCTTCCTGCCAGTAGACAAACAGCGGGAGCCATTGCCCGCTGCAGAGCTGAAGCAGTCTGTCGACATGCTCAGTTTTCTTGTTGCGCTGACACACCGGATGACGCTGAAACAGGACTGCACTTTCAGCAGACCTGTTTTCGACGGTATCCGTCTGTCCTATCTGGATGTTCATGGCCCCAGCCAGACGACCCTTCCCAAGGATCATGGGTCCTATTTTCGGGGGGACGCCCTGAAATGTGATTTCACGGGACGGCAGATTGGTGGTTTTTCCATCGGCACACGCTTCAAGGCCGCCCAGTCCAGTCCTCACAAAGGAACCGTCTGGTTTGTCCATGATCCTCAGGGCGGGTTCGTTCCAGCACGCATCGAATTCGATCACTACAAGATGGGGCAGATTCTTGTCGTTCTACAGGCAGCACCAAAAGTCTCTGCTGTCACACACACCCAGACCCGCTGAGCCTTCCCCTCATGCACCTGTCTTCATTCCATGGGAGGCCTGATCTATGAGTTCCATGACTACTGCCATCATTCTGGCTGCCGGTATGGGAACACGCATGAAGTCCCGGTATCCCAAGGCCATGCAGCGTCTGGGAAACCGCCCCATGATCTGGCATCTGATCGAAACAGCCCGGCAGGTCGTGGACCGCATTGTGGTCGTCATCGGCCCGGGAATGGATGATCTGGCCCGGCAGGTATCTCCCCACACAACTGTCATCCAGCATGAACGTCTGGGTACGGGACACGCCGCAAAAACAGGCGTGGATGGGTTGGAAGAGGGACGGGCTGTCATACTTTATGCTGATAACCCACTCCTGACAGCCGATACCATGCAGCGCCTGCTGGATGCCCAGGGAGAACAGGAGAACGTACTGTCCCTGTTGGGAATGCGCCCTGCTGTGCCCGGGCATTATGGGCGGATTGTGACAGGCCCCGATGGGCAGGTGGAACGGATCGTCGAGTTCAAGGATGCTTCCGACGCCGAAAGGCGCATTACACTCTGCAATGCAGGCATGATGTGTGCTGAGGTTGCGCAGCTGAAAGACTGGTTGAGCCGCATCACCCCCGAAAATGCCCAGAACGAGTATTATCTGACGGATATCGTCGCTCTCGCAGCCCGGCAAGGACGAGTAAGCTGCGTCGAGGGGACGGAGGACGAGCTGGCCGGCATCAACTCCCGGGCCGAGCTGGCAGAGGCCGAAGCACGGCTCCAACAGCGTCTGCGCCAGAAAGCATTGCAACAGGGCGCCACCCTAATTGATCCATCCAGCGTCTTTTTCGACCCTGATACCATCATTTCTGCCGATGTGGTGATCGAACCCAACGTGTTCATTGGGCCTGGCGTCACTCTCGAAGAAGGTTGCATAATCCGTGCCTTTTCTCATCTGGAAGGATGTGTTGTGAAGCAGGGCGTCGTGATTGGCCCTTATGCCCGGCTGCGTCCTGGCACTGTCTGCCATGAAGGCAGCCACGTCGGCAATTTCGTGGAACTCAAAAACACGACTCTGGGGGCCGGAAGCAAGGCAAATCATCTCAGCTATCTGGGGGACAGCCAGATAGGTGCGGGGAGCAATATTGGCGCTGGCAGCATAACCTGCAATTATGATGGCGTCTTCAAACACGGAACCGTTATTGGGGAAGGCTGCTTCATAGGGTCCAATACCATCATGGTGGCCCCCATCCAGATTGGCGATGATGCCATGACAGCGGCAGGCAGTGTCATCACGCAGGACGTTCCCGCCGAGGCCCTTGCATTCGGGCGGACACGGCAGGACAATAAGGCAGGCAAGGGGAAGGCTCTCCAGCAGGCACTGCGGAAGAAGAAGGAACAGGGCTGATGTGTGGTATTTGTGGCGTCGTCGGACACCGTCCTGCTACTCCGATCGTATTTGAAGGGCTCCGTCGGCTGGAATATCGCGGTTATGATTCTTCCGGCATTGCAACCGTGGAGCATGGTCGGCTCGCACGTTGCCGGGCTGCCGGAAAGCTGGATAATCTGGCCAAGGCTCTGGAGGAAACACCCCTTTCCGGTACCACAGGTATTGGCCATACCCGTTGGGCAACCCACGGAGCACCAACCACCAACAATGCCCACCCGCACAGGGTCGGAAAAGTGGCGATTGTTCATAACGGTATCATCGAGAATTTTTCAGACCTGAAGAAAACCCTTGAAGCCGGGGGGCGTACCTTCGAGACTGAAACGGATTCAGAAGCCGTTGCCCATCTGCTGGATGAGCATATCCAGAACGGTCTGCCTCCCAAGGAAGCTGCTTTTGCAACCATCCGTCAGCTCCAGGGTGCTTATGCCATTGCCATGATCTTTGAGGGACATGACAATCTCCTCATCGGGGCCCGTCATGGCGCTCCTCTGGCTATTGGCTACGGCGAAGGGGAGATGTTCCTCGGGTCGGACAGTCTCGCCCTGGCACCGCTCTCCAGCCAGATATCCTATCTTGAAGATGGGGACTGGTGCGTGCTGACGCGGGAGCATGTCGAGATTCTGGACGGGCAGGGCAGGGCTGTTGAGCGGCCGATCCAGACAGCCTCCCTGACAACAGGGCAGATTGGCAAGGATGGGTACCGGCATTTCATGGAGAAGGAACTCCATGAACATCCCGTAGCCATTGGCCAGACGCTCCAGCGCATCATCGACCCTGTCACACGCCGCATTGCTCTGCCAGACATGCCATTTGATGCCAGTACGCTGTCCCGTGCTACGATCACGGCCTGCGGTTCAGCTTTTTATGCTGGCATGGTCGGCCGCTACTGGCTTGAAGAGCTGGCCCGGCTGCCGGTTGATATTGATGTGGCCTCCGAGCTGCGCTACCGGAACCCGCCACAGCCTGACAAGGGGCTGGCACTGCTCATATCCCAGTCCGGTGAAACAGCCGATACACTCGGGGTGCTGAGGGAGCTCAAGACGGCTGGGCAGAGCATCGTCTCCATCCTGAACGTGGAACATTCCACCATGGGCCGGGAGAGTGATCTGGTTCTGGGCATGGTAGCCGGACCAGAAATATCAGTTGCCTCCACCAAGGCATTTACGGCCCAGCTTGCCGTACTTGCTGCCCTGACCATCGATTTTGCCCGCCAGCGCAACCTGCTGGATGAAAAACGGGAACGGGAGCTGACAGACAACCTGCTGGACCTTCCATCCCATGCCATGGAAGTTCTGGGCCTGTTTGACCAGATACGCACCATGGCACGGGTGATTGCCCAGGCCAGGGACGTCCTCTATCTGGGACGTGGAATCTGCATGCCTGTTGCCCAGGAAGGGGCGCTGAAGCTCAAGGAAATCAGCTACATCCATGCAGAAGCCTATGCCGCTGGAGAGTTGAAACATGGTCCCATCAGCCTGATCGACCCCAGTGTTCCTGTCGTGGCGATCGCACCTTCCACCATCCTGTTTGACAAGACACTTTCCAACCTTCAGGAAGCCCGGGCCCGTGGGGGACGCATTCTTGTCTTTACCGATGACAAGGGGGCTGAACGGCTGAAAGACATTGCAGAACACATGGTCATCCTGCCGGATGTCAGTGCCTTCGTGGCGCCCATCCTCTACACCATTCCGGTACAGATTCTGGCCTACGAAGTTGCCCTGCTGAAAGGTACGGACGTGGACCAGCCCCGCAATCTGGCCAAGTCCGTTACCGTGGAGTAACGACGACGCCCCGTTAATGCTTCAGAAAGGTGGAAAGCAGGTAATAACCCCCTGCAAGGCTTGCCTGACAGGGGTTTTGCGCTTACTCTCCGGGCAGCGTGATCAGAGGGTGAAAAAAGGGGATATCAGATGGAAATAGGGCTGGCAGCTGTACTTCTGACCCTGGTTTTCCTCCTTTTTCTCATCAGCTTCATTCCGCCCCTGGCCAAGAAGATCAACCTGCCTGAAACGGTCATCATTGCCGTATTGGGGATAGGGCTGGGGGCAGCGTCCTCTCTCGTCAACAATTCCATGGGGCTGGACCTGCTGGAAGGACCGGCAGGGGCTCTCCTGTCATTCCCCATCAGCAGTGAGGGCTTCCTGCTCATCTTCCTGCCACTCCTGGTCTTTCAGGGGGCCATGGGGATCAATGTCCGCAGTCTGACCCATGAAATCGCCACGGTGCTGCTGCTGGCCATCGTGGCTGTCATTGTCTCCACAGCGACTATTGGCTTTGCCCTCTATCCCTTTGCACAGCAGAGCCTCGTTGCCTGCCTCCTGCTGGGGGCCATCGTGGCCACGACAGATCCCTCTGCCGTGGCCAGCATTTTCCGTGAGATCGGCGCAGCGGCCCGCCTAAGCCGCCTTGTGGAAGGGGAAGCCCTGCTGAACGATGCAGCGGCCATTGCCATTTTCACCATCCTGGTATCGGCCATCACCGCCCATCACCAGATCAGTTTCAGTGAAGCCTGCATAGATTTTCTGACCAACTTTGCCGGAGCCGTCATCATCGGTGTGTCAGTCGCCCGACTGGCCCTCATCATGATTACTGCCATCAGCGGATTCCCCGCAGCTGAGATCACACTCTCCCTCGTGCTGCCCTATGGGGTTTACATCCTCTGTGACGATATCCTCGGGTTTTCCGGTGTGGTCGCCACGGCCTCTGCCGGTCTGACCATTTCGGCTTTTGGTCCATCCACCTTCCGTCCCCAGACGTGGCGCTTTCTCCGGGAATTGTGGGAGCAGATCGAGTTCTGGGCCAGTACGCTCGTCTTCATGCTAGCGGCCATGCTTGTCCCCCGTATGATGATCGGCATGACGAAGTGGGACCTTCTGCTGATCTTCATTGCCAGTCTGGCAGGGCTGATCGCCAGAGCAGCCGTCATCTTCGGCCTCCTTCCTCTCCTGATCCTCACCAGACTGTCGCCACCTGTTCCATTACGCTTCAAGACCACCATGGCCTGGGGTGGCCTGCGTGGCGCCATCACGCTGGCGCTGGCACTTGCTGTCAATGAAAACCCGCACATCAACGATTCCATCACCCATTTTGTCGGGATCGTAGCTACCGGATTTGTACTGACCACACTTCTCATCAATGGCACGACGCTACGCTCTCTGGTTCTTTTCCTGAAGCTCGACAGGCTGTCCCCCATTGATGAAGCCCTGCGAAACCAGATCATCGGTATCGGTCTCAGCCATGTGGCTCAGCGTGTGGCCCATGTGTCTGATGAACTCAGTTTTGGTGCCCGGACACGGGGCGGGGTCATCAGCCGGCTTGAACAGCGTGCTGAAAAGGAAAAAGCCAGCAACAATTTTGAGACAGCACTGACCGACAAAGATCGCGTCAACATGGCCCTGCTGACCATTGCCAACCAGGAGCGGACCCTGCTGCTGGACCTTTTCCGGGTTCAGGGAATGTCCAGCCGTCGGGTGATCGAGACCCTGCTGCGCGCTACAGAGGCCATCGTGGATGCCACCCAGCTGGAGGGACGGTATGGCTACGTCAAGACACGCCGCAAGAGTCTTCAGCCTTCCTGGCGTCTCCGCCTGGCACAGATGCTGCACAGGCGCTTTCATATTGATCGCCCGCTGACCGCCTGCATGATGGAGCGTTTTGAAACGCTGATCATTTCCCATCTGGTTTCCACATCCTTGATACGCTTTGTCCGGGAACGCATGGAACCCACTCTGGGACTCCGTATTACGGAAATCGTGTCTGAAGTGCTGGGACGGCAGCGCAAACTGCTGGATGATGCCCTGGCAACACTGAGGCTGCATTATTCCGGCTATTCAGAAGCGCTGGAGGGACGTCTGTTGCGCCAGATAGCCCTTCGTCTGGAAGATGAAGAATATGCTACTCTGGCAAAGGACAACCTCATCTCGCAGGAACTGCATCGGGAGCTTCATAAGTCGATCGAACGACAGAGGAATCGGCTGGACACGCCGTTACGCTTCAACCTGCGCAGTGGCATTGAGCAGCGTCTGAGGTCTTTCCCTGCCTTCAACGGGGTTCCAGATGCAGCCCTTCATGAACTGGCGGGCCGGGTCTTCATCTGTTTCCTCTCGCCAGGGGAGATACTGATCCGCAAAGGCGAGCGCATCCGCACGATCTATGCGCAGGTGGCAGGTCTTGTAGAAACATCCACCAGCACGGAAACCCAGGAAGTCATGCTGGGAGCAGGGGACCTGATTGGCGCCAACAGCCATATTCAGGGACAGAGAGCGCATAATACGGTCCGCTCCCTGCAATTTTCCCACATGCTGGCCATTCCAAAAGCTGATTTTGACAGGCTTCTGCAAGCCTTTCCCATCGTGAAGCGTCAGATCATGAAGCGGCATGACATGAGGCTGAAGGGCTCTCTCGGAGCCAACGTGGTCATTACCAGAGAAGGCAACACCATCTCTCCAGCCCATGAAGCCGGTTTCATCATTTCGCCGATCGTGGAAAAACGCTGACTTTTTCAGCCGTGGGAAGAACCTGCCAGAAACAGGCGACTGCCAATCCTGCTGGAGGCCATCAGGCCGAGCGTAGACAGGAAAGCAGCGCCTGAATGAAGCGACCAGAAAAGCGCATCAGGGATCTGGTGCAGCATCCCTGCCAGCTTGCCGACCATCAGGTTTCCCAGAAAAATATGCAATGTAAAGCAGGAAATCAGTGTCGTACTGTGCCGTGCAGGTGCATAACGGGAGAAGAGGGCCATTCCGATAGGAAAAGTCATCCCGCAGCCAATGTCATTGACGGTATGGAAGGCCACACCCCACCAGAGGCTGATCTGATGAGGGGCGGGGCAGACATATTCTCCTGCGATCAGGAATAACGGCCCAGCTGTCGCAATGGCGCTACCAATGATGATCTTTGTCATGTCATGTACGGGGCGGCCACGGCGGTGATCATACCAGCGCCAGAACCACAGGACCAGAAATCCCGTAATCATGCTGATGACGCTATCCAATGAAACCAGCGTACTGACGGGACACGTAATGCCCATGACAGTCAGGCGATAATGATCACTGCCCCAGAGAAGATAACCATCCATGATTTCCTGATTGGGAAGAACTCCAAGGGCAAACAGGCCTACCAGCCAGAGCAGAAAGACAATCCGTTTCTTTTCCACCACCGTGCAACCGACTGGCCGGATATCCTTGCCAACAGCAAAGGAGGCCGTTTCTTCTGGGAGATAACGACCCCCCATGAGATAACCAGCCAACCCCATCATCATCGCACAAGCTGTTGCCATGAAAGCCCAACGCCAGGCAATGGTTCCCAGAAAGGCGCAGAGAAGGGGAGAGATGATGGCCATGATCTGTATGCTCTGGCTGTAAAGCTGATAAGCATCAGAACGTCTACGGTCTTCCAACGTATATAGCGCTCCAACCTGCGCCTTCAGGCTGCCGGACAAAGCAACACCTGCCAAAAAGAGCCACAGGGCCAGAACAAAACAGCTTTCCGCCATCATGAGGGTAAAACTGACTGTCAGCAGACTGATGCCAATGACAGCAGAACGCGTCCGGCCAAGGCCGTGATCTGCCATGAAACTTCCCACAAATGGAGCTGCAAATATGACCGCCATGATGAGGCCCGAAAGACTCCCAGCTGTGGCGTCCAGACCACTGGGAGCGTACAGGCTATCATTGATGGACAGAAGGGACGGTAGGCCCAGAATATGCCGGGCCCGGTCTGTGTGCTGCAGGATGTCCTTCAGATACACCACCAATATGGAAAGCATCCCGTATTGGGCAAAGGAGAGCCAGCCTTCCGTCCAGAACAGAACCCACAAACCTTTGGGATGCCCAAGAAATTCAGTCTTCGGGTTTTTATATCTGGCTGGAAGGATATCAAATAATCTGTCAGTCATGGGTTGTCTTATAGCAGCGACAGAAATCTTGTGGGAGTTCCCTTCACAAAGGAAAATCGCATAATAAAGATTATGCAAACTCATATATGTTAAAACCAACCAGATAATCTAACGGCCAGCCATACATACCAGCAAATTCAACGTACCAAACATCCATGATGCCACAATCATAGTGCATCCCATGCTGCGACCATATGGTGCATTGGGCTGATCCAGCCCATACCATTACCCAGTTCTGTTCTTGGCCATCAACAGATCAGAAACTGACAGACAATTACCGGCACGAACCATTATAAAAACGATCAAACCTGTAGCCCAGAGACGTCAGCACCTCATAACCGATCGTACCCACACATTCGGCCATCGTAGCAATATCCTGCTGCGGCCCGATGAGTGTCAGCCATACACCCTCCCGGGCAACCTCATCCGGCAACTCCGTAACATCAACGGAAAGACTATCCATGGAAATCCGTCCGAGAACAGGCAGACGTCTATCTCCCCACCACAAGGCACCATCCCGGGCAAAAGAACGGAAGATGCCATCGGCATAGCCAATACCAACAGTCGCCACACGCCTGGGCCGCTCTGCACGATAGGTCAGGCCATACCCGATACTCCCCCCTGCCTCGACAGTCCTGACCTGCAATATCTGAGACTCAAGCCCAATGGCTGGCACGAGTGGGCAGCTCTCCCCATGCGGCGGAATGCCATAAAGCGCAATACCGGGGCGAACCATCTCGAAATGATAGTCAGCTCCCAGGAAAATGCCGGAAGAAGCCGCCAATGACCGAGGCACATCAGGAAAAACTGCACTCATGGCCAGAAAACGCTGAAGCTGCTCCCTGTTGGCAGGGTCATCCGGCTGGTCAGCACAGGCCAGATGGCTCATGACGAGGACCGGCTTCAACCCTCTCAGAACCTCGGTGCGAAGGTCATCTTTCGAAACCCCGAAACGGGACATGCCCGTGTCGAACTGGAGAGCCGCCGGATGATCCTGTCCCTCCCCATGACAGAAAGCCCGCCACTGCCTTACCTGCTCCAGACTGTTCAGAACCGGGATCAGACCATGCTCCACCATCGTTTCCGGCTGCCCTGTCAGGAAGCCATGCAGCACGAAAATCCTCTTGTCCGGCAGCAGTCTCCGCAGCTGGCATCCTTCCTCCGGCTGGGCCACAAAAAAGGTCTGGACCCTGTCAGCAAGACTGGAGGCAATCTCCCGCACACCCAGCCCATAAGCATCAGCCTTGACCACAGCAGCACATTCCGCACCCCGTACGCACTCCGCCAACCACGCATGGTTCCTCCTGATAGCGGCAAGATCCACCGTCAGACGGGCACTTGTCTGCTTGCAGAAATGCATCTCTCTGGCCTCTCATTCTCATGCTGTCCAAGATCAGGCGCCCTGATCTTACAGGAAATATCTTCCTTAGAAATTATTATTTAATGATAAAATCCCATACCGTTTTTTCCCTGTTTTCCGGGCTTTTCTCCCAGTTTTCAGGAAGGAAGACAAAGCCTCCCGCCAGAGGGCAGCAATTTTGTCGGTGAAAATCATGACATATGCTTGAGGCAGAGGGGTGTTCTGTATTAGAGACAGGGCACAGCATTACTGCTCTGCGGGCGCAGAGTGGTCTTTACCCTATGAACAGGGGTCAAGTTTTTTTGATTTCGCAGGGGCCTCAGGATGTTCAGTCCGATGGTCCAAACGGAGCTAGTCCAGGTTTGACCGAGGCCAATCAGAAACCCACTCCCACACTCTCCATCACCCCGAGCCGCTCCGGCATCGAGCGCCGCTATGGAGACTTCCCCAGCTTCCCCGCTGCCCTTGACTACGCAGCACAGGGGGCCAGTGGCTTCAATATCTATTCTGGACGGGGAACCTTGCTGGAAGTCCTCCCCTACAGCAAGCTGCGACAGCAAGCCCATGCCATGGCCCGCCGCCTGCTCGGCCTGGGACTGGAGCCGGGAGACAGGGTGGCCATTGTTGCGGAAAGTGACGGTGATTTCGCCCGCATTTTCTTCGGTTGCCAGTATGCCGGTCTCGTCCCCGCCCCCCTGCCCCTCCCTGTCGCTTTTGGTGGCAAGGAAGGGTACATCGAGACACTGCGTGGCATGATCACAAGTGCGGATGCCAGAGCCGTTGTCGTCCCCAAGGTCATCGGTGACTGGACAGCCGATATCGTCGCTGGTTTTTCCCTTCTCTTTGGCGGGTCCCCGGCTGAACTGACAGCCTGTGAGGAAAAGGATATTCCGCTGCCGGAAATCAGTGAGGATGCTCTCTCCTACCTCCAGTTTTCATCGGGCAGCACTCGCTTTCCCATGGGCATCAGTGTGACGCAGAAAGCCGGAATGGCCAATGCTCACGCCATTGCCCGTCATGGTCTCCAAGTCTATCCCAGCTCTGATGAGCGGGATGACCGTTGCGTCTCATGGCTGCCGCTTTATCATGACATGGGGCTTGTCGGTTTTTTCCTGACGCCCATGACCTGCCAGCTTTCTGTCGATCTCCTGCCCACACGGGAGTTTGCACGCCGTCCGCATATCTGGCTGGAGCTGATTGCCCGCAACAAGGCAACCATGTCCTACAGTCCTTCCTTTGGCTACGAGCTCTGCGCCCGCCGTGGCGCCCGGGAGGATATTGATCTTTCCTCATGGCGTGTGGCCGGCATCGGCGGTGACATGATCCGCCCGCACATCATCCACAATTTCGCCGAGACTTTTGCCAAACGTGGCTTTGATGAAAAGGCCTTCGTCGCCAGCTATGGCATGGCCGAAACAACTCTGGCCATCAGCTTTGCCCCGCTCAACACCGGGCTGCGTACAGATACGGTCGACCTCTCCATCATGGAACGGGAAGATTATGCGCAGCCGGCTAAGAAAGGTACCGATACAGCACGTGACTTCGTGCTGTGTGGCGTCTGCCTGCCCGGACATCAGATCGAAGTGCGTGACGGTTCCGGCAAAGCACTGAAGGAACGTCAGGTTGGCACCGTCCATGTCCGCGGCCCCAGCCTGATGAAAGGCTATTTCAACCGCCCGGACGAAACGGCAAAGGCCTTCTCCGGGGATGGGTGGCTGAATACTGGCGATATCGGCTACATGCTTGATAACCAGATCGTCATTACCGGGCGTGCCAAGGATCTCATCATCATCAATGCCCGAAACATCTGGCCACAGGACCTGGAATGGGCCGCAGAACATGAAGTCGACTCTCTCCGTTCCCGTGATGTCGCCGTCTTCTCGGTTGAAGATGGCCAGGGAGAGCGGGTTGTGGCGCTTGTCCAGTGTCGCTACACGGAAGAAGAACCCCGTAGCAGACTGAAAGAAGAACTGGTTGCCCTGTTCCGCCGTCTACATGGTATTGATGTGGATGTGGTACTGGTGCCGCCACGGTCTCTGCCCCAGACCTCATCGGGGAAGTTGACCCGGGCTCGTGCCAGGGCCATGTACCTCAACAAGGAATTCGCCTGAGAGCTGAAGAGGCCATTCCCAAATATGAGAAGGAAGGTCATGCTGGTCTTCCTTCTTCGCTTGGTCACAAAGGGACAAGACATGACAGACAGTGTTGCTGATATCTCTCACATGATTCTCCAGAAACTTCTGGAAAACCCGAAAGTGCCACGCGACATTTCCGAAGACAGTCGGATCGTGGAAGACTTGGCCTTCGACAGTCTCGCCGTCATGAATTTTGTGATGGAGATTGAGGATATGCTTGATGTCTCCGTCCCTCTCGACAAGCTTGCAGACATCCGTACCATCAAAGATCTCGCTTCCTGTCTGCATACCATCAAGGCAGAACAGGCATGAGCGCTGGCATTTTTGACAAATACGCCACTCTGAAGGGAAATTACGACTCCCTCATGGCTGCAAGCCCGAGGAATCCTTTTGGCGTCGTGATAGAGCGCCCTCTTTCCGCTACGGTCGGTATCATCGAGGGGCGGGAAACCCTTCTCTTCGGTACCAACAATTACCTTGGTCTCAGCCAATCCACCGCAGCACGGGATGCAGCCATCCATACGGCCAAAACCATGGGCGTGGGCACTACAGGCTCCCGCATTGCCAATGGTACGTTTGGACTGCATCAGCAGTTGGAAAAGGCTCTGACGTCCGTTTTCAGAAAAAAACACGCCATGGTGTTCTCGACAGGATACCAGGCCAATCTGGGGACGATTTCAGCCCTCGTGAACAAGGATGACATCCTTTTTCTCGATGCTGACAGCCATGCTTCCATCTATGATGGAGCCCGCCTTTCTGGGGCACAGGTCATCCGCTTCCGGCACAATGACCCGGCGGACCTGGAGAAGCGTGTCGCCAGAACAGCCAAAACGACCGGGGCCCGCCTGATCATCGCTGAAGGCATCTACTCCATGACAGGGAACATCGCTCCCCTCAAGGAGTTCGTCGAGGTCAAGAAGCGCCACAACATTCCCCTGATGGTAGATGAGGCCCATTCTTTTGGTGTGCTGGGCGAGCATGGCCGTGGCGTTGCGGAAATGCAGGGCTGTGAGGACGATATCGACTTTATCGTCGGAACGTTCTCCAAATCTCTCGGGACGGTCGGGGGATATTGCGTAACGGATCATGATGAAATTGATCTCATGCGCCTCTGCTCCCGCCCCTACATGTTCACAGCCTCGCTGCCACCTGAAATCATCGCAGCAACCCTGGCGGCTCTCGAGGAAATCCAGAACCGTCCTGATCTGCGACAGAAACTGCAAGATAATGCGGCCCGACTGCATCAGGGATTCAAGTCTGTCGGACTGAACACGAGCAACTTCGTCTCCCCGGTCATTGCCGTCACGCTGGAAGATATTCCGCAGGCCATTACCTTCTGGAACGCACTCCTTGATGCCGGAGTCTATGTCAATCTCTCCCTGCCTCCGGCAACGCCGGACAACAGGCCGTTGCTGCGCTGCTCTGTCATGGCGGCACATTCTGCTGCCGAAATTGACCGGGCCGTAGAGACATTCGGCACCATCGCCAAGGAACTGAAGCTGGTCTGATCCCGCCCGACAGGCCGAAGCCCCCAAAGCAGGATCATGATTCCGCTTTGGGGGCTTTTCTTTTGATAAGCATCCCCATCAGGCCGTTGTCATGATCTCCCTGACCGGAGATGCCGGGCCCGCCAAAGAAAAAGCGGCAGGGTCCAAATAGGGTGCCTTTTCTCAAAAGCCGATACGTAGATCGTCTGTCCCGTGTGCCTCTGTATTTTCCACAGCAAGTAGCTCACCCCATCCCTGAACGTAAACGCTGCCTTGATGAGACGTGCCACGTTCAACGGCTTCCCAAAGGCCTTCACCCTTCCCCAGTCCCGTGTTGCCTTGTCTCTCGCTGAAGCCGTAAGCTGGGGAAGCAGAACGTCTCCCTGCGCAGCATAGCTCAGGGAGGCCTGCCTCCAGGCTGCTTTCAGCAGGATTTCGTATCGCTCTTCTCTTCCTGCCAGAAGGTTGTGGCTGCGTCCCTTCTTTTCCACACGCAGCTCGGCAGCGTAGGTATGGGCAAACAGATCGTGCCAGTATACGTCCGCCCTGCCCTGCTCAGGTCCCAGCAAGGCCGCCCAGCAGGATGCCGTAACCACACATTGGCTGATGGCCTGTAAAAGACGATCAGCACTTCCAGCATCACGTACCCAGACCAGACGCACCGGCTGGCAGAAGCGGGCCCATATGGTCGTATCCACTGTAAAAAGCGTACTGCGCCCGAGAAACTGCGCTATGGACAGAAAGGCAACTTTTGCCCGTATGGTCCGCCCCTCTACCTCATGTTCCATGTAATAGACATTGGGGGGAAGAAGACGATTGGCCATACGGGCCAAGGCATGTCCACCCAGACTTTCCGGCCGGTCTGTGATGACATAGAAATCAACGATCCCCTCGGGATCAACCTTGCGGAGAACCGATCCATAAAATAGGACACCGAGCGGCGGCCTGCGCAGCCGGCTGGCAACAGCCTCTGCAAACTGGGCGAGCTCTCCAGCTACGGGCGTTGTCAGCTCATTGATGAGCGTCTTCCTGATGATGTCAGACATGGACAAACCGAAAGGCCGGTCCTTCTTCCAGTTTCAGGCGGCCACCGGCAGAAACTGGAAAGACCTCACCATCCAGAACAAAATCACTGTCTGTTTCAAGCTGCATCGCCCGGGCAGTAGCGCTCGTGTAATCCTTGTGTGCCCGCAGCCATTCCGGTGCCCGCCCCCTCAGAAGGTTGAAACAGGCCTTCGGCAACGCCTCAGGAAACGCATGGACATCAAGAAAATGGAACCCGTCCCTACTGGTATCTTCATTCCAGAATGGCCAGATGCCATGAGACAGTTTTTCCAGCGCTGTCGTCATGAAAAGGAAGCTGCGCCCCTCCCTGCCTGGCACAGGCAATCCCGTTCCCTCTGCCGACCAGGAGAGCCTGTCCCCATTCATCCAGGAATGGCGGCTGCGACGGAAAAGAAGGCTCGCCATGCTGCTGAAGAGCGTAAAGAAAACAGCAAGATCATGCGGAGCAAATTTCAGGACATTCGGCGAATGAGCGATACGGACAGCTCTGGCATATCCCGTACAGCCACCAAACATGCCCAGTACCGAAGGCCGTTCTCCATCCGGCCAGGACAATCTTATGGGCGTCCTAATACAGCTTTTCAGCCCTTCAGGGCGCAACAGACGATCAATGGCGGCCTCGCCATGCAGGCCGAACCCGACATCACCGGCTATGAGATTGGTATTGCCGGAAGGCAGAATGGCCACGGACGGCAGGGGACAGTCATGATAGACAGAAGCAATCGCTGTCAGACAGGCACTGACCGTACCATCCCCCCCACTGATGGCAATCAGATCCACACCCCGGCTTTTCAGTTCAGTCAGATGCGCAGGGAGATGGCTGTCATTTAGAGCAGATACGCAGAAATCCCCCATTTTTTGCCGTGCCATTCGCACGAACTGCCCTTTGTCCTGAGCATTTTTGCGGCTGTTGGGGTTATGTATCAGGGCCGATTGTACGACATTCATCAATTTCTGCATCTATCCACCACGCATCCGCCCAGAAACATAAAAAGCCAGGCTATTTCATACGCTGGCCGAACCCCTTTAACATGGCTATGCTAAGGGGGCCAGCAAGGAGTTTTTCTCCTGAGAGATCACCCGCCCCTTCATGGATATGGTGCAACAATGCTTTCCGACCCGTCCGCCACTGCATCTTCCCGGCGTGACCTTTCTGTCTGTCTGGCCCATATGTCAGACCCGCATCTGCCTCCCCCCACCATCGCATGGTCTGCCTTCCTCAACAAACGTCTGCTCAGCCGCATTCTCTGGGTCAGCAGACGGAAGCATGTCCTGCTGCCATCCGTCACAGCCGAGCTGCTCGAAAACATCGCCTCCCACAAGGAACTTTCTGCCCTGCTCATCAGCGGCGACATAACAAATTTCGGCACGAAGGAAGAATATCGTCAGGCGGCTGCCTGGCTGTCCACCTTGCCTCTCACTCCCGTCGTCGTACCAGGCAACCATGACTTCATGGCGCCCATTTCTTACAGGAACAGCCTGGCACAGTGGGAAACGTGGTCCGACAGTGCCTTTCCTTTTGTCCGTTTTTTCGGAAGGGTCGCCGTCATCGGGCTCAACTCCGCTCTGCCAACCCCTCCTTTTACCGCCTACGGACGCATCGACAGGAAACAGCGCCAAAAACTGGCAAGCCTTCTTGCGAAATTGGGTGAAGAAGGATACTGCCGGGTTGTCATGCTTCATCATCCCCCTCGCAAAAAGCTGCTGCCTTTCAGGAAATCCCTGATCAACACGCCAGCCCTGTCCAGCCTCCTGCGTCGCCATGGAGCAGACCTGGTCCTGCACGGACACTCTCACGATGCAACCATAACCACCGTCGAGGGGACAGACATACCCCTTCTGGGGGTCGGCGCTGCGGCCATGAACAGCCAGAATCCCGAGCGCAGGGCCTCATGGAACCATCTTACCTTTACCCCGCATGAAGAAGGATGGCAGATCAGGCTCATCCGCCGAGACCACACGGGGCACCCCTTTTCCCACATGGAATGGTTCTCCAGCATTTCGGCAAGGCAGCCTGCATGTTGATACGAAGTACCCTGCCAACACTGGATCGCTACCTGCTGAAGCAGCTGATTCCCCCCTTTACGATTGCATTGGGGACGATGCTTGTTGCCCTGCTGCTGGAGCGACTGCTGACGCTGTTCAACCATCTGGCCAGCAGCGGCAGCTCCATTGCCACACTGATCACGCTTCTCAGCGATCTCCTGCCCCATTATATGGGACTGGCGCTACCGGCTGCCCTCTGCATCGCAATCTTCATGACCGTCAACCGGATGAGCGATCACAACGAGATTGACGTGCTGTGTGCCGGCCATATTTCCCTGCTGCGCATCAGCCAGCCTTACATCAAGGTCGGGGCCATATTGGCCACCCTCAGCCTGCTCCTGTACGGCTACATTCAACCGATTGCCCGATATGACTACCGGGAAGGATTCTATTTCGCCAAACATACGGGCTGGGCACCCCACCTTCAGTCTGGCATGTTCGCCTCAACATCTTCCACCACCATGCTGACAGCAGACCGTGTCGACCATGGTGGGGCCCGTCTGAAAAACATCTTCATCCGCAATCTGAAGGATAATGGAAAAGCTGAGCTCATCACGGCTCCCAGAGGGCTGCTGACCATTTCTGAGCGGGACCAGGCCACCCAGCTCGACCTCTGGGATGGACAGGTCATTCACGTCAACACACCAGATGTGCCTGACGACCATGCTACCGTTACCCATTTTGAACATATAGCCCGTGTCATCGAACGCAGCAAAAGCCGAAAAGCTTTTCGATCCCGTGGTGATGATGAACGGGAAATGACCACACCCGAGCTGTTCCAGGCCCTCCGCCACGGCTCCCCACGCATTTCCTACATCGTGCTCCGCTCCGAAATGGATTTCCGTCTGGCACGGGCCATCAGCATCATGTTCATTCCACTGCTTGCCATCGCTTTCGCCATCGGGCGCAAGCGTCGCCGATCCGTGGTCGGGCAGATCGTGCTCGCCATCATTCTGGTCGGCTTCAATGAGGTTCTCCTTTTTGGGCACAGCATGGCCACAAATGGAAAAGCCTCCGTCTGGCTGACGATCTGGGTTCCCGAATTCCTCTTCTGCATTGGCTGCACAGCAGCCCTGCTGGCACGCTCCCAGGTCTCCTGGCGTCACAGAAAACCGGTACTCCTGAACAGGACGTCACCATGAGAGTCCTGCCCTCCAATCCCACCCTGCTTCAGGTCTTTCTCAAGCCGCTTCTGACAAAGATTCTCCTATGCTGTGGCGTGCTGACAGCCCTGCTCGAGATTCTTGCCCTGCTGGATGATGCCTCCACCATTCTGGACAGGCATCTGGGGATTAGTGGCCTGTTCCGATACATAGGCCTGCACCTGCCAACACTCATCGTTGAAATCATGCCCCTCTCGGTCATGATCGGGGGCCTGTTCACGCTGCTTCAGATGGCACTCTCCAGCGAGATTGCCGTGCTGCGGGCAGCCGGGCTCTCTACCCTCAACATGTTCCGCTACCTTCTGCCCATTCCACTCCTGCTTGGCGTCATCTGCATGGCCGTGCAACTATGGGTCATTCCCCCCTGTGAGCAGGAACTCAACCGCTGGTGGAACGAAGGCGCAACGCAGGCCAATGCCACTGACGATCTACACAGCCTGTGGTTCCGCCTCGGAACAGACATCATCCATGTTGAAACCATCAGCCATGGTGGAAGAAACCTTTCCAAGGTCATCTTCTACCGTCGTCAGGCCGAGAACGGAAACCTGACCGCAGCCCAGTATTATGAAAATCTGGTCCATGAAGGAGGACACTGGGTCAACCATGGCATCGCCAGGCAGCTGACCGTTTCCAACGAACAGACACAGGTTCAGCTGAGCAGCGAACCGCCCCCTCCCACCCTGACGGCATCCCCGCAGGAGATCATCAACATGACATTGCAGGGCGTGTATTATACCCCGCATCAGTTCTGGAAAATTTTCTCGGGAAAAGTGCCATCCAATTTACCTAGGTCAAATTATCTGATGGCATTATATGCTACACTGATGCTGCCGGTGCAGATGGCGGTGATGCTTCTCATCACTCTGCCCATCACCTACATTCCGCCGCGTGCGGGATT
The DNA here is from genome assembly GCF_023337695.1 of Parasaccharibacter sp. TMW 2.1884. Taxonomy (NCBI): domain Bacteria; kingdom Pseudomonadati; phylum Pseudomonadota; class Alphaproteobacteria; order Acetobacterales; family Acetobacteraceae; genus Parasaccharibacter; species Parasaccharibacter sp. TMW 2.1884. The sequence continues at coordinate 667,673 of NZ_QORR01000001.1, forward strand.
GCGGAACCCGTTGCCGGTGTACGTGATGGCGGCTGGTCTGGGAGTGGTCATTCTACAGGGCATGATCTCGGCTCTGGGAAATTCAGGTTCCCTTCCCATATTAATCGCTATAAGTTCGGGCCAGATCGTGGCAGCCCTGTTTGGTCTGGCATGGATACTGCGGATGGAGGAAAAATGAGTACGTTCAAACAATTTTTCCAGGGCACGACTCTCATGCAGAAAGGCAGGAGTTATGATCTGGGAAAAATGAATCTTTCGCAGTTATGGGCGGCTTACCTTACCTATCCGACAATCCTGCTCTATTTTGCCCTGATTATCGGTACGGCCATACTTAGCCTGTATCTGCGTCACAGCTGGTGGGGAGTCCTCATCCCCATTCCCGTCATTGTCGCTGTCTATCCGACAGCTTGGTACATCATCCACCGTTACATCCTGCACGGACGCTGGTTCTACCGGAACCCCATCACAGCCTCCATGTGGAAGCGTATCCATTTTGACCACCACCAGGATCCCCATCTGCTCGAAGTCCTGTTCGGCTCTCCTCTGAACACAGTTCCGACCATGATGGTCATCACCATGCCCATAGGCTGGCTGATTGGCGGCTGGGGTGGAGCTTTTTCAGCACTCTCCACAGCGCTGGTCATGACCTGCATCTATGAATTTTTCCACTGCATCCAGCATCTGGCCTACAAACCCCGCTGGCAGTGGGTGGTGTACATCAAGCAGCTCCATGTCCTGCACCATTTTCACGATGAAGATGGCAATTACGGCATCACCAACTATCTGCCAGATCGCCTGATGGGTACCTTTTACCGGGCCGCCAAGGAACGCCCCCGCAGCCCGTATGTCTTCAATCTGGGCTACACGGTCGAAGAGGCAGAGCGTTATCCTTGGGTCATGCGGCGGACAGGTGCCCCTCCCCGTGACCGGCCGGACCCTGCCCGTGCTCCCAAGAACGAAGAACTTTCCAAGAGCGCATGAACATTCCAGTCCTGATACTGGCCGGGTCGCGTGACGGCGAGCGTGACCCTCTGGCCCGCATGGGGCAGGTATCTCACAAAGCATTGCTACCCATTGCAAACAGCCCCATGATTGAGCGTGTTCTCCATACGCTTGAACAGGTTCCTGAAATCGGGCCAATATGGGTCAGTATCGAACAGCCCGGTCTATTGAGCCATTTGGGGGATCGCATCACTCTTTTGCGGTCTGCCCCCTCTCCAAGCGAAAGTGTTGCCCAGGCACTCGACGCCATCGGCACGCCCTGCCTCGTCACGACGGCAGACCATGCTCTGCTCCGCCCGGAGTGGGTCAGGGAATTCATCGAAAAGAGTCGGACAGCCAATGTCGACCTGACGGCCGGTGTCGCCTTGAAGGAGACAATCCTGCGGGACGTACCCCAGACCAAGCGGACCTACATCCGCTTGGCAGATATTCAGTTTTCAGGCTGCAATCTCTTCTGGCTGGCTACTCCACAGGCGAAAGCCGTAGTTGCGCTCTGGCAGCGTCTTCAGCGTTACCGGAAACAGCCTCTGCGCATGGCCATGATTCTGGGGCTGCCGACCATTCTGCGTACCCTTACGCGCACGCTCAGTTCCCGCAGGCTTGAAGAACGCATACATGCCCTTACGGGCGCCAGAATACGACTTATCCCTCTCTCTGACGGCCGGGCTGCTGTCGATGTTGACAAACCCGCTGACGCAGCTCTCGCAGAGCAGTTGCTGGGTCACCCCTGACATTTCCCTTCATGCCGCCCCATTCTGACAACGGCATGAAGAGAAACACGATCTTACTTCAAAATCTGTCTCTTGATATTGAAGAGAAGAGGTCCCAGTCCGCGGCGTATTTTCTTGAAATCCGCCAGCGTTACATCTCCAGCGGCAGAAAGAGTATGCATGCCGTCTGGATAGTCCCTGATTTCCGGCAGATGCACTGGGACGGAATCTCCCCCGCAAATTGACGGCCTCCCCTTACCAAAGCCACTGATCCGAAGCAGACGGATGCCACCGCCATATGTCTCCGAACAATCCTGCACTGGCAGGAACACTTCATCGCCCTCAACAAACGGCGTCCCTCCCGGACGGGCACCGCTGCGGTCAATCAGAAAATGCCCCATATCGCACCATGGGCCTGTCAGCTCTTCTGCAAGAGCAATGTGCAATGTGCTCTGCCGTGCCTGTTTAGGGGCAGGTGGTGTCCAGAACAGCCACCAGCGTCCAGCATAATGAAGTGGGGTAGCGTCAATCGCTCCAATGGGGAAGTCGAACATGGGCACACGCTGCCACTCATAGGGAAAGGATGTTGCCTTGTAGAGTGTCAGACGCCCGGACTTGTAGGCCTCCGGCAGCATGTAGGTCACTCCCTCGTGCCGGAACACATAGGGATAAGAGAGATGCCAATCCTCACTCAGGACACAGCGACGCTCCTGCAGGGCGAAGGCCTCATCGTAAATGAGAACCTCAATGACACCCTTGGCCTGGCTGTAATCATAATACTCAGCAAAAACATGCAAGCGTCCCCCGTCCCACAGACCAAAAGGATCTGCAAGAAACCCATCCTTTCCACAGGACGGCAGGAACGTCATGTCTATGTCGTCCAGACTGTTCTGCCGGATAACCTGCTCAAAAGGAGCATGAAGAATGGCCGAACGCCAATAGTCCATTTTAAACAGCTTCATCTCTTATCATCCTACGGATACATGCTCATAAAATCATCTTCCACCATACAGAGCTGCCCTCTCCAGTGGAAGAGCTACTGTTCCTCTGGAATGGCTGACAGCCGGAGCATCTTCCTGTACTTTTCTGCCCCAGAGACGTCGCAGCTGCCATATTCAAGGATTCATGAATGCCCATCACATACGATACGGATACCGCCATCGACATCCGCTTTCATGCGGCCTGTTCCATCATCAAGGAAGCTGCGGCCCTTGCCCTGAACATGCAGCCTGCCCCCGGTAAGCCAGCCGCTGATCTCAAGGGCCATCAGGACTACGTGACTGAAGCAGACAGGACCGTGGAACAGTTTGTCACGGCCCGTCTGGGAGCCCTCTTCCCCGAGGATGCCTTTCTGGGAGAAGAGCATGGCGGCAGCTCATCCGGGCTCTTCCGATGGGTCATAGACCCTATTGATGGCACATCCAATTATGCCAGAGGCCGTAATCGCTGGTGCATTTCTCTAGGCCTCATGCACCGGAATGTCCCGGTGGCAGGTATCATAGAAGCTCCAGCCATCCGGGAAAGCTTTACGGCAAGAAAGGGAAAAGGCGCCTTCCTCAATGGAGCCCCCATCAAGGCATCAACAACCGACAAGATGAATGAAGCCATGGTGGAAATTGGCTGGTCACCCTACGTCCCCGAAGGCTGGTACCCCGAAAAGATGCAGGCCCTTTTGCACAAGGGGGTCATGCCACGGTCGCTGGGGTCTGGCGCCCTCGCTCTGGCTGACGTTGCCTGTGGTCGCTCGGATGGTTATCACGAATACGTCATCTTCCTCTGGGATGTTGCTGCGGCCCTGGTCCTTCTTGATGAAGCTGGAGCCCACGTGTCACCTTTCCTGAAAATGGGCGGCCTGACGCAGCGTACGACCATCCTCGCCTGTGCCCCGCTGGTTGCGGCAACCCTCTCGAAGACACTAGGCGTTACACTAGATTAAGTTTATAGTTCCAACGTGCATCCGTTTTCAGCCTACAGAGAGGTTTCCGATGTCCAAGTCATTTTCCTACATCTCACGGACTGTTTCCATTGCTGCGGGTGTTGGCATGCTCGCCATGAGCGCCTGCGCCGGTGACGCAGCCGCTGCCAAGATTTCCAAACAGCAGGTTCTCGTAAACAAGGCTACATTCGCCGTGCAGTCCGCTCTGCTTGACTCCAAAGTCAAGGAAAAGACGGCCCATGTCCTTGGCGAGACAAAAGCCGTCGTGATCTGTCCCGACGTCACGAAGATGTCTCTCATCGTTGGTGGTACCGGTGGGCGTTGCGTCCTGCTGGCCCGTGGTGCCAACAATTCCTGGTCTGACCCGGCTTTCTATAACCTGAGCGCAGGCTCCTTTGGTCTTCAGGCTGGTTATCAGCACAGCCAGCTTTTCTTCTTCATCACGTCCCAGAAAGCACTCCTGAACCTGATGGATCACGAGTTCAGCTTTGACGCCAGTGCCGATGCTGCTTTTGGCAATGACAGCAGCAGCACGCAGAACACCCCCAAGGAAGTCTATGCCATGCAGAAGATGAAGGGGGTTTTTGCTGGTGTGTCCCTCGGCAGCAGCAAGCTGAAACCCGATAGTGAGGCGAACCGTTCCTATTACCATCAGGTCGTCGGGCCGGAAGACATCGTCGTGCGGATGCAGGTCAACAACAAGTCAGCCGATGCGCTGCGTCGTGTCGTCATGAAGGCCTTCAACCAGTAAGATTGAGGCAGATCATACGGTCTTCTCACAGATGGGGGCATTATCCAGAAGTGGATAATGCCCCTTCTTCTTTTCAGGTATCCCGCTGCACAGGAAAAATTACTGGGCTGCCGCTTTTTTCATACGGCGATAGGCACGGACGTTATCCGTCTGTTCGGCAAGGGTATGGGCAAAATTATGCCCCCCATGTCCTGTTGCGACAAAATACAGCGCATTACCCGAAGCGGGATGGGCTGCTGCCTCCAACGACTCACGACCGGGCGAACAGATAGGCCCCGGAGGCAGACCCGGATGAAGATAACTGTTGTAGGGGCTTTCTGTCTGCAGGTCCTCATGCGTCAAGGGGCGAGGCAGCACCCCATCTCCATCGCTCAACCCATAAATGACAGTCGGATCTGTCTGAAGCTTCATTCCCTGTTTCAGACGGTTCAGGAAGACCCGGGCGATCTGTGGTCTCTCCTCTGCCAAAGACGTCTCCCTTTCCACAAGCGAAGCCAGAATCAGAAGCTGTTCTGGTGTGGTTATGACACCCTGCAAGGCTGCTTGATCCCGCTGATCCCAGATCGCCTGAAGCGTCTTACCCATCAATTCTGTCATGTGATGCAGAAGTGCCTGTCGCTCCATGCCCCAGACATAAAAGAACGTCTGAGGTGCCACCTGCCCCTCCCCTATGGTGGGAAGGTCTCCTTGCAACGCAGGTGCCTGCATCAGTAATGTCCTGATGCGCTTTGCTGTCAGGCCCTCCGCTACGGTCAAACTGTGCGTGACAGGATGCCCATGACGGAGAATCTCAAGACTGTGAGCCATGGACACCCGCTCTGGAAACTTCAATTCCGCTGCGTGAATCGCTCCCTGTGAGCGGGTGGCATACATGGCTACCTTGAAGAACAGGGAAGACACACCACCCCGTGCCAGAATCCCATTTTCCTGAAGGGCTTCAATGACCCGACCAGTGCCACCCTTGGGGATGACAACCACACGCTCTGTCTGTAAAGGCCCCGGGTCTGTGTAATGGCCATACCCGGCGAAAACGGTTCCACCAGCAGCGGCCAGCAGCAAAGCAAAGACCCGTCCTTTTGTCAGGAGACGGAAACGCTTCCTTGCCCTGCTTCCACTCTCTTCTTCAGGCCCCTGTTTTCTGGAAGTGTCTAATGCAGGTTCCTGTGCCATCGTTTCAGTCTCCAGCGTCGAAAATCTGCATCAGACAGTCAGATCAGCCCCTGAACCGCTTCAGAACAAGACTGGCGTTGGTCCCACCAAAGCCAAAGCTGTTGGAAAGAGCAACATCCACCTGCTGCTCTTTCGCCTTGTGAGGGATACGGTCCATGGCGCTCTCACTGGACGGTTCATCCAGATTGAGCGTAGGAGGCAGGATACCATCACGCATGGCCTGAAGGCAGAAAATGGCCTCCACGGCGCCAGCGGCACCCAGCAGATGCCCGATCGCCGACTTTGTGGACGACATGCTCGTACCAGCAGCTGCATCACCAAACAGGCGCTCTACAGCCCCGAGTTCCAGATCATCCGCCATTGTGGAGGTCCCATGAGCATTGACATAGCCAATCTCGGCAGGGCTGACCCGGGCATCCTTCAGGGCAGCCTGCATGGCACGGAAGGCCCCTTCATGATTCTCCGCCGGAGCGGTGATGTGATAGGCATCCCCCGAAAGACCATACCCAACGACTTCGCCATAAATCTTGGCACCACGACGCTTTGCATGTTCGTACTCTTCCAGCACGACCACGCCGGCACCCTCACCCATGACAAACCCGTCACGCTGCCTGTCCCACGGGCGGGATGCTGTTGTCGGACTGTCATTGAAACTGGTCGAAAGGGCGCGGGCTGAACAGAAACCGGCAATACCGAGCTCGCAGATGGCCGACTCTGCGCCACCAGCAACCATTACCTTCGCATCGCCATGCTGGATCAGACGGGACGCATCACCGATCGCATGGGTACCGGACGCACAAGCGGTCACCACGGCATGATTCGGCCCCTTGAAACCATAACGGATGGACAAATGCCCCGCCGTGAGATTGATCAGCGATGAAGGAATGAAGAAAGGAGAAAGACGACGTGCCTTGCCTGCTGCCACAGCCAGCGAGTTGTCGTAGATCGTTTTCAGGCCGCCAATGCCAGAACCGATCATGACACCTGTTGCACAACGATCTTCCTCTGATTCCGGCTTCCAGCCTGAATCTTCCACAGCCTGGATACCCGCTGCCAGACCAAGATGGATGAACCGGTCCATCTTTTTCTGTTCCTTGACAGGCACCCAGTCGGAAAGGGTAAGTCCACCCTCTTCCGTTGGTCCGGCCGGAACTTCGCCTGCAATTCTCGCCGGAAGATCAGAAGCATCAAACTGTGTGATCGGACCAATGCCGGATTGAGAGTTGATAAGGCGCTTCCATGTCAGTTCTGCACCAACAGCCAACGGGCTGACTACGCCTATTCCCGTAACGACCACACGTTTTCTGTCCGTTCCAGAGCCGCTCATCGCCGCCTTACCTCACAATTCGTAAATACGCATAAAGCGAAACGGACTTGCTCCGCTTCGCTCTTTCAGAACGGAGCGGACTGATCCCCGACCAGCCCGTCCCGTCATCCAATCCCTACACCGGGAATCAGGCAGCTTTCTGCTTGGTGATATACTCGATGGCATCATTCACAGTAGCAATCTTCTCGGCGGCATCTTCCGGAATCTCGACGGAGAATGCTTCCTCGAAAGCCATGACCAGCTCGACCGTGTCCAGACTGTCAGCGCCCAGATCGTCGATGAAGGAAGCATCCGGCTTCACCTGGCTTTCTTCGACGCCCAAATGCTCGACGACGATCTTCTTCACCTTGTCAGCGATTTCGTTGCTCATCTGCCTTAAATCCTTGCTACCCCTACCGGGTGTTTCTAAGAAAAAAACCTGCCTGCCTGTCAGCTTCGGGACATCGGAATGCCCAGCAATGAAGCCATACTCTGAGCCTTTGCCAGGCCAAGCAGGCCGCGCTTAGCATGTTTTCCTGCAAACGCCAACTTTTTCAGACCATGGCCATCCCACCATTAACATGAAGCGTCGTGCCCGTCACCCATGCGGCCTCGTCCGAAGCAAGATAGACAACGGCTGCAGCAACATCCTCCGGGCGCCCCATACGGCCAAGCGGAATGTTACCCAGCAGCTTCTCCCGTACAGCTTCCGGCAGAACATCGGTCATCGCAGTCTCCACGAAGCCCGGTGCCACAACATTGACCGTCACACCACGGCGGCCTGCTTCCTGGGCCAGAGACTTGCTCATGCCCACCAGACCGGCCTTTGCAGCTGCATAATTGGCCTGCCCCGGATTGCCCGTTGTCCCCACAATGGAAGAAATGGAGATGATACGCCCGGTACGGCGCCGCTGCATCCCTTTCAGCGCAGCACGGGCCAGACGGAACGGACTTTCCAGATCGACCTTGAGCACCTGTGCCCAATCATCATCCTTCATCCGCACGGCCAACGTATCCCGTGTCAGCCCCGCATTGTTGACAAGAATATCCAGAGGCTGCCCTGCCACTTCCTCTGCACGGGCCACCAGAGCATCAGCCTGTGCATCATCCGACAGATTGGCCGTGACGACATGCACACGCTCACCACCCAGAGCCGCTGCCACATCCTGGAGGGCTCCCTCCCGTGTTCCGCTCAGCACGACAGTCGCACCACACTCATGCAGCTGACGGGCAATGGCCGCACCAATACCACCAGAAGCGCCGGTCACCAGAGCCAGCTTACCAGAAAGAGAAAACATCAGGACTACCCCCTTACAGGCTTTTCAGCATTGTTTCGATCTCTGCCGGAGTTCCAGCATGATCAGCCGCCAGATCAGGCACGATGCGACGCGCCAGCCCTGTCAGCACCTTCCCGGCACCCAGCTCATGCTGGCAGGTAACATCCTTGCCCGGCATGGAAAGTACAGTCTCCCGCCAGCGCACACGCCCGGTGATCTGCTGGCCCAGCAAGGTACGGATGTCATCAGGCTGAGAGACTGGTTCTGCCGTCACGTTGGCAATGACAGGAATGGCGGCAGGCCGGAACGCTGCCCCTGCCAGAGCCTCTTCCATCTCGGCGGCAGCCGGTGCCATCAGAGAAGAATGGAACGGGGCTGATACGGGCAGCTTCACCACACGGCGGATGCCTCTGTCCTTTGCCGCTGCCATGGCACGGTCCACCGCTGCCATATGCCCCGAAATGACGATCTGCCCACCACCATTGTCATTGGCGATTTCCAGAACATCACCTTCCGCACAGTCTGCACAGATCTCCTGCGCCACATCCGGCTCAACACCCAGAATGGCCGCCATGCCTCCCTGCCCTGCAGGCACGGCACGCTGCATCGCCTGGCCCCGCAGGCGGAGAAGGCGGGCACCCTCGGCAATCCCCATGACACCAGCTGCTGTCAGGGCAGCATATTCTCCCAGGGAATGGCCTGCCAGAAGCGTGGCTTTCTCTTTCAGGGCAAAGCCCCCTTCATGTTCCAGCACCCGCACGGTCGCCATGGAAACTGCAAAAAGAGCCGGCTGGGTGTTCTCCGTTGCCGTCAGCTCGGCGGGATCCCCCTCAAAAATCAGCCGGGAAAGATTGGCCCCAAGAGCTTCATCCACCTCTTCAAACACGGCACGGGCAACAGGGAATGCCTTGTACAACTCCAGCCCCATCCCGACAGACTGGCTGCCCTGACCAGGAAACACAAACGCATGACGAGCCATGCAAACACCTCCAGCTTTCAGTTTATCAACGGTGATGACAAAAGAACGTCAGCGGGGAATCAACCGCCCGCGCTGCCATGATTCCGCAGCGTCTCCGGGGCCCATTCCATCAATGCTTACGGCGTAGTCAAGAGCGCTCATGACCTTGTTGCTCAGCATCATGATGGACAGCTCATCCAGCATGTCTTCATCCACCTCCGCACGAAGCCCCTTGCGCAGAACAAGCCGGGCCGTCTGCACCTCGCCAGCAAGCAGGTCTCCATCAGGAAGACCCTCCAGCATCTCGACATGGAAAACGGCATGAGGCTGCCAGACAGCGACCAGAGGACAATCCCCTGCCTCTTCCGCCTGCTTCAACCGCGGGAAGACCTCTTCCGGCGCAACAACTTCAAGAGGGAGCTCCTTGAGGGCAGGACGCTGCTCAAAAGCTTTCTCCACAAACGGGCGTGCCTCGGCCGTGGTGAGAAGGGAGGTAAAGTCTGCAGCCTTCCAGCCAGCACCCTTCCCTGATTTTTTAAGGGCGGAAAACTGAAGTTCAGGATGATACAGGCTACCAATGGCTTCATGCCCATGAGACAGAATGACCTCATCCTGCGGGAACCATGCCGACACGAGAATATCGACCTCGCCATCGTCCAAAGCCTGTAAACGTTCATCCCGGCTCAGATCAGCATAGGCGACTTCCTCACCATTCGCCTCGATGACACGGGCCACGCCACTGGCACAGGCGGCATGCAACGCCGTGTAAAGATGACCAATAGTGAGATATGACATGAAACAGCCCCGCATGATGAAGAAACAGACCCGGGATAGCCATAGCCCGGCCGTTTGTGAAGCCCCGCCCCCATTTTTCCCTCAGGCAGGGGCTGGCTTCGCAGGACGATGGTCTGCTCCTGTTACCATATCTTGACCCGCTGCTCCGGCGGCAGATACAGCCTGTCTCCCGCTTTCACACCGAACACCTGATACCAGAGATCGATATTGTGAACCGGCATGTTCACCCGGCTGGCAGCTGGAGCATGCTCGTTGGAAAGAACCTGCCGTTTCAGGGCATCTGGCCTGTCCTTCTCACGCCAGACCTGCGCCCAGCCGAGAAACACTCTCTGGTCTCCCGTCCAACCATGAAGAGGTGCCTCCGTCCGACCATGAAGGCTGTCATGATAGGCCTGCACCGCCAGATTCAGCCCCCCAAGGTCAGCAATATTTTCCCCCATGGTCATCCTGCCATTCACATGCAGTCCGGGAAAAACTTCCTCGGCATCATACTGGGCACCGAGTCTTTTCGCTCTTTCCTCAAAAGCCTGGGAAGACCGGCTGCTCCACCAGTCATGCAGGCGACCATGCTCGTCATAATGACGGCCCTGATCATCAAAACCATGGCTCATCTCATGACCAATGACCCCGCCAATGCCGCCATAATTGACGGCCATATCACCCGTGGGGTCAAAGAATGGCGGCTGGAGAATGGCCGCAGGGAAAACGATCTCGTTCTTTACCGGGTCATTATAGGCATTCACTGTCTGAGGCGTCATGTCCCATTCGTCCCGGTCCACGGGACGGTCGAGCTGGTCCAGACGATGATGCCAGTTGAAAGCGATGCCACGTGAGGCATTGCCATAGACATCGCCCGGGCGAATATCCAGTGCGGAGTAATCCCACCATTTGTGGGGATAGCCCACCTGCATGGCAAAATGATCCAGCTTGACGAGCGCCGCCTGACGGGTCGGAGCATCCATCCATTCATTATGCTCCAGCCGCCAGCGGAAGGCCTTCTTCAGCTCCTGGACCAGCCCGGTGATCCGATCCTTCGCCTCAGGCGGGAAATAATGTTCTACATAGAGGCGCCCCAGCGCCCAGCCCATGGCCGTATTCGTAGCACGGACAGCACGCTTCCAGCGGTCGGGCTGGCGCTTCATGCCCATCAGAACCCGACCATTGAAATCAAAAGACGCATCTGAAAACTCACGAGAGAGATATGGCGCTGCATTGTCGGCCAGATGAAAAGACAGCCAGGCCTTGACCGTCCTCCTGTCAGCCCCGGCAATGATCCGGGCCATCTCCGCAATGGATTCCGGTTCACGCACATCGATCACACGCTCCATCAGACCTGCCTCTGGCACCCCCATGGTCCGCAGGTAAGTGACCCAATCCACATCGGGCGCCAGACCAACCAGCTCTTTTACCATCATCGGATTGAACATCTTCACGGGGTCCCGTGTCTGATCACGGGGAGTTTCCACCTTCGCCAGTGCCGTTTCCAGAGCCACAACAGCTGAGGCGTCATTGTCCGGATCAGGCCAGTCCAGCAGTTCCAACATTCTGGCAACATGAGCCCGGTAGGCATTTTTCTGCGGGGCCAGGGCAGGATTGCTGTAATAGCTGATGTCAGGCAGCCCAAGACCGCCACTGATGCCAATACTCATGCCCTGATCCAGCATCAGCATGTACTGTGTCGGATCCTTCTGGTTCTGTTCAATATCCAGAGCAAAAGGGCTGTACATGAGGGAGCTGGCCGAAAGACCGAACAGACGGGCCAAGGATGCCCTGTCATTCATGTCCCGTATCTGGCCCAGCTCCACCTCAAGCGGATCGCCACCTTTGGCATCAACAGTCTTCTGATCGAGAAAGCTGCTATAAAAGGTTGCCAGCTTGCTGCGTTCGTCTCCCACCTCCGCATACGGTAGCAAGGCCTCCAGAAGCGCTTTCTGCCTTACCTGAGACAGTTCAGCGAGAATATGGAAAGGCCCGTAACTGCTCATGTCGTCAGGAATCTTCAGCTGACCGATATAATGGCCGTTGGCATAGGTAAAGAAATCCTGCCCTGGCGGAGTGGCCGGATCCATTCCTGCCTGATCAAACCCCCAGCCATTCCTGTAGGCCTGAGGCGTCTGGGTCTGTGCGTGGCCAGCTGCCCCTGCGGCAAGCCCGCCCCCGATCACCATGAGCATGCTGCACTGTTTCAGGACGGTACGGAATGATGGAATTTTCATGAAAACATCCATTGTTGAAAAAAGGGTATGAAACAGCTCAGACCTGCTGAAGCTGACGGGCGAACGACCTCTGCTTCCAAGAGATCAGGGCATGCATCCCCTTCGCAAGCCACCGCTGCATGCGGGAATGGGGTGTCAGGCCCGATGTCTTCAAAATCATGGCCGTGACACGGTCCAGATGCTTCTGCTGGTAGAAGGACAGGGCCCGGGCCATGTAGGCAGCAATACAGTTCTTGTGATCATAAAAACGGAATTTCTCACTGTTCGTGATGTAAAAGGCTGTTGCAAGTTCGTCATCCTCACTTTCCATCACACGGCTCAGGGCAATCCGCAGACGGAACCAGCGCCCCAGCTTCTCACGTTCCAGATAACGATGCATATTGTCATAAAACAGTTTGAAATGACGGTATTCATCAGCAGCGATCTGCTTGCAGACTGCCTTCAGAACGGGCTCATCCGTAGCGTCAGCCAGTGCCGTATAGAAAGAGGATGTTCCCGTTTCCACCATGCAGCGGGCAATCAGCTCCCCCGTACGAGACCCCCTGATGGATGAGGACACGTCCGTATCTATCCTGTAAGCGTCCCGATATCGCTCAAAAGCTTTGGCGTAATCCCAGTCCGGGTCTGCCAGCATGGCCCATTTCCCAAGGGCATCTCCATGCTGGACCTCTTCTTCCGCCCAGTTCTGTGCGGCATCCCGGAAACCGGAATCGTCATGGAAAACATTCCTGAGGTAACAGGTATAGTCCCGTGCATTCCGCTCCACCACAGAAGCTGCCTTCACAAGGGCAAGGATATCAGGGTTCACCTTCGTCGCGTCAAAGGCGGCCCAGTCCATCTGATCAATCTGCCAATGTTTCATAAAGACACCCTGCATTTTCCGAAATGACGTTAACCCTTCATGCATCTATCATACTTTTCGGATGGCATAGCGTCCATCTTTTGGGTAGGTGTATGCAGCCAACTCTGGAGACAAAAGCTAGATGACTGAACAGACCTGCCCCTCGCCTCAGAAGGTCACGCTCCGGCACGACTGGGCTCGCGAAGAAGCAGAAGCCCTTCTTGCGCTGCCCTTCCCGGAGCTGATCTTTCAGGCACAGCTGGCACACCGGCAATTTTTTGACCCCACAAAGGTACAGATATCAACCCTGCTCTCCATAAAGAGCGGCGGTTGCCCGGAAGACTGCTCCTACTGTCCGCAGAGCGCCCACCACGACAAGCGCATGGCCGCTGAAAAGCTCATGCCGCTGGAGCGTGTCATCGCCGATGCCAGACGCTCGAAGGAAGCCGGTGCCGGGCGGTTCTGCATGGGCGCTGCATGGCGTGCCCCGAAGGACCGTGACCTGGATGCTGTCTGCCGCATGGTTGAGGAGGTCAAGGCTCTCGGACTGGAGACCTGCCTGACCATAGGGATGCTCACGCCCAGCCAGTCTGCCCGCCTGAAAGAGGCCGGTCTGGACTATTACAATCATAATCTTGATACGTCAGAAGATTTCTACGGCAAGATCATCACCACACGGACCTATCAGGAACGTCTGGATACTCTGGCCAATGTGCGTGATGCCGGCATCAAGGTCTGCTGCGGCGGGATCATCGGCATGGGTGAAGACACGCAGGACCGTGCCGGCCTGCTGACGACACTGGCCAATCTACCGACCCACCCGGAAAGTGTTCCCATCAACCTGCTCGTCCGCGTGGAGGGCACTCCGCTGGCTGATGAAGAGGCCGTGGATCCGATCACCTTCGCCCGCGTGATTGCAACAGCCCGCATCATGATGCCAGCCAGTCACGTCCGTCTGGCAGCGGGACGTGAAAACATGTCCGAATCAACACATGCACTCTGTTTTCTGGCAGGAGCCAACTCCATTTTCTGGGGGGAAAAGCTGCTCACGACGCCCAATCCGGCACAGAACAGGGACACAGAGCTTCTGGCCATGCTGGGCATGAGCCCCATGATGCAGAAAACGGCAACAGCCTGATCTGACCCCACCATGGATGCGCTCCAGAACGGTTTCTGGCGCGCATCCACCTGACCAGACAGGCAGCGAGCTTACAGGCTGGTCTGCTGCTTCCGGGCACTATCCCTGAAACGCTGCATGACACGCCCAGCGGCCTGCTCATTCCCCATGGCACGAAGAGCTTTGGCCTCCAGCAGCAGAGCCCGACGCATGGCTTCGTAATCCATGTCTTCCCTGCGTATTTTCACCAGCCCCTCGGCAGACTCTGCCGCTGGCTGCCAATCCCTGTTCAGGATCAGACGCAGGGTAAGAAGTTCTTTCAGGTTGGCCTGGTCCTTGTCATTCCTGCTGGGAGCAAGAGCGGTGATGGCTTCCTCCAGCCCAGCCCGATCAAACTGCGCAGCTGCTGCCAGACCACCCAACGCATAAGCGCTGAAACGTATCCGATCATCCGGACTGGTCCTGGCCAGCTTCGCCTCATCACCCGCATGCTGCCAATATGTCTGGGCATAAAAGACAGATGCCCGTACGAGATGCAGATCAGCCTGCCGTCCGCCAGTCCAGCCCCTCACCATCAATGCTTCAGACACCCGGCGTAATGTCTCCAGACTCGCCTGATAGTCTTTCAGACGCAGCTCGCTGGTAGCTAGGTTGAAACCGGCATCATGGATGGCCTGAACATCATCAATCAGAAACGCCCGCTCCAGAGCATCTGCGTAATGCTGCCTCGCCTGTTGGATATAGCCAAGACTGAACACACTGTCGGCAGCATCCATTCTTGTGGCGTAGCGCTGGTCTTCCCACTCACCGGGACCGCTGGAACAACCTGAGAGAAGCCCGGCGGAGAGGGAAAGAGAAATGATGACATTGCAAAATTTCATGGTCTCACCTCACGGGCCGGGAGCCTGCGGTCAGGCCGGTGCCTGTTTTTGCCGCCACCACCGCCCAGCAACCACAAACCCCGCAGCTGATCACTCAGCTTGCGCAGGCTGTCTGCCGTAGCCTCAGCTTCAGCCAGAACGGCGGGAAGCTGCTCCGTGGCATCAGCCACATTACGGACGCTCCGCTGCACTTCCGGGCCGGAATCTTTCAACCCCTTGGTCAGGCCGTGCACATTCTGCATCACGCCATTGGCTTCATTCAGCGTAATCTGCAACTTCTGTTCCAGTGGCTGCACAGCCTCAATGGCCTTGTTCAATGAAACTAGGATCGTATTTACACGCTGGGCCGTTTCCTCATTGGTCAGCAGGGCACCAGCTGTCCCCTTACCTGCATGAAGGTCCACCATGATGTCCTTGGCCTGCTTCGTGATCTCTTCCACATTATCCATGGCAGGAAGCAATCTGGCCCGCAGATCTATCAGGGTCTGGACAATCATGTCCGCAGGGTTGGGTTCCACGCTGGTATTCAACACGGCATAGTCCCAGTTGAGCGGCTCTCCCTGCCCACGGGTGATTTCAATATATCCCGCACCCGCCACGACAAGGCGACGTTTGATGGTAGCAATGCTGTCACTGCGAATATAGCGCTCGAAATGGGGTTCGATCGTTCCTTCCGCATACATACGGCCTGATTCATTGAGGTCCAGCCGCCGGATTTCCCCTACACGGACCCCCATGACTTCAATGTCATTATTGACAGCCAACCCCGCCACACCACTTTCCGGCAGCACGAAATGGAGACGCCCTGCCGGTGTCAGCCACTGCTTGAGAAAACCGGCCTCGACCAGAACAGCTGTCAGGATGACAAGAGCCAGCAGAACAAGCAGCCCGACCCACTCATCCACGAAAGAGCTCCTGAACAGAGGAGCTGCCAGACCGGAACGCCGACGTAAACGTAAAGGACGCATCACATATCTCTCACTTTACGAGACCATTACTACCGAGGCGAAAACGCTGCATGCCGGGCCCGGCATAACCAGCCCAGGCGGAGCGCTCCGAACCGATCCACACGACCGCACAGCCCCGCTCCCGTGCAGCTGTCAGTTCTGTCAGAAAAGCATTGTACAGCTCGACCGGTCCCCCAAGACTGATAGGATTTTCCAACAGAAGCAAGGACGGCCTGTTCATGAAGGTTCGCACATATTCCGAGCGTTTCCTGTCCAGCGGGGAGAGTTTTTCAGGCAGCTGCGTTGGCAGGCCGGGCATGCCGAATGACTGGGCCAGCTGGACGGCCTCCACCACCAGTCTGTCATAAGAGGCACGACTGTGATGCAGGCTAGGCCAGAGAATGTTCATATGCATCTCGTACAGGTCAATCCAGCCACTGTCCTCGGTTATGCGACCGATACGCCCCCGCAGTGCCTGCGCCCGTCTTTCATCCAGCTCCGCCCAGTTCAGCCCCATGCAGCTGACCGTTCCCTGTCCCCTGCCTGTCCTCGCATCCTGCCTGACGGGCAGAAGCCCTGCGCAGAAATCCGTAAACTGCGACGCCCTGAAACTGTCACGACACTCCACGAACACACATTCACCGGGTGCCAGTGCCAGATTGTATTTTACTGAAGGCAACCCTGTGGAATCAGACACCGGAACAGCATCATCCAGCTTCAGGACAAAACCATAATCCCCTTCTGAAAGAGTTGTGCCTTCCACCGTCAGAAGCTCCCCAGAATGACGTCGATCACCACATTGATGACCAGAATGGACATGATGCCACGCGCAAAGCCCCGTGGCATGAAGGTTGTCAGATTGTCCTCTGCCGTCACATCCATGCCAGACAGACAGCAGCACAGACCGACACAGGCCCCGCTCAGAAGAAATTTCAGAGGAATCCCGATATAATCACCCGGCTGCATGCTGTTGATCACATCGAAAATGAAAGACCAGATGGATGACGTGACGATTCCTTTCATCCAGCAGGCCACATACCCCATGCCCAAAGCGATGACGCTGAAAAAGGTACCCAGCGTGACCCCGCCCACCGTCGTCGCAATGGTTCGTGGCACGACAAGTGCCAGAAACGGATCAATGCCCATGCCATTCAGGGTCTTGAGCCGCCCGCTGGTTGTCAGAGTGCCCATTTCCGTCAGCATCAACATGCCAGAACGTCCCAGAAGAATGACGCCGACGAGAATGGGCGCAATTTCCCGCAGCAGGACGCTGGAGAGAAGGCTTCCGGTCATCTGCGACATGCCAGCAAAACCCAGCCAGTAAACAGCCTGCGAAACCAGCCCCAACCCCGTGATGACGGCCACCACCACTACGCTGAAAAAACCGCTACCTACCAGCTGACGCAGATTGCGACGAAACTCGATGATGACCGTCCGACGCCATGAGCTGGGGTGCAGCATCTCATAGACGACCCCCCATGCAGCCCCGATCATGATGAGGAAGAACCGGGGCTGGGACCGGGCAAAACGGCCCAGCATGGCCAGGCCACTATTAATGACGGCAAAGCGCTCGGAGAAATTCATGATCCCCCTGCCGCCGTGTTCTCACTCCTGCCTGCCAGAATGTAGCTGTTGGAGATCCCATTGTTGGGCAGGAAAAACTCTCCCCTCAGACGGAACAGGAAAATGCCCTGCAGGGCCTGATAGGCTCGCTCTGAGACCTGTATCTGCCCCCCATCAGGAGCATTGTGGGCCAAGGCTTCTGCCATGGTGAGCCCCTCTCCCCACAGATTGAAGATGTCCCGTCTCTCCCCAAAATAGGCAACAAGGACAGGCCCGACGTCAATCCCGATACGGAACATGAGCTGCGTGTTCATCTGGGCAATGACCATCAGGCAGGCTTCCCTGATTCCGATGGCTGCCTCTGCAAGATGGACGGCCCCCTCCGCATCAACGTTCTGGGAACAGCTGCCCAGGAAAATGAACCGATTCCCCGCCACCTGGGCCGAAAACAGACCACGCTCCCTGGCAATGCCTTCGATCTTCCCGCCAAGTTCGGCCACCAGTTCCAGCATGGCCTGGGCAGCATCGCGGTTGGAAGAATAAGCCTCGGAAAATTCCAGAACCATGATGGGCACCGTCGGATACAGGCCGGGCATGGGCGGTGTCCTGTCGGTTTCCTCTTCCGGATGAATGAGAAAGCCCTCGACAATACGCATCTGGGGTCTGGGGGACCGGCCAGCAGAATCGGCCATGGTGACAGGCCCGCCCTGAGCCTGCGCCGCCTTTTTCTCTTCCTCCTGAACATGACCGAAACGGACAGCCAGAATCGAAGCGATCAGACCAATAACACGGTCCGCCTCACCCAGCTGGTAGGGGTCCTCCAGCATGATGGCGCCCACCGGCCGGTGCTCTTCCATCACAGGCATGAAGAAGAGATGTCTGGCTCCGATCATCCGCATGACCACACGCTGAAGGCTCTGGAAACGCTGATCCTCCTCCGCATCTGGCAGATCAACGGCATGGCCGCTTTCCAGACATTCAAAGACGCCAGAGTGACCGTTTCTGGTCAGCTCCATGCCCGAACCGTGAGCATCCCTGCCACGGTCGAACATGTCCTCACACAGCAGCCTGTCCCCATCAGCCAGCAGCCGCCAGATGCTGGCCCGGCGTGCTACGGCACGTTCGGCCAGAGCCTCGCAGAAATAAGGCTGTTCCTGCTCTGGATCGAGCAGACCTTCCATGTTGGTGATCTTCAGAAGGACCGCATTGTCTTCCTTCTTTTTTTCATCAAGCACATTCAGGCCGGTCTGCAACCGTTCAACCCGCCGTCCCTGATAGATCAGCCCCATGGCGAGAATCAGCGCCAGCCCGACAATCACAACAGAAAAATAAACCGCCTGTTTCTGCACGGCATGTGTAAAACTGGCAAAGTCACTTTCAGGCGCATTCAGCAGCAGCACCCACGACCTCTTGGCCAGCGGCATGGCAGAGGCAATGGTAACATAGTTCTGTCCCCTGGCATGGACCATGCCCGTACCATCTCCCATGACACGAAACACATTGAGCGCCCGGACGAACACCGGCTGTGTCTTGGGGTCCAGATGGACATTCTCCGCATCGAAACCTGGCTTGCCGACATCCAGCATGTTGTGGCCCGCAATCACATGACCGCTCAGATCCACGATCACAGCCTGTCCGCTCTTGCCGACCTTGAGGCTGTTCACGAAGCGTGTCAGCTGATTCAATGAAATGCTGATGGCAAAAACGACGTGCCGTCCATCCAGTGTCCTGAAGGCCATGGAGGCCGTGACGATGAACTGATGCGTCGAGAGATAAGGATAAGGGTCGGTCCAGAACAGGCGCCGGTCCGGTGTCCTGTCCTCAAACCGGAGAGCCCCCTTGTACCAGGGGCGCAGCCGTGGATCATACCCTTCGGCAGAAAGCCTGTCCGTAGAGATGAAGCGGCCATCCTTGTCGGTGACCCTATGGCGGTAATAGGGGGCCCCGTCTTCTTCCTGAAGAGTCGTTTCCTCGTACTGCCCTTCCCGCCGGGCAGACATCCAGAAATGCCCCTGATCATCAGCCAGATAGAAACTGTCCACATGCGGAATGCCCCGCAGGACAGAGCGCCCCAACGACATGAAGGCACTGGCATTCGCCTTCATGTCATCACTGGCCAGCATTCCACTGGCCATGAAGGAAATACCCGTCGCCGGAGAGAGATAATGGCTGACTTCTTCCGTAATATAACGCTGCTGGCTTTTGAGCAGATTCCGCGAAAGGGTGATCGCCCCCTCCCGCATGGTCCTGTACGTGTAGAGCGTGACAACTCCGATGGTCATGATGACCAGGATCACGCCAAGGATTGGCCCTATGAACTGAAAAAGCTGCCAGCGCCGCCCTGTCGTATCAATGGCGGGATCTATGATCTCATCTGTCGGCAAGGCTCTAGAATCCCCCTCGGTCATCCGGTATCCCGAAATGATACCTTTTATGCCATGCTGGAATAGGGCGAAGGTCCCTTTCTTTTGCCACCACTATCATGCGGACACTGATGAAGCGCAACCATCTTTCACGCCGTTCTGTCATTTCACTCACAGGAAATGAACGGACCAGCTTTCTGAACGGCCTCATAACCAATGATGTACAGGCCCTTTCACAAAACGGAACCGCATGGGCCGCCATGCTCAATGCCCAGGGACGCATACAGACGCTCTTCTTCCTATGGAAAACTGAAGAGGCTCTCCTTCTCGACCTCCCGGAGACTGAAACGGACTCCCTCCTGAAAACCCTGCGTCGCTTCAGACTGAGAGCAGACGTACACATGGAACGGATGGACGCCACCATCCTGACAGGAGCGCCGGAAACCCCACGGCCGGACGGGGCACTCATCCATGCTGCAGACCCCCGGCATCCAGCACTGGGCTGGCGGGCCATCATTCCAGGCTCTCCCGCCAATGATGAAGCCGTCCAGCAGAGAGAAGCCGACGCCCTGCTTGCCCGGCGCCTTCAAACCGGTATTCCGGGAGATGAGGATATCGTCCCCGGCCAGACACTGGTGCTGGAGGCCAACATGGACCACCTCCATGGCGTATCATGGACCAAAGGCTGCTACCTGGGGCAGGAGGTCACCGCTCGGACCCATTATCGGGGGCTCATCAAGAAACGGCTGCTGCCGGTACGGTCTACCGATGGCCAGCCCCTACCCGATGAGGGCGCTGTGACACTGGACGGACAGGAGGTCGGTGAGCTCAGGTCACATGCCGGTCAGCACGGGCTCGCCCTGCTACACCGTCGGGCCTGGAACACCAGCGGGCTACAGCTGGACGACCACCCCATCACGCTGGACTGGCCTGACTGGCTCCCCAGAGATACGGAACAGACCCAAGAAAAGGACTCCTGACATGCCCTGGCAGCCTATCACCGATCCTACCCTGACAACCCTGCTGGATGAAGTTCATTTCAACAGCCGGGGCCTCATCAGCGCCATCGCACAGGATGAAAACGGCGAAGTTCTCATGCTGGCCTGGATGAACCGGGAGGCCCTGGCCGAAACATTGGCAACAGGGCGGGTCTGCTACTATTCCCGCAGCCGGAACACACTCTGGCGCAAAGGAGAAAGCTCCGGGCAGGAACAGCACCTTCTTGCCGCCGCTCTGGACTGTGATGCGGACTGTCTGCTCCTGACCGTCCAGCAGAAAGGCGTTGCCTGCCATACGGGTCGCCGCAGCTGCTTTTATCAGTCCCTCACCCCTGCCGGTTGTGTAGAGCTGACCAGCCCGGCCATTGCTCCTGAAGAACTTTACAGCACGAAAAAATCATCCTGATACAGAAAAGCCCTTTCCGACCCGAAGGTGGAAAGGGCTTCAGCCACGCCATAATCATGAATGATCAGAGCAGGCCTTCGGCATGATGTTTGAGATGGTCCTGTATGAAACTCTGCACGAACCAGTAAGAATGGTCATACCCCTCATGCCGCCGCAGTGTCAGGGACTGCCCAGCCGCCTTTGCCGCCTGTTCCAGCCGCTCCGGCTGCAAACGGGACAGGAATTCGTCATCCAGTCCCTGATCGACCAGCAGCGTGCCCGGATGGGTCATGCCGGCCTCCAGAAGAAGGCAAGGATCGTACTGCGCCCACTCGGCCTCGTGCCCGCCAAAATAGGCATCCGTCACCTTATGCCCCCAATCCACCTGCGAGGGTGAAGAAATGGGAGCAAAAGCTGACACAGTCTGCCACGCTCCAGCATCACCAAGCGCCACAGCCAGAGCCCCCATGCCTCCCATGGAATGACCCATGATTCCACGGCGTCCGGCCATGATGGGAAAATGCTCTTCCACCAGAGCAGGCAGCTCCCGGCGCACATAGGAGCCCATGCGATAATGGGCCGCCCATGGGTCTGTCGTGGCATCGACATAATAGCCGGCACCCGTGCCCAGATCATAGGCATCATCTTCCCCGGCCACGTCTGCACCCCGTGGGGATGTATCCGGCGCCACCAGGGCAAGGCCATGGTCCGCCGCATGACGGATGGCGTTGCTCTTGATGAGGAACGTCTCCTGCGTGCAGGTCAGGCCCGCCAGAACATGAATGGCAGGCACACGATCACCAGCAAGCGCCTTTGCCGGAAGGAAAATGCTGACACGGGCCGGTAACCCAAGTTCCTGCGACTGGTGGGAGAGGAAGTGTACCTCCCCTCCACAGCAGGGATGACGCTCAATCAGTGTGAATGGATTCCTGCCCATCATAGCCCGTAATTCACAATGTTGCGGATGCCTTCGCCACGCTCCATCATCTCGAAGCCCTGGTTGATGTCATCCAGTTTCATCTCATGGGTGATGAGATCATCAATGTTGATGCGCCCTTCCATGTACCAGTCCACGATCTTCGGAACGTCAGTCCGGCCACGGGCCCCCCCGAAGGCAGAGCCGATCCAGCGGCGACCTGTCACGAGCTGGAAAGGCCGCGTGCTGATTTCCTGCCCTGCACCGGCCACGCCAATCACGCAGGACACACCCCAGCCGCGATGGGCACTTTCCAGCGCCTGACGCATCAGGCTGACATTACCCACACACTCGAACGTATAGTCGGCGCCGCCCCCCGTCAGTTCGATGAGATGACCAACAAGATCACCATTCTCTCCCAGATCCTTGGGATTGACGAAATCCGTCATGCCGAATTTACGGGCAATGGCCTCACGCTCGGGGTTGATGTCGACGCCGATGATGCGGTTTGCCCCGACCATTTTGGCTCCCTGAATGACATTCAGGCCGATTCCGCCCAGACCGAACACCGCCACGGTGGAGCCGGCCTCGACCTTGGCCGTGAACAGCACGGCACCAATGCCGGTCGTCACGCCGCAGCCGATGTAGCAGACCTTGTCGAACGGAGCATCAGAACGGATCTTTGCCAGGGCAATTTCCGGCATGACCGTGAAATTGGCGAATGTGGAACAGCCCATATAATGGTGGACCGGCTTTCCCTTGTAAGAGAACCGTGTCGTGCCATCCGGCATCAGGCCTCTGCCCTGCGTACTGCGGATGGACGTGCACAGGTTGGTCTTGCGGGAAAGGCATGACGGACACTCACGACATTCCGGGGTGTAAAGGGGAATGACATGATCACCAGGCTTGAGGTGCTTCACCCCGGCACCGACCTCACGGACAATCCCGGCTCCCTCATGCCCCAGAATGGACGGAAACAGACCTTCAGGATCCTTGCCGGAAAGCGTGTATTTATCCGTATGACACAGCCCCGTGGCCATGATCTCCACCAGCACTTCCCCATCCCGGGGCCCTTCCAGCTGGACGGTATCAACAACCAGCGGTTTGCCTGCTTCAAGAGCGATTGCGGCGCGAACGTCCATTTTCATTACCCCTTATTAATTCTGTCTGTCGCTGTTTCTGCGGCCCGAATTGTGCCACAGAATGAACGGGCTTCAAGCCCTGACATATTCACCACTCGCCATGTGAGGAATCTGCCACCTTGATCATCAAACGCCGCTACGGACTTTCCATACTCTTCCGGGAGATACTCCCCCCTCTGGTCATCCTCACAGGATGGGACTGCGTGGTGGTCATCCTGTTCCAGATATTCCATCAGGAATGGATGGAACAGCCCGCCCTTCCCTTTTCTCTCATGGGGTCAGCCCTGGCCATTTTTCTGGGAATCCGCAACAACGCCGCCTATGCCCGCTGGTGGGAAGCCCGCACCCTGTGGGGCGCCATCACCAACAACTGCCGCTCTTTCGGGCGAGAACTGGAGTCCCTGCTCGGGGGGCAGCCCAGCCTGGCCCGGGCCATGGCAGCCTATCCCTATATCCTGAAATCCTCACTGAGCGGCAACGAGCCGGACAGCGCCATCCAGGGCCTGCTGGATGCGGACACCTACCGGTTTGTCTTCTCCTGCACAAATCCGGCCAATGCCCTGCTTTACAGAATCGGCCAGAAGGTCCGTACCCTGGTTGAGGAACGGCACATAGACGGAGCCGTACATGGTACGGTGGACCGTATCCTCTCCGACCTCGCCAATGCTCAGGGCGGACTGGAACGCATCCGCAACACGCCCCTGCCCGTGCAGTATTCACTTCTGCCAAAAGTCATCACGCATCTCTTCTGCATCCTGCTGCCCCTGTCCGCCGTGCAGACCCTGGGCTGGATCACCCCGCTGGGCTCCAGCATCATTGGCGTGCTCTTCCAGATGCTGGACCGGAGCGGGCAGAACCTTCAGGAGCCTTTCAAGGTCAGCCCCCATTCCCTGCCCATGCTGACAATGAGCCGCACGATCGAGCGGGACCTGCTCCAGCCACTGGGCATGGAATATCACCCATTGCCACAGCCCCGCTTCGGGCAGATGCCATGACAGACACCCATGGAAGACCAGTTTCAGGTTCTGCAAGACATATTCCCGTTTTTCTGCTATCCTCCCCGCCATGAACAACAGCTTCAGAATGTCCCAGAAGGGTGGTGTTACTGACGAGATGGCCCGCGCCGCCGCCGAGCACACTGCCCGTCAGAAAGACCCAGAGCAGGAAAAGAATCCTTTCCGCGAGGGTGATGCCATCGTTTACGCCGCCCACGGCGTAGGCCGGGTTGACCGTATCGGCGAAGAAGAGATCGCCGACACGAAGATCGAAATGATCCAGATTTCTTTCCCCGGCAACCAGATGACACTGCGTATCCCGCTTGCCAAGGCCCGCAAATCCGGCCTGCGCAAGATCGCCACGCGCGAGATCGTGGACAAGGCCATGTCCGTCATCAAGGGCAAGCCGCATGTCAGCCGTGGCATGTGGGCCCGCCGCGCCGTGGCCTACCAGGAAAAGATCAACTCCGGTGATCTTGTCCAGATTGCGGAGGTTCTGCGGGACCTGCGCCGCAATGTGGACAGCCTTGACGGCAGCTTTTCCGAACGTAAACTTTTCGAAGCCGCTCAGGAACGCTTCGTCGCCGAGCTGGCTGTACTTGAGAACAAGGATCCGGCCAAGGTTCTTGAAGATCTGACCCAGACCATGAAGAACGCCTGATCCCTCAGCCCCTCCCTCAGACCTGTCTCTCCGGGAGGGGTGCTTCCTCCAGAACCCTGACGGGAAAGGTTAGAGGTTATGTCCACAACTTCATCAAAGCGTTTTGCAGGGCAGAAGGTCCTGATTACCGGTGCCTCCCAGGGAATCGGTGAGGCTGCTGCTCAGTATTTCGCCAGACACGGGGCACAGGTAGCCATTAACGGACGCAAGGAAGACAAGCTGCGGACCGTTCTGGAAACCCTCCCAAAAGTGGCTGGCGGCGAGCATGTCATCGCTGCCGGTGACATCTCCAGTGAAGAAGCTGTCGAAAGCGTTTTCCAAAAGAGCATTGAAGGCATGGGGGGCCTTGATATCCTCATCTGCAATGCAGGCTATCAGATTCCCTCTCCCTCCGAAGACGTGAAACTGGCCGATTTTGAAGGTGTCATGGCCGTGAACGTGACAGGCGTCATGCTCTGTTGCCGTGCGGCCCTGCGCTATTGGCTGAAAACCGGCGTGAAGGGGCGAACCGTTGTTAACTCCTCCGTCCACCAGCTGATCCCCAAGCCTCATTATCTGGGCTATTCAGCTTCCAAAGGTGCCGTGGGCAACATCGTCCGTACCCTGGCTCTGGAATATGCCTCCCGTGGAATACGGTTCAACATCGTCGCACCCGGCGCCATCGTTACGCCGATCAACGATGCCTGGGTGAACGATCCCAAGCAGTATGAAGCAGTTGCCAGCCACATCCCTATGAAACGTCCCGGCAACAGCGACGAAATCGCTACGGCCATGGGATTCCTTGCCTCTGAGGAAAGCAGCTACATCACGGGCCAGACACTCTATGTCGATGGTGGCCTGACCCTTTATGGAGATTTTGAACACAACTGGTCATCATAAGACCAGAGACGGCTCCGGCGCAGATGTTCCGCCGGGGCCGTCTGCCTTTCACCTGTCATCCGATCCTGCTGGAACGGCCACGTCCTGCCGTTCAAAAGCGGCAGCGATCCTCAACTCAACTTCATCGCTGACATACGGAATGAACATCCTGACGCCAAAATCGCTGCGTCTGATGGTCGCTGTCGCATCAAAACCGACCGTATATTTCTTGTCGAGCATATTGACGCCCGCCCCAAGGAAATGAACACGCAGCGTCTCAGGATGCGTGATGCCGTGCAGTGTCAGGTTGCCCGATACGAGGGCGTCATTCGGTCCCGTCTGTTTGACACTGACAGAAACAAACTCAGCCTTGGGAAACTGGCCCGCCGCCAGCCATTCGCTCCCTTTCAGCTCCTCCATCAGTTTGCTGTTTGTCGTCAGGACAGAAGACACCGGCACGGAAACGGAAAGGCTGGAGGCTTCCGGCTGGCGGGGATCCAGCCGAAGCACACCAGAAGCCCCGGAGAAAAGCCCTTCAAACACGGAAAAACCGAAATGCAGCACGGTAAAGCTGACCTGCGTATGCTGGGGCTCGACCCTGTAATATCCCGGCTGGATCTGGGATGCATCCGTCACGACCTGTGCAGACGCCACTGCCGGAACCGAGCAGGAAAGAGCAATGGCCGTAAAAACAGACCGTAATGAGAAACGCATGGCAGGTCCTTCCCCTGTAAAAACGTGTGGCAGACTGAAGCCTCTGCCTCTTTTCTCTACAGGAGCAGGCTCTAATAATCTATCCCATAGGAGAGCCCGACGCTGGAGCCCGGATCATTCTCCGGAGTTGTAAAGCCTGTCACCTGTCCACCAGTGCCGACTGTCGTGTTCAGCTGCAACCGTTTTGTCAGATCAACCTTGACCTGCGCCTGCGCCCCCTTGCCGGACAGACCTTCCTTGGCACCGACATAGACACCCTTCATCACATATTTGCCTGCCTCCACACTGGCAGCCCCCTTGCCCACGCTGTTGCCCCCACCAATAGCCAGATGGTCCAGCCCCAGCGTGCTGCGGACCTTGCCCATCGGGTCAAAAGCAGAGCCACCACCAATCTGCACGATCGCCAACCCCAGAGATGCCAGCTGAGTTGAAGAAAGAGAGTTTCTGTCCGTCCCGAAAAGCAGGATGGAGAGGACCTCATCACGCGGACGGCTCGGATTGGAGACAAAATCAATCTTCGGATCACTCGCATAACCACGCACGAGCAGGCTTGCCAGAGTCCCATTGGCGTTGCGGTCCGCTCTGAAATCGATTGTCGGATCAAGCCGGTGGGCCGCACCACCACCAGTAAAGCCAACCTGCCCATGTGTGAAATTGAGATTGATCCCCGCCAGGTTGAAATTGCCCCTCTTCAGATTGATCCCGCCTGTCAGCAGGGGTGCCGTACTCACACCACCTATGTGCAGCTTGCCCTGCATCTCGGCAAACAGGCCATGCCCCCTGACGAACAGTCTGCCAGGAGAGATGAAATCAATATTCAGCCCCACGACCAGTTTCGGCTCCGGTCGGGGAGCCTCCCTGGCCTCTTCCGGCGTGATGATCTCCAGTTGCGGCACCGAAGCCGGCATGGAATCAGGCAGGGTGATCGAAGCCTCCGGCACCGTGATGTTACCCTCGACATCAAGCCTGGTCGTAGCCTGACCATGAATATGCAGATGACTGTTGATAAGCTCCGTCAACATGTCACTCTGTATCGGCTGGGCCTTCTCCATGAGGAACTCCAGGTCAACCGGCAGACCAGGCCGCAGGACACCCACCTGCCCCTTCATCCCCAATGTTCCCCGCCCCGCCCGGGCCGTGACATGATCCAGAACCAGCGTATCCCCATGAGCCATGAGCACGGCATCAATGGCCTGAAGATGCACCCCCTGAGCATAATGGTCGAACGAACCGCCATGCAGCTGCACACTCCCATCGATGCTGGGCTGCTTCATGGGACCTCTGATGCCAAGGTCGAGGCTCATCTGCCCACCGGCCGCCATGCCATCCGTCCCCAGAAACGCATTGGCAACCGACAGGACCAGCCGCCCTTTTGCAGCAAGGTCCATATCCCCTGCTGGCGACAGCGGCACACGGCCTGTCACCAGCAGGGCCATCGGCTCACCGGCACGCAGCTCCGTCCGCAGCTGGGCCTGTTTCCCATTCAGATCAGCCTGAACATGCAGTCGTCCCGCCGGGAAGGACGCCGTCGGCTCACTCATCAGGCGCAGGTCTGTCCCATCCAGCGTAATCCGGCCCGCTGGAGCTGCCAGACTGCCCTTCAATCTCGCTGAAGCAGCGAATTCACCTGCGGCATGAAGAGACGGAACAAATGGCTCTGCCAGGGCAGGTGTGACATGCTCCAGGCTGGCTTCAAGAGCCATCTCTGGCTTGAGACTACCATTCAGCATTACCCGTGCGGCAACACCATGAGGAGGCTGGACTTCAAGAGTCAGGTGGTCAACTGCCATGGCTGGCCCGTAATGCACAGTCACCGGCCGCAGGAGACGAAGGGTTTCACCTTTCAGAACAGCAGACAGTCTGCCCAGCTTCACGGCCTGCCCCGGAATGTCAGCCTGCGCCAGAAGCCCAAAACGGGCCGGAGCTTGCATGACATGCTCAAAAAGACCATCAGCCTGAATCCCCAAGGCTGTCTGTGGTCCTTTCACCCGCATCTTCAGGCTACCCGTCATGTCATTGACCTGCAGACCAGAAAGCTGGAAAGACATGTCCGCCACCGGGTCTTCCTGAAGATGCTGAAGCTCACCCTTCAGGCTCGCCATTTTCACGGCATAGCCATTCGTATGAAACTGGCCATCCAGCGCCAGAGTCAGGCGGTCAGGCGCTGGAGCTCCCGCAAGCCCTTTCTCCACCCCCGGTACCGTATGCAGACCCAGCTGGAGATGCCCGGCCATTGGCCGCCCCAGAAGACGGCTGAAACCATCCAGCCGGGCGATCCTCAACTCCACATCACCCCACGGGATGCGCTGCCCGGTCGGCAGAGCCAGGGCGGCCCGCCCCTGAAGATCCTTCCACGCCAGAGTATCAAGGTCGGCCACGACCTCGCCATCATCCTTGCGGGCAAACGTCATGTGCAGCTTCAGGGGCGCACGGTCCAGCGTGCCCTGCATCTGCACTGTCCCCTGCGGCCGGGAGGGAAGATGGGCCAGGTCCAGATGGATATCCACCGGCGCCATGGGCAGGGAAACACCAGGATGCACAACCCCCAGCATTCCTGCCAGATGGGCCTGTGTGGCAAGGTCCGTCACCGATCCTTCCACTCTGGTCTCCAGCGTGGCCTGCCCTCGCAGTGCCTCATGCAATGCGGACAGATCAGACAGGGCCAACCTGAGCGAGGCAGACACTACCTGCTGTGGGTCCAGCTGGCCTTTCCCTTCCAGCCGGAACGCTTTCCCTCCCAGAAAGAGCTGGTCCAGCTGGAGCAGACCCCCCCTGTCCCGCTTCGCCTGAAGGCGCAAGGCTCCCTGATCTCCGATCAGGGCCACTGCCTGTGCCGGGCCTTCCTTCAGGCCAAAATGCCCCTCCAGACGGGCCGTCATGTTGCCCGGTGCCCCCAGAGGAACGCTGAAGGCCCCACCAGCATGGAACGATCCGGCCAGCTTCTGGCCGAGCAGAGCAGCAAGTTCCGGCAACCGACCCACATCCAGCTGCATGTGTCCGTCCAGAACCGAAGTCATCGTTCCCGTAACATTCAGCCGTACCGCATCATGTTCCAGATGCACCTCATAGGGCCTGTCCACCCGATAGGGCTGCACTGTTGCTGCAAGAACCAGCGGAGCCTCCGCCAGCATGGCTGGGGCTTTTCCAGGTACCCGGACACCATCAAAACGTGCGGACAGGGAAAGCCTGCTTTCCCTGTTCTGCCCTCTGATGACCTTCCTGAACGTCATGGCATCCCGTGCCAGAAGGGCCTGCAGGCCACCTCCCTGCCCATCAAGCTGGAGATGCAGATGCCCTGCCCCGGTCCCTGCTGCCATCAGATTCACGCCATCAAGCCGGATAGTGCCATGAGGGTCCAGCATGGCGCCATCCAGAGCGGCAGCCAGATCAAGCTTCTCCCACCCCATACCGGGCAGAACCGTCATGGGCGGCGCATGGACATCCAGTGTCAGGTCATTCTTCAGATGGACAAGGTCGAGACGACCTTTCAGCAGGGCCGTCAGGGGGCTGTCCTGCTGGGTAGCAGCCCGGACATCCAGCTTTACGGCCAGTGCCCTGTAAGGCCCATGCAGGGAGAGATCGACCGAAAGAGGATCAAACACGGCCAGCCCGCCCGGCGAGGCTGCAAATCCCTGAGCATCTTCATCATAATGCAGCTGGCCATGTGTCCTGTGCCGCCAGGTTTGCAGATCAACCAGAAGATGGGCCGGCCTGTCGAGACGCTCTGCCTTCACCCAGAGCCGTAGGGCCGGCATTTTCTTGAATGAGGGCATACGGGTCAGCGCACTGAGGCTTTCCAGCCGGGCCTTGCCTTCAATCTTCAGACTGGCCGCCTGCCCGAACACAGTCGGCCCGACTGTCAGCAGGGAAAGGCCCAGATGATCGACCCGCACCCCCCAGTCTGGCAGACCAGTTGAAGGTTTTTCCTGCGCCTTCGGGTCCGGTGGGAAAGCAGGATTGCGGACATAGGCCAGCTGCTCCGCAGAGAGGTGCCGCACATGGACCTGCTTGTGCAGCAGGGACAACAGGCCGAGCCGGAGGTCCGCATTCCGCCCTTCCAGCCATATGCCCTGCGGGTCCCGCAGAACCACATGAGACAGCGCCAGATGCCAGGGCAGAATCCCTTCCATCCCCTCGACCTGAACCATGCCGCCTGACCACTCTGGCAATTTCTGCTCCACGAACCGTTTTGCCGGTGGCAGATTGATACCCACCAGCAGCACGGCCACCAGCAGGCACACACATCCCAGAAAGACGACGGCGTAACGGAGAATCCTGCGTCCCAGCGCCAGCATCAGAAAGTCTCCCCAAGGCCCAGATAGAGTTCCCACTTGTCACCACGGTTCGGCCGGTTGATCGGCATGGCCACATCCACACGAACAGGGCCGATCGGCGTGAAGTACCGGACACCCCCGCCACAACCGACACGCAGTCTCCCATGACCAGGCATGGAATTGCCACTGACCTGGCCTGCATCCACAAAGGCCGCCAGACCGAAATTCTTTGGCAGACGCTGCCGGAACTCCACTGTCCCGGCATCCATGCTCGTCCCGCCTATGGCATATTTGGTCGTTCCATACTGAGGCCCGACCCCCTGATAGCGGAAACCACGGATGGACCCCGGCCCTCCCGCATACAGACGCTGATCCGGCGGAAGATTCCAGGTGGAAGCCCCCTGGATCGACCCTATCATGACACGCATGGCAATGACGCTGGAGCCGGGCCTGGTCAGCCCCAGACGGGCCAGATCGAAATAGGTGGAAGCCTGCATGTTCATGGGAATGAAGAACGAGGTCTTGTGCTCCAGGGAAACAGATGGCGTCACACCCAGCGAAACACGGAAACCATGCGTCGCCGGTTCAATGGGGCTTGAGCGATGCGTCCCGTCATAATCCAGCTTGATGGGAACAGAAGCAATGAAATACTCCGCCTTCCTGCCAAACTGGCGGATATGTTCCTGCTCCAGCGTCATGCCTACACTGCCAGAAAAATCCTTCCACAAGGGGCGTTCCACACGCCCCTGAACCAGAAAAGCCGTCTGCCGGTAGGAATAAAGAAGCTGACGTATGGCTTCGATCCGGAGGTCAAGCGACTGGCTGCGCTGAAGGAAATCCGGCTTCATGAAATCCACATACCCGTCATAGCCAAGGCCCTGCTGGGCTGTTCCACCCAGCCCCGTGGCCATGGCAGCAACACGCAGCTGCTCACCACGGCCCAGCAGGTTCCTGTGCAGCCATGAAACGCCGGCACGCCCGCCAAGATCGGTC
Source organism: Parasaccharibacter sp. TMW 2.1884 (assembly GCF_023337695.1). NCBI lineage: Bacteria > Pseudomonadati > Pseudomonadota > Alphaproteobacteria > Acetobacterales > Acetobacteraceae > Parasaccharibacter > Parasaccharibacter sp. TMW 2.1884. The sequence continues at coordinate 699,442 of NZ_QORR01000001.1, forward strand.
GAATAACCGACATCACCTGTCAGACGGTGTCGTTTGCCTTCGCTGAAATCAAAATCGATTGGCAGCGCCCCCTCCACTCCGGGAGGCAGAGGCTGTTCCGCCATTTTCTTCCCAGCCGACTTTTTCCCACCGGGGGCAGGTTTCTGACTGGGTAGGGGCAATACCTTGTCCCCATTCTTCTGTATGACCGAAGCAAACAGCCCCGTACTCCCCAGATCGAGACGTGCCTGCTCCAGCACGGACGGTTGATACAGCTGCCCCTCCCTGAGCAACATGCGGCGTCGGACATAATCCGGCTTCACACGCTCCAGCCCCTTCAGCGTCATGGGGCCAATGACCAGTTTGGGGCCCCGCTTCATCCTGATCTGCACATCGATCTGCTTCCGCTCCGGATGCAGGATGGCCTGAGGCGCCTGCACGTCGGAAAGCCCGTAGCCTTCTTCCTGAAGATATGTCAGCAGGCGGCCCTGTATGGCCAGCACATCCTCTGCAACAGCAGGGGCTCCCTCCTTCAGCCCCAGGCTGCTGCGCTCCCCCTCCGAGAGAGAAAGAACCTGCCGCACGGAAGGCTGGTCCGCCTTTTCCTGTTTCCCATCCGCAGCCTTGCCAGCCGTCCCCTGGTCATCACCATCTTCCCCGACAATGATGATCCGCCCAACCGTGAACTGCTCTCCCAATACAGCTCCCAGATGGATCGTGACCGCCTCTCCCGGCTGCACGGACGCCAGAAAACCAGCCAGATCCGGCGCACGGCCATCCACGGTCCTGCCTCCGGCCTCCACACTGATCCTCACATGCCCGCCATAATAACCACGCGACTGCAACGCCCCCTGCACCCGCTCATAATCAGCCCTTATCCGGCCAGCGAGAGCATATGGACCAACACTGCGTGTAGCCTGAAGACTGACCAGCTGGGACGCTGCCGCCATGCCATCCGTGACGGCCTTGTCATCAACCGGTTCAATCTTTGTCGTGTAAGGCAGGGCGTGCCGCACCAGTTCGTGCACGACAGGCATGCTGTCCTCACCCCATACCGGCATGGTCTCCCACCCCAGCACCACCACACACAACAGTAGCGTTGCAATACGCTCCGACCGTTTCCCCATCCTGCCTGCCAAATGATGACTCGTCATTTTTCCCGCTGATTCAACCAGTTCCGGCATATATTCCAGAACACTGGCTGTTCCGGCCCCTTATGACAGACAGTTCTGTTCTAAAAAAGTTTCTGTTCTGTCATATGAAGCATTCTTCACTGTCACGACAGGAAGATCGCCCTATCCTGCTGATAAAGATTGTCTCTCTTCCATAAAATGCCTATCTAGACGACTATGTCTGTTGCAGAGCCTCACCCAACAAAAAAACGAAAGAGCCATCGGCCGGTTTTCGACCCGGACCGTCTTTTTGCCGAGCAGAACCGTGCCTTGCAGGATACATTCACGGACCGTCTGCGGGCCCGCCTGCGGGCTGGTGCCCTGCTGGCTTGGGCTGCTGCCGGGTGCGTCGGGCAGGGGTCGTGCCTGCTCATGCCCGGCAAAATGTTCCGCCGGTTCCCTCTCTTTTTCTGGAGCGTGGCCTGCCGCATCCTCAACCTGAAAGTCCGCACGATCGGAGAGCGGGCGGGGTCCCTCACGCCACGGGCTGATGGACGACGGGTCATCTACGTGGCCAACCACTGCTCATGGCTGGACGTGCTGGTGTTGGGGAAAGTTCTTCCGGCCTTCTTCATCGCCAAACAGGAAGTCCGCCACTGGCCTGTCATCGGCTATCTGACCTTCCTTGGCCGGACAATTTACATCAACCGCAACCGGCAGGAAGCCGGACAGGATGTCGAAAACGTCATCAACCAGCTGCGCAAAGGGTATGACATCGCCTTTTTCCCGGAGGGTACGACCTCCAAAGGCAATGGTCTGCTGCCTTTCATGTCGTCACTCTTTGCCATTGCGAAACCAGTCCGCCGCCCCAGTGACCCGGCCACTGACGATCACCCCTCCTGCATCATCCAGCCCGTCACGGTGGCTTATGACCAGCTGGAGGGCCTGCCCGTAGGGCGGCACAGACGGTCTTTCGTCTTTTCGTGGTTCGGAGACATGGATTTTGGCCCCCATCTGATGGGCCTTGGCAAGTGGCGCTCCATGCGGGCCACTGTCGTATTCCATCCTCCCATCAAGCCGGAGGATTACCCGTCCCGCAAGGCCCTCTCCAATGCTGCACGGGCCGCCATCGAACAGGGCAGCGAAGACCTGCGGCAGAACCGTCTGCAGGATATCACCCCTTCCACCCGCTCATGACCTGCTTCTTTCTTTCATAGCCCGCTGATTCACGGACAGACTGCGATCATCATGCAAGAACAGATTTCCACCTCCCCATCACGGGGCCTGCACATCATCACATGGGGCTGTCAGATGAATGTCTATGACAGCGCCCGTATGGCGGATGTTCTGCGTCCGTTGGGTTACAGCCCGGTGGACCTGCCCGACAATGCGGACATGATCATCCTCAATACCTGCCATATCCGTGAGCGGGCGGCCGAGAAGGTCTTCTCGGAACTGGGGCGGCTGCGCCAGATCCGTGAGGCCCGCAAGCTGGAGGGGAAAGAGACCCTCATCGCTGTCGCAGGATGCGTGGCACAGGCAGAAGGCAAGGAGCTTCTGGCCCGGGCCCCCTATGTGGACCTCGTGCTTGGCCCGCAGACATACCATCGCCTCCCGGAGATGGTCGCCCGCATCGCCCGTGCCGGTGGCAGCGTGATTGATACGGATTTCCCCGTTGAATCCAAATTCGACCTCCTTCCGGAGGAAGCCGCCCCGCAGAATGAAGGCAACCTGACCGCTTTTCTCACAATCCAGGAAGGCTGTGACAAATTCTGCTCCTTCTGCGTGGTCCCCTACACCCGCGGGGCCGAGACAAGCCGCCCTGTCGCCTCCATCCTGGCCGAAGCCGAACGGCTCGTCGCCAGTGGTGTCAAGGAAATCACCCTGCTGGGACAGAACGTGAATGCCTTCCATGGCGACTGGAACGGCGGCACGGCCTCCCTGCCGGAACTGGCCGCCCTCCTGCATGAAAAGATTCCAGCGCTCAAACGTCTGCGTTACATAACGTCCCATCCCAGGGATATGGAGCAGGCACTGATAGATGCCCACCGGAGCAATCCCATTTTCATGCCGTACCTCCACCTGCCAGTCCAGAGCGGGTCCGACAAGGTGCTGAAAGCCATGAACCGTGGCCATACGGCTGATGAATACCGGGAGATCATCAGACGTCTGAGAGAAGCCCGTCCTGACATAGCCCTGACATCCGACTTCATCGTCGGTCACCCCGGCGAAACAGATGAGGATTTTGAAGCCACCATGCAGCTGGTGCGAGATGTACGATTCGCCAGTGCCTACAGCTTCAAATACTCCCAGCGCCCCGGCACGCCTGCTGCTGGACAGCCTTTCCAGGTGGCTGAAAATGTGAAGGAAAAACGGCTTGCAGCCCTTCAGGCTCTTCTGCGAGAACAGCAGGATGCATTCAATGCTTCCCTTGTCGGTACGGTTCAGGATGTTCTCGTCACAGGCCACGGTCGCAAGCCGGGGCAACTCAACGGACGATCACCCTATCTTCAGCCTGTCCATTTTGAGGGCTCCCCCTCCCTGATCGGCGAGATCGTCAAGGTTCGCATTACAGCGCCCTTCACCAATTCCCTTGGTGGCCACCTTCATGAACAGGAAAGCACAGCCATTTGAGCCGCTCCGCCCCAGCGTCCTTTTCTTCCGGTCAGGAAGGACACCGCACGACGACACTCCGCTTCGAGGACAATCATCGCCTGCAGAAAGTCCTCGGGGACCATGACCGTCACCTCATCCGGCTGGAACAGGGAACCGGCACGAGACTGGTCTGCCGCGGCAACCGTGTGGCCATTTCCGGAGAGACGGATGCCGTCAATCGGGCGCAGGCCGTCCTCCAGGCGCTCTACCAGCAGGCTAGCAAAGGCGTGACACTGGATGGAGACCAGGTTGATGGCGTCATCAGGCTGACAGCCCTGCCATCCCATCGCCGTAGCCCACGCCGCCCCACAGCTGAAGAAACTGCTCCACCCATGGATGCTTCCTCACTGGACAATCTCCCGCATATCCAGACAAAACGTGGAGCCATTGCTCCCCGCTCCCCCGGACAGAGCGCCTACATGAAGGCTCTGGCCAGCAAAGAGCTTGTCTTCGGCCTTGGGCCTGCGGGTACAGGCAAGACCTATCTGGCCGTGGCACAGGCCGTTGCCATGTTCCAGGCAGGACAGGTGGATCGCATCATCCTCTCCCGCCCTGCCGTTGAAGCCGGAGAAAGACTTGGGTTCCTGCCCGGCGACATGCGGGAAAAGATCGACCCCTATCTGCGCCCCCTTTACGATGCCCTCCACGACATGATGCCCGGTGACCAGGTCTCACGCCGCATGGCCAGTGGAGAAATCGAAGTGGCGCCACTGGCCTTCATGCGGGGACGGACACTGGCCCATGCCTATGTCATTCTTGACGAGGCCCAGAACACCACCCCTGCCCAGATGAAAATGTTCCTGACCCGCATGGGGGCTGGTACCCGCATGGCCATTACGGGCGACCTGAGCCAGATAGACCTGCCGCGTGGTGTGACATCCGGCCTGCGGGACGCCGTGGCCACGCTGGAAGGGGTCAAAGGCATTGCTGTCTGCCCGCTCACGGCAGCCGATGTTGTCCGCCACCCCCTTGTCGCCCGCATCGTCGAAGCCTACGATCAGAAGGGTGCCGATGCAGCGGCCAACCCCTACCACTCTTACCGGACAGATGATGAAACGCCCCGTTACTCCCCACGCTGAGGTTCTGGTTTCTGATCCACGCTGGCGGGCTGCATTGGGAGATGTGGAGCGGCTTGTCCGACAATCCTGCCAGATGGCCCAGCGCTATGGGAATGTCTTCCCTCAAGGCAGGCCGGGCCCTTCATTCGTCTTTACGGACGACCGCCACATCCAGCGGCTCAATGCGCAGTTCCGCAGCAAGAACAAGCCAACGAATGTCCTGACATTCGAGCCCCCTGCTCCCATGCTGGGTGGAGACATCATCCTTGCTTACCAGACCATGCACCGGGAGGCGTTACAGGCCCGCAAGAGCCTCCGGGCCCATACGGCACATCTGATCGTTCATGGCCTGCTCCATCTGGCCGGACATGACCATCATCATCCCGGTGAAGCCCGGCAGATGGAAGGGCTGGAAACTTTCATTCTCTGCCGGATGGGGTTCGGCGACCCATGGAGGCCACGCCCTCACTCCCGCCGCTGATCCCTGAAAAACCGTCACATTTTTCTTCCGCCCGCAAATAGGAACGTTCCGCACCCGATGAAACTTTTCCACCGCAAGGCACGCACAAAGACCATAAGGCAGCATATTGCTGACCTCGTCCGGGAAGCCGCCAGTCTGGGGAAGACCAATCCTGACTCTCCCGAGCTGGACAGGCAGGAACGGGCGCTCATCATGAACGTACTGCGCCTGCGTACCATCACCGCTGATGACGTCATGATCCCCCGGGCCGACATCATCGCCATGTCGGATGATCTCTCCTTTGATGAGGCTCTGGGACTGATGCGGGAGGAAAACCACTCCCGAATGCCCGTCTACCATGATGAGCTGGATGACATCGTCGGGATGATCCACGTCAAGGACCTTGTCGCCCATATCGGTACGAAAGAACCTTTCAACCTGCGTTCCCTTCTCCGCCAGCCTCTGCTCGTCGCACCCAGCATCCCGGTGCTGGACCTCCAGCTCCAGATGCGTCAGCGCCGTACCCACATGGCGCTTGTCATTGATGAATATGGCAGCATCGATGGCCTTGTGACTATTGAAGACCTCATCGAAACCATTGTTGGCGACATCTCTGATGAACATGACGAGCCGGTCACCACACCATGGTTCAACCGTCCCGATGGCACGATCGACCTTGATGCCCGGCTACCCGTCAAGGAGCTGGAAGAGCGCCTTGGCCCTGTTCTGACACGGGAGGAACGGGAGGCAGAAATCGAAACTGTCGGTGGTCTTGTCTTCCATCTGGCCGAGCATGTCCCGGCCCGTGATGAAGTGCTGGTTCATCCCAGCGGGCTGGAGTTCCGGGTGATCGATTCCGATGCCCGGCATATCCTGACCTTGCGGATGCGTGTCCCCGCCCACCTGCGGCGGCAGCCGGAAACGGCGGACGGGCAGACACCCTCCACCGGCCCATCCTCTTGACGGTACCACCTCTCTTGCCGTTCATGGCAGGATGAACCGTTGACCGATACCGCACCGTAGCCTTTCCCCCAGAACAAAGGAGCCGTCATGACCTCCCACCACCCATTTTCACGCCGTCATTTTCTGACCAGTGGTTCTGCCCTGCTGGCAACCGGGCTGACTGCCGGCACCCTCCTTGCCCAGAGTCCCGCTCTGGCACAGACACAGGCTGCCGCACCGAAAGACCCCCGCCTCTCTCCCCGCATCATCGGTGATGCCAAGGCTCCCGTGCTCGTTCAGGAATGGTTCTCCCTGACCTGCACCCACTGCGCCCATTTTGCGACGGACATCTTCCCCCAGGTCAAGGAACAGTTCATCGATACCGGGAAGATCCGTTATCAGTTCCACGATTTCCCACTGGATCAGGTTGCCATGATTGCTGCCATGGTGGCACGCTCCCTGCCTGAAGAACGTTACCTACCCTTCATCAGCTCCCTCTTCTCCCGCCAGATGCAGTGGGCCTTCTCTGGTGGAGACCCGGTTGCCCATCTCAAGCAGGAGGCTGCCCTGGCCGGAATTGCCCCGGATGAATTCGACAGGATCAGCAAGGACATGACCTTCGGGCAGGAACTGTATCAGCTGACCCAGCAGGACGGACAGACCTACGACATCAAGGGAACACCCTACTTCCGCTTCAACAGCACACCATTCGCTCAGGACCCTGAGACCGTGGAGAAATTTGCCGAGCTCGTCAGCAAGGCCTGATCCCCTCTTCCGCTTTCCTCCATCGCCACAGTCCACACGGGGTTCAATGACACAGCACAAGGCGATCACGACCCGCCTCGATATTGTCGGCTTCAAAAGCTTTGCTGATGAGGTCCATCTGGACATCCTGCCGGGCCTGACCGGCATTGTCGGCCCCAATGGCTGCGGCAAATCCAACATTGTCGAGGCCCTGCGCTGGACGATGGGGGAAAGCTCCGCCCGTGCCCTACGTGGTGGAGAGAGCGATGACCTCATCTTTGCCGGGACAGGCAGCCGCCCGGCCCGCAATCTGGCCCGTGTCACCCTCCATCTTGGTGCGGCTGCCGGTCTTGCGCCGCCGCCCTTCCAGCAATCGGAAGAGCTGGAAGTCTCCCGTCAGGCAGAACGTGGTGCGGGCAGCACCTACCGCATCAACAATCGTGTCATGCGGGCCAAAGACGTACAGACCATCTTTGCGGACCTGTCCTCCGGTGCCCGCAGCTCATCCATCATCAGCCAGAACCGTGTCAGCCAGCTCATCGCTGCCAAACCGGAAGAGCGTCGCCTCCTGCTGGAGGAAGCCGCCGGGATCACCGGCCTGCATGTCCGCCGCCGGGACGCTGAGCTGAAACTGCGTCAGGCTGAAAGCAATCTGGAACGGGCCGAAGAGCATCGCAGAACGCTGGACCAGCAGCTCAGCAGCCTCTCCACCCAGTCCGAACAGGCCCAACGCTACCGGCAGGCATCAGAGGATATACGCCAGCATGAACGGTCTCTGCTCATCCTTCAACATGCCAGAGCCGAAGAGCTCGTCCAGAGCCGCCGGGCTGCTCTGGAAAAAGCCAAAGAAGCCCTGGCCAGAAATGAGCAGGCTCTTCTGGATGCCAAAAAGCATGTCGAACTACAGGCAGAAAAACGCCAGCAGGAAAGCGAAGCTCTGGCCACGCTCCGCCAGCGGCTGGAGCAGTACCGCATCCATGTCGGCGTAGCAGAAGCTGCCCTCCAGCACATGCAGCAGGCCTCGGCCGACCATGCCAGACAGCGGGCCCAGCTGGAAGATGATCTGGCCCGACAGAAAAAAGAGCTGAGCCAGCTGGAAGAACAGCAGGCTCAGACCCGGCTGGCACTGGAACAGATCATGGACCAGCAACGGGCCACCGCCACGAAGCTCCCTGCGCTGGAAGAGACGATCACGGCCCTGCAACAGACAGAAGCCACCCAGCGGGCCGACCATGCTGCGCTGTCATCCCGTTATCAGGATGGAACACTCCAGCATGAACGGCTCCAGAGCCGCCAGCAGGAGCTGGCACGTCAGATTGCTGATGACAGGGAAAACCTCAACCATCTGGAAATCGAACTTCAGGCCATCGAACAGGACTGCACCCGGGAAGCAATTGCTGATCAGCTGCGCCAGCAGGTCTCCGCCAGCATGGAGGAAGCCAGCAGCTGCGAACGCAACGCCCGGGAGGCCGAAGCTCATTTTCAGGAACAGAGACTTCTCACCGACCGCACACAGCGTGATCTGCATGAAGCCAGAACCCGGCTTGAACAGCTGCAACAGCGTGAAAAAGAACTGACCCAGGCAGTGACCAGGCAGCAGTCCCGTCTGGAAACGGAACGAACCCAGAAGCAGGAAATCAGACACGGCCTGCTTGACAAGACCGCAGAAGAGCGGTTTCAGGCAGCCTGTCAGACCACACGGACACTGGCAGAACAGACCGCCCTTGCTGAAAAAGGTCTGATACAGAAGCGTGAACAGGCAGAGCAGCTCTGGCTCAGCGAGCAGGCTGCGCTGGAAAAATGCCAGCAGCGCCGCGAATTTCTGCAACAGGACGTCAAACGCCTGACCGAACAGCTGGCAGACCAGCAGGCACGCTCCACAGCAGCGCAGGCCGCTCTGAAGGACGCCCTTGACCGTGCGATCAGCATCGAAGAGCTCGATGGCGCACGGACCCGTCTCAACATGCTGGCAAAGCAGATCAACTCCCGCCTCGAAGCCATCACCCAGACCGAAGAACAGCACAATGCTCTTCTGGAACAGGAAAAAGAGGCACGGCAGGCCCTGCAACAGATCGAAACGGACCGGCTGCGTTACCAGAGCGAGCATGAAGGGCTGCAAAGCACCCTGCAAGGCAGTATCCTCGCCATCCCCCATCCCGTACTGGAACAGCTGGAAATCCCGGACGCCCTCATCAGGGCCGTTGCAAGCGCCCTGACAGATGGGCTGGAAGCGTCTCTCCCCCCTGAGGGAGAACCCCTGACTGATACGCCACGGCAATGGCGCCCTCTGCCCCCGCTTGGGAAACAGACACCCGCAGTCAAGGCACTGGCGGCCCTGCCCAGTCTGGCATCCCTTATCAATATACCGGCTCCACTTGAGCGGGCTTTCCGGGCCATTTTCCTGCTGGAAAAGACTGAAGACGGCCCTGCCCTCCACCACTATCTTCAGCCTGGTCAGGCCCTCGTCACAAAAGAAGGGGGCCTCTGGCGCTGGGATGGTTTCATCCGCCAGCCCAACACGCCCACGGCAGAAATGGTACGCCTCCAGCAGGCACAGGCCCTCAAGAAGACCGCTGCCGCCATTCAGACACTCGACCAACAGCACGCTGTCCAGAAAGCTGCCGCCGACACACTGCACACACAGTGTGAAACACTGGCACAGGCACTGGCAGAACAGCGCCAGTCTGCCCAAAACGAACGTGACGAACAGGCACGGCAGAAGCACCAGCTGGAAGGGCTTACGGAACGCCATGCCTTCCAGCAGGAGCAGATCTCCCTTCTCCAACAGGAAGCCTCCGGCCATGAGGCACAGCAGAACCGGACAAAGTCACAGCTTGCTGCGGTACAGTCAGAGCTGAAGGCCCTTCCCGTTTCAGACAAGGCCGTCTCCGACGCTGCGGCAGTACTCCAGACCATCCGGGATGAAGAACAGTCAGCCCGACTAGCCTCTGAAGAGGCCCGCTCCCAACACCAGAAAGCTGAAAACGAGCGACAACAGGCCCTGTTCAGGAACGATGCCCTGAAGAAACAGCTCGCTGAACGGACACAGACCATCGACCAGCTGGAGCAGGACATCAGGGAGCTGAGCGGACAGAAACAGACCGTACTGGACACACAGGCAAAGATCGACCTTCCAGCTCTTCAGTCGGCTCTGAAAACAGCAGAAGACGCACTCCATCATGCCCGACAGGCCGCAGCGGAGGCCATACAAAAGGCCGAAACAGTCCGCAAAGAGGCCACACGACAGGAACAGGCCCTTCAGGAGCGAAGCCGCCTTCTGGCTGGCCTGCAAGCCCGGCGGGAAAGCCTCCAGCAGCAGATCCAGACCCTGAAAATCACTCTGGAAAAACGCCTGACTGATGAGGCAGCCTGCCAGAAAAATCAGTCCGATCTGCCGGACATCGCCATTCTGAAAGAAGAACTCGACCGGACGAAGGCCGGGCTGACCAGCACCACGGATGCCCTTCAGCAGCACCGGGCAGACCATAACACCCTGTCGCAGACTCTTTCCCTGTTAAAAGAACGACACGGGCATCTGCTGACGGACAGCCAGAAACAGGCCGACCGGCATGCCCAGCTCCAGACCCTCACCAAGGACCTGACGGACCGCCACGCAGCCCTGATGACGGCCACCCCGGAGCAGGCGGAAGACTGCAGCCTTGCCCGCCATGAAGAGCAGCTCCAGAAGGATATGGAAACGCTCAGAACGCTGGAAGAAGAAGAGAAGGTCTTCACCAATCACCTGGCCCAGACCGAAGCCACCCTGCATGACCAGCAGGCCCTGCTGGACCACCACAAGGATGGCAGCAGCCGCTACCGTGAAGACACCATCCGGCTTGGTGAACGGGCCGAACAGGCAGAAGAGGCTCTGGCTCTCCTGCGCCATGATTCCCCCCTGCCAGACAATGCCGAAGCCCCGAACACTGTTTCAGCCGATGCTGAACAGGCCCTGCGGCAGGCCCTGAAACGGGCCCTGAAGCGCCGTGATGATCTGGGCCCGGTCAATCTCTGTGCCGAAGACGAGTTCCAGACAGCCCAGAAAGAATCCGAACGAATCGCCCGGGAGCATCAGGACCTCTCAACCGCCATTGCCCGCCTGCGTGGCGGGGTCGGGGCGATCAACCGGGAAGGCCGACAGCGCCTCATGGCCGTCTTTGCGGACATCAATGAGCATTTCCAGAAGCTCTTCACCCGCATGTTTGGTGGAGGCAAGGCACATCTCCAGATGGTTGGCAGCGACGATCCGCTGGAGGCCGGGCTGGAAATATTTGCCCAGCCCCCCGGAAAGAAACTCTCAACCCTGTCTCTTCTCTCCGGCGGAGAGCAGGCTCTCACAGCCCTCTCGCTCATTTTTGCAGCCTTTCACTGCACGCCAGCTCCCATCTGCGTTCTGGATGAGGTTGATGCCCCCCTTGATGATGCCAATGTGGAGCGCTTCTGCACGCTCATCCGTGACATCACCAAAGAAACGGGCACCCGTTTTCTGGTCATCACCCATCACCAGCTGACCATGGCCCATATGGACCGTCTCTATGGGATCACCATGCAGGAACGGGGCGTGAGCCGCCTGCTCTCTGTCAATCTGGATGAAAGCATCCGCATGGTAAATGGTTGACCTTCTCCCATTATCATCAGACAATTAGTGCCCTTTAAGGCAACTGGAGGCTGAGTTTACAAAACCGTGAGCGATCGACCTATCTTTTCAGAACCACGGCTTGACGAATCGGTTTTATCCCGCATTCGCGAGCATGGTCTTCGCATTGTGGGAGACGTGCACGGTGATCTCAACGCTTTCCGCCATGCCATAGCCACAAAGCGCTTCATCATCCAGCTGGGAGATCTCGTCGATCACGGGCCGGACAGTGCTGGCGTGCTGGAAACCATGCTGGACCTGCTGGAGACGCACAGGGGCATGTTCGTTCTCGGCAATCACGACCGCAAGTTGGGCCGAGCGTTGGAGGGGCGGCGGCTGCGCCGTGACCTCCCGCTGGAAACCACCCTGAAACAGATTCAGACCTCCACAGCCGAAGACCTCGCTAACCGTTCCCTCAAAGCCGTCGCTCAGGCACCGGCATGGCAGAGGCTGGGCAACATGCTCTTCGTTCATGGTGGGTTCCACACGGCCATGCTCTCCGGCCCCCCGCCACAGACAGGGCTTGCCGACATGTCCGCCCCTCTTTCACGGGCACTCTTCGGAGAAACGACAAGCCGCCTCCAGCCGGACGGGTATCCAGAACGACGCCTGAGCTGGATCAACCGTATTCCAGAAGGTATAACCGTTTATGTCGGGCATGACAGACGGTCCCTTGATGGCCGCCCACTGCACCGGACTGGCCGGCTGGGAGGAAAAGCCATTTTCATGGATCTCGGCGCCGGCAAAGGCGGCCATCTCGCATGGATTGACCTCAATGACCTCTAAAAATGACACATTGCCTGATCCAACCCGTCAGCTGACCGCTCTCCGCCAGCGTATCGACAATATCGATGCTGCCCTCATCTATATGCTGGCAGAACGTTTCCGCTGCACAGCCGATGTGGGGGCTCTAAAAGCCTCCTCCCACCTCCCTGCCTGCGACCCGGCCCGGGAGAAAGAGCAGCTGACCCGCCTGCATGCTCTGGCCCAGGATGCCGGATTGGACATTGACTTCACAAAAAAGTTCTTTGCCTTTCTTGTTGGGGAGGTCATTGCCAATCATAAAGCTATTGCTGCACAGTTTCAGGATACGCCACAAAATCCCGACCTGAATAAAGAATAGATTGATCCATTTTACCTATCATAAATATAAATTAACTTTATTTATCTATTTTTCTCCCATCCTGGATGGCCTCATAGTTACGACATGGTTTCTGCTAGACTGGAGATAATGTCGTGTCACCATCATCGTCCTCCAGACCGAAGCAAGGATTGGCAAGCCTGGCGACTTACGCACTGGCGCTTCTGATCCTGCTTTTCGGCCTTTATTTTGTCATTTTCGGCTCATGGCTCATTCTGCTGGGTGGGTCCTGGTATTACACCCCCTGCGGACTCCTTCTCTGCATTTCCGGCATCTATCTCTTCCGCCAGAGCCCCACAGGAGCATGGAGCTATCTTCTCGCCTGGGCCCTGACAATCCCCTGGACGATCTATGAGGTCGGTTTCAATTTCTGGGGATGGTTGCCGCGCCTCTTCGGGCCCACCCTGCTGGCGGTTGCCGTTGTTGCCTGCCTGCCTCACCTTCTCCGCAACCAGAAGGAACACTACAATGCGTAACCAGGCTTACCTTCTCGGTATCCTTCTGGGTGGCACCATCCTTGGCACCTCGCTCCCGGTCCATGTGGCCCATGCCCAGATTCCTCCCTCGCTGGAAACCCCCGGCCCGGACAATGACAGCGAAGCGCAGACGAGCTCCAGCATCTACCACGACCCTGAGCCGGGTACCCCCCAGCCAGCAGGCGTCAATGCCGCCAACCTGCCGGATATTGATGAGCTCCCCATCGACCAGCTCCCCCAGGCCGTCCCTCAGGAGAGTGCCAATCCCAAAGCTGAGGACTGGCCTGCCTATGGGCGTGATGACCAGGCGACACGCTATTCTCCGCTGACACAGATCACGCCGGAAAATGTCAGCAGACTGCAACGGGCGTTCGTCTACCATACCGGCAGCCTCCCTCCCAAAGGGAAGGCCAACAAGTGGGCTGCAGAAACCACGCCGATCAAGGTGGGTGATTCCCTGTATCTCTGCTCCGCCACGAATGACATGATGCGTGTCGATGCCGCTACGGGGCAGGAGAAATGGCACTTCCATGCCCATGAAAGCTACGATGCCATTCCCTATACGGCGGCCTGCAAATCCGTCACCTACTACACGTCATCCACCGCAGCGGATGGGCAGCCCTGCCATAACCGCATCATTGAATCGACACTGGACAACAGGCTGATTGCTGTTGATGCCGAAGATGGCAAGCTCTGCGAGACTTTTGGCCATGGCGGGCAGGTCAATCTCATGCAGGGCATGGGCTGGTCCGTCCCCGGTTTCGTGGCCATGACAACAGCTCCGCCCATCGTCAATGGCGTGATCGTCGTCAATCATGAAGTGCTTGATGGCCAGCGCCGCTGGGCACCATCAGGCGTCATCCGGGGATATGATGCCGAAAGTGGGAAGTTCCTCTGGGCTTGGGATGTCAATAATCCGGACAACCACCACCAGCCGGACAAGGACCATTATTACAGCCGTGGAACACCCAATTCCTGGGCGGCCATGACGGGTGACAATGCCCTGGGGCTGGTCTATGTGCCCACAGGCAACTCTGCGGTTGACTATTACAGCGCCATGCGCAGCGATGCGGAAAACAAGGTGTCATCCGCCGTGGTGGCGCTTGATGTCCGCACGGGTGAACCCCGTTGGGTCTTCCAGACCGTCCACAAGGATGTCTGGGATTACGACATTGGTTCCCAGGCAACGCTGTTCGACTATCATGCCGATGACGGAAGCATCATCCCGGCCCTCATCATGCCTACAAAACGGGGCCAGACCTTCATCCTCGACCGTCGGACAGGCAAGCCGCTGCCAGACTTCCCCGTCGTGGAAAAACCGGCTCCCAGCCCGGGCTTCGTCCAGGGTGATCCACGGGCTCCAACGCAGCCGTGGTCTGTCGGGGTTCCCCGTCTTGGCTTCCCGGAGCTGACAGAAGCCGCCACATGGGGCATCTCGCCACTGGACCAGCTGGCCTGCCGCATCAAATTCCGTCGGGCCCATTATGTCGGCGAGTTCACACCGCCTACCATCAAGCAGCCGTGGCTGGAATACCCCGGCTATAATGGGGGCAGTGACTGGGGCAGCATCTCCTATAACCCGCAGACGGGCATCCTGCTGGCCAACTGGAGCAGCCTGCCCATGTATGACCAGCTCGTCAGCCGCAAGAAAGCTGACAAAATGGGGCTGATTCCCATTGATTCACCCCAGTTCAAAGCTGGCGCTGGTGGGGCTGAAGGTAACGGGGCACAGGCGCAGACGCCCTATGGAATTGTCGTCACCCCGTACTGGAACAGCTTCACCCAGATGATGTGCAATGTGCCACCCTACGGGATGGTCACCGCCATTGACCTCAAAGCGCACAAGGTCCTGTGGCAGAAGCCACTTGGTTCGGCCCGTGCCAATGGCCCGTGGGGTATCGCCTCGCACCTGCCGCTGACAATCGGTACGCCCAACAATGGCGGTCCTGTCATGACGGCTGGCGGTGTGGCCTTCATCGGAGCATCGACCGATAACCAGATACACGCCATTGACCTCAAGACAGGCAAGACGCTCTGGACTGACGTGCTGCCCGGTGGGGGACAGGCCAACGCCATGACCTATGCCGTCAATGGTCGGCAATATGTCGCCATCATGGCCGGGGGGCATCACTTCATGCGCAGCCCGGTGTCTGATGCGCTGGTTGTCTATGCTCTGCCAGAGGCAGACAGCAAGTAACCTTGGGATCGTGCCGGTTGCATGAAAAAATCATGTAACCGGCATGTCCAGTGTATCAACCTGAGTTCCCTGACCAAATATATGGGTTGATCTTGTCAATCCGTTTTTATCCGAAACGTGTATCCCCATGGTTTCCTGATATTTTCTGGTCAACTGGAGATGGAACTGTGTCTTTTCTCTCTTATCCCAATGAAAAACCCAAAGGCGCAGATATAGCCATCTGGGCATTTGCCCTGCTGATTCTGCTTTTCGGGCTTTATTTCGTCATTTTCGGCTCATGGCTCATTCTGCTGGGTGGGTCCTGGTATTACACCCTCTGCGGACTGCTCCTCTGCCTCTCAGGCATCTATCTTTTCCGCCAGAGCCCTGTGGGTGCCTGGACCTATCTTCTCGCCTGGGCCCTGACAATTCCCTGGACGATCTACGAGGTCGGTTTCAATTTCTGGGGATGGCTGCCGCGCCTCTTCGGGCCCACCCTGCTGGCCATCGTGGTCGCTGCTTTTCTTCCCCGTCTCCTCCGCAACCAGAAAGTCACTCCCGATGCGTAATCAAGTCCGTCTTCTTGGTCTCCTTCTGGGAGGTACCATCCTCGGCACATCACTATCCGCCGTAAAAGCCCAGGAGGCCGCCTCCCCCAGCACGTCTCACGAGACGGCACCTGCGGAGGAAACGGTTTCCACCATCTATCATCCCCCTGCTCCCAACACACCTCAGGCCACAGGCGTCAATGCCGCCAACCTGCCGGATATTGATGAGCTCCCCATCGACCAGCTTCCCCAGGCCGTCCCTCAGGAGAGTGCCAATCCCAAAGCTGAGGACTGGCCTGCCTATGGGCGGGACGACCGGGCCACACGCTATTCCCCGCTGACCCAGATAACACCGGAGAATGTCAGCAGGCTGCAACGGGCGTTCGTCTACCATACCGGAGTCCTGCAACCAAAAGGCAAACTGAATCGATTGGCGCCGGAAACGGCCCCCATCAAGGTGGGTGATTCCCTGTATCTCTGCTCCGCCACGAATGACATGATGCGTGTCGATGCCGCTACGGGGCAGGAAAAATGGCACTTCCATGCCCATGAAAGCTACGATGCCATTCCCTTCACCTCTGCCTGCAAATCCGTCACCTATTACACGTCATCCACCGCAGCGGATGGACAGACCTGCCATAACCGCATCATTGAGGCCACGCTGGACAACCGGATGATCGCCGTTGATGCCGAAGATGGCAAACCGTGCGAGGCCTTTGGCCATGGCGGGCAGATCAATCTCATGCAGGGCATGGGCTGGTCCGTGCCCCGTTTTGTTGGGGTGACCAGTCCGGTTCCCATCATCAATGGCGTGATCGTGGTCAATCATGAAGTGCTGGACGGTCAGCGCCGCTGGGCACCATCAGGCGTCATCCGGGGATATGATGCCGAAAGTGGGAAGTTCCTCTGGGCTTGGGATGTCAATAATCCGGACAACCACCACCAGCCGGACAAGGACCATTATTACAGCCGTGGAACACCCAATTCATGGACGGCCATGACGGGCGACAATGCCCTGGGGCTGGTCTATGTCCCCATGGGCAATTCCTCGGCTGACTATTACAGCGCCATGCGCAGCGATGCGGAAAACAAGGTGTCATCCGCCGTGGTGGCGCTTGATGTCCGCACGGGTGAACCCCGGTGGGTCTTCCAGACCGTCCACAAGGATGTCTGGGATTACGACATTGGTTCCCAGGCAACGCTGTTCGACTATCATGCCGATGACGGAAGCATCATCCCGGCCCTCATCATGCCTACAAAACGGGGCCAGACCTTCATCCTCGACCGTCGGACAGGCAAGCCGCTGCCAGACTTCCCTGTCGTGGAAAAACCGGCCCCCGCCGGTGTCATGAAGGATGATCCCCGTACGCCGACGCAGCCATGGTCTGTCGGGGTTCCCCGCCTCGGTTTTCCAGACCTGAAGGAATCGGACATGTGGGGCGTCTCGCCGCTGGACCAGCTGGCCTGCCGCATCAAGTTCCGTCGGGCCAGTTATGTTGGCGAGTTCACACCCCCTTCCCTCAAAAAGCCATGGATTGAATCCCCCGGCTATAATGGGGGCAGTGACTGGGGCAGCATCTCCTATAACCCGCAGACGGGCATCATGCTGGCCAACTGGAACAATGTTCCCATGTACAACCAGCTTGTGAACCGCAAAACGGCGGACCAGCTGCGACTGATCCCTGTGGATGTTCCCGAATACACGCCACGCCATGGCATGACAGCCGGCAATGCCGCCCAGGCTGAGACGCCGTATGGCACTCTGGTTGGTCCCTTCTGGAACGAATTCACGAGGGTAATGTGCAACGCACCTCCCTACGGCATGCTCACCGCCATTGATCTCAAAGCACACAAGGTTCTGTGGCAGCGGCCCTTCGGCTCGGCCCGTGCCAATGGTCCATGGGGGCTGCCGACAGGTCTGCCCATCGAAATCGGCACGCCAAACAATGGCGGGTCTGTCATGACGGCTGGCGGTGTGGCCTTCATCGGGGCGTCAACCGACAACCAGATTCACGCCGTCGACCTCAAGACAGGCAAGACACTCTGGACGGACGTGCTGCCCGGTGGAGGACAGGCCAACGCCATGACCTATGCCGTCAATGGTCGGCAATATGTCGCCATCATGGCCGGGGGGCACCACCTCATGGGGACACCTGTTTCCGATCAGCTGGTTGTCTATACCCTGCCAGAGCAGGCAACAAAATGATCTGCTCCCTCTGGCTGTCTGCTTCTCCGGACAGCCAGAGGGCCTGAGAGATTTGATCAAAACTGAAAATATCAAAAAAGCGGAGAGCCATCCGGCACCCCGCTTCATCATGTGTCTCTGGCCCAAAGAGCGAAGGACAGCATCAGGCCATGTTGTGGCTTCAATGTGGCCTGGTTGGAGGGCAGTTACAGCCACGCGTAGGCGCAGCCGAACGCCGGACGATGTGATGATCTATCCACTCCGAGACGAGCAGCCGGGCTTCTGGCAGGGACGATTCTGGATGATGGATGCGATACAGGGTTGTGCAGGCAGCAAAAATACTCATCTCGCTTTGCCCCATATCATGCAGCTCCTGATAAGCTGTAATTACGGCGCGTTCGCATTTGCGACCAATGTGCCCGGTGTCGATTTTCATATCCCATAACCCCTACGATACCCTGTTTTCCCCAGGAAAAACCTCCATCAGGAAAGGCGGGCCACTATCATCAGCCCTACCAATAACAGAATAAAGCGTCACCAATAAGAGAATGGGCAAAAAAGACATCTTTGCCCTACCCCTCCTTCCTTCTAACGGGTAGATGTCTCCAAAGGAACCATTTTTCGAGATTACGGAGAGAATAATGCCTGCATCTGGCACAGCATCAAATCTGGGCATCCGCCCCACACAGTGGGACCGTGATGCTGCGCTGACAACGGCGCGCATTCTTCTGGAAATCAAAGCCATCAACTTCCGGCCCAGCGAGCCTTACACGCTGACATCCGGCTGGAAATCCCCCGTCTATATTGACTGCCGCAAGATCATCTTCTTCCCCCGCGCCCGCAAGAAACTGATGGAACTGGCCGTTGAAAAAATTGGCCGCCACATCGGCTATGAAAGCATTGATGCTGTCGTGGGCGGTGAGACGGCGGGCATTCCCTTCTCCGCCTGGATTGCTGACCGGCTGATGACACCAATGGCCTATGTACGCAAGAAGCCTAAAGGCTTTGGCCGCAATGCACAGATTGAAGGTGACGTGCCAGAGGGCATGCGCACCCTGCTGGTAGAGGACCTGACAACAGACGGCGCCTCCAAGATCCGTTTTGCCAATGCCCTGCGTGAAGCAGGTGCCATCGTGGATCACACCTTTGTTGTCTTTTTCTACGGCGTCTTCCCCGGCGCCCAGAAAACCCTTCAGGACATGGGCATCAGCCTGCATGCACTCTGCACTTGGTGGGATGTCCTGGAAGCCTGCGCCGATGGTCAGTATTTCTCTGCCGAAGACAGCGCAGAAGTTCGCCGCTTCCTTGAGGACCCATGCAGCTGGTCCAAAGCCCATGGCGGTGTCGGCAGCGCAGAAGAAGCACTTGCCTTCAAACGGGGCTGACCGTTTCACACCCAGCCTGAAAAGGACGATGAAAGGAGGGCAACCTTTCTCTCCTTTTCAGGCCCCACCATCACGTCTCAGCGGATACGCCCATGCCTGCACCATCCTCTCCCCGCATTCTGGTCTTTGATTCAGGCATCGGCGGGCTGGGTGTTGTTCAGGCGCTGCGCAGTCTGGCCCCTTCCCTGACAATAGACTACCTCGCCGATACGGCCCTGTTTCCCTATGGGGAACAGCCGGATGATATCCTGCGGGAGCGCATTGCCGACCTCGTCTGCAAGGCTTGCGATACACTGGAACCGGCTCTGGCCATCATTGCCTGCAACACGGCCAGCACCCTGGCACTGCCCATATTACGGGAGCGGCTCGATCTGCCTGTCGTAGGCTGTGTCCCGCCCATCCGCTGGGCCGGACGGGTCTCTGCCAGCCGCACCATCGGTCTGCTGGCTACAAGCGCCACGGCACGACGCCCCTATCTCAAACAGCTTCATGACGAATTTGCTGCCGATTGCCGACTGCTCATACATGGCTCCCGCCATCTGGCCAATCTGGCCGAGCGGGCTTTTCGGGGCGAGCAGCTGGATCCGGCTGAAGTGCAGCAGGAACTCGCATGCCTCTTTCAGCAGCCCGGTGGAAATGACATTGACGCTGTTGGGCTGGGCTGCACGCACTATACGTTTCTGCTACCCTACTTCCAGCGCCTCGGCCCTGCGGGCATCATGTGGCTGGACCCCGCCCCCGCCGTCGCCCAGCAGGCCCTCCGGCGGTTATGTGATGTAACGGAAGCCTCGCTTCCCGCCAGCCCGTCCAGCCCGGCGGACCGCTTCTTCCTGACAGCTCATCCACAGAACGGAGAGGAGCTTGCCAGAAACATCGCCTGGCTGGGATTCGCCAATGGCTGGGACGTTTTTTCTTAACGGGCCCGCTCGACCGTATAAAGCACCGTCTCACGCAACAGATTTTTCAACCCGCTCTCCGGGAAACAGGACAACGCCTCCACGGCCTGCGCCGCATAATCCCGGGCCTTTTCAATCGTCTTACGGATGGCATCCCTCCGGGCAATGATCTCCAGAGCATGAGGCAGATCAGCCTCTGTCTGCTCATTATCCTCGATCACACGTTTCCAGAACTGGCGTTCTTCCTCCGTACCCTGCTCATAAGCAGCCAGCACCGGGAGCGTGATCTTCCCTTCACGGAAATCATCCCCGACCGTCTTCCCCAGCACCTGCTGATCCGCTGCATAATCCAGCGCATCATCCACAAGCTGGAAGGCCATACCCAGGCTGGTTCCGTACTGCTCCAGCGCCAGCTCAGCCTCACGACCGTGCCCGGCCACGACGGCGCCTACCCGACAGGCCGCCGCAAACAGGGCCGCCGTCTTGCCATGGATGACCTCCAGATAACGCTCTATCGGGGTAGAAAGATCATTCTGGGTGGACATCTGGAGAACTTCACCTTCAGCAATCGTTGCCGAAGCAGCTGAAAGAATGGCCATGACCTCCAGCGATCCATCCGCCGTCATGAGCTGAAACGAGCGGGCAAACAGGAAGTCCCCCACCAGCACGGAAGCCTTGTTGCCAAAAAGGGCATTGGCAGAGGCCATGCCACGCCGCAGCGTGCTTTCATCCACCACATCATCATGCAGCAGCGTTGCTGTATGGATGAACTCCACACAGGCCGCCAGGCCGATATGGCGTGTTTCCCCCTCCTTCTCCCCATAACCACAAAGACGGGCAGAAGCGAGCGTCAGCAATGGACGCAGCCTCTTTCCACCAGCCGCCACGAGATGCGCTCCCAGCTGGGGAATCAACGGAACAGAGCTCTGCATCCTGTCAATGATGGCCTGATTGCAGGCTGTCATGTCATCGGCCAGATAGGCGGAAAGGGCCTTCAGGGCATCTTCCCCTTTGACCTCTCTACCCGCAGCCTCACCGCCAGATACAGTGTTGGGCTCTGATGAGGAAGAAACCAAAACGCACAACTCCAGTTCTCCCTGCTCCAGCACGCTGGAGCAGACAGTCTCGGGCGGCTGCCTTTCCTCCGGGATACGCCTTTTCAGAACGTATGGCCGGGCAGAACGCAGCCCATACCCCTATTAGAAAATACTTCCGTCCATATGAGCAGCAAAGCAGGCCCGGTCAAGACAGCCCTGTCATAAAAACCATTCAGATAACGGGTAATTTCCCTGCTTTCCTCTCAGGAGAACACACCACTTTCGAAGGCATCTTCCCATGTCCCCTGCGTGGAAGCACGGGAATATTCAGTCGCACGATTCTCGAAGAAATTCGTATGTTCCACCGCATTGAGCATGTCATCCACCCATGGCAGCGGATTTTCCTCGATGCCATAGATCGGGTCCAGACCAAGCTGGATCAGCCGGCGATCAGCAATGAAGCGGATGTAGCGCTCCACCTGCCCGGCAGACAGGCCCTCCACAGGCCCCATTTCGAAGGCCAGTTCGATGAAGGCATCCTCGTGGGCGACTGTCTGACGGCAGATTTCCACCAGTTCAGCCCGGAATTCTTCCGTCCAGAGTTCCGGATTTTCCCGAATGAAGGTGCGGAAAAGCCGGATCATGGAGAGGCAGTGCAGCGTTTCATCACGCACGGACCATGAAACGATCTGTCCCATCCCCTTCAGCTTGTTGAAGCGGGGGAAATTCAGCAGGATGGCAAAAGACGCAAACAGCTGGAGACCCTCCATGAAGGCTCCGAAGGCTGCCATCGTCTTGGCAACATCCCGCTTGCTGTTGATGTTGAAGGACTGCATGAAATCATACTTGTCCTTCATTTCCTTGTATTTCAGGAAGGCGGAATACTCCGTCTCCGGCATCCCGATCGTATCCAGCAGGTGGGAATAGGCCGCAATATGGATGGTCTCGATGTTTGAGAAACAGGAGAGCATCATGAGGACTTCGGTCGGCTTGAAGACCTGACTGTAATACTTCATGTAGGCGGAGTTCACTTCCACGTCCGCCTGCGTGAAAAAGCGGAAAATCTGCGTGACGAGATTCTGCTCGGCCTCTGAAAGTTTACGGTGCCAGTCCTTCACATCCTCGGCCAGCGGAACTTCCTCCGGCAGCCAGTGCAGACGCTGCTGGGTCAACCAGGCATCATAGGCCCAAGGGTAGCGGAATGGCTTGTAAACCGGGTTTTCAACCAGAAGATTGGCCTGCTCGGCCGCTTCCGGGGCCGGCGGCAATGGAGTGCCATCTGTCATCTCGCGAAACCTTTTTCCCTTGAGACACAGCCCTTCCAGGCTGAATCCCTCCAATATCCAGAGATGAGGCCATGCCGGGCAGACCCCACCTCACACCCTCCGCCTTACTGGCAGGAGAGACATTCCTCATAACTCCCGGCACCACTCTCCGCATGGCGTGGCGTAGCCTGCGGAAGATGATCGTCATCCCCCTCCAT
Organism: Parasaccharibacter sp. TMW 2.1884; assembly: GCF_023337695.1. Classification (NCBI taxonomy): domain Bacteria; kingdom Pseudomonadati; phylum Pseudomonadota; class Alphaproteobacteria; order Acetobacterales; family Acetobacteraceae; genus Parasaccharibacter; species Parasaccharibacter sp. TMW 2.1884. The sequence goes on from NZ_QORR01000001.1 coordinate 722,352, forward strand.
GATGTCACGCTTCACGGCAACATTGGACACCGTATCGGCCCTCTGGATGGAAAGGGAGCGGCAATAATACAGCGATTTGACGCCCTTCTTCCATGCCTCATAATGGATGCGGACAAGGTCACGCTTGTGCACATCCGCCGGCAGGAACAGATTGACCGACTGCGACTGGCAGATGAACGGAGCACGGTCGGCAGCATGCTCAATCACCCAGCGCTGGTCAATCTCGAAGGCCGTTCTGAAAACATCTTTCTCATCCTGTGTCAGGAAATCGAGATGCTGTACGGACCCCTTGCTCAATGTGATGGAAGACCAGACCTCATCCGTATCCCGCCCATACTTCTGGAGCAGCTTCGCCAGATGGCGGTTCCGCACCGTGAAGGAGCCGGACAGTGTCTTCTGGAGAAACACGTTGGCACTGATGGGATCAATTCCCGGGCTGGCATTGCCCGCAATGATGGAAATGGACGCTGTCGGCGCCACGGCCATCCTGTTGGAGAACCGTTCCTGAAAACCATATTCTTCAGCATCCGGACACGGGCCCCGTGTCTTTGCCAGCTCGCGGGATGCCTCAGCCGTCTGCTTCGAGATATGCTCAAAGAACTTCTTGTTCCACACCTTCGCCATGACACTACCAAAGGGCACCATCCTGGACTGAAGGAAGGAGTGGAAACCCATCACACCCAACCCGACCGACCGCTCCCGCATGGCGGCATAACGGGCATGGGCCATGTCATCCGGCGCATTGTCGATGAAGTCCTGCAGCACATTGTCGAGGAACAGCATCACATCCTTGATGAAGTGCGGGTCATCTTTCCATTCATCCCAATATTCCAGATTCAGGGATGAAAGACAGCAGACAGCCGTACGGGTCTTGCCATGATGGTCAATCCCCGTCGGCAGGGTGATCTCGGCACAGAGGTTGGAGGTCTTCACCTCCAGCCCTGCCAGCCTGTGATGTTCCGGCCGGGCACGGTTCACCGTGTCCGAAAACACGATGTAGGGCTCGCCCTGTTCCATGCGTGCTGTCAGAAGGCGTATCCACAGGCCACGGGCCGACACCTTGCGAATGACGCTATGATCCTTGGGGGAAACGAGTGGCCATTCCTCATCACCCGCCACAGCCCGCATGAAATCGTCCGTCAGCAGCACACCATGATGCAGATTGAGGGCCTTGCGGTTGGGATCACCACCAGTGGGACGGCGCATCTCGATGAATTCTTCAATCTCGGGATGCCAGATAGGCAGATAAACTGCAGCGGAACCACGCCGCAGGCTGCCCTGGCTGATGGCGAGCGTCAGGCTGTCCATCACCCGAATGAAGGGGATCACACCGGATGTTTTACCATTCCGGCCGATATTCTCCCCGATAGACCGCAGATTGCCCCAATAGGAACCAATCCCCCCTCCTTTGGCAGCCAGCCAGACATTCTCATTCCAGAGCCCGACAATCCCCTCGAGACTGTCCTCCGATTCATTGAGAAAACAGGAAATCGGAAGACCACGATTCGTCCCGCCGTTGGAAAGAACAGGTGTGGCTGGCATGAACCAGTGCTGGGACATGTAATCGTAAATACGCTGTGCATGCCCCTCATCAGCTCCATACCGGGATGCCACGCGCGCAAACAGCCCCTGATATGTCTCACCTTCCAGCAGGTAGCGGTCATCCAGAGTGGCACGACCGAAGTCTGTCAGGCGCTCGTCACGTTCCGGCGTCGTCCGCACAGGCGGATGCCCCGGCAGCTGAACAACATTGGGGAAGAGCTCGGGTTCTTCTGTCCCACCCAGCGGGTGAGCGAACGTCTGCGCATCATGCATGGTCATGAATCGAGCCCCTCATTTCGGCATCATTTTCGGCTTAAACAGTCCTCCCATCTCCCATGGATGAAGGGCATATTTCAAGGCTTGTTTTTCGTCAGGTTTTATGCATTTTCGCATATATAGGGTTAACCCGTTCACAATGAACACTATATATTGTAACGAGCTCTCACCCTTCCTGCTGAATAACAACAGTTTTCAGAGCCACCCACACTGGGCATGGTTACGCAGCAACTGGTCCGCCAGGATGCAGGCCATCATGGCCTCGGCCACCGGTACGGCCCGGATGCCGATGCAGGGGTCATGCCGCCCCTTTGTCCGGACATCCACCGCCTCACCATCCCGCGTGATGCTCGGTACGGGCAGCAATATGGAGCTGGTTGGTTTGATCGCCATGCGGGCCACGATAGGCTGCCCCGTGGAGATACCCCCCAGAATACCCCCGGCGTGATTGCTGAGAAATACAGGCTCCATCGGATTATCGGAGGGACGGATGGGATCCGCATTTTCCTCGCCATGGAGGGCGGCAACCCCCATGCCATCACCAATCTCGACCGCTTTCACACCATTGATACCCATGAGGCCGCCAGCCAGTTCGGAGTCCAGCTTGCCATAAACAGGCGCCCCCAGCCCGGCAGGAACGCCTTCCGCCACGACCTCCAGCGTCGCACCGATGGAGGATCCGGACTTTCTCACCTCTTCCAGCTGCTCGCTCCACGCCGGAACGATTCCCGCATCTGGAGAGAAGAACGGATTCCGTTCCACCTCATCCCAATCCCAGCGTTCCCTGTTCACGGACTGCCCACCAATACCCGTAAGGGCACCACGGATGAGCAGCTGCGGCCCGACAAGCTCCCGCAGGATGACCCGTGCCACGGCTCCCGCTGCGACACGCATGGCCGTCTCCCGTGCGGAAGACCGCCCGCCACCACGATAGTCACGGATGCCGTACTTCAGATCATAGGCAATATCTGCATGGCCAGGCCGATACTGCCGGGCAATCTCCCCATAATCCCGGGACCGCTGATCCGTATTCTCAATCATCAGGGAAATGGGGGTGCCCGTCGTCTGCCCCTCAAACACCCCGGAGAGAATCCGCACCTCATCCGGTTCACGCCGCTGCGTCGTGTAACGGGACTGGCCCGGCCGCCTTTTCTCCAGCCAGGGCTGAATGTCATCCTCCGACAGTTTCAGGCGTGGCGGACAGCCATCAATCACGCAGCCAATCGCTGGACCGTGGCTCTCTCCCCATGTCGTAACACGTAGCAGACGCCCAAAACTGTTTTCAGACATTATTCTTATTCCCCAGAGGAGAGGCTCATGTCGGGAGCTTCCGGGTTCTTCATGCCAATGATGTTGTAACCGCAATCCACGTGATGCACCTCACCCGTCACACCGCTGGAAAGATCTGACAGCAGATACAGGCCGGAACCACCGACATCCTTCAGGGACACATTGCGCTCCATCGGAGCATTGACCTGATTCCAGCGCAGAATGTAGCGGAAGTCCCCGATGCCATTGGCTGCCAGTGTCATGATCGGTCCGGCAGAAATGCCGTTCACACGGATATCATCACGGCCCAGATCCACCGCCATGTAACGGACGGAGGCTTCAAGTGCTGCCTTGGCAACACCCATCACATTATAATGCGGCATGACACGCTCTGCCCCCAGATAGGTCAGGGTCAGCAGGGAGCCACCGGCATTCATCATGGCCGCAGCCCGACGGGCCACTGCCGTGAAAGAGAAGCAGGAAATATCCAGCGCCTGGAGAAAAGCCTCACGGGGGGTATCCACATAGCGCCCGCGCAGATACTGCTTGTCAGCCCAGCCAATGGCATGAACGACAAAGTCGATCTTGCCCCAGGCCTTCTCGACCTCATCGAACGTGGCATTGATGGCAGCGTCATCACTCACATCACAGGGCAGGACCATGGTGGACCCCACACTTTCTGCCAGCGGACGTACACGCTTGCCCAGAGCCTCACCCTGATAGGTGAAGGCGATTTCAGCCCCCTGGTCCGCACAGGCCTTGGCAATGGCCCAGGCAATGGAGTTCTTGTTTGCCACACCCATGACAACACCACGCTTGCCAGCCATGAGTGTTCCCTTGGCTGTTTCCTGCTGCGTGTGCGCTTCCGTTTCTGACATGGTCAGCCCCCTTGAGGATAATCCTGGATATATAATAAGTGGGTCATCTCGTCGCACAAGGCTGGCCACTCGGCAAGGCCCTCCCGTCACGAGGAAAACGTTTTTACGCTTCCCTCTGCGTTGTGCTGGGGAGATGATGCGAAAATGCACCACCCGTGCCGCATGGAACACGCAATGGGCCGTTACCCTTCCTTCACGCCTCTGGCCGCCCCCCTTCTCACAATATGGTCGCTGATCGGCCATGCCGCCATGCCATGGCTCCGCCGTCATACCCGCAAAAGGCTGCAGCAGGGCAGGGAAAACAGAACCCGCCTGCCGGAACGTTTCGCCCTGGCAGGAATGCCCCGCCCCTCCCATGACGGACCGCTCCTTTGGATTCATGCTGCCAGTGTGGGAGAAAGCCGGTGCATCCTGCCTGTTGTCAGTCAGCTTCTGGCAGACAGCCCAAAGCTGACCATCCTCATGACAACAGCCACCCTGACCGGTGGAGAAACGGTCGCCGCCCATCCGGCCAGTCACACGGGGCGGCTGATCCATCAGCTCATCCCCTATGATGCCCCGCATCTCCTTGAGCGTTTCATGGCATACTGGCAACCGATCGGGCTGGTTCTTACGGAAAGTGAACTCTGGCCGGGCCTGCTCTGCCTGAGCCGACAAAAAAAACTGCCTGTCATGCTGCTCAATGCACGTCTCTCGCCCCGTTCTGCCGCACGCTGGCGGTGGGCATCACCCCTGCTGCGCCACCTCCTGGAAGCCTGCCACTGGATCATGCCCCGAAGCATGGATGATGCGCAGGCTTTTGCCCGATTCGGAATCGGGCCACTCCTGCCCCCGGCGGATCTGAAAGAAGATTCGCCCCCTCTGCCCTTTGATGCATCCGAGGCTGTCACCCTGCGCAGGCAACTTGGGGAACGCTCCATTTTTGTGGCGGCTTCCACGCATCCGGGCGAAGAAGAGATCATCATTGCAGCCGCCCGGCAGGCCAAAAAAGAACGCCCTGACCTGCTCACCGTCATCATCCCCCGTCATCCTGAAAGAGGCAAAGAACTGGCCCAGACCCATCAGGCTCCCTGCCGTTCCAAGGGACAGGTTCCTGGAGGTGGGGATGATGTATGGATCATCGACACGCTGGGAGAAGTCGGCCTCTTCTTTCAGCTTGCCGAGCGGGTCTTCATCGGCAATTCCCTTGTCCCACCCGGAGGAGGCCACAACCCTCTGGAATCCCTCCATTTCCGCCGCCCTACGGCCATCGGTCCATACATGCAGAACTGGACAGCACTCTGCGCCCGTCATGCAGGCTCACTCCATCCTGTTGAGCATCAGGAGGCACTCGCACGCTGGCTGAAAGCCCGCCATCTTCCCAGCCCTAGGCCCCCTCAGCAGAATCAGGCAGGCAGGCAGGCAATTCGCCTTATTAAGGACACAATTTTGACTAAAAAGGCATTTTGATGAAACTGACGGCCCCTTCTTTCTGGCAGACCCCTGCCCCGACCATGCTTTCCAATCTTCTTTTGCCTTTCAGTAAAGTGACGGGGTTCGTCGCCAGGCAACGTCAGACCCAGCCTTCACTCAGGCTGCCCGTTCCTGTTCTCTGCTGTGGAAACATCACCGTAGGCGGAACTGGCAAAACGCCCATGAGCCTCCATCTGCTCCAAAAGCTGATCCAGAGAGGACGGACTCCCCATGCCCTAACCCGTGGTCACGGTGGCCGGTCCAAAAAGACAGGACTGATCTCCCCCACACTGGACAGGGCCGTTGATGTCGGCGATGAAACCATCCTGCTGGCCCGCCTTGCCCCCACATGGCGAGGACCGGACCGCAGAGCCAATGCCCTGCGGGCCATCGAAGCAGGGGCAGACTGCCTGGTCATGGATGACGGTCTACAGGACCCTTCCCTCCACAAAGACCTCTCCCTGCTGGTCATTGACGGTCCGGCGGGGCTGGGCAACCAGCGCCTGCTTCCTGCCGGGCCATTGCGGGAATCACTTCCTGATCTCCTGCCCCGGCTACACGCCACTGTCATCCTCGGTGACGACCGCCAGCATATCGCCGGGCAGCTGCCTCCGTCCCTTCCTGTCCTGAAAGGAACCCTCTCCCCTGGCACCGCCATCCAGAAGCTGCGGGGCTATCAGCTCATTGCCTTTGCCGGGATCGGTCGCCCCCAGAAATTCTTCTCCACCCTTCAGGATGCAGGCCTTACCCTGTTGCGGACTCTCACATTCCCTGACCATCACATCTACTCGGCCCGTGAACTGAAGAAACTGGCCCAGCTGGCCCATATGCCAGAGACCGTTCTGGTCACGACGGAAAAAGATTTTGTAAAACTGCCCCCACTCTTCCAGAATTTCGTGGTTAGCCTTGATGTTGAACCCCGATGGAGCAACCCTAGGCTGATGGATGAACTTCTTGACCACTTTCTGGCAGAGTAACTGCCCCTCTCATGTCCCGGCCCCGCACCCATGAAACATTATCTTGAGGCATGGGGCCTGAAGGGGCTTCTCTGGTTTGCCAGCAAGCTGCCTGCGGGTCTGTCTTCCCGTTTGGGAGGAACCGTGGCGGCTCTTGTCGGGCCGTGCCTTCCCTCATCCCGCATTGCCGACATCAACCTGCACCGTGCCTTTCCCACGATGGACCGAAAGACACGCCGGAGGCTCGTCAGAGGCTGCTGGTGGAACATTGGCAGCACATTGGGAGAACTCCCCCACCTTCCTGACCTGCCGGAAGGGGCTGCTACAGGTCCCGGCTGGCGTGTCCTGAATGATGAACTCCTGCACCAGGCCCGCAAAAGCGGGCGCCCTGTCATTTTCTTTTCAGGCCATCTCGGCAACTGGGAACTCATGCCCCTGATTGTTGCCCGTTATGGCATGGCTTTTTCCCCTTTCTACCGTGCCCCCAACAACCCTCTGGTTGACCAGCTGCTCTGTCGGCTGCGACGCCACATTGTCGGCACACCCGTTTCATTCTTCCCAAAAGGGAAGCAGGGAGCACGGGATGCTGTCCGCCATCTCGCCAGAGGTGGATATCTTGGCGTGCTGGGGGACCAGAAAATGAACGATGGGATTGAGGTTTCCTTCTTCGGCCATCCTACCATGACAGCCCCGGCTGCTGCGGCCCTGGCCCTCAGATTCAATGCTCTGATCATTACAGGGCATGTCTGGCGGGAAGGCCCGGCCCGTCTGGTTCTGGAGGTGGGGTCCTGCCTTGACCCGAAAGATCATGCCAGCACAGCCCGTTCCCGCCATGACATGATTCGTCACCTGACCCAGCTCCTGAATGATGAGCTGGAACAATGGATTACAAAACGCCCGGAAAACTGGCTCTGGTTGCATCGGCGGTGGGCAAAATCCTGTTACCGGAATAAGAAAAAGTAAATTTTACCTAGCCATGCGTCCGAAACATGGTAGGATTGCAAAATGAGAACAAGATCATAGCAGCCAAGCCTTCCTGTTCAGTTTTCAGATAGCGCGCTTCGGCACCATGGGTTGTTCTGATTGTGATGCAGCAGGGGTTTCCCTGTTCCCATGAAGGAGATGCTGACATGGCTCAGAAAGCATTCCGCGTGGCAGAACACGCCACGGCCCCCTCCTCCAGCGCCCGGGAACATGCGGGCGGTGTTGTCGTCCCGTTCCGCCAGAAGCTCCTTTCCCATCATCGCCACTACCTGGCCACATGGCTCATTGCCAGCGAGAAAATGGGCATTCTTGATGCCTCCATTGAATCATCTCCGGACCAGCAGACAGCCGATCCCAGCCTGGTGGTCATCTGGGTTCGGGAAAATGCCGACCCTGCCTACCTCATCAGCCTGCGTGGTCCCTACTGGGTTCTCACGGACTGCCTGAGAGACAACGAGCTTGGCCGTTACCGGACCTTCTCCGAAGCACTTCATACCATCCGTCCCGTTCTGCCCCTGCATGCATCAGCCTGACATGACGTCCTGCTGAAGCGATTTTTCGTCCTACAGAAAAAGCCCGTCTGACATGCAGACGGGCTTTTTCCCATGGAAGCAGGCAAAAAGCCAAAACCTGTCAGGGTGTTGAGGACGTGCCGCTCCCAGCACCCGCATGACGGGATGGCGACCAGACCGCCACATCAGGAGCGGCCGGTTTCTTCCCAGCCTGAGCCTGTGCCGGTACTGCTCCAGCTGTCTGCTTTGCAGGTGACCATACGGCCATATCAGCCGATGCCGAAGCAGTCCCCCGCCCCGGCACGGCCGGCCCTACGGAAAGAGATGATGGCGATGTCAGATCACGGGAGGCTGGGACGATCAGCTGGCTGCCCCCACCCGGAGCAATCTGATAGATGCCCAGCGCCCGAATCATCCGGCCATCCGGACGCAGATGGAAGAGACCATTCACGCCCAGATAGCCTTCACGCTGGGTCAGTGTTGCCACATTCAGCTTGTTCTGGCGGATCAGGGCGCCAGCCAGGGCGGCCGCATCGTAGGCAAAATCTGCGACAGGAGAAGGCTTCTGCTGATAGGCATTCTGATAACTCTGCACATAGCCACTGCGCTGTTTCTCATCAAACGCCACATACCAGGCACCGCGCAGGTCCCCCAGTTTGGCGTCAAAGGAACGCCAGAGCATCGGACCAAGAATACGAACCTGAGGAACCAGAAGCTGGTTGTTCTTCAGCGCATCGATCACACGGGCCAGATCCAGCCCGGTATCACCCAGAAGCAGGGCATCAAATGGCGGCGGGCTGACCTCCGAAGGGGCCGAAGCGGTCTGATCCTTCTGGGCTGGCCGGGAGGAAGAAACCGTCATTTCATCACCCTCATTCAGAGGGTCAATGGCAGAAGGTCCGCTCTCCGCCGTGGCCAACCCCTGTGCAGTACCGGCAGATGCAACCGGCCGACGGCTCAGCTGCGCCATTTTCTGCATGATGTCATTGATGTCACTGCTGTGGAACGTAATCTGCGGGACATCCAGCCCAGCCTCCTGACAGGCCAGGGTCAGCCCTTCCCCCATGGCGTGCCCCAGCGCCGTATCTGGCAGAAACGCAGCAAAACGCTTCCGTCCTTCTACCCGGGCAGCGTCAACAAGACGACGAACCTGCTGCTCTGGCGTCAGTCCCATGACCCAGACACCCGGTCTGGCCTGAGCCACATCACTGGTGAAAGCCAGCTCCGGCACATTCGCTGGCTGCAGGACAGAGGACACGGCCTGCGTATCACCTGCCGTAAGCGGCCCCAGAACAATACTGTCTCCGGCCTCCAGAGCCTGCTGGGCGGCATGGGCAGGCCCTGCTGGCTGGGCACTGTCAAATACATCCATGGGAGGAGGCTGGTTGTCCGGCAGAGCCAGCCGGGCCGCATCCCTCAGGCGCAGGCCGATGGCAGCATGAGGGCCACTCAACGGTACGATCAGCCCGACACGGGCTGGTTTTTCCACTGGCTGCGGAGCGGCTGCCACCGGGGCCAGTTTCCTTTCATGACCATTTTCCCCGGAGCAGGCTCCCAGAAACATGAAAATACCAACGGCCAATGCTGCCTGGCCGTTTCCTCTCTTGCCGCGCCCCTGCCCACCACGGCTATAAAGGCCAGAGCGGCTCATTGAGGATAACGATGTCTGAGAAACCATATACTCCCCCCGATCACGGAACATTTCCTTCTTCTACCGGGCAGCTCGTGCTGGTGGCAACGCCTGTCGGCAACCTCGCCGACATAAGCCAGCGTGCCCTTGATGCTTTAAGGACCGCTGATGCCATCCTGTGTGAAGATACCCGCGTTACCACAAAACTGCTGCGGCATTATGGCATAAGCAACCAGCTCTTCCCTCTCCACGACCATAATGAACAGGACCGCATCCCCGCCCTCATTGAGCGCCTCCAGCAGGGACAATGTCTGGCCCTGGTCTCTGATGCCGGTACACCCATTGTTTCGGACCCTGGATACCGCCTCGTCCGGGCCGCACAGGCAGAAAATATCGCCATCACGTCCCTGCCCGGTGCCAATGCTGCCGTCACGGCTCTGACACTCTCCGGCCTACCTCCCATTCCCTTCATGTTTCTGGGCTTTCCTCCCCGGGGAGAGGCCCGCCGACACAGCTTTACCGCCCTGCGTGCTGCCGAACAGGCTGGTCTGGCTGCCACGCTCATCTGGTATGAATCACCGCACCGACTTCTGGAAACACTGAAAACACAGCAGCAGGTATTCGGCTCAGACCGCCCTGCGGCCGTAGGGCGTGAACTGACAAAACATTTTGAAGAAATGATCCGGGGCAGTCTTGCCGAACTCATTGCCCATTTTGAAGAAACAGCCCCACGGGGAGAGATCACCCTGCTTCTTGGTCCACCAGCCGCAGACGATACGGGAGCACAGGAGCTCGACCAGGCCTTGCAGGATGCCCTGAAAACCCACTCCGTCAAGGATGCCGCAGCGCTGATAGCAGGGATCGTCAACCTGCCCAAGCGCACCGTCTATAACCGGGCACTTGAGCTGGCCAGACAGAAAAAGGGCGGTTAGTCCTCATCCTTTGGCAGGACAAAACTTGAAGACGGAACGCTGATGCCGGTCTGCACGCTGGAAAAATGCACGATCGTCCTGTGCCCTTGGGCATCCAGCACTGTCCAGCCTTTCAGACTGAGCGGACGGGTGGAGAAAAAGAGCGTCATCTCGCCTTCACCCGGATTTTCCGTCCGTGTCACCCGCAACTGGATCTCGCTATTCTGCTGTTCGTACCCCAGAATGGATACATCCCCCGAGAAACGGGGATCCGGCCGCAGAAGAAGACCCAATGGCGTATGATCCAGAGGGATTGTCGTGATCTGACCGATGCTGCGGTCCTGAAACACGACCTTGCCTTCATTGGCCACAAGCAGAAGCGGGCTGGGAGGATCGTAAGAAAACCGCATCTTTCCCGGCCGCTCCAGCAGAACTGTCCCGGTGGATGCCCCGTCATGCTCGGTCACCTGCTCAAACCGGGCCTGAAATGTCTTCGTCGCCGCAAGGCTGGACTCAATTCTGTGAACCCATCCCTGCTGGGCCTGGGTCAGGGGAACGCCTGCCGCCAGTGCCGGATTCCCCAGCAGACCCATCCCCCCCACAGCAAAAGCCACGCCGCAGGCCATGACAAGACGCCGCACCACCATCACCACGCTTCCTTTCCTCACAAGGAAATATCCGCTTCCCGGAAAATGTGCCGGACATCACCCTGCCAGACATCATGGTACCGCTCCAGCCACCGCTCCGCCTGTGTTTTGGCACCATCAGCAATCTCATAGAGCGGAGCAAGATAATACTCCTCCCCATGGCCCCGTTTCTGAAGTCCCTGCTCGGCCAGTGTCAGAATACGCTTTGCCAGATGACGCAGCCCGCCCGGGAAAGGAGCATCCATGGCCTGTTCGACAACAAGCTCCGCCAGAGACTGATAATGCAGCCAAGACTGCTCCTTCACCACCCGTTCGGCTTCAGCCAGCACATCTTCGTCATATAGCAGCCCCACCCAGAACGCAGACTGGGCCACCATCATGTCTGGCCGTCCAGCATCGGCACCACGCATCTCAAGAAACTGCTTGAGCCGGACATCAGGGAACAGTGTCGTCAGATGGTCTTCAAAATCCCCGACCGTTGGGCGCAGGCCTGCCAACGGCTCCTGCTCGACACCATCGAGCCATTTACGGAACGAACAGCCTGCGGCATCAATATTCCGCCCTTCACGATTGACGAAATACATAGGGACATCCAGCGCCCAGTCCACGTAGCGCTCAAACCCGAAGCCTTCCTCAAAAAAGAACGTCGGCTGACCACTGCGCTGATTGTCCGTATCCAGCCAGATATAGGCCCGGTTGGACAGACGCCCTGTCGGCCTGCCATCAGCAAACGGCGAATTGGCCATCAGGGCCGTGATGAGAGGCTGGAGAGCGAGCGACACCCGCATTTTGCGGGCCATGTCTGCCTCGCTGGAAAAATCCAGATTCACCTGCACAGTGCAGGTCCGTGTCATCATGTCCAGCCCACGACGCCCGACCTCTGGCATGTAGCGGCGCATGATGGCATACCGGCTCTTGGGCATCCACGGCATGGCCTCCCGGGGCCAGAGAGGCTGAAAACCAAGAGGCGCAAAACCAAGGCCCAGCTCCTGCGCAGGCCCGGTGATCTGCCTGAAATGGGCAATCATCTCCTGTTCGGTTTCCTGCACCGTCCTGACAGGCGCACCGGAGAGCTCAAACTGTCCCGCAGGTTCCAGAGAGATGGACCGCCCCTTGTGCGGGCCCGCACCTTTCAGGCCTATCAAATGGCCATCATCACGGATGGCCTGCCAGTTCGGCCCTTCCAGAGCGCCAAGCAGGGCACCGATGCCATCCGGCTCATACGCTGGTGGCGCAAACGGCTTCAGCTCTCCTCTGGCCCGTTCTGGCAGACGGAACCCGAACTTTTCATGTTCTGTCCCAATACGCCATTCAGCCTTCGGCTTGCAGCCACGAGCCAGAACCTCGACAAGCTGCGCCCTGCTCTCGATCAGTGTCGTATTGCTTTCACCTGGATTGGACATGCACAAACCCTTATCGGCTAAAATTCACCACGCTATGCCGCAGGACGCTCAGACTGTCCGTAAGCCAGATACCCCCTATACTAGGGGGCATATTTACCTTCATTCAAGAGAACCGACACATATTCGAGCAGCCTCGGGCCGTTCATGCCTGCCGGTTGGCTGCTCCGATCTGGGCCAAGGCAGCACAGGCTGCCGTATCTGCCCGCAATATCCGGGGGCCGAGCGAAAAAGACTGTATGGCCTCATGCCGGGAAAGCCGTTGGACCTCTTCCTCCGCAAAGCCTCCTTCTGGCCCGATGAGCAATGCATCACAGCCAGCGGGAGGCCCTCCCTGCCCATGGCGCTCCAGCGCCACGGCAAGCCTGCGCCGAACCGGCCAGCGGGCCAGAACAGCCGCCAGAGGCTCCAGCGGCATGAGGGTCGGGACATCCAGCCGCTCACACTGTTCGGCAGCTTCCTGTGCGATCAGCCCCAACCGCTCAAGATTCAGGCGATGTGTGTTTGTCCGGGCTGTCAGGACGGGGCGAAAGCGTGTCACACCCAGCTCTGTCCCCATGCGGATGAGCAGCTCCGTCGCATCCCTCTTGAGTGGCGCAAAAAGAAGCTCCACCCCTTCTGTATCCTGCTGGGGCCGCAGACAGGACGTAACGCGCACCGTGGCCTGATTTTTTTTCAGCCCCTCGACAGTCGCCTGCCACTCGCCATCCCGGCCATTGAACAGCACCACACCATCGCCCGGCTGAAGACGCATGACCTTGCCCAGATAATGGGCCTGACCGGCAGACAGGGACACCGTCTCCCCTTCCTGCCAGGGAGACTCTGCATCAACAATAAAAAGGCGTGGATCAGTACGGCTCATGTTTCGGGCATACCGCTTTCCCCACTCACTTTCCAGCATCTGCGATAAAATATTGACCTCATCCTGTTTCTGGCCAATCACTCATCCCATGTCCCAGACCCATCTTCATACCGATATCCGCAGCAATGGCCTGATCGGCCGCCTGCCAGACCCCTGGCGATCCTATGCACTGCTTGCCCGGCTGGACCGTCCCGTTGGCACATGGCTGCTGCTGCTGCCCGGCGTGTTCGGCATCTTTCTTGCCCCACAAGGGCCCCCTCTGGAACGCCGGCTCTTCTATACGGCGCTCTTCGCCATCGGATCGCTGCTCATGCGTTCGGCGGGCTGTGTCATCAACGACATCTGGGATCGCAAAATTGATGCCCAGGTTTCACGCACGGCAGGCAGGCCCCTGGCCAGCGGCGCACTCAACCTGACACAGGGGCTGGCTCTGCTGGCAGTGTTGCTACTCGGAGGGCTGGCCGTATTGCTCGCCCTGCCGCCCATCTGCTGGATGCTGGCACCTCTGGCGCTGATCCTTGTCGCCTTCTACCCGGCCGCAAAAAGGCTGACATGGTGGCCCCAGCTTGTCATGGGATTCACCTTCGGCTTCGGCGCCCCCATGGGCTATGCGGCCAGCCAGAACACTCTGGACCTGCCGGGCCTGCTGCTCTACGGCGGCGTCATCATCTGGCAGCTGGGATTCGATACCATCTATGGTTTTCAGGATATGGAGGATGATGCCCGTATCGGGGTCAAATCCACCTCCCGCCTGATGCTGAACCATGCCCGCCTCTTCGTAGGCAGCTGTTACGCACTGGCCCTCTGCCTGTTTGCACTCTCGGCTCTACAGGCCGGGCTGCACCCACTCTTCTGGCTGCCTTTCCTGCTGGCCTGCCTCCTGCTGGGCCGTCAGACTGTCCAGCTTTCGCCCTATGATGCTCCTCTCTGTCTGCATTTCTTCCGGCAGAACGTCGCAATAGGCTTCGTCCTGGCAGCCGCCTTCATCCTGGGGGCCAGCCCGACATTCTGGCACTAAACCTGATCTGCTCCATGAGCGTGAGAGGGCCGACATGAAAAATCCCCGGGGCAGAACCAGCACCCCGGGGATTTTTCATACAACAGACTGACCTGTATCGAGCGACCTGCTCAGGTCGTACGCCTTCTGAAAAGCGTCCGCCCTGCACTCAATGCTGCTCCACAGAAAGCCACGGCAGCGGCGGCTCCGAGACAGATGAACGCAGGATGAGGAAACAGGGTGAACAGCCCGGCGACCAGCAATGCCCCTGTCGTCTGCCCTGAAAGACGGGCCACGGAAAGCATCCCGCTTGCACCGCCCTCCCGGCCGGGAGGGGCTGTCACCATGATGGCCCGGTTGTTCGGTGGCTGGAAAAAGCCAAACCCCATGCCAGCCAGAAGCGTCCGCCAGGCAATGGCCGTGTTATCGGCATCCAGCGGCAGGGTACAGAGAAGCACAAAGCCAAGGCATGTCACCAGCAGCCCAATGGAAGACAGCAGAGCTGCCGGAAAACGGTCGGCAATCTTTCCGACAATAAAAGACATCACCGCCACGCCCACAGCCCACGGTGCAATCAACAGACCGACTGTGGCCGGATTTTTATGAAAAGCCACTGCCAGCGTGAAAGGCATGGCCACAATATACAGGTTCGAAGCCACAAACCCACAGAAACTGACCAGACAGGCCAGCAGAAAGGGCACACGCTTCAGCAGGTCCAGCGGCACAATAGGCTCCTGCCGCTTTTTCTGCCAGCGCAGGAGAAGCCACCAGCTGACAAGGCTCCAGCCCGTCAACCCGGCACCCCAGCCCAGATCACCATGCATGAGGCTGTCCAGCCCGATCCCCAGTAGCGCGAAAGAGGCCACCGTGAGCAAGGAACCAGGGATATCGACCTTCACGTCGCTCCGCGGCGTTTTGGGCAGAGCCTTGCTGGCTAGAAGGATGGCAATGCCACCCAGCGGCAGATTCACCCAGAAAATCCAGGGCCAGGAGGCAATGGAGAGGATGAAGGAGCCGATGGTCGGCCCCAGCGCCACACCCAGGCCGATGAACAGCCCGTTGAGCGCAATCCCCTTGCCTATGAGCTTGTGCGGATAAATGAAGCGCACAAGCGCAATATTCACACTCATGATGCAGGAGCTGCCAACACCCTGAAGAGCCCGGGCAAGCGTCAGCTCCAGCATGTTCTGCGACATGGCACAGGCCACAGACGCAATGAGAAACAGGACAATTCCCAGCTGGCTCATCCGCCCGAAACCAACCCTAGCCCCAATGGCGGCCAATGGCAGGAGACAGGCCAGATTGGCCAGCTGGTAGGCATTGATGACCCAGATCGCCTGCGAAGCAGAAGAGTGGAGATCCGTTGCGATGGTGGGCAGGGCCACATTCGCAACGGAATAATCCAGGATCGAAAGCATCAATGCCAGAATGACAGATGACATCGCCTTGAAGCGTTGCATCCCGTAAAGGCCTGCGTGCCTCTCCGGGTCGTATTCTCCCTCAAGGCTAGGATCTGCCATCTTACTGCCCATTACCCTCTGGTTCTCCCAATTTACGCAGGGGCACCCCTGCAAAAAGATTCGCTTCGATCCGCTCCAGCGAAGCACCCTTCGTCTCCGGGACAAAACCCAGAGTAATCAGCACGAACAGGCCATTGAACGCTGCAAACAGGATGAAGGTCCAAGACGCACCCATCGCCAGCATCATCAGCGGGAAAATGCTGGAAACAACCCAGTTGGCCACCCAGTTTGTCACCGTGGAACAGCCGATACCAAAGTCACGGCCACGTGTCGGCTGAACCTCGGAGCACAGGGCCCAGACAAGCGGTCCCTCACCAATGGCAAAACCGGCCACAAAGACAAGGATCAGAGCGCAGAGCAGGATGGAAGCGGCCAGGCTGCCACCACCAAAAGCCAGCACTGCACCGACACCAACCAGCGAAGCACCAACGATGACACAGCTCGTCAACAGCAGCGGACGACGGCCCCACCTGTCGGCGTATCGGATGGCCACACCTGTGAAAACCATGTTGGTCAGCCCGACCAGTGTCGTGGCCCACACGGCAGCATTGGTCCCGAAATGGGCAGCTTCGAACACGCGCGGTGCGTAGTAAAGCAGGGCGTTGATTCCGCTCAGCTGCTGCATGATCTGGAGGGTGATACCCAGAAACACGGAACGACGGAAGTTCGGATTGCTGCGAAACAGCCCATATCCGGCATCACTGCTCTTGGAGAGGCGGTCGTTGATATCGGCCAGCTCTGCTTCCGCCACTTCCTCGTCAGAACGCAGCATACGCAGCACCTTGCGGGCACGCTCCGTATCACCACGCATCATCAGCCAGCGAGGGCTGTGCGGCAGAATCAGCACTACACCGAGGAACAGGGCCGCCGGAACGCCCATGATCCCGAGCATCCAGCGCCAGTGCCCACCTTCGGACAGGATGCTATCGGACACGAATGCCAGAAAAATCCCGAGCGTAACCATCAGCTGATAGAAAGAAATCATGGCACCACGGGCCGATTCGACCGTGATCTCAGAAATGTAGAGCGGCGCTGCAAATGCTGCCACGCCAACAGCCAGACCAAGCAGGACACGCCCTGTGATGAGCAGGGCCACCCCGGGAGCAAACGCACAGAAAAGCGTACCAACCAGAAAAAGGATCCCAGCGCCCAGCATGGCACCCGGGCGACCAAAAGAAACGGAAATGCGACCAGCAAATGTAGCACCAACAGCAGCACCAGCCATCATGGACGACACGATCCACCCCTGCATGGCAGCACCAGCATGGAAATCAGTCGCAATGAACGGCAAAGCACCAGCGACAACGCCTGTATCCAACCCAAACATCAACCCGGAAAGGGCCGCAAGAATGCCAAGAAACGTAGCACGCCCTGTCGTCTTCTGAGACGAAGAGGCACCGCCCCCACTCCTGGCTGCCGGCGTTACTCCTACCATGATAACTCCTCATTCATAAAGGTCACACACCCCTCCGGCATCGGGGCGTGCGGCGATTATGGACGTTATTGCTCCAAATTCAATAAATTATCGCTCATCCTGCTTCACGAATGGATTACGGCTCCCCCGCAGCAGAAGCCGGATCGGCGTGCCGGGAAGATGGAAGGTCTCCCGCAACCCATTTATGAGGTATCTTTTGTAACTGTCCGGCAGCTGCTCCGCCCTTGTGCCAAACAGCACAAAGGTTGGCGGGCGGCTTTTGGCCTGTGTCATGTAGCGTAACTTCAGTCGGCGCCCATCCACCAGCGGCGGCTGATGACGTTCCACCGCCTCCTCAAACCAGCGGTTAAGATCGCTCGTGCCCACACGGGCGTTCCAGACCTCGCTGGCCCTTCGGACGGCCGGCAGAAGGCGGTGCAGCCCCTCGCCTGTCAGAGCCGAGAATGTCACAACCTCGATCCCACGCATCTGCGCCAGTGAAATTTCGATACGATCAGAAATCGCCTTGCGTGTTGCCTGACGCTCCTTGACGGCATCCCACTTGTTGAGAGCAAGAACACAGGCTCTCCCCTCCCGCTCAATCAGACGGGCAATCTGGAGGTCCTGCTCATCAACACCACGATCTGCATCCAGAACCAGCACAACCACTTCAGCCATTTTCATGGCCTCAATAGAGGCTGAAACAGAGACACGCTCCAGCCCTTCCTGAACACGGGCACGCTTCCGCATTCCAGCCGTGTCAACGATTTCGATCGGCCCGGCCTCGTCCTCGAGCATGACACTGACAGCATCACGTGTCAGGCCAGCTTCCGGCCCCGTGATCATCCTCTCCTCGCCCAGAAGGCTGTTCAGAAGCGTTGATTTTCCAGCATTCGGACGGCCAATGATGGCAAGGCGCAGCGGTTTTTCTCCATCCTGCTCGGCGAGTGTCTCCTCATCCGGCAGAAGGCTGACGATCTCGCTCATCAGGTCGGCCAGTCCCTCACCATGTTCAGCAGACATGGCAAGCGGGGTTCCCAGCCCAAGAGAGAAGGCCTCCATGGCTGCTTCTGCACCGGCCCGGCCTTCGGCCTTGTTAGCAACGAGGAGGACAGGCCGGTTCTGCCGCCGCAACCAGTTGGCAAAATGTGCATCAGCAGGTGTAATGCCAGACCGTGCATCCACGCAGAAAACAACCAGATCAGCCTGTGCGATCCCCTGCTCGGACGAAGCCCGCATACGGCCAAACAACGTCTCGGGAGCTGCTTCCTCCAGCCCTGCCGTATCCACGAGCCGCACACGGCGACCACGCAGCATGGCCACGCCGTCCTTGCGATCCCGCGTCACACCGGGCTCGTCCGACACGATCGCCTGACGCCTCCCGACAAGCCGGTTGAAGATGGTGGACTTCCCCACATTGGGGCGCCCTGCGATAACGACGACAGGCAGCCTGCCTGTCCCAGCGGGATCAACCATAAGCGCGCAGAACACCATCTTCGCTCAGAACGAGCAGCTGTCCATCACAGACAATCGGCTGTACCTGGCAGGATGACGGTGTTTCTATCTTTCCTTCTTCCTGGCCCGTCCTGGCATTCACGATCACCATGCCACCACGGTTCATGCTGGAAAGACAGACAAGCCTGTTGTTCAGCATGATCGGTCCCATCCACTGGATGGGACCCTTCTCATGCTCCGGTTTTTTGAAACGGGGCAACTGTTTGACCCACCGTACCTGTCCCGTCACACGGTCCAGGCAGGCCAGCTGCTGGTCCAGGGAGATGAGATACAGCCATTCGCCACAAACACAGAGCGGCGACTGACCACTGACCTCCCGCTCCCACAGACGACGCCCCGAGCGCATGTCGATGGCCACAAGCACACGAGACAAAGATATGGCATAGGCTGTCCCGCCAACAACGACAGGCCCCCCACGCACGCAGGCGAAATCCAACATGGCGCCCAGCCCGTTGCCTCCGCCAAGGCTGTCACTCCAGACAACCTCGCCAGAAGCTGCACGCAGGGCCACCAGATCACCACTGCCGAAACCAGCCACCACAATGTCATTGACAATGGCCGGAGCCCCAGCCCCGAAGAGGGTCGTGCTGACATCGGTCGCCTGATAGGTCCAGCGCTGCTGGCCCGTTGCCGCATCCAGAGCGTACAGGCGGGCATCAATGGTCGTGAAAACCATCAGACCACCGACAACAGTCGGGGCGGAGCGCCCCGGCGTCCCGATATCCACGGCCCATTTCTGTCGACCCGTGGCAGCATCCAGCGCCAGGGCCTGCGCCACGCCATCAACGACATAAAGCGTATTCCCCACCAGGGCGAGGCCACCGCCAATATTGGTAGAACGGGTCTTGCGGGCTGGCTGGAGGTGCCAGAGCTGCCTGCGCTCCGGCCAGCTCCAGGCCCGGATGACGCCCTGGGCATCCACCGTGAACATGCGACCATCGCCAATCACGGGCGGGGACTGCAAGGCCCCTTTGCGATTGGGGACAAACGCCACCATGGAAAGCCAGCCAACCCGATTGACACCGGAGCCAACCGACTCACTCCATAGCTGTCGCGTACCATTCCAGACTGCATTGACCGCTTCATGCGACGCTGTCCGCCCTTCCTGCATCCATGCAGTGACGGGCTGTACGGCAGGCAGGGTGATGGGGGCTGTATCATGCGTGTCCACGGCCAGACCTGCCCCGGTTGACAGAACGTCAATCCGTCTGCCCGGCAGAACCGTTTTCTTCGGATCGTCCGAGAAGGCACCACAACCCGCCAGCCCCGTCATGGCAGCAAATGAACAGGCGCCCTTGAGAAGAGAACGACGGGAAGCCTTTACGCCCCCCATCCCCGGCAGTGAAGAAAAATGGCGGTTCATCCAGCCTCTCCCAAAGTCTGCAACAATAGTCCGGCCCGACGCCGTAAATCATCCGTGCTGTCCGCTGATGTCTGAACCTCCAGCAGCAGGCGGCGTGCCTCTGCCCGTTCCTCCGGTTTGGCATCGTCCCTCAGGTCCAGCACGGCCAACCCTTCCTTCGCCAGAGGGACCCAGCTTCCCCCTGTCTGAACGAGCGCCTGATAACCACGCCTCAGCTCATCCCTGGGAGCGATACCCATCCGGGCATTCAGGAGGCGATACTGCGCCATCAACGCCAGAGACCTTTCGGAAGCTCGATCATCCACCACCTGCTGCCACAGCTTCAACGCTGTGGAACGGTCATGATCCTGCTCTTTCAGCTCGGCCAGATACATGGCGGCATAGCTGCGTACACCCTGCGGGGCGGACTGGGCCAGATCCGAGAAAATGCCTTCGGCCTTCTGTCGTGCATCACTTTCAGCAGACGGCAGAGCATTCAGATCACCAAGAAGCTTCATGGCCTCGAAATAGCGGTCCGACGCCACGGCCTGAGCCGTATGGAGCCGGTGCTGCTGCCATCCCCATACACCACCGGCAACACCAGCCAGCACCAGAAGAACCACCAGCACGCCGCCCACACGGAGGGCCATGGATCTGAGCCGCAGGAGATGCTGCTCTTCTTCCACTTCCTTAATCAAATCGTCTGACACGCCATATCCTTGCTGGACCAATCATGATAATTCTGACACTCCTATAGCATGACGGACCAGCGGCAAACATCCTCCCCGACAAAAATTACCGCTCCAGCCCGCCCCCCCATCGTCAAGGTCATGATGATGCAGAAGGATGAGGGGCCCCGCCTTGCCCGCTGGCTGACCCATTATGCCTGCCTCTTCGGCATGGAAAATCTTCTCATCTTTGATAACGGATCGGAAGAGGTCACCACTCTGGCCCTGCTGGATGAAGCCGAACGATGCGGCGCCCATGTCCGGCGGGATCTGGATACGGCGTTTGATTTCCAGAACAAGGGCGGGCATTTCACGAACGTCATACGCTCCCTGAATCAGGATGCAGAGTATGATTTCGCCCTGCCGGTAGATTGCGATGAACTGCTCTGCGTTTTTACGGAGACCGGGCTTTCTCTAGGAAAGGCAGACATTCTGGCCGAGTTTGCACGCCTGAAGCCTTGGGGCTGCCCCTTCCGCATCGAGCTGAGCCTGTTCAACCTGCCTGGGGACGGACATGAAGGCTGGTACGCCCCCAACCGTCACTTTCACAAAGGCTTCGTGCCCGCCTACCACGACGCCACCATCGACAATGGGCACCATGCCCCTGCTCTGGCCAACACCACGGATGTGAAAATGACACGTTTTGTCTATCTCCACAGCCACAACCGGCCCTATCAGGAAATGATCGACCTCTCCCGGGCGAAACTGATGCCCGAAATGGAGAGCCCTGACGATGTATTTGACCGGCAGAAGATTCTTGCTCACCTCTCCAGACCACACTGCCCGGGCAGTCATCTCTGCCACATGCTTCTCCGCTCCCATGACGAGTATGAGACTCTCTACCGGGATGAGGTTCACATCTATTTTCGTGAGGGCCTGCCCCTGATCCGTTCCCGGTCTGGCAGGCTTCATGTCTGGAACAGCCACGCCTATCTGGCCCGTCACCCTGATGTGGCAGGCTATGAATCAGGACCACTGGCCCATTATCTGATGTATGGCTTTCCCGAAGGACGCAGCCTCCACTAACCGGAAAGGGGCCCCTCCCGCCGGAAGAGCCCCTCTTTTCCCCCCTCAGGGCTGGAAGCTGATGGGACGCCCCACATTGCTGGTGACGATCTCATCATCCTGCATCACGACCTGCCCCCGGACGATGGTCCCCACGGGCCAGCCCGTGACGGTCTTTCCGTCATAAGGTGTCCAGCCTGCGGGAGAGGCGATCCAGTCATTGGTGATGGTCCGCTGCTTCTTCATGTCCACAAGGGTGATGTCACCATCGAACCCGACGGCCAGACGGCCCTTGTTCGGCAGCCCATAGACCCGGGCCGGACCAGCGGCCATAACGTCCACGAGCCGGGTCAGGCTCAGACGCCCTGCATTGACGTGATCCAGCATCAGCGGAACGATCGTCTGCACGCCCGTCAGGCCGGATGGACATTCCAGCCACGGCAGTTCCTTGGCCTCTTTGGGGTGCGGCGCATGGTCGGAAGACACCACATCCACCCGTCCATCCCGCAGGGCGGCCCAGCCTGCCTCAAAATGGCGCCGCTCATTCCGCAGCGGAGGGTTCATCACGGCCTTGCCACCCAGACGCTCATAACAGCCCGGCCCTTCGTTGGTCAGATGATTGACCAGAACCTCCACCGTGGCATGACGGCGGTTTTCGCCCAGAAGAATGAACTCTTCTTCCGTTGAGACATGCAGGATATGGATGGGCCGCCCCGTCTTGCGGGACAGGGCCAGGATACGCTGCGTACCCCGAATGGCACATTCCGCATCCCGCCACTCGGCATGACAGTGGTAGGGCTGCCCCGGCTCGAACAGCTTCCGCCGCTCCCGCAGGCGGTATTCATCCTCCGAGTGGAAGGACACACGGCGATGGCCGGAGCGCAGGACCGCCTCGATCCCCTCATCATCCTCGATCATGAGATCGCCGGTCGAAGACCCCGCAAAAACCTTGACGCCACAGACACCCTCTTCCTGCTCGAACTCGGCCAGAAGGGGCGTGTTCTCCCGGGTCGCACCAATATACATGGCGACGTCAATATTCGCCGTCTCCACGATATGCTGACGCTTCCAGTCCAGCATCTTCCTGTCCGTGATGGTCGGGTTGGTGTTCGGCATGTCAAACACGGCCGTGATGCCACCCAGAGCCGCCGCCCGGGTGCCTGTCTCCAGCGTTTCAGCTTCCGGCTTGCCGGGATCACGCAGATGCACGTGAGAGTCGATCAGCCCGGGCAGGACATGCAGGCCCGTGGCATCAATGACACGGTCAGCCTCATCACTGGCGGAAACGGACAGGGAAGCGATCCGCCGATCACGGATGCCGATGTCGGCCTGTGCCTCACCCCATGGAAATACGCACCGTCCATTACGGATTATGAGATCAAAATGCATGATGTCTCCCTGAAAAATCTGTCATCGTTTCATCACAGTGATGACCGGTTCTTACCCCTCTCTGGACCATTCATAAAGAGAGAGGGCGGCCTGACAGACATCTTCAGCCTTCAGGCCCTCCATGTTTCCGGCACCGGGCGGGCCGGGAGCCTCAACCACAGCCGTCCAGCAGCCAGAAGGCGCATATTCTGCGGCACGGCTGGGACCGAACAGGCCCAGCGTTGGCACGTCCAGAGCTGCTGACAGGTGCATCAGCCCTGAATCACTCCCGACAAACAGGCAGCAGCGGGCCAGCAGGGCTGCGACCTGCGCCAGTGAATATCTCCCGCCAAGGTCCAGAGCCTCCGGCATGGCAGCCCGGGCCGGAGCGGCCAGCCTCGCCTCCCGCTCTCCCGGACCGTAGAACAGGACAGGACGCATCCCCTCTGCCCCCAGCCGGTCTGCAAGAGCCGCAAAAGATGAGGCAGGCCAGAGTTTCGTCTCCGTTCCTGCTGTCGGAGCCAGAGCCAGCCAGCGGATGTCACCGGGCAGGAGGCGGGCGGCCATGTCCTGCTCCTCCGGTCCCAGCCAGACATGCGGACGGAAGGGCTGCCTGAAGCCCAGCGACCGGGCCTGCTGCTCCAGCTTCAGCCCTGTCCGCCTGCCCCCCCTGACGACATGACGGGAACGGCTCCATACTCCATAGGCCAGAGGCGATGAACGGAGATCCACCACCACTTCCCAGCGATGGCGCACAACCTGCCACCACAGGGCCAGCCAGTGCCTGTTATGAGGCTTCTTCTCCACCACGATGATCCGCTCGCAACGGGGCATGTACCGGAACAGGTCCTGCACGGCCGGACCGCAGGCGATGGTGAATCGGGCCTGAGGATGACGCTCCATCATCCCGGCCAGCGCCCCCATGGCAATCACGGCATCACCAAGACGATGCGCCGTGATGAAGAGGATGCGTTTCACTCCTGCAACCAGATCGGGTCTGACAGGGTTGCGAGAAATTCGGCATGACGGGCCAGAGTGGCCTCATCCGGTGATGGCATGGGGCGGGCCTTGCGACCCGTCACGGCCCTGCGCTTTCCCGCCCCACCCGGGCCGGCAGCCTGCTGCCGGTCACTGCCCAGACCAAGGCCACGCTGCCGCCCCCCGATCAGCTCCACATACACGTCGGCCAGCAGGCGGCAGTCCAGCAGGGCATTGTGGGTGCCACGCTCGGAGAGGTCGATCCCGAAACGGCGGCAGAGGGCGTCCAGATTGGCAGGCATCCCGGGGAATTTCTTCCGGGCCATGATGACGGTATCAATGGCCCGACTGTCATAATCCAGCACGGGACGTCCGGCCCGCTTCAGCTCCGCATTGATGAACTTGAAGTCGAACGGTGCATTATGGGCGATCATCTTCCCGTCACCGATGAACTCCAGGAACTCATCAGCAATGTCAGCGAAAAGAGGTTTCCCTTCCAGGTCCGCCAGCGTGAAACCATGCACCTTCGTGGCCTCGGGGGGAATGTCCCGTTCGGGATTCACCAGCACATGGAAATAATTCCCCGTCCGCAGGTCATTCACCAGCTCCAGGGCGGCAATTTCGATCACCCTGTCCCCGGTATCCGGGTCCAGCCCTGTCGTCTCGGTATCAAAAAGAATGGAACGGGTCATGTCATCGTCTTTCACGCATCTGCCACAGGGAGGCCAGAATGGCACGGACCTGACGGGCCGCACAGGCACGGGAGAGGCCCGTCCTTATCACGATATCGGCCCGGCGTCGCCGCTCCCTGTCCGGCATCTGCCGGGCCAGCAGGGCTTTCGCATCCGCCTCGCTCATCTGCCCACCCCTCCTGTAACGCCGCCGGATGCGGGACAGACGGACAGACAGCGGAGCCGACACCACCATGACGAGCGTACAGTCCCGATCCGCCCCCGTTTCCCACAGAAGGGGAATGTCCAGAACACAGAACGGCACCTGACGGGACCGGCAACGCCTCAGAAAAGCCTGTCTCTCCTGCCGGACCATCGGATGGATGATGGCTTCCAGCCGGGGCAGGACGGTTGGATCGGCCGCTATGAGGCGACGCAGGGCTGCCCTGTCCAGCACGCCATCATGCACGATGCCGGGAAACGCCTTCTGCAGGGCAGGAACCGCCCGCCCATGAGGGGCCTGAAGCTGACGGACGCAGGCATCGGCATCAAAAACAGGCACACCCGCCCTGCGGAAGAGAGATGCCACCGTACTCTTCCCGGCGGCCATGCCACCCGTCAGCCCCAGAACCTTCACGAACAGGCCCCGACCATCACCATGTCAGGAAAGGCCATGCCGGGCGAGGTCCTGCGCCAGAAGGTCAAAACTGGCTTCATCGGCTTCTGGCAGCACGCCGAACCATTCCTGAAACCCGGCCCGTGCCTGACAGATCAGCATGCCCAGCCCGTCCACGGTGCGGAAGCCACGCTCCTGCGCTGCCTTCAGCAGAGGTGTCTGCCGAGGCGTATAGACGATGTCCGCCACGCTCAGCCCCTCCTGCCCCTTCTGCAGCAGGCTGGACCATGCCGTGTCATCACGTCCTCCCATGCCCAGTGATGTCGCATTGACGAGCAGATTCATCTCTCCCAGCCTGCTGGGCCAGTCTGTCCAGTCCAGCACGATTCCACCCCCCAGGGCCTGCACCAGAGCCTCGGCCCGGGAAGCTGTACGGTTGGAAATGAAGACCTCACAGCCACGATCCTGTAACGCTGCCGCTACGGCCCGGGCGGCTCCCCCCGCCCCGAGGATGAGAGCACGCCCTTCCAGCCTCACGCCATGAGCCAGAAGATTGTCGCAGAAGCCGGTGCCATCGGTGCAGTCGCCAATAACCCGCCCCTCCACAAAACGCAGCGTATTGGCTGCCCCGGCCCGGCGGGCCGTTTCTGTCAGTTCGTCACAGAGGCTGAAAGCCTCCTCCTTGTGTGGAATCGTGACATTCACCCCACGGAACCCCGCTGCCGCCAGCCCCTTCAGGGCCGTTTCCAGCTGTCCCGGCTTGACCGGCAGCGGCACATAGGCCCCGTTGACCTGATGCACCCGGCACCAGTGGTTATGCAACATGGGAGACCGGGAATGATCGACCGGCCAGCCTATCACGCCAGCCAGTCTGGTCCTGCCATCAATCGTCACGCCATCTCCTTCCGTCTTTCCCAGAAGCGGGGCAGCAGACGGGCCAGACGCTCCGCCCAGAGCTTCTGCCCCACTTCATCACTGATGAGGTCCTGCCTTATCTCAATCTCAAGGGCCGGCAGATTCCGCCGTCCGGCGTGATAGGGCACGCTGTATTCATTCTGGCTGTTCAGCACATAGGGCTGGTTGTCCCCCACATGGAGGCCGCCTTCCTCCTCCAGCAATGTCCGCATCAGGCGGGCTGAGTGAGGGTCATGATCGTGCAGCAGCCCGATGTCCCACGGGCGTCTCCGCCCATCCTGCATGGCAGGAGTGAAACTGTGCAGGGACACGAACAACGTCGTTTCCGGCTTCCGCCGGGACAGATGGCGTTCTATCTCATCGTGATAGGCATGGAGAATGGCCTCTTCCCGCTGCCGTCTCTCCACGGCTGACAGGCCCTGATTCCCCGGCACGGGCGCACCGTCACTGACGGGAGGAATGGAGGTCGGATGCCCGGCAGCCCGGTTGCAGTCGATCACGAGGCGGGAATAGACCTGCTCCACAAGCAGGCAGCCGAGAGCCTGCTGGAGGTGCCTCCCCACTTCCCGGATGCCAATATCATAGGCGATGTGCCTGTCCCATTCATCCACGGGCAGGCCAAGATCACCCAGCCTTTCTGGTACGGCACGGCCCGCATGGTCGCTGATCATGACGAAAGGACTGTCCGTCACCGCTGCATGGACATGATAAGGGCGGGCCTCACTCTCCCCCAGAAGGGGCATGGCCTCAGTCTGCCTGTTCATCACGCCCAGCCTCACTCAACCTGATGAAGAAGGGAGCGGACCGTGCTGGCCGCAGCGGCGTCCTTCCACTCCACGCCGCCATCAGAAATGGCCCGCACCTGCCCCTGGGCATCAATCAGCAGCGTCATGGGCAGTCCGGGTTCCCGAAGACTCTTCAGGAACGGATCCACAGCCTGACGCTCCGCCGTCCAGACGGGCAGGCCCTCGGCATGGAGACGGGGCAGGGCTGCCTGAACACGCTCCGGTGAACCACTGTCCAGAGCAACGGGGATCACGGGCAGATCGGGATTTCTGTCCAGGAAAGCGGCCAGCTGGGGCAGCTCTTCCCGACAGGGTGTGCACCATGTGGCCCAGAGATGCAGCATGTACGGCTTCCCCGCCTTCATGGGCAGGCTTGCCTTCGTGCCGCCCAGCCCCGCAATGGCCAGCGTGACCGGGGCTGACAGGGCCGGTTCCGGCTCCAGCTCCTGCAAACTCTGCAACGCTTCAGCCCGCACACAATTGTGCCACAGGCCCGCAGCCGCTACACTCAGCCAGCCCGCCAGAACGGCGCATGTACGAATCTTTTTCCAGTTTCTGATCATATCGGTCCTCATGACGCACAATAATACCAGCAACGCCTCCCCTGCAAACAGACCCGCCAGCACGGACGCCGCCAATCCCCAGTGGGGTGGCCGTTTCGCCAGCGGTCCGGCAGCCATCATGGAGGAGATCAACGCCTCCATCGGGTTCGACAGAATTCTCTGGCGGCAGGATATCCGTGGCTCCCTCGCCCATGCTGCCATGCTCCGCAAGGTTGGCCTGCTGACAGAACAGGAAGAAGCCGAAATCCAGCAGGGTCTGGCCGATATTGCCACGGAAATCGAAGAAGGCCGCTTCGCTTTCTCCCCGGCACTGGAAGATATTCACATGAATATCGAGTCCCGCCTGTCCGAGCGGATCGGGGAAGCCGGAAAGCGGCTGCACACCGCCCGTTCCCGCAATGACCAGATTGCCACGGACTTCCGCCTCTGGGTCCGGGATTCCATCGACGGCATCGTGGAACAGACGGAAGCCCTGATGCGCACCCTCGCCCGCCGTGCACTGGAATATCATGACACCCCCATGCCGGGTTTCACCCATCTTCAGGTCGCCCAGCCCGTCACCTTCGGTCATCATCTGCTGGCTTATGTGGAAATGCTGGCCCGTGATGCCTCCCGCCTGCGTGATGCCCGCCGCCGGATGAATGAATGCCCGCTGGGGTCTGCCGCCCTGGCAGGCACGTCCTTCCCCATCGACCGGGACATGACGGCGCAGGCCCTCGGTTTCGACCGCCCGACGTCAAACTCGCTGGACGCCGTGTCCGACCGCGACTTTGCGCTGGAATATCTGTCTGTCCTCTCCATGGAGGCCATGCATCTTTCCCGCCTTTCGGAAGAGATCGTGCAGTGGGCCTCTGCGGCCTTCAATTTCGTCCATCTGTCCGACGCCTTCACCACCGGCTCCTCCATCATGCCACAGAAGCGCAACCCGGATGCTGCCGAGCTGGTCCGTGCCAAGGTGGGCCGCATCACCGGCGATCTGATCGGGCTGCTGACGGTCATGAAAGGTCTGCCACTGGCCTATGCGAAGGACACGCAGGAAGACAAGGAACCCGTCTTTGACGCCACGACGGCCATCACCCTGTCCTTGGCCGCCATGGAAGGGATGATCCGGGACCTCAAACCAAACAAGGAACGGATGCGGGAGCTGGCAGGTGCTGGCTTCTCCACCGCCACGGACCTTGCCGACTGGCTGGTGCGGGAGCTGCGTCTGCCCTTCCGCACGGCCCATCATGTCACAGGGCGTCTTGTCAGTCTGGCCGAGCAGAAAGGCTGCGATCTGGCCGACCTTTCACTCGAAGACATGCAGGCCGTGGAATCAGGCATCAACAGGTCCATCTATGACGTCCTGACCGTGGACTCCTCCCTCGCCTCCCGCACCAGCCACGGCGGCACGGCACCAGCCAATGTGCAGGCACAGGCCAAGGGGTGGCTGGAACGGCTTGGACAGGCCTGAACGGAGAGATGATCATGCATCGGCTTCAATCCTCTTTCATGACGAGGGCCGTTCTGGCCCTCATGGGTGGCGTTTTCCTGCTGGGACTGAGCGCCTGCGGCCGACCGGGGGCTCCCAAGCCTCCCGGCCCGTCTGAGAAAGTGACGTATCCGCAGATATATCCACCAGAATGAAATGACGTGATTCTTCAGAAATTATGCGAGAGATTATCAAGAAAGGTGAAAGTGGGAGTTCCTGCTTTCACCTTTTCTCATGATTACAGGGCATTGACCGCAAAAACTGGCTATTTACCAATAAGCATGAATGATAACAGATAAAAGATTTTCCTTTCTTCACGCTTTATCAAGATGACCTTCCTAGAGTGACCCTGCAATCTGCCTTGTTCAGGATGGAGTGGTCATGATGGTAACGCTGACAGAAATCATTCTGAAGGATCCAGCCCGTTATGAGTACATGCGGGCTGGCAACACGACTCCCTTCTGGGTCTCTCCTGCCATGAAAACAGAACTTCGCCTGCTCGGCCCGACAGGCAACGTCATACCCTGCCAACACCACCACAGGGGATGGTTCAACTTCCTTCTCCCCGCTGAAACACCTCATGTCTTCCTGGACATGACGGCCACTACCCTGCTGGATCAGACCATCAGAGACGTGATCCTGTTCATGGGGGCTCAGGAATGGTCTCTACCCGTTCCTTCTGCTCTCACCCGTTCTCCCAGACAGAGCAACCAGGCCAGAACTGCCTGGGTCGGCCTCCCTCCCATGCCCCGCTGGGTACGGGGGCTCTTCTGCGTGCATCTTGAACCTGTGGTTCTTGAACGGGACAGATTGAACGCTGCCTGACAGGCAGTCTCCCCCAGTCAGAGGGTCAGGACCAGGCCATCCCGGGCTGGGCGGACGTCTTCGGGCAGGCTTTCGCAGAGCTGGCCGTAATCCATGTCCGGCCCCATGTGGGTCAGGACCGTATGCCGGGGCCGGAACTGCTGCCGCCATTCCATGACACGCCCCAACCAGCCATGAGATGGATGTGCCTCCCGCTGGAAGCACCCGACGACCCAGCAGGACAGGTCATGCAGAACGGCCTGTGATTCTGTGGGGAAACTCTCAACATCCGTGCAGTAGGCAAACGACCCAAGACGCAGGCCGAGACTTGTCGTCCAGCCATGCTTCTGCGGGAAGATGCAGCCTTCCAGCGGGCCGACCTTCAGCGGGCCATGGGTGGGAATTTCCTGCACGTCAAAAGCAGGACGATAGAAGGTGCCTCCCTCCCACGGCCGGAAAGCGTAGTCGAAACGCTGCCGCAGCTCGGCCAGAACCTCTGCCGTGGCCAGAAGCTGGATCGGCCGACCGATCACACGATTGACAGCCCTCAATTCATCCAGCCCACCGATATGGTCACTATGAGCGTGCGTATAGAACACGGCATCAATATGGGTCAGCCCGTTTGCCAGCATCTGCTGCCGCAGGTCTGGCCCACTGTCGACCAGAAGACGGAACCCCTCATGCTCGATCACGATGGATGAACGCAGACGGCGATTCCGCCTGTCTGTCGGATCGCACGTACCCCAGAGGCCCGTTCCGGCCCCTTCCTCACCCCCGATCATGGGGACGCCAGCGGAGCCACCACAACCGAGAATCGTGATCTTCATACGGCTACCCGTGTGAAAAGACGCCGTGTGTTGGCTTGCGTAATCTCCACCAGCCGCTCACCCGTCAGACCACGTTCTTCGGCCAGACGAGCCGCCGTATGCACGACATAGCCCGGCGTGTTCGGCTTGCCCCGCTTGGGAACGGGGGCCAGAAAAGGACTGTCTGTTTCCACGAGGATACGGTCCTCCGGCGCATGACGGGCCACGTCCCGGATTTCTTCACACTTCTTGAAGGTCAGAAGCCCGGAAAAGCTCAGGTACCCCCCCAGCTCCAGAGCGGCTCCGGCCAGCTTCGGACCGGAGGCAAAGCAATGGATCAGAAAAGGGAAAGCCCCCTTCTCATGCTCGTCCCGCAGAATGGCGATGGTGTCATCATCCGCCTGTCTCGTATGGATGACCAGCGGCAGACCCGTCACACGGGCTGCCTCGATATGACGGCGGAAGGATGCATGCTGGACTGGTTTTACCTCCTCCGTGCCATGAAAATAATCAAGGCCAGACTCCCCAATGGCCGCTACCTGCGGAGCCTCAAGCTCTGCCAGCATGTCATCAAGACTGGGAAGAGCCTCCTCATGGGCATGATCGGGATGTGTGCCCAACGCACACCAGATACGCAGGTCCGGACTGTCATGCTCCGTCAGGGCCTTCTGCCTGGCCCGTTCTGACCAGCGTGTCCCGATCGTGACCATTCCCGCCAGACCAGCCTGCCGGGCAAAATCCAGACTGGCAGGGAGGTCTTCCAGACGGTCCAGATGGCAGTGCGTGTCAATCAGCCCCTTCATGCGTCCTTCTCTTCCTCCACGAAACGGGGGAACAGACCTTGTGGCTTGGGCAGGGTACGCCCACCGGGCAGTGGTGTTTCCAGCGCAGCGATATGACGCTCGCCCTTCTCCACACCCAGCTGGTCCAGCATCTTCTCCATCGTATCTGGCATATAGGGCTGGAGGAGCGTCGCCACGGTGCGGATCACATCCACCAGAACCCGCAGCACATCCGCCATGCGGGCCGGATTTTCCTTCTTCAGCACCCAGGGGGCCTGCCGGTCGATATAGGCATTGGCCTCCCGGATGAGCTTCCAGATATCTTCCAGCGCATCACTGATGGCCAGACGCTCGATATGCGTGCGTGTGAGAGACGGCAGCAGGGTGGCCTGGGCCAGAATCTTCTCATCATCCTCTGTCAGGGCACCACGTTCCGGCAGGACACCCTGAAGATTGCGGGCCACCTGACTGAGCGTCCGCTGGGCAAGATTGCCAAGGTCGTTGGCCAGTTCGACATTCATCCGTGTGATGAGGGAACGGCGGCTGAAATTGGAATCCCCACCAAAGGGCACTTCCCGCATCAGGAAGAAGCGCAGCTGGTCCAGCCCGAACTCATCGGCCAGAGCCTTGGGGTCCAGCACGTTGCCGAGAGACTTGCTCATCTTCTCACCCTCGACCGTCCACCAGCCATGAGCGAAAACCCGTTTCGGCAGCGGCAGACCGGCCGCCATAAGGAAGGCCGGCCAGTAGATGCAGTGGAAGCGGATGATCTCCTTGCCCACCACATGCACGTCGGCGGGCCAGTGAACATGCCGGGGATCCTTCATGTCCGGGTAACCAACGGCTGTCAGATAATTCGCCAGCGCATCGAACCAGACATACATGACATGGTCCGGGTCACCCGGCACCTCCACGCCCCAGCGGAAGCTGGTCCGGCTGATGGAGAGGTCCCGCAGCCCCTGCTTCACGAAGCTGACCACCTCCCGTTTCGGACCATGCGGGCCGATGAAATCGGGATTTTCTTCATACAGCTTCAGCAGCCTGTCCTGAAAATCGGAAAGGCGGAAAAAGTAGGATGGTTCCCGCACCCACTCCAGCGGCGCACCGGAGGGAGCCGTCCGGCTGCCGTCGGGATGCCGGGTGATCTCATCCTCACCGACAAACATCTCATCCCGGGTGGAGTACCAGCCTTCATAGGCATCGAGATAGATATGACCATTTTCGGCAACCTTCTCCCAAAGGGTCTGGGCTGCCTTCTTGTGTCGGGCTTCTGTCGTGCGGATGAACTCATCCGTCTGGACCGCCATGTCCTTCTGCATCTGGCGGAAGCTCTGGGAGATGCGGTCCGCAAAATCCTGCGGAGGAACATTCTGCGCCTTTGCGCTCTGCTCCACCTTCTGTCCATGCTCGTCCGTCCCGCTGACGAACAGAACATCGTTGCCATCCAGCCGATGGAAACGGGCGATCACATCACAGGCGATGGAGGTATAAGCGTGGCCGATATGCGGCGCACCATTCACATAGAAAATGGGAGTCGTGATGGTGAAATGCCGCTTCATGATCTATCCGTCCTGTCGTCCAAATTTTACCAAAACCCACAACCGGGCCTGCTACCCCTGGCGGGCCAGAGCAAGGACTTCCCGGATGGCCTCGGCCCTGTCAAGGCTGAAGCGCTCACTCTGCAACCGCATCTGCCCCAACCGCCCGGCCCGATCCGCCATGAGAGCTGCCCGGGGCAGATCTCCCGCAAAGGCGGCATCCCGTGCCTGACCGGCCAGTGCCTCGCCTAGCAGATCGCACACTAACGCAAAACCCTCTGCTTCACGAGCGATCTGGCTGACGATCACCCAATTTTCATGATCCAGCTCTTCACCGGCCAATGCCCGCTCCACCAGCCCGGCACAGATGCCGTCCCGGTCCTGTGCCAGAAACAGGGCACGACCGGGAGACCCATGGGCACGGTGCAGGACATCATCCGGCACGTCAGGCAGAACGGCCTTCATGTCAGCCTCATCCAGCCCGGCCAGGGCCAGCACACGGCAACGGCTCCGCAATGTCGGCAGCAATGTGCCCGGTGAAGAAGTCGTCAGGAAGAGAGCGGTCTTCGGCGGAGGTTCCTCAAGAATCTTCAACAGCGCATTGGCGGCAAAACGGTTCAGACTTTCCAGCCCGTCCACGACCACGACCCGCCAGCCACCCTCCGTGGCCGTGTGATGCAGAAAATTCTGGATGGGCTGGACATCAGCAACCGTGATCTCCCCCTTCAGCTGTCCCTTGCGGGGGTCCATCTTCCGGGCAATCGTCAACAGATCTCCATGCGTCCCCGCAGAGATGCGCCGTCCAGCAGGACTTTCCAGATCGCTGCCCCCCAGCAGCCTGCGGGCCAGATGGAACGCCAATGTCACCTTGCCTACACCGGACGGGCCAGAAATCAGCCACGCATGATGCAGCCTGCCAGACGCAAAAGACTCTTCAAACTGCTGTATAGCTGCCTGATGCCCATACACATGGGCTGCCAGACGTGGTTCAGGCGGAGGCCCCCTCACGCAGCGCCCTCTCCAGCCATATGCTGCCGCACGAGAGCGTATAGGTGCGCCTGCACCTCTTCCAGCGACTGGCTGGCATCAACCCGCCGGATGCGGGCAGGATCCTTCTCGGCAATATCCTGAAAACCAGCCCGCACACGCTGATGAAACTGCATCTGCTGTCCCTCGTACCGGTCCAGCTTTCCACCCCGCCGGGAAATACGCTGACGGGCCACTTCGCAGGGCAGGTCCAGCCATAACGTTACATCAGGCTCTCCTCCCACGACCTGCCGCAGGGAGCGGATATACTCCAGAACCTCTGCCCGGCCCTCTCCGATTCCATACCCTTGATAGGCCCATGTGGAATCATGGAACCGATCACAGAGGACGATTTTCCCTTCTGCCAGAGCCGGTCGGATTGCCTTGGCGAGGTGATCCGCCCGGGCCGCCATATGAAGCATGATCTCCGCCTGCCAGCAGAAACTCTCCTCTCCAAAAAGGAGCAGGTTCCGCAACGCTTCGGCTGCTGGCGTCCCACCGGGCTCTCTCGTCTGGAAAACCGGGAAACCTGCGCCTTCCAGCTGCTCGGAAAGGCGGGCCAGCTGCGTGCTTTTGCCCGCACCTTCCCCCCCTTCCAATGTAATGAACACTCCCCCGGTCTTACTGCGGAGCATGACCGAACCGTGACAGGATCCGCCCTGCAAAGCCAAGCTCACCGACCGGAGACACCGTATAAAGTGGTGAATAGACCCTGGGCTGACCTGGCAGGCCAACGGAAACATGACCAGACTTCTGCCCTGCTGCCACCGGTGCCGGAATGGGGGACGGATAATCCACGCTGATCTGCACTTTCGAGGACCAGCCGACAGGGATGGTCAGGCTGACATCCTCCGCAACAGCCAGACCAACCGTGCGATGCTCCCCATTCCACACGGCAGCGGCCGGCTCCACAACCTGCCCCTTGTGCAGTAGCTGAACCGTCTCAAAACTGGAGAATGCCCAGCTCATCAGCCGCTCACCCTCATGAGCACGCTCATTGGTCGAGGCAGTCCCATTGATGACGACAATGACACGGTTGCCGTTCCGTTCTGAACTGGCACACAGGCCAAACCCCCCTGCATCGGTATGGCCAGTCTTCAGACCATCAGCCAGCCCCTTGTCGACCAGCACATTGCGGTTCCCCTGACGGATATGGTTGAAGGTGAATTCCTTCTCCCCGAAGAACCCGTAATAACGGGGGAAATCACGAATGAGATGCTGCGCCAGCATGGCCACATCCTGAGCGCACATGTAATGGCTGGCATCCGGCAGACCGGTCACGTTCATGAAATGAGAGTTGCGTAAGCCAATGCGCTGGGCTGCCTCGTTCATCAAGGCCACGAAACGCTCTTCAGACCCCGCAATCCCCTCCGCCAGCACGACACAGGCATCATTGCCGGACTGGATGAGCATGCCACGGATCAGATTCTCCACACTGACAGAACTGCCAAGCGGGACAAACATGCGGGAACCTTCCATCTTCCAGGCCCTGGAGCTGACAGGGAATTCCTGCTCCAGCCGGATACGCCCGGAGGCCAGAAAAGCAAAAACGACATAGGCCGTCATCATCTTGGTAAGGGATGATGGCGGCATCCGCTCTTCCGCATTGCGACTCAGCAACACCGTCCCCGTCGTGCTGTCGAGAATATAGGCCCAACGGGCAGAGGTCGGCATGGGGCCCATTGGAGTCACGGCATCCCCCACGACCGAATCGGTGGCCGGACCTGCTTCCTTCACCTGCCCTGCCGGACGCCCCCGCCCCTGCCTGTGCAGCCCGGCGGCCTGCCCGGCCCGTGATGATGCCAGCAGGGAACATGCCGTAAAACCGGCAACTCCCCCCATGAGAGAACGTCTTGTCTGCACGTCAATCCCCGCACTGCATGCCCGCCATACCGGCGGGGCCTTCATGAAAAAACCTGCGATGCCCGCCATGCGGGCCACCCGGCACCATGCCGGACGGCGTGATTATCGGGTCATCCTATCGCCCAGAATCCCGACCGCCAATGCATAATAATCGGAAGGATTGTAGGCCCGTATCGCACGGAAATTATGATAAACGAGGAAGGCCTGTCCACCAGGTCCATCCGGCTGGAGCAGGCTGCCCGTGGCCTGCGGTGCCAGGAACCCGGAAGACTGGACCGGCCTCACCCCCATAGCCTGCCACGTGCTGACAGGATGCACGGGGGCATGGCGGGATTTCGTGGCAGCCAGAGCCGTGAACTGCCCATTGCTCCCCAGCGGGACCACAACCTCTTCTCCCCAGGGTTCACCACGCCGCCAGCCCGACCGTCCCAGGTAATTGGCAATGGAGGCAAAAACATCCGCTTCGGAACTCCAGATATTCGCCTTTCCATCACCATCACCATCCGCCGCAAAACGCAGATAGGCACTCGGCATGAACTGAGGCTGCCCCATGGCACCGGCATAGCTGCCCAGCATGCTGGCCGGACTGATGACCCCTTGAGCCAATATCTGCATGGCCTTGATCAGCTCGCTACGGAAAAAGGCAGCCCGCCTGCCATCAAAGGCCAGAGTGGCCAAGGCCTCGATGACATTAAAACGGCCCTGATGCTCTCCAAACCCTGATTCCAGCCCCCATATGCCCATGATGGCGTTGTCATCACAGCCCAGCGTCTGCCCCAAAGGCGACAGTGTCCCCCGCACCCTCTGCCAGGCCTGCCGCCCTTTTTCTTCCCGGGCAGACGAGATCACGCGTGCACGGTACTGCGCCCATGTCAGGGTAAATTCCGGCTGGTGCCGGTCCAGCCGCAAAACCTCCTGATTGGGGGCCTGAGCCAGCGCAAGGGACTGCTCCACAATAGCCGACGGCACACCAGCCGACAGGGCCTGCTGCCGCACACCTCCCAGGAATGCTGCATAATCAGCCGTCCCCCGAGAGGCCACCGCCCGACCACCTGCCCAGGCAGGCAGACCGCCCATCATCAACCCTCCCGCCGTGGCAGCCAGAAAATGACGCCTCTTCATCATTCCACTTCCCATCACGCCTGATCTCCCCTTCATCATCCAAAGGAACGCCCCGATATACCCGGCACTGCCGATTGCGGACAGACGCATTTCATGGCACAGTCCCGCCAACCACAGCCAGGACCGTTCTTTGTGATCCGTATCAGCGCTATCATGGCGTCCCAGCCTGTCTGGCTGAAAGCCTTTTCTGTCATCCTTGGTACCTTTATCCTGGAAGATGTTGCAACCGTCCTGGCGGCCATTGCGTCCAAAGGAAACCAGATTTCCATCCCTCTGGCACTTGGCAGCCTTTATGCCGGGGTGGCCCTGGGTGACATGGGCCTTTATGCCCTCGGTCTGGCAGGAAGCCGATGGACGTTCCTGCGCCGTTTCCTGACCCTCCCCAGCGAGGAGCAGGCAAAACGGTGGTTCTCCCGCAACATCATAGGGGTTGTGGCCATTTCCCGCTTTGTTCCAGGCAGCCGCCTGCCGCTCTATACGGCCTGCGGTTTCTTCCGTGCGCCCTTTCTGGCCTTCGCCCTGACGGCCATAGGCGCAACGCTGGTCTGGACAAGCCTGCTCTTCCTGCTGGCACTGCATGTTGGCGGGTGGCTTCTGGCGCATCAGGGTGGCTGGCGCTGGGCGGGAATCATCGGCTTCATCCTCTGCATTTTCCTGATGGGACGTTTCATCAGCCACCTGCAACGTAGGAACACATAGTCCATGACAGCACCTTCTTCCCATCACAAGACGCTGTCCCTCTTCGAGTTCTGGCCCGACAGCATTTTCTATACCCCCATCGTCATCTACTGGATTCTCATGGGGTTACGTCATGGAGACCTCAGCATCTCCACGGCTGCCAATCCCCGTATCGAAACAGGTGGCCTCTGTGGCGAGAGCAAAAGCTCCATTCTGGACATGGTCGGCCCCACGGCCCGAGAGGCCATTGCCCCGTATCGGATCATTCATAACGGAGCTGATGCAGCCCGGGATGTGCTGGCCGCCATGAAGGAAATGGGGATCGACTTCCCGGTCGTGCTCAAGCCTGACATCGGCTGTAACGGTACGGGAGTGAGGCTGATCACCTCCCTGGCCATGCTCCACGAGGTGCTGCCACTCTTCCCGGCGGGTGTGGCCCTGATGGTGCAGCAGCTCATCACCTACCCGATGGAAGCAGGCATCTTCTATATCCGTCATCCTGATGAGCCTGTCGGCCGCATCACCTCCCTCACTTACAAGGAGGCCCCTGTCCTGACCGGCAATGGTCGCTCCACACTCAAGGAGCTCATCATGGCCGACCCCCGGATGCGACAGGTGCCACAGCTCTATCTGCCCCGTATCAGTGGCCGTGAAACCGAGATTCTGCCTGCCGGAGAAAAGCTGTCACTGGTTTTTGCCGGAAATCACTGCAAAGGGTCCATCTTCCGGAATGGGAGGCCGGACGTCACTCCGGCGCTCACGGAACGCATCAACGCCATCATGCTGGACATACCGGACTTCCATTTCGGCCGGATCGACCTCAAGATGGCTTCACCAGAAGCTCTGAAGCGTGGGGAAGACTTTCAGATCATCGAGATCAATGGGGTCGGGTCAGAGGCCATCCATATCTGGGACCGGCGCACGACTCTGATAGAAGCCTACCGCACCCAGATCTACCATTACCGGCAGGCCTTCCTCATCGGTGCTGCAAAAAAGAAAGAAGGCTGGAAAAGTTCCGGCATTCTGGGGATGCTCCGCTCCTGGCTGAAGCAGCGGCGCCTGCTGGCGTCCTACCCGACCAACGACTGAGGCAGGCAACAACCGGGCCAGATCCCGCC
Source organism: Parasaccharibacter sp. TMW 2.1884 (assembly GCF_023337695.1). NCBI lineage: Bacteria > Pseudomonadati > Pseudomonadota > Alphaproteobacteria > Acetobacterales > Acetobacteraceae > Parasaccharibacter > Parasaccharibacter sp. TMW 2.1884. The sequence goes on from NZ_QORR01000001.1 coordinate 761,296, forward strand.
GGTCCTTTCCCGCCCGGCGGGAGCCCGGCGGGAAAACACAGCCTAAAGCCTGCCCGCACCAAATATGTAATTGCTGATCTGCTGCTCCAGAGACAGCAGGGGGTGGGCATCCAGAATGGTGGCACCAGCCGACAATGTCTGCCCTGCCTTGCCGGGCAGCAGCTGAAGGGCATTGTCCCCGCCAATGGTCGGTGCCGCAATGGCCACAGCCGTATCCTGCGGGAGCTTCAGATCATCCCGTACGGCAAACTGCACGTCCACGATGGCGGTTTCCGGATTCAGCGTGATGGAACGCACACGCCCCACGGTTACACCGCCAAGGTCCACGTCAGCCCCCTCATCCAGACCATTCGCGGAACTGAATGTCGCATGATAGCCTGTCATGTGGCGATCCGGCCCCTCCAGCAGGCCCAGCCCATAGGCAACGAACCCGCCGGCTGCCAGAAGAACACAGCTGCTGGCAATGAATGCTCCGCCACGCCCTTTAAGGATCGCCCACATAGATACCTCGAAATTCACGCCCCAGTCTGCTAGCCTTGCGACCGGAGAAGCTGATTTCATGAAAAACAACAGACCGTTACCGCTACCATAGATGGGACTTTCCCACCAGCATCCGTCACGGCTTTTCCTCAATCTCCCCCACCTCCAGACAGACCATGGTTCCGCATGACAGATCTCCAGGCCTTCATCCTCGCCATCATCCAGGGCATCACGGAACCCTTCCCTGTCAGCAGCCTTGGCCATGCCGTCCTTCTGCCCGGAATCCTTCACTGGTCGCTGGATGAACACAGCCCGACCTTCCTGCCCTTTCTGACCATGCTGCATGTCGGCACGCTGGTGGCTCTGGCGCATGTCTTCTGGGGGGACTGGCGGGCTATCCTGCTCGGCCTCTTCTCCCCCCGCAGAACAGCCAGAACCCGCAACAAGGCGATCCACCTGTGCAGCCTGCTTGTCGTGGCCACAATACCAGCCGTCATCATGGGCGGACTGTTTGAGCATCACCTGCGGCTCGTTTTTGCCAATCCGCTCATGGTGGCAGGATTCCTGACCCTCAACGGCCTGCTGCTCATCCTGACGGAGATCATGCGCCGCCGGGCCCTCCGGCATGAACAGGACAATGCCTACCAGACACAGGAACTCTCCTGGAAAGATGCCCTCATCATCGGCCTCTGGCAATGTCTAGCCCTGTTCCCCGGGCTATCACGCTCCGGTGCCACCATTAATGGTGGGCTGATGCGGGGACTGGACCATCTGACAGCGACACGCTTTTCCCTGCTCATGGCCCAGCCGATCATTCTGGCAGCCACGGCCAAAGAGGCCTGGCAGCTCCGCCATGTTCATCTCTCCAGCAGCATGATCACGCAGTCCCTCATTGGCGCTGTCGTGGCTGGCGTAACGGCCCTCATCTGCTCCCGGCTCCTGCTGCGCTTCTTCCATGATGACAACCGGCACACCCTGACAGGATTCGGCATTTACTGCATCCTTGCCGGCCTTGGCAGCGCCTGCCTTCTCCATTTTCACCCCTGAGCACAGAAAAACTCCGCAAGCATAATTTACAAAGGCTTTCCAAGGAGTCATGAATAAAAACATTCCGGTATCATACCGTTCCAGCCCCGTTATGCAGGAATCGTGACACTCATGCCCCAGCTGACCACGCCATGAACAAGACGCGCCGCAAGACCCTCTCCCAGATACAGTCCGCTGGTGAACAGCATAACTTCAAGCGCAGCCTTGGCGCCACGCAGCTCCTGCTCATGGGCGTGGGGACCGCCATTGGAGCGGGCGTGTACGTCATCACGGGGACGGCGGCAGCAGAGTATGCCGGGCCTTCCGTCCTTCTCTCTTTCCTGATTGCCGCTGCGGCGTGCCTGTTCACGGCACTCTGTTATGGGGAGCTGGCCTCCACCTTCCCTGTCTCCGGGTCAGCCTATGCTTATGCCTATCTCTCCATGGGCGAGAAAATGGCATGGGTGACCGGCTGGCTGCTCATACTGGAATATGGCATTGCCGGTACCGCCGTGGCGGCCGGCTTTTCGGGCTACCTGACATCCCTGCTCAGTGGGTTCGGCATCCATCTTCCGGCTGTCATTTCCCAGACAACCTTTCAGTCCATCCCTCATTCAAGTACCGGCCTGCTGGCCTTTCATCCCAGCTTCAACCTGATCGGCCTGGTTGTCATGCTGTTCATCAGCCTGGTCCTGACCCGTGGGATTGAGGTCGCAGCACGGTTCAACACGGCCTTCGTCAGCATCAAGATCGGCGTGCTGGCACTGTTTGTCGGGGTTGGCCTGTTCTATCTCCATCCTGCCTACTGGCACCCATTCATCCCGCCTTCGGAAGGGAATTTCCATTTCGGCGTGGCTGGCATCTTCCGGGCTGCCTCGATCATCTTCTTTGCCTATGGTGGTTTCGAAACCGTCTCCACCGCAGCGGCAGAAGCCCGCAACCCCACAAGAGATGTGCCCATAGGCATCATCGGCAGTCTCATCATCTGTACGTTGGTTTATGTCACCGTGGCGGCCGTACTGCTGGGCATTGCGCCCTATCAGATGCTGGATGTGCCAGACCCTCTGGCCATCGCAACGGGCCTCATGAATCAGCCGTGGATGGCCTTTCTCATCAATGCAGGGGCCACGGTCGGGCTGTTCTCCGTTCTTATCGGTCTGCTTTATGCAATTTCCCGCATGGTCCACGCCATCAGCCATGACGGACTTCTACCGGGCATCTTCAGCGTCGTGCATCCACGCTTCAGGACACCATGGCTGGCCACGCTGCTGCTGGGCCTCATCCTGGGGCTGATGAGCGCCACCATGCCCATCGCACTGCTGGGGGATCTGCTCTGCATTGGCACCACACTGGCCTTCAGCATCGTCTGCTTCACTGTCATCTGGCAACGCAACAGGGCACCGGAGACACACCGGCCCTTCCAGGTGCCACTCGGAGGAATCCGCATCCGGGGGGTCTGGCTGGGCATCACGCCCATGCTGGGCATTTTCTTCTGCCTCTGCATGATTGTTCCCCTGGGGCTGAACATACTGCACGTCACCCTGCAGGGTAACATCATCCCGCTGGCCTTCTTCATCCTCTATACAGGGCTGGGTTTTGCGACCTATCTGTTCTATGGACGGCATAACTCGACCATGAAGCAGCCTCCATCCTGAAGGGCGCAGGCTGCTGCATGGTTTCCATTTCCGATTACGAGGCGAGGATGGCCGCAGGGGCAACCTGCCCATCCATCAAGTCCGCTGTCTATTTCTGGATGATCCACCCTCTTTATGCGTAAACGTTCCTCCTCCTCCGCCAGGCGTCGTGATCCACGGCGCAAGACCATGAGCCAGATCACGGCAGAAAATGATTCCGTCACGCTCAAAAGAAGTCTGACAGCCACGCAGCTTCTGCTCATGGGGGTCGGAACGACCGTTGGGGCGGGCGTCTATGTCATGACGGGTACGGCGGCGGCTGAATATGCCGGACCTGCCGTGCTGCTCTCCTTCCTTGTAGCGGCGGCAGCCTGTCTCTTCACGGCTTTCTGTTATGGGGAGCTCTCTTCCACCTTCCCGGTATCCGGCTCCTCCTACTCCTATGCCTACATCTCCATGGGAGAACGGGCAGCATGGAATGTCAGCTGGCTGATGCTGCTGGAATACGGCATATCCTGCACCGCTGTAGCGGCTGGTCTTTCGGGCTACATGAACTCCCTGCTGGGCATTTTCAACATCCATCTGCCAGTCTGGCTGACACAGACAAGCCTTCAGCCGGTGCCCGGCTCCGAAGGAACAGCGCTGACAGCCGGATTCCGGCTGGACCTGATCGGCTTCATCTCCGTGTTGCTGGTAACCGCCCTGCTGGCCCGTGGTGTTGAAGAATCCGCCCGCTTCAACTCTCTCGTTGTCGCCCTGAAAATTGGTGTCCTGTTCCTCTTCCTCATCATCGGTGTCAGTTACATCACCCCGGCCAACTGGTTCCCCTTCATTCCACCGGCCCAGGCCCATTTCCACTTTGGTGTGGCTGGCATCTTCCGGGCAGCCTCCATCATATTCTTTGCCTATGGAGGGTTCGAAGCCGTTTCCACTGCTTCATCAGAGGCCCGCAATCCAACACGTGACATTCCCATCGGCATCATTGGCAGCCTGCTGATCTGCACGCTGATCTATGTTGCCGTAGCAGCCGTACTGCTGGGAATCGTGCCCTACAGCAAGCTGAATGTGGCTGACCCCCTGGCCGTTGCCACACAGGCCATGGGCAAACCGTGGCTGGCCCTGCTGGTGAATGGCGGCGCCACCATCGGCCTTTCTTCCGTCCTGCTGGGCCTGATGTATGGTCAGTCCCGCATCCTGCTGACCACCGGGCGGGACGGGCTCATCCCGTCCGTCTTTAGCAGGATCCACAAGCGCTACCGCACACCAGCCCGTGGGACATTCATCATGGGGGCCATCATTGCCCTGATGACAGCCACCCTGCCCATCGACATCATCAGCGATCTCGTTTCCCTCGGGACAGCACTGGCCTTCGCCATGGTCTGCTTTACGGTCATCTGGCAGCGCAATTATGCTGCCGATACCCGGCGCCCCTTCAGCGTGCCACTGGGAGGAATCCGTATCCGGGGATTCTGGATTGGCCTTACGCCTGTTCTGGGGATCATTTTCTGCCTGATCATGATCCTGCCACTGATCTTCAACATGATCCACGCCCTGCTGGGCGGCAATCCTGTTCCCGTCATTCTGCTGGTCACCTACTTCCTGATCGGTGCGCTGACCTATCGCTTCTACGGGTATCACAACTCCCGCATGGCCAATCCGTCAGCCTCAGCAGAATAATACCGCCCCCATCAGTCCTGACTTGCCCGAGACTGATGGGGGACCCTCCTTCGCCACACTATCTGCGCCCATCGGCCCTGCTACCGGGCCCCATGTAACTGCCCGGTGGCGGGCGATGTACTGGAGGAGACAAAAGGGTATCCGGGTCTGTCACATCCAGTTTTGCCCCTGTTTCCGGCGAAACGAACGCAACACGCCGCCGTGGCAGCGCCTGCGGGAACTCCGCCCGGATGCGGGCAATGGCTTTTTCCCGAATGTCACAACGCAGATCCCAGCTCTGCATGGCATTGCGGGCACTGGCAATGACACGGACCGACATGGCCTGATCTGTGCAGTCCGACACCTGGGCATCGAACACCTTGCCATCCCAGAGCGGGCAGCTTCGCACGATCTCCCTCAGCATATCCCGGATTTCATCCATTGGGGCATCATAATCAAGCCAGAGAAACACGACGCCGGTTATGGCGGCCGAGTTGTGCGTCCAATTTTCAAAGCGATTTTCAAGAAAATAGGAAATGGGCACGATATGGCGTCGCCAGTCCCAGACACGCAGCACGACATACGTTGCCGTGATTTCCTCCACCCAACACCAGTCACCATTGATGACGACCAGATCCTCCATCCGGATGGGCTGGGTGATGGCGATCTGCACCCCCGCTATCAGGTTCGTCAGAAGTCCCCGCGCCGAGAGACCGACAATCAGCGAGGCCGCTCCGGCAGAAGCAAAAAGGGACACACCATACTGTTTGACAGACGGAAAAAGCATCAGGGCCGAAGCAACCGTCACAAGGCCAATGAGAATCTCTCCAAGCCGCCGCAGCACCTTGATCTGTGTCTGATGAGCACGGGCCATGATGTCATCCGCATAATCCAACCGTGCCAGACGATTCAGATATGCCTCTGACATCAGGCGGAACATGCTGATGAGAGAAAAGCCGAAAACCAGAATCAGCAGAAAGAAAAAGAACAGCCTGAGATTCTGCTCCTCCTCATATGAAAAGCCCGTGGCCGCTGGCAGCGCTGCCAGAAGGACCAGCAATGTAACCATGACCTGCATGGGCCGACGCAACACGCTGACGGTGTTGCGGATCATCGCCCCGCTGCGTGTACCAGGAATACGCAGGATCAGCGCACTCGCCCCATGTCCGGCATAAAACGCTGTCAGACCAACGATCACGAGCATCAGGATCGATACGATCGCAGGTGGCAACCAGGAAAGCGCATTGCTGAACGCAAAGAGGATGTTTGTGAAATGCTGGGACAAAAGGAAAAGCCCTCTGACTGAAGGTGTAACAGGCTGTCAGCGAAAAATGACAGCCTCGCCTCAGGAAGTGAATAGAAAAGAACAAAAAAACATGATGATAGCCCACCTCCCTGTTGACTTCCTCATCTGCCTGCCATAAAAGCACCTTCATCGGAAGGCAGATGCCTCCTGAAGGACATGATGGCGGCGTAGCTCAGCGGTAGAGCAGGGGAATCATAATCCCTTGGTCGGCGGTTCAAATCCGTCCGCCGCTACCATCTTCCCTTCTCCCATCCCCTGAAAATTTGCTGAATGAGCCGTTGCGGATGCCGTGCATCTGGTGCTGGCAGGTATCTTCCCCATAATTTCAGAACACTGACAGCCTCATAAAAAGAAAGCAGGTTGACCTGAGCCAACCCGCCCTCTCTTGGTGCCGTACGGTCGGGAAAGTGGCCTCAGTCCTCGCTGTCCTGCTCGGCCTCTTCATCACGCTTTTCAGCACGACGACGACGCTCGGACGGACGACGCTCACTCGCCGGGGCCGGAGCTGCCGCCTCGTCCTCATGCTCCTGACGTTCCCGGCGCTCCTGACGTGTCTGCTCATAATTGCGCTGCCGTTCGGCACGCTCCTGCTGGGCCGCCTGAGCTGCCTGATTCATGGCATTGAGCATACGGAAATAATGCTCGGCATGCTGGAAATAGGCTTCCGCCTGCACCCGGTCCCCGGTACCGGTGGCATCACGACCCAGCTGAAGATATTTTTCGAACAGCTGCTGGGCAGTGCCACGAATGCGCAGATCAGGCCCGTTGCTCTCAAAAACATGGTTCCGGTTCAGAGGAATCTGACCATTATTGCCACGGGATGCTCCTCCACCGCCGCCTGAACGATGATGACGGTTCCTCATTCGCTTCATATTTTCAAACCTGCAATCTTGTCACAATGGCGCCTTCAGCAGCCAATCTGCCGTTTCTTCCCATATTGTCCGAAGAAACATCACTCCCAGAGGAAACGACACTTTACCGCCTGACCGACAGCCATCACCGTAACGCTGTCCATCCCCTGTATCTTCCTGCGGCAATCTATCAGGCATCAGCCCATAAGCCAACTGCTTTCCTAAGAAAAGGCAAGCACCAGGGCACGCTCCACACCTCCCAGGTCCTTCCGGCACTCCAGCACCGCAAGTCCTTCCGCTTCGGCCAGTTCTGTGACAGCATCTGCCTGTCCCATCCCCAGCTCCAGCACGGCACACCCGTTCGGCATAAGCAGATGTGGCAGGCTCCGGCACAGGATGCGATAGGCCACCAAGCCATCATCTCCCCCATCCAGAGCCCGATGCGGTTCATATGCCGCAACATCAGGCATCAGATGGGCCATGTCCGCATGTTCAATATAGGGAGGATTGGACAAAACGACATCAAAACGCCCTCCCACCGCAGCAGCCCAGTCTCCCGCCATAAAAGCCACCCGGTCCGACAGGCCATTGCGGCCTGCATTCCGTCGGGCAAGGGCGGCGGCGGCGGGAGCAATATCCACACCCAACCCCCAGGCTCGTGGATATTCACTCAGAGCAGACAGAAGCAGGCAGCCTGTGCCCGTTCCAAGGTCAAGAATGGATCTGACAGACTGACGATCCGGCTTATGGTCCAGCAGCGCTTCCAGCAGGGTCTCACTATCGCCCCGGGGGATCAATGTCTCCGGCGAGACATGAAAATCCAGTGTCCAGAAGCCCTGCTCCCCGGTAATGAAGGCAACCGGCTCCCGCTGGCTGCGGCGCTGAATGGCACGCTGGAAGCGGTCCACACCCTCGGCCGGAATCTCGTCATGCTGCATCAGCTCCATCCGGGTCCACCCGCAGGCCCAGCAGAGCAGCAAGCGAGCCTCGAATGCTGCCTCTTCAATCCCGGCCTGAAAAAGCCTCTCCCCGGCCTGCTGCAAAAGGTCTATTTTACGCATGAATTTCATTCCCTGACCTGTCGCCTCCCATCATCCAGGAAAACCAGACGATGACCATAGCCCGTTTCCTGCGCTCCCTGCCTGTTTCACTCTGCCTCGGCATCCTGATGCTGCCAGCCGCAAAGGGTGAAACTGTCGGGCCCATGCCGGATGGACCAACGGGGGGCAGTTTCACCGTTCATGACGGACGTGCGCCCGATGAGGTGTCAGAGTCGACACGCCTCTATCTCAATGGTCATCTGGCAGCGATATTCCACCTTGACCTCGCCCATGCTGATGATAGTGCCGTGATCCCTCTGCCTCTGGGCCGTGTTGATATTCCCTATACTCTTTGCGGCACCGTTACCGTCATGCATGATGGCAAGGCCGAAACACGGGACGTGAGTGGAGATGGTGTCCTCCATAATCCGGACGGCCATTATTTCGAAGCCGTGGGTAGCGAAAATTTCCGAGATTTCTTCCTGATGGATGAAAACGATCCGGCTGCTACCGATCACCACAACGGCAACTCCTCCCGCTGCCTCTCCTCCAACAGCTGATCACCCTGCCCAGGGGACTTGTCAGGAACTGCCGATTTCCGCCGCCAGCAGGGCCATCTGCTCATGGTGGGTCAGGGTGCTGACAATCTCGTCAAACTCGCCACCCATGACCTGATCAATCTTGTACAGAGTAAGATTGATGCGGTGATCTGTCACCCGCCCCTGGGGGAAGTTGTAGGTTCTTATCCGTTCAGACCGGTCTCCTGTACCAACCTGGGATCTACGGTCGGCTGCCCTGCTGTCATGCGCCTTCTGCCGTTCCGCCTCATACAGGCGGGCCCGCAGAATCTGCATGGCCTTGGCCTTGTTGCGGTGCTGACTTTTTTCTTCCTGCATGGCCACGACAACACCTGTCGGCAGATGCGTGATACGGACAGCACTCTCCGTCTTGTTCACATGCTGTCCCCCTGCACCGGAGGCCCGGAACACATCAATCCGCAGGTCTTCTTCATTCACCTGCACATCAACCTCTTCCGCTTCCGGCAGCACAGCAACGGTAACGGTAGATGTATGGATGCGTCCCTGGCTTTCTGTCGCCGGGACACGCTGGACACGATGCACGCCGGACTCATATTTGAAACGGGCAAACACGCCTCGCCCTGTAATGGTGGCCATGCCCTCCCGGATGCCAGAAAGCTCACTTTCCGTCAGGGACATGACCTCGAAACGCCAGCCATTGCTCTCGGCAAACCGACGATAGGCCTCGAAGAGTTCTGCCGCAAACAGCGCTGCTTCATCCCCACCGGCAGCGGGGCGGACCTCCAGAATGGCGCTCCGTTCATCAGCATCATCCCGAGGCAGAAGCGCCAGCTGCATGGCCTGCTCCAGAGCGGGCATCACGGCCTCGACCTCTTCCAGCTCAAGCTGGGCAAGCTCCTTCATCTCCGGGTCCTGCACCAGAGCCTGCGCCTCTTTCTGACGCTTCTGAGCAGCCTGCCACGCCCGGATGGCTGCCACAGGTTTTTCCATGGCAGCATAGTCCCGGGAAAGACGGGCAAACTCGTCTCCACTGGCCTCACCGGAGGCCATCATTGCCTGCATTTCCTCAAAGCGGGCAATGATCTGCTCCAGCTTATGCTCCATAGCCGCACTCATGAGGCTCGGGCACGCTCCAGGATAACAAGGATGTCCGTCACGGGCACTTCTTCCTGTTCCCGTGATGCCAGATGACGCAGCTGCACGACATCCCGTGCCAGATCATCATCCCCCAAGAAGAGCGCATGTGTCGCCCCGGACTGCACAACACGGTCCATGCGTTTCTTCATGTTGCCCCGTGTCTCGATCGAGACAGCCAGACCACCATCCCGCAACGCCCGGGAAATGGAAGCGGCCTTGAGCAGGGCAGCTTCCCCCATCGGCAGGATGGCCACATCACTGACCTCCTCAGCCGGAGCATCAATCAGAGCGGCGAGACGTTCAACACCAGCGGCCCAGCCGATGCAGGGCACGGCAGGGCCGCCCATTTCTTCAACCAGCCCCTCATACCGGCCACCGGCCAGAACGGTCCCCTGCGCACCAAGCTTGTCCGTAACAAACTCGAATACGGTATGGCTGTAATAATCCAGCCCACGAACAATTCGGGGATTCTCCACGAAAGAGACGCCGAAAGCCTCCAGACCAGCCTTCAGCTCCTCCCAGAATGTACGGGATTCCTCATTGAGATAGTCATCAAAAGCTGGCGCATCGGCCAGAAGGGCCCTGTCCTGCTCTGCCTTGCTGTCCAGAATCCGCAGCGGGTTGATTTCAAGCCGTGACCGACTGTCCTCGGAAAGGCGATCCTCATGCTGGCGGAAATAGGCCACCAGAGCCTCCCGCCATGCCATGCGGCTGGCCTTGTCACCCAGCGTGTTCAGCTCCAGACGCAGATCATCCGCCAGACCAAGCGAGACCAGAAAGTCCCGGGCCATGGCGATGATCTCGGCATCACGGAAGGCACTTTCCGCACCGATCAGCTCCGCACCGATCTGATGGAACTGACGGAAGCGCCCTTTCTGCGGCCGTTCATAGCGGAACATTGGGCCCGTATAGAAAATCTTCTGTGGCAGGGCCTGTGTCAGCGCATTGGAAACCAGCGCACGAGCCACACCCGCCGTTCCCTCCGGACGCAGGGTCAGACTCTCCCCTCCCCGATCCTCGAACGTATACATTTCCTTGGAAACAACATCCGAGCTTTCCCCCAGAGAGCGGGCAAAAACATGGGTGTCCTCAAAAATGGGGGTGGCCCACTGGCTGAAACCATAACGGCGGAAGACCGTCCTGCCCGTACCAACAACATGCTGGTGGCGACGCATCTCCTCGCCCAGCAGATCCCTCGTCCCCCGTGGCGGCTGAAACCGTGCCATCAGTGCGCTGCCTTCTCGGCCGTTCCGGCCTCAATGGCAGCCACACGGGCTTCCACCAGCTCCACGATATGGTCGATCATGTTCTCAGCCGGCATGGTATGGTCCTGCTTGCCCGCTGCATAGACCATGTGCCGACCAGACCCGCCACCTGTCACACCGATGTCCGTCATCAGCGCCTCACCAGGCCCGTTAACCACACAACCGATGATGGAAAGTGTCAGCGGTGTCTTGATGTGCTGAAGACGGTCCTCCAGCGTCTGGACCGTATCCACCACATTGAAACCCTGACGGGCACAGGACGGACAGGAAATGATCTTCACACCACGGTGACGCAGGCCGAGCGATTTGAGAATGTCCCAGCCCACCAGCACCTCTTCTTCTGGAGGAGCAGAGAGGGAAACGCGCATCGTGTCACCTACACCAGCCCAGAGCAGATTGCCCAGCCCGAGGGCAGACTTCACCGTCCCCGCCCGCTTGGAGCCAGCCTCCGTAATGCCGATATGCAGCGGATGGTCACAGCATTCTGCCAGCTGCTTGTAGGCCGCCACGGCCATGAAAACGTCAGAAGCCTTCACGCTGATCTTGAATTCATGGAAGTCATGATCTTCCAGAATCTTCGCATGTTCCAGCGCACTTTCCACCAGTGCTTCCGGCTTCGGCTCGCCATATTTCTCCAGCAGATGCCGCTCCAGAGACCCAGCATTGACGCCAATACGGATGGAGCAGCCATGATCACGCGCTGCCTTGACGACCTCACGCACACGATCGGCACTGCCAATGTTACCCGGATTGATGCGCAGGCAGGCCGCACCGGCCGCCGCTGCCTCGATAGCCCGTTTGTAATGGAAGTGAATGTCCGCCACGATCGGCGCATTGACTTCTTCCACAATGGTTTTCAGGGCCTTCGTGCTGGCCTCATCGGGACAGGATACACGGACGATATCCACACCGGCCATTTCGGCCTTGCGGATCTGAGCAATCGTTCCTTCGATATCCGTTGTCAGCGTGTTGGTCATGGTCTGCACCGAAACAGGTGCATCGCCACCAACGGCAACATTACCAACATAGATCTTCCGTGATTTACGGCGTTCAATATGCTGATAGGGACGTAAACTGCTCATCAATAACCTCTCCGGGTCCTGACTGGACTGACCCATGATAAACGTGACCGCCTCATGGACGGTCACAGAATTTTATTGGCTGCGCTTGTCCGCCGGTCCCGGCACCTCACCGGCCCCGGTGGCCAGGGAACCGTAACCATAATGGCCCTGCTCCACAGATGCTGCATCGACCGTCACGTTACGGACAACCCTGCCACGCAGCCCTAGGGGAGCGCTTACAACATTCCCCGCCTGAAAAACAACACCCCCGGCATTGCCGCTCGTCACACGATAGGTTTCACCAGCAGTCCCCTGCCAGCTCTCTCCCTTCTTCAGCACACGAACCAGCAGAACCTTGCCAGAGGCATCCGTAACCTGCACCCAGCTGTCTTCCCGGGCCAGTATTGCAACTCTGTCAACTGCTTCCTGACTCGGAGCAGGAGCCTGCTGCGCTGGCGTCGGCTGCGGGGACTGGGCCTTCGATGTCTCCATGGCAGACGGGGCATTCCCCGTCACACTGTCACCAGAAGACGAACCGGCCGGGTGATCACCCTCATTGTGAAGCACCTCATTACCCGCTGCATCAACAGTAGAAGGCATGGCCGTAGCAGAAGGAGAAACAGCCTCCGGCGCTGGCGGCAGATCAGGCGTATCTTTCGGAGTATCCCCTGCCCCCGTGGCCGCCCCCTGGGTACCAGAAGACAGAACCGGTGCTGTGGGCTGCGCCGTGGCAGACTGCCCGGCTGCTGGAGACGGAACAGTCGGCTGTGTGGCAACAGGCGGTACCGCAGCCGCTGGCGTTTCACCAGTCTCTGCCAGATGGGACGGCAGAACGGACGAAGCCAGCTGCCCATGGGAAGAGAAGTGATACCACCCGGCATATCCCCCGGCGATCACCACCAGACCAACAGCCAACAACACCCAGAGACCGGCTGAACGTCCTTCCTGAGGGCCGGGAAGAACCAGATGGACGCTCTGACGTGGCGGCGCAAGAGACGACAGCTCCTGCCTGGCCTGCTGCATGAACTCCTCGCTCTCCATCCCCAGAAGACGGGCATAGCTCTTGATGAAACCAAGGGCATAGACCTTGTCTGGCAGCTCGGCATAACGCCCGCCTTCAATGGCCTGAAGTGTTGCGAGCCTTACCTTCAGGTAAGCCTCGACATCCTCAAGCCTCCAGCCCAACTCCTTGCGTCGGGCCATCAGGCGAGCTCCCAGAGTGGCCGATGACTGACCGGCCATATTCTGCCCTGCTTTATCGTCCATCACGTCACCCCTCTTCCTCATCTGACCAGAGCTCCAGTCCGAACACAGCGCTGTCTGTCCAGTATCCTGCCGTTACCGTGCAACCGCCGCATGGAGGCGCTTCTCACGCTTCTGGAGGGCTTCTACAGCCTGATCCACCAGCGTGGTGATGATATCCGCTACCGGGCGGATCTCCTTGACCATGCCGACAGACTGCCCGGCCATCATGGATCCGTTTTCCACGTCACCTTCAATGACGGCCCGGCGCAGAGCCCCAGCCCAGAAATGTTCGATTTCCAGCTGGGCAGCTTCCCGCTCGATCTCTCCTTTGCGGAAACGCTCGATCACATCCGCCTGATGGGTCATGAAATGGCGCGTAGCTGCATTGGCCAAGCCACGCACGGGAATGACAGGAAAGCGCTCATCCAGCTGCACGGACATCACGGCATCACGGGCATTACCCCGACGGAAGGCCTCCTTGAAACGCTCATGGGCGATGCTTTCCCGGGAGGCTGCAAACACTGTCCCGAACTGGCCACCGGCTGCCCCCTGCTCCAGATAGGACAGGACGGCATCACCACGGCCAAGGCCACCCGCAACGAAAACGGGCACTTCCGTGATGTTGGGCAGGATTTCCTGCGCCAGAACATTCAGGGAAACCGGGCCGACATGACCGCCCGCCTCGGATCCCTCAATGACCAGAGCCTCAATCCCCAGCTTCACGAGCCGCTTGCCCAGAGCCAGCGCCGGAGCAAACCCCATGACCCTGGCGCCGCCATCCCGCACCCGGCGGATGGTCGCACCGGTCGGAACACCACCAGCCAGCACGACGTGGGTCACCTTGTGGGCCAGACAGACATCCACCAGCGCATCCAGCTTCGGATGCATGGTGATGAGATTGACGCCAAAAGGCTTGTCTGTCAGCGCCTGCGTGGCAACGATCTCTTCCTCAAGCCGCTCCGGCTCCATCGCACCGCAGGCAATCACACCAAAGCCGCCTGCGTTGGAAATGGCCGATACCAGATTCCGTTCACTGACCCAGGACATGGCCCCGCCCAGAATGGCATACCGACTGCCCAGGAAATCACATCCCGGTTTCCAGAGCTGGTCCAGCGTCTCGCGTGCGTTTGCTTCCCCGCTCATGCCTGTGCTCCCTCGGAGGCATCAAGCCCATAGGCGGTGTGCAGCGCCCGCATGGCCAGCTCCATATATTCTGCATCGATCAGAACGGAAATCTTGATCTCGCTGGTGGAAATGACCTGAATGTTGATCCCTTTCTCGGCGAGTGTCCGGAACATGGTGGTGGCCACGCCCGTATTGGACCGCATCCCCACGCCGACCACGCTGATCTTCACGACATTCTGGGATGTGCTCAACCCGCCAAAACCGATCTCGGCACGCATTGCCTCCAAAATCTGGCAGGCCCGGCTCTCATCCCCCTTGCTGACCGTGAAAGTCATGTTCGTGCTGCGATCCGCACCGATGCTCTGGACGATCATGTCCACATTCAGCCCTGCAGCGGAAAGAGGTTCGAAGATTCTTGCCGCAATGCCCGGCTCGTCAGGTACCTGTCGGATGGTGATCTTCGCATCATCCATGGAATACGCAATACCGGTCACCAGCTTCTTTTCCACGCTTTCGTCCTCATCCACTACAATGGTTCCGCTGCTGTCATCCGTCTCCACAAAAGAGGACAGGACACGCACATGCACCTTTTCCCGCATGGCCAGCCCCACGCTGCGGGTCTGGAGAACCTTGGCACCTACGGATGCCAGCTCCAGCATTTCCTCATAAGTGATCCGCTCGAGACGGCGGGCCTGCTTAACAATCCTTGGGTCGGTCGTGTAAATGCCATCCACATCCGTATAGATGTCACACTGGTCCGCCCTGATGGCAGCCGCCAGCGCAACGGCGGACGTATCGGAGCCACCACGGCCCAGTGTTGCAATACGGCCTCTGGCATCCACTCCCTGGAACCCGGCGATCACGGGCACGATACCTTCATCCATGCATTCCCGCAGGGCACGCCCATCTACATCCTCGATGGCGGCGCAGCCATGGGCTTCATCCGTCAGCAAGGGAATCTGCCACCCCTGGAAAGAACGGGCCGGCACACCCAGCGCCCCCAAAGCAATGGCAAGCAGACCGCTCGTCACCTGCTCGCCAGACGCCACAACAGCGTCATATTCCGCCGGATCAGCCTGTGCATCCAGCGAGCGGCAATAATCCACCATCTGGTTGGTCACGCCCGACATGGCAGAGACGACAACCGCAATGCGCTGTCCTCTGGCTCTCTCCTTCCGGACCTTCTCAGCCACGATGCGGATGCGCTCCAGATCCTTGACGGACGTCCCGCCAAATTTCATCACGACCGTGCGGGGCGCAGACCGTGTTACATCATCCGAACAGTCGTGTATGGACATCGGGGAGAAAGCTCCAACAATAAGGCTAGCATCACATAAATATCCGTTCCACATAGCTCTCCTGCCCTTTCGCGTCTAGCCACAACATGGCAGAAAAGCACCATGAAAGCCGGGAGGACCGCCAAGAATGTCTGTTTCATCACCATCATCATCCAACGGAGCAGGTAACGGAACATCATCTGTTATCAATGATGAAATAATTCAGTTCAGTGCACTGGCCAAAGACTGGTGGAACCCGAAAGGACCCATGGCCCCGCTCCATGCCATGAACCCTCTGCGCACCTCCTGGATTGTCCGGCATCTGCCTGCCTCGCTTTTCCATCTCCCCGAACTGCCAACCCTGCTGGATATTGGCTGCGGTGCCGGACTGGCGAGTGAGCGCTTCGCCACGCTTGGTTTTGATACTCTGGGCGTTGATGCCAGCGAAGACGGCATACAGGCCGCCCGGGCACACGTCGCCCTTCACCCCCTGCCGCCGCAGGCCGCCCCCCTGCACTATCTATGCAGCAGTGCCGAAACCCTTCTTGAGGAAGGTCGGCAATTTGACGTGATCTCTGCCCTGGAGATCATTGAACATGTACGGGACCCGCAAGTCTTTCTCTCCCTGCTATCAGGCCTGGCAAAGCCGGGCGGGTATGTCGCCATTTCCACCATGGACCGCAGTCTGCGCTCATTCCTCATGGCCAAGCTGGGGGCGGAATATGTGCTGCGCCTTCTCCCTGTCGGTACCCATGACTGGAAAAAATTCATCCGTCCGACAGAACTGGACAGCATGGCCCGGCAGGTCGGGCTACGCCTGCTGGACCTCAAGGGGCTGTCCTTCCGGCCGCCACACTGGCAGGAGAGCCACGATACCAGCATCAATTACATCGCCCTCTTCCAGAAAGACTGACACTACCAAAAGAAAAGGCGCCACAAACAGGCGCCTTTTCTACTTCACGAGGGAAGAGACCTCTCAGGAATCCGCCACCATGAAGGCAAACGTCGTCGGGCTGCCGACGGCGGTAAAGTGGTTCATGAAGACAGGCTTGCCGGTCTCACGATCCACACGGAAAGCCGTGACGGAGTCAGAGCGCTGGTTGGCACAGAACAGGAATGAGCCGCTCGGGTCGAACATCATGGCACGGCCATAGTCGGCATGCATCCAGACCTCATCCTCCAGCGTCAGCGTGCCATCCATGCCAACGGAGAAGACCGCCAGGGAGTCACCCAGACGGTTGGAAACATAGACAAACCGCCCGCTCTCAGCGATCAGGATTTCCGCAGCCAGCGTGGACCCGCGGAAGTGGGAGGTCACGGTGCTGACGGACTGAATCTGCGTGATGGCGCCTGTCTGCGGATCAAACTTGGACACCACGACCTTGGAGTTCTGCTCACAGAGGTTGTACAGCACACGACCCGAATGATCGAACACGAAGTGACGGGGGGCAGAACCCGGTTCCATGTCGTAGAACGGCTTCTGTGCCGGGATGAGCTTGCCTGTGGCCAGGTCCAGCTTCCAGACATAGACACGGTCCAGCCCGGCATCATCCACCAGAACGAACGCACCGCTCGGATCGGTCGCAATCATGTGCGGATGGGCACTGGAATGATCGGAAACGGCAAAATTGCCTTCCGGATTGTCTGCCGCCCGTTCCGGCTGCTTCGGCCCGCTGTTGTGGACCACATCCGTGGCCTTGCCCAGTGACCCATCAGCATGGATGGGCAGGACAGCCACACTGCCACCCATGTAATTGGCAACGAGCAGATACTTCCCGGATGGATGGACACTCAGATGGGCCGGGACAGCACCACCGGAGCTGACAGTGTTGATCTTGGCCAGTGTCCCATTGCGGGTATCCACGGAGAATGCCGTCACAGAGCCACTGCCAGCCTTGTCGTAATCATTGATCTCGCTGAGAGCGTACAGGAACTTCCGGTTGCGGCTCAACGTAATGAAGGATGGGCTGGGAATGTCCATGAACGTGGCAACCGGTGTCAGAAACCCGGTATCACGGTCCATCTCGAAGACAGAGATTCCCTTGCCGTTACCAGCTCCCCCCGGAGGACCATGCTCCGTATAACCACCAACAAAGCACAGGATACGGGGCAACGGCCCCTTCTGGGCCTGGGCTGCCCGCAGAGGCGACAGGGCCGTGGCGGCCCCTAATCCAGCAAGCGCCAGAGTAAACCGGCGCCGGGAAAGACTCTGTGACATAACGTATTACTCTCCTTCAACTTTGCCCCTACGGGAAGAACGGGCCAACGCTACCAAAAAAGGCCTCTCTCCATAAGAGCCATTCATCATAGGAAGAAAAATGACTGGAAAATCAATCAGTTTATCTTCATGCGGCACTGCCTGCCGATCACCGGGGCCGCAATGCGGCTCCATGTCTGCGTTTCACCAAACAGACTCAGCCCTACATAGCCACGCAGCTTGAGAGTATCTCCCTTCCCCTGCCACATGATCGCCTGGTAGGTCCGCCCGCTCCTCGGGTCCAGAATCGTCCCATGCCACTGTCCATTCTTGCGGCGCTTCATGTTGCTGATGATCTCGAGCCCACATTCCGAACGTCCCCAGACATCCTTTTCCGGCTCGGCCTCCGTATAATCCATGCCCACCAGCCAGCCGCAGAGACGGCTGGCATCCGACGGACAGGGCGCAATACTGAAAATGCCGTCTTTTTCCTCTACCAGCCATGTCCCGACCAGACTGGATGCCGCCTGAGCCTGCGCACGGGATACCGTGACCATCACACCCCCAGCAAGAACAAGAACAGCGGCGAACAACGCCCTAGCCGCGGCCCAGCAAGGCATCAAGCTGTCCATCCTGCTCCAGCTGCATGAGCTCACTGCACCCTCCTACCGCTTTGCCGCCAATGAAAATCTGCGGCACTGTCGTCCCTCCTCCTGAACGTTCCCGGGCTATTTCCCGCTCCGCAGAACCACGAGGGGCATGGATTTCCTCAAAGGGAACATCCTTGGACTGAAGCAGGCTGATGGCCCGGACACAGTAAGGGCACCCTGGCTGCGTGTAGATTTCAACTTTTGGCATGTAACAATCCTTTCTGGTCTCAAAGCCGGATGTCATGCCAGTGTCACCCGGGCTGCCACAAGAATATCCACGGAAAGGCAGCCATGCTCAAGCAATGCTTTTACACAGACCTCTGCCGTAGCCCCTGTTGTCAGGATATCATCAACCAGCACGACCCGGCGCCCACGCAGCAAACTCCAGTAACGGGGCCGCAGCGTGACAGCTCCCGCCATCTGCCTCCGCCTCCCCTGCCGGGAGAGCCCTGCGAGAGATGCAGTCCTGAACCGCCGTTGCAGCGCATCTGGATAGCAGGCAAGCCCTCCCCGTCGGGCAAGGGCCATGGCCATCAGGGCCGCCTGATTATATCCACGCTGCCACAAACGCCCACGATGCACAGGAACAGGCACAAGCACCACATCCGGTCCTATCAGGTCCCCCCCTGCCCGGGCCATGAAATGGGCCAGAGCTGCAGCATGTTCTGTCCGGCTTCCATATTTCAGTCCCATGACAAGGCTACGGGCCTGTCCTTCATACAGAAAAGCCGCCCGTGCCCTGTGCCATGGCGGTGGAGACCTTTCACAGTCTGCACAAAGCATCCCACGCTCGGCCATCTCCTCCTGCGTGATGGGCAGGGCACAGGCATCACAGAAGGGAGAATGGACAAACCGGAGCCCAGCAAAACAGCGCCCACACAGAAAGCCACCACCCGACGCCACTTCCTCCCCGCATGAAACGCAATTGGGCGGAATGAGCCAGTCCAGCACATTCCGCCCAAGCCATTTACTTCTGCAAAGCCAGTCCACCTTTTCTCAGAGCACCGCCATCCTCAGAAACGAGATGGCGGTGCTTCCCCCGAGGTCTCAGTGTCCGGCAGCGGCAGCGTCAAAATCCGGCGCCTGAAGCCCAGAGGCCTCCAGCTGACTGACAAACGCCTTCTTCAGGCGGGCCAGCCCCTCATGAGACTGCGCCTCAATACGCCCGACAAGAACCGCCTGCGTATTGGAAGCACGAAGCAGCCACCAGCCATCAGGCGTATTCACACGCACGCCATCCACGGAAGACACATCAGCCCCTTCCTTCTTCAGGCGCTCGGCCACTTCCTTGATGACATCAAACTTGCGGGTGTCATCGCAAGGGAAGCGCAGCTCCGGCGTGTTGACCATCTGTGGCAGGGCCTCCCGCATGTCTGCCAGAGTGCCGGGCAGACGGGCGACGATCCCAAGAACACGGATCGCCCCATAGAGGGCATCATCGAATCCATACCACTTATCGGCAAAAAAGATATGCCCGGACATCTCACCCGCCAGAGGAGACGACGTCTCGGCCATCTTGCTCTTGATGAGGGAGTGCCCGGTCCGCCACATCAGAGGCTCACCACCAGCCTTGCCGACTTCATCAAACAGCACCTGACTGGCCTTGACGTCTGCAATGATGGTCGCTCCCGGGTGTTTCTTCAGCACGTCACGGGCCAGCAGAACGAGAATCTGATCCCCCCAGAGAATCTCTCCCTTGCCATCCACGACGCCAACCCGGTCGGCATCGCCATCAAAGGCCACGCCAATATCCGCTTTTTTCTCACGGACGGTCCTGATCAGATCCTGCAGGTTCCCCTCGACGGTCGGGTCTGGATGATGATTCGGAAAGGTTCCATCAATTTCAGGGTACAGGACCGTATGCTCACCAGGCAGCTCCTTCACCAGGCGGGTCAGCACCTCACCAGCAGCGGAGTTGCCATTGTCCCACACGACCTTCAGCGGCCGCTCCCCGTCATAATCCTTGAGAAGACGCTCAATATAGGCTTCAGAAGGATCAATCGTCTCGACCTTCCCTTCTGCCTTGGGCACGACGTCACCCGCTGCGGCCAGACGGCCAACCTCACGGATCTGCTCGCCAAAAAACGGCTTGCCCTTCAGCATCATCTTGAAGCCGTTATGATCCGGTGGATTGTGGCTGCCCGTCACCATGATGGCACCGTCAGACTCCCCCGTGACAGCCGCATAATACAGCATCGGGGTCGGCCCACGCCCGACACGGCGCACCGTCACACCGGAATCCACGGCACCACGGACCAGTGCCTCCTCCAGTTCCGGCGATGACAGGCGGCCATCATAGCCCACCGTCACCACGCTCCCACCGTCCCGGCGGATCATGCTCGCAAAAACACGGCCCAGCGCATAGGCATCCTCGGCATGAAGGGTTTTCCCCACAATGCCGCGAATATCGTATTCCCGCAGGCTGGTCGGCTCAAAATGATGCTTGAATCCCGTCATGAGCTCACATCCTCTCAGGCATATTTCTTCAGGAAGGCACGCACGTCATCTTCCAGGTCTTCACGCTGGAGCGCCAGAGCAACCTGAGCCTCGAGGAAGCCCAGCTTGCTGCCACAGTCAAACCGCGTGCCTTCATAACGCAGACCATGGAACGGCACCTTGCCGATCATCTCGGCCATGGCATCCGTCAGCTGCACTTCACCACCCACGCCGGTTTTCAGAGCGGACAGTGGCTTGAGCACGTCAGCTGTCAGGACATACCGGCCAATGATGGCAAGATTGGAAGGAGCATCTGCCGGAGCGGGCTTTTCAACCAGTCCCTTGACCTCCACCTTGCGCCCATCATCCTCGCCAATTTTCAGAATACCGTAGCGGTCCGTCCACTCCCGGGGGACCTCATCCACAGCAACCACATTTCCCCCTGTCTGATGGTAGACATCAGCCAGCTGGGCCACACAGCTGCGCCCACCCTGGACGATGTCATCCGGCAGAAGAATGGCGAACGGGTCATTCCCGATGAAGTTGCGGGCGCACCAGATGGCATGACCAAGCCCCAGAGGATTCTGCTGGCGCACAGCCACCAGTGAACCAGCCTCCACACTGCTGCTTTCCAGAGCCTTGATGGCGGACGTCTTTTTCCGCTCTTTCAGGGTACTTTCAAGCTCGTAGGCAATATCAAAATAATCAATCAGATTGTCCTTGCCACGGGCCGTAACCAGACAGAACTCCTCAATGCCGGCAGCACGGGCCTCATCGATGGCATACTGGATAAGCGGCTTGTCCACGACGGGCAGCATCTCTTTCGGCATGGCCTTCGTCGCTGGCAGGAAGCGTGTCCCCAGACCTGCAACAGGCAGAACGGCTTTTTTCAATGGCTTGATCATCTCGGCTCTCTCTCGGTCTGTCTGCCCTGCCTTCCATCATCCGACAGAGCACTCATCCATCAATCTCGGCACAAGGCGGCTGCTCACAGGTAAACAGGCCGCCACGCAAGATGTAACCTAAAGTACATCTTCGATACAGGGGCCATCCCGATGCCAACAATCAGTTTTTCATGAAAAAGACGTAACACGGTGGAACCCATGTTACAGACCATATCCTCAAATTGCAGAAGAAATATGGTGCGGCCGAGAAGACTCGAACTTCCACGGGGTTTCCCCCACAAGCACCTCAAGCTTGCGCGTCTACCATTCCGCCACGGCCGCTCCGTGATCAGCAGTCCCGTTTTCCCTCGTCTGAGGCGTGACCGCTTCGGTGAAATGGCCTATAGCCCATCAGAACAGGGAGGGCAATGGTCATGACACGGTTTTATAAAGAAATTATCTGGCAGGCGGATAAAAAACTCTGCCCATATCCCGAAGCCCTGTCCTTCATGCGCCAGCAGGTGGAGGCCATCCACCATCAGCAGGCCCCCCAACGTATCTGGCTGACAGAACACCCCCCCCTCTATACCGCCGGAACCTCTGCCAGGGCTGAAGACCTCATCAACTCTCAGGGCTATCCAACGTTCGAAGCCGGACGGGGTGGCCAGTGGACCTATCACGGTCCCGGACAACGCATCGCCTATGTCATGCTGGACCTCACGCAGCCGCACGGCCCCCTCCCCGCACGGGACATACGGGCCTTCGTCCAGCTGCTGGAACGCTGGCTCATCATGAGCCTTCAGGAGCTGGGAATTGACGCCTTCACCCGAGAAGGCCGTATCGGCGTCTGGTGTTTCGATAGGGAAAGCGGGCTGGAAACTAAGATCGCCGCTCTGGGAATCCGTGTCACACGCTGGGTCAGCTGGCACGGAATTTCACTGAATGTCTCGCCACGACTCAGTGACTTTGACGGGATCATCCCCTGCGGCATCCGGGACTATGGCGTGACCAGCCTGCAACGCTTCAACCCAGCCCTACAGATGGAAGATGCCGACAGGGCCCTGTTGAAAAGCTGGACGGCCCTGTTCGGCCCTGTGATCCATCCAGCTGCTACTCCGGCAGACTGAAGCTGCTTTCGGAAACAGGCTGGTTCTCCTGCACGTCGAACAGGGAGAGACCAAAATGATGGTGACGGGCATCCACCCCCTGTATGCCAACAAGGGTCAGATGGCCACGCACGTCAGAAAACTGGAGGGTCAGCAGCCCCTGGGAAGGATTGTCAGCCTCTGCCACGGAAAGCTGGAGCGATTCTGTCCCACGGGAGACATTCGTCACCTGAACATCCCTGTCAAAACTGACAGGATGACGGAGCAGAAGTCCGAGCGGATTCCGCTTGAGAGAGAGGTGCGTCACGGCACCATTATCAGCATTCCGGAGGACAAACCGACCATCACGGGCCACGGCCCTCATGGCATGAGGAACCTCATACACCATCTCGAACCGTCCGGGCACATAGGTGAAATGTCCATCCCCCTGCTGCTGGGCCGGGCCATCCTGCACAAATGACGCCTGGAGGGACGACAACCCGTTGAGATAGGTCTCCACCCGACGGATATCGTGCCTGTCATTCGTGACAAGATGATCATAGCCTGATGTGGCACACCCCGTGAGACCAGAAACAGCCAACGGAGCCGCCACCATGCCGGCCCAGAACAGCAGGCTGCCTGCCATCATGCGCTTCATGGCTGGCTCTCCCCTTCCAGAGACAGGGAGAGGGCATGAAGGCCCGTCTGGAACTCCCCGGCCAGCAGGTCATTCACAAGCCTGTGTCGGGCTAGGGTCTTCATCCCGTCAAACCGGCGGCTGACGACATGCAGATGATAATGCGTCTCGCCCACCTGCTCCGGCCCCCGGCTTTCCTGGGCCTGGGTACGCATGGCTGCATGATGCCGGTGGCGTGCACTGTCATCCCGTATCTCCAGTATGGACGGGCTCAGGGCCTCCTCCAGTACTGCCCTCATGCGGTCGACTCTTTTCATCGGTTTTCTTCCACGCTCATCCACGGAGTTACAGGTTCCATCTGTCCTGCCCATAACAGGAATCTTTCCCCACCAGGAAAAGGATGCTTGCATCCATGCCAGACCTCTCCCCATATCGTCCATCATGCAATGCAAACCATCCAGACACAAAGCCTTCGCACCGGACCCGGACGCCCCCCAGCAATGCTGCGACCACCCGGACTGTGACAGGCCGGCAGGGTACCGGGCCCCCCGGGGGCGGGACAACCTGCGCAGCTATTACTGGTTCTGCCTGGAGCATGTCCGCCAGTACAATGCCAGCTGGGACTATTACCGGGGCATGACGCCGGGGCAGATCGAACGCCACCTGCGGGAAGATACCTCCTGGCAGCGCCCTTCATGGAAGATGGGCACGCCAGGCAACGATTCGGCACGGGCTTCCTTCACACTGGATGATCTGCATGACCCTCTGGACATCCTGAACCGGCACCGTCGCCCTTCCCGGGCAACCGAAACGAGACGGCAGGCCCCGCCAGCCCTACGTGAGCCCCTGGCCCAGCTTGATCTTGAATGGCCGACCACGCTTGAAATCATCAAGACCCGCTACCGTGTCCTGGCCCGCCGTTATCACCCTGATGCCAACAGGGATGACCCAAAAGCGGAAGAACGCTTCAAGGTCATCGGAACGGCCTACGCCACATTGCGGGACCATTTTGCCAACAGCACCGAGCAGGCAACGGCCGGAGCCGGATAGCTGCCTTGCCTTCCCTGCATCTTTTCATGACCGGGTGATTGTGTAATCGTACCTGTAGAGTCCTTAATAGGATAGACACTCATTCGGTCTTCCATGTACCACCCTACTTAGTGACAGGAATCATGTCATGGCTCTCCCTTCAGCACAGTCCCTCTCCGAGACACTGCCCCAGACACCTGACAGCCTGAAAGCCGCCCGGGAGCTGTTTGGGCTCGACCTTGATCTCGAAGTCCCTGTCTGGTCACAGAAGACGGACCATGTCCCCGAGATCGACTCCGCCTACCAGTTCGACCGGGATACGACCCGGGCCATTCTGGCCGGTTTCATGCATAACCGCCGTGTTCTGGTGCAGGGCTTTCACGGGACCGGAAAATCCTCCCATATCGACCAGATCGCCGCACGGCTGAACTGGCCCTGCGTCCGCATCAATCTCGACAGTCACATCTCCCGCATCGACCTCATCGGCAAGGACGCCATCACGCTGGAAGATGGCAAGCAGGTCACGGAATTCCGTGAAGGTCTGCTGCCATGGTGTCTCCAGAATCCATGCAGCCTGATCTTTGACGAATATGATGCCGGACGGCCCGATGTGATGTTCGTCATCCAGCGCGTGCTGGAAGCCAACGGGGCCCTGACCCTGCTGGACCAGAACCGCGTCATCCACCCACATCCGTCTTTCCGCCTCTTCGCCACGGCCAACACGGTCGGGCTGGGCGATACAACAGGGCTGTATCACGGCACCCAGCAGATCAACCAGGGCCAGATGGACCGCTGGAACATTGTCACCTCCCTGAATTACCTGCCCAAGGAACAGGAAATCCGCATCATCAAGGCCAAGATGGGCGATGCTCTGGAGGAGACCCTCATCGGCCAGATGGTGGAACTGGCCGACCTGAGCCGTGCCGGTTTCATGAACGGGGACATCTCCACCGTCATCTCCCCCCGGACGGTCCTCTCCTGGGCAGAAAACATCACGATCTTCAATGATGTTCCCTTCGCGTTCCGCCTGAGTTTCCTCAATAAATGTGATGAAGCCGAACGCAGCATCGTGGCTGAATATTATCAGCGCTGCTTCAACTCCTCGCCGCTGGGTTAAGTCTCATGTCCGATCCGCACGAACTCTTCCGCAAGGCAACTTTTGCCACGCAGCGCGCCCTGAGTGGTCATCAGGATGTTCCCATGACACCCGCTCTGGCTTCTCTGGAGCGTGCGGCTCTCACTCCCGAGGACAAGACCTATATCCGGGGGGCCACCGATGCCGTGGCCCTGCGCCAGCGTCACCACGACCCGGAAAAACGCATCACCATCCCCGATGCCCAGACCCAGACCATCACCGATGGCATGGAGCAGGCCCGTTGTGAGGTCTATGGGGCCCGCCACATGGCCGGGGTGCAGGCCAATCTGGAAGACTATCTGGGGCGGCGGCTTCATGCCCTCAACAGCGCAAAAATGATTGTGCAGGACGACATGCCCATGCCGCTCGCACTGGAACTGCTGACGCGGGAGGCCCTCTCTGGCCGCAAACTGCCGGAAAGCATGACCGGGCCGGCATTGGCCGCATGGCGCCAGTCCCTTACCCCCAGGGCCCGGGAGGCTCTGGCCCGTCTGGCTGACGTGCAGAACGACCAGACACGCTTCAATGAAGCCTCCCAGCGTTTCGTGCATGTTCTTACCTTGAAGGAGACAGGCGAAGCCGAAGAAGAGCCGGACCCTTCAAAATCCCGTGGGCAGAGCCAGGACGACCAGACAGAAAGTGGCGAATCCTCTGCCCCTGACCCGGACGGGCAGGAAGAAGAAGACAGCACGGCTGAAGATGCCCAGGCAGCCCTGAGCGACGATTCCGACGAATCAGCAAACCCGGAAGGTCTGTCCTCTGATGAGATGGAAGCCATCCTGACAGAGGGTGAAAATGGATACGAACAGCCAGCAGGTCCTTCTGCCCAGCCGGAAGAGGAACGGCCCTGTCCCGTAAAGGGGCTTGGGGGCTATCAGGCCTATACGCAGGAATTTGACGAAGAGGTCCATGCGAGCGATCTCTGCGACCCGGCCGAGCTGGACCTGCTCCGTGAAAGACTGGATGAGCAGCTCCAGCAGACGCAAGGTTTTGTTTCCCGTCTGGCCCATCGACTGCAACGGAAGCTGCTGGCCCAGCAGCAGCGTCGCTGGCATTTCGATCAGGAAGACGGCATCCTTGATGCAGCCCGTCTGCCCCGCATCATCAGCAACCCCTCCCTGCCACTCTCCTACAAGCAGGAAGGCAAGATCGACTTCCGGGACACGACCGTCACACTGCTGATCGACAATTCAGGCTCCATGCGGGGCCGTCCCATCACGACAGCGGCCATCTGTGGGGACATTCTGGCCCGCACGCTGGAACGTTGCGGCATCAAGGTCGAGGTTCTCGGGTTCACCACACGGACATGGAAGGGCGGAGAAAGCCGTGTGAAATGGACACAGGACGGCAGGCCACCAAAACCGGGACGGTTGAATGATCTACGCCATATCATCTACAAATCGGCAGACACGCCATGGCGGCGGGCACGCCGCAACATCGGCCTCATGCTACGGGAAGGCCTGCTGAAAGAGAACATCGATGGCGAGGCCCTTCTCTGGGCATGGAAACGCCTGAAACACCGTCCGGAACATCGTCGTATCCTCATGGTGATTTCCGATGGCGCACCAGTCGATGACAGTACCTCCTCCGCCAATGGGCCAGAATATCTGGACCTGCATCTGCACCGTGTCATCCATCAGCTGGAAAATGATCCATCCGGGGAACTGCTGGCCATTGGCATCGGTCATGACGTCACACGATATTACGCCAACAGCGTAACCATCAGTTCAGCCGAAGACCTGGGGGACACCATGGTAGCCCAGCTAACAGCCCTTTTTGCCCCACGCTCTGCCCGACAGGGACGGAGAGGATAATTTTCCTCTCCCCCATTGTCAGGCGCCCCGGACTCCGCCACTCTCAAAAACATCATGCGACATCATCCTGCCCGTCCTTTCCGCACGCTGGCCGCTGCAGCCAGCCTCTCCCTGCTGGCATTGAGCAGCCAGTCCCTCCTGCCCACGGCAGCGGCCGATACGCTGCCGCACCTTTCGGCGGACTGTTTTACCTACTCTCCCGGCCAGGTCATCAGGACCGGCCATGGCGTAACCATCCAGGGCATGAAAGCCGAGCTGACAGGCACGCAGCACCGCATCTCGGTCGTCTCCGCCACGGCTGTTGATCATAAGCAGAAAATGGATGAGGCCGCCCTGACCCGCCTCAATGCGGCGGTCGCCTATGCTGCCCTGACAGCCTATCACCGTGGCATGACGGATGTCTGCTCTACACAGCCTCTGCCCGAAGTGGAAGAGGTGAAAAACACCCTGCCGGAACTGCACTGGAGCGGCATCACCATGACCCGGCCAGACCGGGTCTCCACCGCCAGCTCGGCACATGTGAATGTCCTCAGCACCACACCGACCATTCATGTCGTGTTTGATGCCAGTGGTCTTCATTCCCCCGGCGCCATCCTGCTGCCACCGACCCTGTCTGGCGATGTCAGCTTCACACCGGCAGCCCAGCCCCCCTATCATCTGACCATCAACAGGTTCCAGACCGTCATCAACGGCAGCGATGTGACTGGAACGGGCACGGTCGTGGCAGGTGAAGGAACAAAAAACCTCAAGGCGGATGTTCACCTTTCCATTGGGCGGATCGGCGAAATGATCGATCGGGTCAACAGGGTAGCCCCGACAGAACTCAAAGCCGCCCTGCTCATTGCCCGCTTCATGAGCGCCAGAGAGCCCGACCACCATGTTGGCTGGCACATCGTCGTGAAGAATGGCACCGTCAAGGTCAATGGTGTCGAACTTCCCATCCCCTTCTGATGCCACAGCGCCCCGCCCTGACAGGCGGGGCTTTCTGTTTCAGGCCTGTTCCAGCTTTCTGATTCCTTCCAGTGTGTGCATCTGCTCCGCCAGACGGGGCGTGACACGATAGAAACCCGGCAGCCTGATCTCAATCGCCTGCGTCTCCTCAAGAGTAGGCAACAGCACGACACGCCCCCGCCCGCCCCTGACCTCTGCCAGCATGTCATGAAGGGGGGCCAGAGCTGCCTCATCATCAATCCAAATACGCAGCTCTCCCTGCTCATTGGCTGCGGCTGTTTCCAGGTCCTGCACGCTATTGGCCGTGATGCGCAGGGCATCTCCATCCAATTTCAGCTCCGCCTGCACCAGGACAGCCTGCCCAGCCACAAGCATGTCCCGGCAACTCTGCAATGTTTCCGAAAATAACGTGACTTCGCAGCCACCGCTGGCATCCGTCAGGGTGACCCATGCCATCTTCTTGCCGGTCTTGGTGGGACGCTCCTTCTTGTCCACCACACAGCCCGCAATGGAAACACGTGATACACCCTGATGCGCCCTGCTCTCCAGCTGGAGAGCAGGCGTGATCCCCAGTCGGCGCAGCACCTGCCTGTAAGCATCCAGCGGATGGGCACTCATATGGAACCCGATTACCCCGGCCTCATGAGAGAGACGCTCAAAATCCGGCCAGGGACGGACCTTCTTCAACCGCAGGACCTCCCGCAGGCTGCTATCGACACCCCCACCGAACAGACCGGCCTGTCCCACTTCCTTCTCCTGCGCCCGGGACTGCGCCCGCCGCAGGATGATCTCCGCACTGGCAAACACGGTGTGACGGTCTGGCTCCAGACTGTCGAACGCACCTGCCTTGGCCAGACTCTCCATCTGTATCTTGTTGATGTGCCGGGAATCACACCGTTCGGCAAAATCGGTGAGATCGCAGAACGGCTTTTCTCCACGGTCCCGCACCAGCCCTTCCATAGCCACGAAACCAACCCGCTTGACCGCTGCCAGGGCGTAACGGATGCCCAGCTGCCCGTCCTCCATCCTCTCGATGGAAAAATCGGCCTGGGATTTATTGATGTCCACCGGCAGGACAGGGATCCCCATGCGTCTGGCTTCCTGGCAGAGAGCCGCCAGCTTTTCCGTCTTTTCCCGTGCCAGAGACATGCAGCCTGCCAGGAAGGGAACAGGATGGTTCGCCTTCATCCAGGCCGTCTGATAGGACACGAAGGCATAAGCGGCAGCATGAGACTTGTTGAAGCCATAATTGGCGAATTTGGCCATGAGGTCGAACACCTCTTCGGCTTTCTCGGCAGGGATGCCCCTCTTCGTAGCCCCTTCGCAGAAAATGGCCCGCTGTTTCTCCATCTCCGAGGCGATCTTCTTGCCCATGGCCCGCCGCAGCAGGTCGGCCCCGCCAAGGCTGTAGCCTGCCATCTTCTGGGCAATCTGCATCACCTGTTCCTGATAGACCATGATGCCGTAGGTCTCTTCCAGAATCGGGCGGATTTCCTCGTGAGGCGGCTCCCACGGTGCCCCATGCTTGCGGCGGCAATATTCAGGAATGTTTTCCATCGGGCCGGGGCGGTAGAGCGACACGCCGGCAATCAGGTCTTCCAGACGGCTGGCAGCCATCTGCTTGAGCATGTCCCTCATGCCCGCCCCTTCGAACTGGAACACACCCGCCGTGTCTCCCCGGGCCATCATCTCGAAGGTTTTCTTGTCATCCAGCGGAATATGAGAGAGGTCCACCTCTTCCCCCAGCTCCCGCAGGAAATCGACCCCCCGCTTGAGAATGGTCAGGGTCGTCAGCCCCAGAAAGTCGAACTTGACCAGCCCGGCCTGCTCCACAAACTTCATGTTGTACTGGGTGACCAGCATCTCACTTCGTGGATCGCGGTAGAGAGGCACAAGCTCCACAAGATCACGGTCCCCGATCACCACACCGGCCGCATGGGTCGAGGCGTGGCGGTACAATCCCTCCAGCTGAAGGGCGATCTCCAGCAGGCGGCGGATCATCTCATCCGTGTCCCGCATCTCCTGAAGCCGGGGTTCTTCCTCAATGGCCTGGGCCAGTGGTGTCGGTTTGGCCGGATTGTTGGGGATCAGCTCCGCCACACGGTTGACCATGCCATAAGGCAGACCCAGCACACGCCCTACGTCCCGCACGGCCGCCTTGGCCTGGAGTTTCCCGAAGGTGATGATCTGCGCCACACGCTCGTGGCCATATTCATTCCGCACGTAGCGGATGACCTCATCCCGCCGGTCCTGACAGAAATCGATATCAAAGTCCGGCATGGATACACGTTCGGGATTCAGGAACCGCTCGAAAAGCAGCCCGAACGGAATGGGATCAATATCCGTGATGGTCAGCGCATAGGCTACCAGTGATCCAGCACCGGACCCA
The DNA here is from genome assembly GCF_023337695.1 of Parasaccharibacter sp. TMW 2.1884. Lineage (NCBI taxonomy): Bacteria > Pseudomonadati > Pseudomonadota > Alphaproteobacteria > Acetobacterales > Acetobacteraceae > Parasaccharibacter > Parasaccharibacter sp. TMW 2.1884. The sequence continues at coordinate 792,145 of NZ_QORR01000001.1, forward strand.
CGCCCCGGACCCACCGGAATGTCATGCGCCTTGGCCCACTGGATGAAGTCCGCCACGATGAGGAAGTAACCGGGGAAGCCCATATCGGCTATGATTTTCAGCTCGGTCTCCAGCCGCTCCTCGTACTCGGCCCGACGGTTCTCCCCATCCTTCATGACAGCCAGACGTTTCTCCAGCCCTTCCTGCGCCATGGCCCGCAGGGTTTCCTCTTCCGTGCTGCCTTCACGAACTTTCGGACAGACAGGCAGGAGCGGCTTGCGGGTATTCACCGCCACGGCACAGTGACGGGCGATCACCAGCGTATTGTCGCAGGCCTCCGGCAGGTCATGGAAGAGCTTCCGCATTTCATCCGGAGTCTTGAACCATGCCTGACGGGAAACACGCCAGCGGTCTTCCTCCGCCATGGTACGCCCCTGGGCGATGCAGAGCAGCGCATCGTGCGCCTCATGCAGTTCCGGTCGGGGAAAGAAACATTCATTGGTCGCCACAAGCGGGAGGTCCAGCTCATCGGCCAGAGCGATCAGCTGCGGCTCCGTGATCTCCTCACCAGCTTCATCCAGCCGGTTGATCTCGACGGCCACATACCCCCCAAAGGCCTCCCTGAGACGCTCGAGCATCTGCTTCGCCGCAGCCCTCTGCTCCCCCAGCAGGAGCCGGTTGATCGGCCCCCGGTTGCCACCCGTCAACAGGAACAGCCCACCGGCACGGCTGCACAGCACGTCCAGCGGCATGGACGGGTCTGCCGAATCCCCATTCAGGAAGCCCTGCGTGGAAAGATACTGAAGATTCTCCAGCCCTTCTTCCGTCCGGGCCAGAACGACCAGCGGTTCCGCCGGGACACCGGGCCTGCCCGAAGCTGACGGCAGGGCCAGCTGGCACCCGATGATGGGCTGCACACCGGCCTTGCGGCAGCTCTGGGAAAATTCCAGCCCGCCAAACATGTTGCCGCTGTCCGTCAGGGCGGCGGCGGGCATGGCATTCTTTTTGGCCAGCTCCACAAGCTCGGAGACACGAATCGCCCCCTGGCTGAGGGAATAGGCGGAATGATTACGGAGATGGACAAAGCTGGCATAGGACATGCCGCCCATTTACCACGCCCCCACGCCGGGGCGGAACAGAAAACGCCCTACCCCTGAAAAGGAACGATCCGCCCTTCATCCAGCGTGACGGTACGGTCCATCGCCGCCGCCAGAGCCTCATTATGGGTGGCGATCAAAGCCGCCACGCCCTCTTCCCGCACCACACGCATCAGCTCGGCGAAGACGAGATCGGCGGTTTTCGTATCCAGATTGCCCGTCGGCTCATCGGCCAGCAGCAGGCTGGGCCGGTTCGCCAGCGCACGGGCGATGGCCGTACGCTGCTGCTCCCCACCGGACATGCGTCCCGGCAGAGCCTCCAGCCGATGGGACAGCCCAAAACGGACCAGCAGGTCTTCTGCCCGCTTCCGGGCCTCGGCAGGTTTCACGCCTGCCGCAAGCTGGGGCAGCATGACATTCTCCACGGCCGTGAATTCCCGCAGCAGATGATGGAACTGATACACGAAGCCGATTTCATCCCGCCGCAAGGCCGTCCGTCCCGCCTCGCCCAGTCTGGATGTGGCCTTCTCCCTGATAAGAACCTCTCCCCTGTCGGGGCGTTCCAGAAGGCCAGCCAGATGCAGCAGCGTGGACTTGCCCGTGCCGCTCGGGGCCACGAGGGCAACCAGCTCACCACTTTTCAGGGAAAGATCAGCCTCCCGGAGAATGTGCAGTTCTTCATCCCCGGAACGGAAGGACCGCCCCAGCTTCTCAAGCGTCAGAACCGTGGTCTGTTTCGTGTCACTCATGACGCAGGGCCTCCACCGGGTCGGTCTTCGCCGCACGCCATGAGGGATACAGCGTGGCCAGCAGGGACAGGGCCAGCGACAGCACGGCGACTTCCACAACCTGCGACCAGACCAGACGGGCCGGCAGCCGGGCCAGGAAATAGACCTCAGGATTGAACAGGTCCGTGCCCGTCAGGGATTCCAGAACGTGACGGATCCGCTCGATGTTCAGGGCGAAGCAGATGCCCAGCCCCGTCCCCACCACGGTCCCCACGACGCCAACAGACGCTCCGCACATGAGGAAAATGCGCATCACGCTGCCCCGGCTGGCTCCGAAAGTCCGCAGGACGGCGATGTCCCGTGTCTTGTCCTTGACCATCATGATGAGCGAGGAGATCACGTTGAAGGCCGCCACCAGAATGATGAGCGTAAGGATGAGGAACATCACGTTCTGTTCTACCGTCACGGCATCCAGAAAACCGTTGGCACTCTGTGTCCAGTCCAGCACCTGAAGACGGGGATCATTCAAGGCCTCCGTGATCTGGCGGCTGACCGGCCTGACATTCAGCGGGTCGGAGGTGCTGACCTGCATCAGCGAGACCCCGTCTCCCATCATCAGGAATTTCTGGGAGGCTGCCAGTGGCATGAGAATGATGTTGCTGTTGTAATCATTCCAGTTGGCATCAAAGACCAGGGCCACGTGCAGTTTCCGCACCCGTGGCATCGTGCCGAATGGCGTGGCCTGCCCGTTGGGCGAGAGAATGGTCAGCGACGAACCGACATGCAGCCCGGCCCGCTCGGCCAGCGTGACCCCCACGGCAACGGCGGAATCCCCTTGGAAGTCATCCAGACTGCCTTCCATGATTCCATCGCTGAGAGCCTTCCAGTTCCGCAGGTCCTCCTGTGCCAGCCCTTCCAGCATCGCCCCGGTGGAATAACGCCCCGCCTCCGCAAGGACCGTGCCCTGCGTCATGGGCAGGACCTGCGTCACGCCGGGCACCCTGCGGATCAATGCGGCATCATCCTTGTAGTCCCGGATGACCTGCCCATAGGCATAGACATTCAGGTCTCCATGCAGGCCGAGAATCCGGCCCATGAGGTCGGCCTTGAAGCCGTTCATCACGGCCATGACGATGATGAGCGTCGCCACCCCCAGAGAGATGCCGACAAGGGAGAACAGCGCAATGACCGACGCAAAACGCTCCCCCTTGCGGGCCCTCAGATAACGCAGGGCAACCGTTCGCTCAAACCGCCCGAACATGCTCAACCAAGCCCCAGTTTCGCCAGAGCTTCATCAAGAGGCAGTTCGCTGCGTTCGCCGGAGGCACGATGCTTCAGCTCCACCATGCCCGCCTTGGCCCCACGGGGACCGACAATGATCTGCCACGGATGACCCATCAGGTCGGCATCATTGAATTTCACCCCGGCACGGTCGGACCGGTCATCATAGAGCAGCCCTTCCGGGTCACGGCTGTAGATGGTTTCACAGAGCTGGTCGCACAGCTCATCACCAGGGCGGAGGTTGAGCAGAACCGCCCGATAGGGAGCCACCTCTTCCGGCCAGATGATCCCGGCTTCATCATGAGACGCCTCGATGATGGCTCCGACCAGACGGGACACCCCGATGCCATAGGACCCCATGTGCGGATGCAGGGGCGCACCATCGGCACCGCTCACTTCCACACCCATGGATTCGGTATATTTCGTGCCGAAATAGAAGATGTGGCCGACCTCGATGCCCCGGCCACCACGACGGCGGTCTTCCGGCACAGCCTCCCAGGCGGAAAGGTCATGTTTTTCATCCGTGGCGGAATAGGTCGTCTTCACGATCTCACGGAGTTTCTGAAGGTCTTCCTCCTTCTGCGGGTCCAGGCCGATGCTGTCCCAGTCAATCTCGTCCCAGCCAGCATCATAGAAGACCTCACTCTCCCCTGTCGGAGCAAGAACGAGGAACTCATGGCTCAGCTCGCCACCAATCGGCCCCGTATCGGCCGCCATCGGCACGGCCTGCACACCAAGACGGCGGAAAATCTTCAGGTAGGACAGCATGATGCGGTAATAGCTGCTCACCGCATCCTCATAGGACAGGTCGAAACTGTAACCGTCCTTCATGTAGAACTCACGGCCACGCATCACGCCGAAGCGGGGGCGGACCTCGTCCCTGAACTTCCACTGGATGTGGTAGAGCATCTTCGGCAGCTCACGGTAGGATTTCACCGTGCTGCCGAAAAGGTCCGTCACCATTTCCTCATTGGTCGGGCCGTAAAGCATCTCACGCCCGTGCCGGTCCTCAAGACGCAGCATCTCCGGTCCGTACGCATCATAACGGCCGGAACGCCGCCACAGATCGGCGGACTGAACGGTCGGCATCAGGATTTCCTGTCCGCCAATCCGGTCCTGCTCCTGCCGCACGATGGTGGCGATGTTCCGCAGGACACGCAGCCCGGCGGGCAGCCATGTATAGATGCCCGAGGATGTCTGCCGCACAAGCCCCGCCCGCAGCATCAGCCGGTGTGAGGCAATCTGCGCCTCGGCGGGGACTTCTTTCAGAGTAGGCTGGAATGCCTGACTTAACCGCATGTTCTTTTTCCCTCAGACGCGCAGGAGATGGACATCAACCAGCGGACGCTTCCGCAGCTTGCGGCCGAGTGCCCGCCGCAGGGCTGTGCGGGCCACATCCCGGAAGGCCTGATCGTCCTGACGGAATTCATCAGGAATCTCATCAATGGCATAGGCGAATTCTTCACGGATGCGGGTGCTTTCAGGGTCATCCCGCTCCAGAAGACCTGGTGCACTGATGCGTGGTTCGCCAATGACATAACCCTCATCATCCACGGCAAAGCTGGCCAGCACCACGCCATTGAAAAGCATCCGGCGACGGGCCGCCAGCACACCGCCCGTCATGGGCAGAAGGCGGTCACCATCCAGAGCCAGAAGGCCCGTCGGAGCCGTATCGACCACCTCGACCGGCCCCGGCCCCAGATTGAGGATGTCACCATCCTCCAGCAGCACGGCCTCAGCACCGGCCTCACGGGCCAAAGCCCCGTGGGCTGTCAGATGGCGCCATTCCCCATGGGTGGGAATGCTGTAACGGGGGCGAACAAGGCTGTAGAGATGGCGGATATCCCCACCCGTTGCATGGCCGGATGTATGCACCATGCCATCCTTGTCCGTCAGCACGGTCACGCCACGACGTGTCAGATTGTCCTGCACCGTCATGACGGCCTGCTCATTCCCCGGAATGACACGGGAGCTGTAAATCACCGTGTCCCCTTCCCCCAGGGAAATGGTGGAATGGGTATCACAGGCGATACGAGACAGGGCGGAGCGGGCCTCACCCTGGCTCCCCGTAATGATCATCAGCAGGTTTTCATCAGGAACATCCTTGATGTCATATTCCGTCAGGAAAGGCGGCAGATCGGCAAAGTAGCCACATTCCCGGGCGGCGGCCTCCAGATTGCGCAGGGAGCGTCCCACCACCATCACCTCACGGCCAGAAGCGAGCGCCGCCTTGGCGATGCTCTCCACACGGGCCACGTTACTGGCGAAGCACGTCACGGCCACACGTCCTTCCAGCCCGGCAATCATTTCCGTCAGGCCGACACGGACATCCGCCTCAGACTGGGACCGCCCCTCCTTCATGACATTGGTGCTGTCACCCACCATGGCCAACACGCCTTCATCACCCAATGCACGGAAGGCATCCTCGTCCGTCACGGGGCCGACAAGCGGAGTCGGGTCCAGCTTCCAGTCCCCGGTATGAATGACAATGCCATACGGACTGCGAATGGCGACGGACTGGGCTTCCACAATGGAGTGGGTTACCGGGATGAACTGGAGATCGAACGGCCCGACCTCAAACCGGGAACCCGGCATGATGATGTGGATGACGACCTGGTTCTGAAGGTTCGCCTCGCTCAGCTTGCGCCGCAGCACGGCCGCCGTGAACGGCGTGGCGTAGACAGGACAGCGCATCTGCCGCCAGAGATGAGCTACAGCCCCCACATGGTCCTCATGGGCGTGGGTAATGACCAGCCCGTGCAGACTGTCTTTCCGTTCTGCGATGAAGGTCGGATCGGACATCAGCACGTCGGCTTCCGGCGTATCATTGCCGGAGAAGCCGATGCCACAATCGATGGCCAGCCAGTGTTCCTCACCATTTTCGCGCAGGCGGTAGAGATTGAAATTCATGCCGATCTCGCCCGTCCCTCCCAAGGGAAGGAAGGCAAAATCACTCTTCTGGTCTGTCATAAACGCATCAGTTCCTGTTCAAGAATTATCAGGGTGCCCGAAGGCGGTATGGGCCTGTTGCCCGGAAAAATCGGTGATGAAACGGTCCCTGTTCTGCCCGGCCAGGAGGCGCAGTCCCTCCAGCGTCAGGTCGGGTGCCACTTCATCAAATAACGTTGTCCCCTCGGAGAAGAGCGGAGCCAGACCGCCCGTCGCCACAACCCGGGGACGTCCATCCATCTCACCGGCAATGCGGTGAACAATCCCTTCGACCAGACCTACATACCCCCAGAAGAGGCCTGATCGCATCGCAACACTTGTGCTGCGGCCTATTGCTTCCACCGGCCGGCCAACACTGACACGGGGCAGACGGGCCGCTGCCTGATGCAGGGCATCCATCGAGAGATTGACCCCCGGTGCAATCGCTCCACCGCAATAGCGGCCCCGAGCATCGACAACATCGAAGGTTGTCGCCGTACCAAAATCCACAACCACCAGCGGGCCCCCGCCGTAAAGCTGCCGGGCGGCAAGGCCGTTCAGCAGGCGGTCAGCCCCAAGCTCTGCCGGCGTATCCACCAGCACATCCATGTTCCAGTCCAGCTCATGATTGGCCACAAGAGGCTCCACATGCAGCCAGCTACGGCACAGGCGCCGCAGATCATACAACGCAGCCGGAACCACCGTCCCGATAATGGCCTGCGTTACACAATCCGGACCCAAACCTGCCCGTTCCATCAAGGCCAGCAGCCAGACGGCATATTCATCCGCCGTTCTGCGATCATCCGTCGAGATGCGCCAGCGTCCTACCCATGCTTCGCCATCATGAACGGCAAAAACCACATTTGTATTGCCAGCATCAATGACGAGCAGCACATCCCCTCCCTTACTCACAGATCACATCACCCGTCACGACCGAGGTCATGCCACCATCGTCCAGTGCGAGCAGAAGATGTCCCTGCGCATCAAGCCCGGCGAATTGTCCTGCTACTTCCCTACCATGTCTTCGAAGGATCAGTCGAGTACCCAGAGGATGAGCACGCTCCATCCAGCTCTCCCAGATCACACCGTTGCCCTCACGCTGCCAACGTTCCATCCATCCATCGAACGCTCGCACGATGGCCTGGGCGCAGGCCTGGGCATCCGGCGGAGAGCAGACCTCGGAAAGGGCTGCGAGTGTCCGGCCTTCCATGATCGGAGCCTGCCGCAGATTGGCCCCCATGCCTATGACCGCCCAACAGGGCAGCCCCTTTGCCCCGGCTGCCAGAAAACCGGTTTCAATCAGAATACCTGCCATTTTCCGGCCTGAAAGCAGAAGATCGTTCGGCCATTTCAGCCATAGCGAGGCTGAAGCCTCCCCCGACAGATCCGCTGCGGCCACGAGCCCATCACGAAGGGCCAGAGCCACCATATAGGGCAGAACCGCCCGCATGGCCTGATTTTCGGAAAAACGGAAAAGAAAGGAAAATGCCAGATTTCCCTCGCCACTCTGCCAGCTACGCCCCCGGCTTCCCCGGGCTGCGCTCTGTCGCTCTGCCACAACGGCCAGCCTGTCTTCTTCGCCGGCTTCAGCCCGTTCCCGACAGAGATCGGAAGTGGATGCCAGCGTTTCATGATATTCGAAACGCCAGGTCATAAAAAAACTTGAATGTAAGATGGTGGGCAATGACGGGATCGAACCGCCGACCCTCTCGGTGTAAACGAGACGCTCTACCGCTGAGCTAATTGCCCGCCCCGGTTTATAGGCAAAAGCCTCACGGAGCGCAACGGGGAATTCTCATTTTTTTTCAGAAAATTATCTTCCCCGTTTCCACGATGCCAGCTTACTTGCTGACGGCATCCTTCAGGCCCTTGCCCGGCTTGAAACGCACGGACGTGGAAGCCGGAATGTCGATCTCTTCACCCGTACGCGGGTTGCGGCCCTTGGCAGCCTTGCGGGTGGCTGTCACGAAGCTGCCAAAGCCTACCAGGCGAACTTCCTGCCCCTTGGCCAGGGTCTTCTCGATGGTGCCGAACACGGCATCCACGACATCACCAGCCTTCGCCTTGGGAAGATCAGCAGCCTCGGCAACGGAAGCAATGAGTTCCTGCTTGTTCAGAGGTTTCTCCATGGTAAGCCTTTCAACGTTTGGTGAGACAGCCTCGCAAAGAGGCCAGAATCACATATTGCGATTTACACCTGCACTATGAAGCGGTTTTCGTCCGCGTCAACAGCCTGAAGCCAAGAATACCCTTACTTAATGTTGAATTGAGCGAGAAATTCCTTCCCCGTTCACTTTCTTGGCACTCCTGCCCGCCATCTGCCCCGCTGCCAAAGCCTTCGGCGGCTCTGTCAAGGCAATATTCAGCACTTCATCCATATGCTGGACGGGAATGATCTGTAACCCTTCTTTCACATTTTCAGGAATCTCAGCCAGGTCCTTGACATTCATTTCCGGGATGAGAACCGTCTTGATGCCAGCCCGCAGAGCTGCGAGCAGCTTCTCCTTCAACCCACCAATCTCCAGAACACGGCCACGCAGGGTCACCTCCCCCGTCATGGCAACATCATGCCGGACCGGGATGCGTGTCAGCACACTGACGAGAGACGTGGTCAGCGCTGAACCCGCAGAAGGGCCATCCTTCGGCACGGCCCCCTCTGGCAGGTGCACGTGAATGTCCGTTTTCTCAAGCACGGCCGGGTCGATACCGAATGTCTCGGCACGGGACTTCACATAGGAGAAAGCCGCAGACACGCTCTCCTTCATCACATCACCAAGCTTGCCGGTATGACGGATCGTGCCCTTGCCCGGCATGGTCAGGCTCTCGATGGTCAGGATCTCTCCGCCAACCTGTGTCCAGGCCAGGCCCGTCACGATACCGATCTGATCCTCCTGATCAGCCTCACCATGACGGTAACGTGGGACACCGGCATAAACCTCCAGCGTCTCTGGCGTCACCTCGATCTTTTTCACCTTGCCAGACAGAATCTCACGCACGGCCTTACGCGCCAGACGGGCGATCATCCTCTCCAGACTGCGCACCCCGGCTTCCCGTGTATAAGACCGGATAAGCGCCAGAAGAGCCTCGTCTGTCACGTGCCATTCACCAGGCTTCAGATTATGCTCTTTCGCCTGCTTGGCCAGCAGATGCCTCTTGGCGATCTCCAGCTTCTCCTGTTCCGTATATCCAGAAAGGCGGATGATCTCCATGCGGTCCAGCAACGGCTGGGGCATGTCGAGAGAATTGGCCGTGGCGATGAACATGATGTCAGAAAGATCATATTCCACCTCGAGGTAATGGTCCCCGAACGTGTTGTTCTGTTCCGGGTCCAGCACCTCCAGCAGGGCGGAAGACGGATCCCCCCGCCAGTCCGACCCCAGCTTGTCCACCTCATCCAGCAGGAAGAGTGGATTGCTCACCCCGGCCTTCTTGATACCCTGGACAATCTTGCCCGGCATGGCACCGATATAGGTCCGTCTGTGACCACGTATCTCGGATTCATCCTTCATCCCCCCAAGGGAAATGCGGACATATTTCCGCCCTGTCGCCCTGGCGATGGACCGTGCCAGAGAGGTCTTGCCAACACCCGGAGGGCCAACCAGACAGAGGATCGGCCCCTTCAGCTTCTTCGCACGGCTCTGGACGGCCAGATACTCGAGGACACGTTCCTTGATCTTCTCCAACCCATAGTGATCAGCCTCAAGAACGTCTTCCGCCTTCTGGAGGGATTTTGCCAGTTTGGAGCGTTTCTTCCATGGCAGGCTGACCAGCCAGTCCAGATAACTGCGGACCACTGTGCCCTCGGCAGACATGGGGCTCATGCTCCGCAGCTTTTTCAGCTCGCCACGGGCCTTCTCCCTGGCTTCCTGGCTTAGCCCCTGCGTTTCGATCTTCTCTTCGATCTCGGCAAGTTCGTCACGGCCATCCTCGCCTTCACCCAGTTCTTTCTGAATGGCCTTCATCTGCTCATTCAGATAATACTCCCGCTGGGTTTTCTCCATCTGCTTCTTCACACGGCTGCGGATACGCTTCTCCACCTGAAGAACGTCTATTTCCGCTTCCATCCCCGCAAAGACACGCTCCAGCCTCTCCTCCACGGAGAGGGTTTCCAGCAGCTCCTGCCGTTCCGGAATCCGCAGGTTGAGGTGGCTGGCAATCGTATCCGCCAGACGGGACGGATCCTCCAGATGGCTGACCGAGGCCAGTACCTCCGGCGCCACCTTCTTGTTCAGCCGGGCATAATCCTCAAACCGTTTTACGGCAGAACGGGCCAGAGCTTCACGTTCCCCACCACGGGCACCCAGCTCATCAGGAAGGTCTTCCACAGAGCTCTGAAAATAGCCATCCTGCTCCTTCAGGCCAACAAGACGGACACGGCGCAGCCCTTCCACCAGAACCTTCACCGTACCATCGGGCAATTTCAGAAGCTGGAGGACGCTGGCAACCGTCCCGATGCGGAACACATCATCAACAGTCGGCTCATCTTTGCCCACATCTTTCTGGGACACGAGAATGATCTCACGGACATCCTCCGGCATCTGCTCCAGAGCATGGATTGATTTCTCACGTCCCACAAAGAGTGGAACAATCATGTGTGGGAAGACGACAATATTCCGCAGGGGCAGCACCGGCATGACAGGCGCTTCCTTCCGGGGCGACTGAACGGCCACTGTAGCCTTGCCGCTTTCAGCCTTGGAGGACGCAGCCTTCCTGCGAGGAGCCGCAGAAGCCTTGGCCTCTCCATCTTTACGGGTAGCAGACGTGGAAGCCGTACGCCGCGTCCGGGCGACGCTACCCTTGTCGGCATCCTTGGCAGCAGTCTTGCGGCGGGCTGTCTTTGGTTTCTTTTCGTCACTCATGCTTCAGGATCTCCATAACGGACGATCAAACCCCCGCCGCCCTGAAAAAGTGGCACGGCAAGGGGCTCTTTCATTCTGTATCTCTATGTGGGGTATCAAGGCACAAGGGACAATACCCCTGGCGCTGCGAAGCGCTGGCAGATGATGGAAATCTGCCAGCATCCGCCTCTTTCAGTCCGCCTGTTTTTCTTCCTCAGCCTGCTGGCCATGAACATAGACAGGCTCTGCACGGCCTTCCGCCACATCCCGGGTGACGACAACCTTGTCGACATTCTTCCGGCCTGGAAGGTCAAACATCGTTTCCATCAGGATTTTTTCCATGATGGAACGCAGACCCCGGGCCCCGGTCTGCCGCTCGATGGCACGGGCAGCAATCCCCTTGATGGCCTCTTCCTCAAACTCCAGCTCCACCCCTTCCATCTGGAAGAGACGCTGATACTGCTTGACCAGAGCATTTTTCGGCTCTGTCAGAATCTGGACGAGAGCGGCCTCATCAAGGTCATTCAGCGTGGCGATGACCGGCAGACGGCCAATGAATTCCGGAATCAGGCCGTATTTCATGAGGTCTTCCGGCTCGATATCCTTGAGGATATCTCCCAGCTTGCGGTCATCCTCGGAGCGCACATCCGCCCCAAAACCAATGCCACTGCCCTTGCCACGGGCACTGATGACCTTGTCCAGCCCGGCAAAGGCCCCGCCACAGATGAAGAGCATGTTGGTCGTATCGACCTGCACGAACTCCTGCTGCGGATGCTTGCGCCCTCCCTGCGGAGGAACGGAGGCCACCGTACCTTCCATCAGCTTCAGCAGAGCCTGCTGCACGCCTTCACCAGAGACATCCCGGGTGATGGACGGATTCTCCGCCTTGCGGGAAATCTTGTCGATCTCATCAATATAGACAATGCCACGCTGGGCACGTTCAACATTATAATCACAGGCCTGAAGCAGCTTGAGGATGATGTTCTCAACATCCTCTCCCACATAGCCAGCTTCTGTCAGTGTCGTGGCATCGGCCATGGTGAAGGGAACGTCCAGAATGCGGGCCAGTGTCTGGGCCAGCAGGGTCTTCCCCGTTCCCGTCGGACCGATCAGCATGATGTTGGCCTTGCCGATCTCGACATCACCAGCCTTTTCGGACTGCTCCAGCCGCTTGTAATGATTATGCACCGCCACCGAAAGCACCTTCTTGGCTTCACTCTGGCCAATGACATAATCATTGAGTATCTGGCAGATTTCCCGTGGAGTTGGCACCCCTTCACCACTGGTCACAGGGCCTGTGTTCCGCTCCTCACGGATGATGTCCGTGCACAGTTCAACACATTCATTACAGATGAATACGGTTGGCCCGGCAATGAGTTTCTTCACCTCATGCTGGGATTTCCCACAGAATGAACAATAAAGCGTATTCTTTGAATCGCTATCTTTTCCGCTCATTACAGCTCCTCAAACCCGTATGGGAGACGGGTATGTTCAGACCCCTGAATGCCCTGTTCAACAATCAGATCAGGCCCTTTTCTTCTCCGCGGGATGACGTGTCACAACCTCATCCACCAGCCCGAACTCCTTGGCCTCCGCAGCAGAGAGATAACGGTCACGCTCCAGCGCCTCCTCGATTTCCTCCAGCGCACGCCCTGTATGCTCACGGTAGATCTCATTCAGCCGGCGACGGATATGCAGGATTTCACGGGCCTGAATTTCGATGTCCGACGCCTGCCCCTGCGCTCCACCGGAAGGCTGGTGGACCATGACACGGGCATTGGGCAGGCAGAAACGGCGGCCCGCCTCACCGGCAGCCAACAGCAGTGACCCCATGGACGCAGCCTGACCGATACAGACCGTGCTGACCGGTGAACGGATATACTGCATGGTGTCGTACATCGCCAGACCGGCAGAAACGACCCCACCAGGGCTGTTGATATAGAAAGAGATTTCCTTGGTCGGGCTGACACTCTCAAGATAGAGCAGCTGCGCACAGATCAGAGACGAGACCTGGTCATAGACCGGGCCTGTCAGAAAAATGATACGCTCCTGCAAAAGCCGGGAATAGATGTCGAAAGAGCGCTCACCCCTTGAGGTCTGCTCCACCACCATTGGAACAAGAGTGTTATTGAACACGTCCAGAGGATTACGGTCTTCAATGCCCATAGGTATTTTCCTTTACAACTCCCCCTAGCCTAGCACACCCTCTTTGCCCGTGTCTTCGCACAGAATGGACTAATATCAGAGGAATCTTCCTGCCAAGAGCAAAAAAAAGGGGCAGCGGCTGCTGCCCCTTCCTTCCTCAGATGCAGCAATCAGTCAGCATCCGGAATGTTGGCCAGTTCCTCTGCCGTCACTTCCTTGTCGGTCACTTCAGCCAGCTCGATCAGATAATCGACGACCTTATCCTCAAGGATTGGCCCGCGCAGGGTATCGATGGCCTGAGGATTCTTCGTAAAGAACTCGAACACGGCCTGCTCCTGCCCCGGGTAACGGCGAGCCTCCTGCTGCATGGCAGAGAGCAGCTCTTCCTGCGAGACCTGGATGTCCTGCTTGCGGCCAAGCTCGGCCAGAAGCAGACCCAGCTTCACACGGCGCTCGGCAATCCTGCGATAGTCGGCCCGCAGGGTTTCCTCATCCTTGGCAGCATCCTTCTCATCAAGGCTGCCATTCTTGCGCTCAGCCTCGATACGGCTCCAGATCTGGCCGAACTCGGCATCCACCATGCTCTGCGGTGCCTCAAAGTCAACCTTCTCGGACAGGATGTCCAGCAGGTCCCGCTTGATGCGCATACGGGAAAGCTGCTTGTACTCGCCCTCTGCCTGCTCGGCAATCAGCTTGCGCATCTGCTCGACGCTCTCCAGCCCCAGAGACTTGGCAAACTCATCATCAATCGTCGGATCGACCGGCTTCTTCAGCGCATTGGCCTTGATCTCGAATGTAGCTTCCTGACCGGCGAGCTCCTTGGCCTGGTAATTCTCCGGGAAGGTCACCGTGATCGTGCGTTCCTCACCCGGCTTCATGCCTTCCATCTGCTCGGCAAAACCGGGGATGAAACCAGCACCGCCAATCTCGACATTGACATCCTCGGCCGTGCCACCATCAAACGGCACGCCATCCTTCTTGCCAACGAAATTGACGTTCAGCACATCACCCTTGCCAGCCGGACGGTTCTCATCCACCGTCTCGAACTTGCGGTTGCGCTGGGCAACCTCGGCCAGAGCCTTGTCCACAACCTCATCAGCAACTTTGGCACTGTAGCGGGTCAGCTTCGTGCCTGCCATGTCCGGGGTCGGGATTTCTGGCAGGATTTCCATCTCCAACGTGAATTCGAAGGGCTTGCCCTCAGTTCCACCAGAAACGATCTCAACCTTCGGCTGCATGGCCGGGCGGATGTCACGCTCTTCCAGCAGGGACTTCACGCTCTCCTGCACCAGCTTTTCCGTCACTTCCGCCTGGACGGATTCACCAAAGCGCTGCTTGACGACGGAGGCCGGAACCTTGCCCGGGCGGAAGCCGGGAAGCTTCACATCACGAGCCACTTCAGCCAGACGGGCATCGCAACGGCCCTGCAGGTCAGCAGCGGGAATAACTACGGTGAAGGACCGCTTCAGGCCTTCGGTGAGTGTGGGCGTAACCTGCATGAAACCGCTATTCCTTCTCTATGACAAGGGGATCATCGACATTGTTGTACTCAGGAGGAGACTGCCTTGGTGCGGGCGGAGGGACTTGAACCCCCACAGCTTGCGCCACCAGAACCTAAATCTGGCGTGTCTACCAATTTCACCACGCCCGCATGAACCATACGACCTGTTCTCCAGCATCCGCACCCCCTGACAGGCAGGCACGGACCCTTCATCAGTCTGCGGATTTAGCGCATGAGACAGGCATCGGCAAGGGTTTCTCTTTGCAAAGATGTCATTTCTGCCATGGGCGGTCCTGTTATTCTGCCCTCACGCACACACTGTCCCCTTCAGGCCTCTTGGAAGCCGCATGCCGGGCCGCCCCCAGCTCTCCAAAAAGGTCTTCCGGTACGATCCAGCCTGCTTTCCTGCGGGCAGCACGCCGTCCTGCCTCACCATGAACCCAGACAGCCGCCGCAGCAGCCTCCCAGGCGGGCAGCCCTGCGGCGAGAAAGGCCCCGACAAGCCCACTCAGCACATCCCCTGCCCCGGCAATGGCCAGAGCTGGCGTGGCGTGGACGTTGATGGACAAACGGCCATCCGGAGCCGCAATGACCGTATCAGCTCCCTTCAGAACAACCACGACACCCAACCGGGCTGCAGCGCGCCGTGCGGCCTCCAGACGGCTCCCCTCCACCTGCCCGAAAAGGCGGGAAAACTCACCCATGTGCGGCGTCATGACGGAAACCCCCTTCAGTCGCTCGGGGTGCCCGGCCGCCCATGACAGCGCACCGGCATCAGCCACGATTGTTCGACCAGACTTCTGAAGGCATGGCAGTGTCCGCTCCACCTCCTCCAGACACAGGCCGGGGCCACAGACCCAGACGTGCCGGCGCTCATCCTCCAGCGCCTGCTCCATGGGCTGTGCATCCACAATAGCAGCCGGTGAAGCGAGTCGGTACAGCGTGGCAGCCTCGGCTGGCACCGTAAGGCGGACAAGCCCGGCACCGACATGCCGGGCTGCCTCGAACGCAAACAAGGCGGCACCGTGCATGGCAGCACCACCACAGATGCTTACCACGCCCCGTCTGTATTTGTGGTCCCCAGGCCTCTGCGCCGGGAGCCGCCATAAACCCGGTGCATTCTCCCACAGCCGGACACTCTCCATCTGAATCATGGCAGCGGCAGGCGCCGCCAGATCGACGCAGACAACCTCACCACAGAGCGACCGCCCCGGTTCCAGCAGATGGCCCGGCCTTTTGCGGATCAGGGCAATGGTCATCCGGCAGGCTGCCACACGCCCCGAACACGCCCCTGTAGCACCGTCCAGACCAGATGGAACGTCAATGGCAATGATCTGCCGTGCCGCAGCAAAGAAATCTTCGACACATTCCGGCAGGGACCGGTTCATGCCAGCACCGAATACGGCATCAATCACCAGATCAGCCCGTCGGGCCTCTTCCTGCGTGAAAGCCACTACCGGCCCATGCCAGCGCTTTGCCATCCTGTCAGCCAGACTGCCAGGCTCAGGCGGATGCAGCACCGCCACGGACACAGGCCAGCCACGCTCAGCCAGATGACGGGCCAGCACATAGCCATCGCCCCCATTGTTCCCTGGCCCACAGGCCACCAGAGCCCGGCAGGGCCGGACATGCTGGCAGACAGCCCGGGCAGCCATCATGCCAGCTCTCTCCATGATTACAGGCAGAGTCGATGCCATGGCATGATCCATCCGCCGTGTATCCTCAGGAGCCAGAAGAGCCTGCGACAGGGCTTCCTGATACGGAAAACAGGACATAATGGAATCTTCCCTCTATAAGACGTGGCCAATCACTCAGTTACACGTTACGGATTGACCATGACCAGTTCCATTCTCTGGGGGCTCATCCTCGCCCTGCATCTCCTCTGCATCACCTACTGGGTCGGTGGCGCCATCTTCTGCCTCCAGTCCCGCCGCAGCGTCCGCCTGCTGGAAGCACAGCAGGCCAACACGGTTCTGCTTCAGACCTATGGCCGTTATCTCAAGGCGCTCTGCCACGTCGTCCCTGTGGCTGTCCTCAGCGGAATCGCCCTCATCATCCATGCAGGCGCCTATCTGCCTTGGCCGTTCCACCTCATGGCCTTCTGCGGGCTGGTGATGATCGTCATTTTCCTGAGCATGCTTTTCGGCCCACTGCGGGCAGCACGGCGTGCCATCCGCCCTCAGCCGCAGCTTTTCAGCTCCCTGCATCGGCGGGCAGCCCTCATGGCGCTGGCAGGCATCATCGCCATCATCGCCGGTGCTCTTGGTGGCGGCGCCTGACATCCAGCTCTCTTCACTGTGAGCGACCGCCTATTACCTTGCCAAAAACGGCATTTGACGATAACGGATATTAACGAACCGGAGAGGCTGATACCCTTCCTCTCCGGTTGCCTTTCATCTGCCCGACAGGCTGCCGGGCAGCCTGCCCTGTAACAGAAACATTCCGAGAGTCATTTGAGCAGTAAACCATCCTCTGGTCCGTCCAAGACCCGCAGCAGCACCAGCCGCGTGCGGAAAACGTCCACTCCCCGCACGAAGACACCCCGCACCGGGACAGAAACCGGGACGGAACAGCCAGCGGACGATACTGTGCAGGATGACACCACCACTGCCGCCCGCAAGCCAGCCACACGACGCCGCAGCACGACAGCCGGTACTAGGAAGAAAGCCACGACTCCAGCCGCCACGGTTGCTGATGAGACAGCCCCGGCTGCTGAGGCTGCGGAGCCTGCCGAGAAACCCAAGCGCACGACGCGCCGCCGCAGCGTGAAACCCACGCCAGAAGATGCTCCCTCCCCAGATGAGGCGACAGAAAGCAGCGCCTCCACTCCGGCAAAGAAAACGGTAAAGCGCACCCGCCGCAAGGCTGCCACTGCTGAGGAAGCATCTGCCCCGGCAGACCCCACAGCAGATACCGGGAGTGAGGAAGCTCCCCCCGCACGCAAACGCAGGGCGACTACCCGCACCAGAAAAACAGCCGAAACAGAAACTGCCAAAGCCGACGTCCCGGAAAAAAAACCGGCAACGCCTCGCACACGCCGCAAAAAGACGGCCGAAGCCACACCGGCCACGGAAACCGTGGACGACCACGAAGAGTCGGCTACCCCTCCAACACGCCGCCCTTCCACCCGTCGGAAAGCTGCTGAAGAAACGGTCGAAACCACGGCAGGCAGCGCCGCACCAGCCGGAACGGAAGACAAGGCATCCGCCACACCAGCCAAGCCTCGCCGGAAAAGAGCGAAGAAGGCTGAAGCAGAAACGGCTGAGCCGCAGGCAGAAAAACCAGCTGAGGAAACACCCACCGAGACCGGCTCGGAAAGCCGTATCCTCTTCAGCGATCTTGGTCTTTCCGAACCGATCCTCCGGGCCGTGGAGGAAATGGGCTATACTCATCCCACGCCCATCCAGGCACAGGCCGTGCCAGAGATTCTGACCGGGCGTGACGTCCTTGGCGTGGCGCAGACTGGCACCGGCAAGACGGCCTCCTTCACCCTGCCGATGCTGGAGAAGCTCTCCAAATCCCGAGCCCGGGCCAGGATGCCCCGTTCGCTCATTCTGGAACCCACCCGTGAGCTTGCCCTCCAGGTTGCCGAGAACTTCAAGCAGTACGGGGCGCATCTGCGCCTCACCCACGCTCTGCTGATCGGTGGCGGCAAGATGAACGAGCAAAAGGAACTGCTCAACCGTGGCGTGGACGTCCTCATCGCCACCCCGGGGCGGCTGCTCGACATGTTCGAACGGGGCGGACTGCTGATGACGCAGACTGACCTTCTCGTCATTGATGAGGCCGACCGTATGCTGGACATGGGCTTCATTCCCGATATTGAGCGCATCGTGAGCCTGCTGCCCAGACGGCGCCAGACCCTTTTCTTCTCCGCCACCATGGCTCCAGAGATCCGCCGTCTGGCCGACAATTTCCTGAACAGTCCCAAGGAAATCACCGTCGCCCGCCAGTCCTCCGTTGCCAGCACCATTACCGAGGGCCTGCTGGTCGTGGAGAAGAAGGACAAGAGCCGTGCCCTCTGCGCCCTGCTGCGGCAGGATGACGTGCAGAACGCCATCATCTTCTGCAACCGCAAGCGTGACGTGGACACACTGGAACGCCATCTGACACGGCAGAAATTCTCTGTCGGCCACCTGCATGGCGACCTGACGCAGGACCTGCGTTTCGAAACCCTTGAGCGCTTCCGCACAGGTGATCTCCAGATTCTCGTCTGCTCCGACGTGGCAGCCCGTGGCATTGACATTGGCGGGCTGTCCCATGTCTTCAACTATGACCTGCCTTTCAATGCGGAAGATTACGTCCACCGTATTGGCCGCACGGGCCGTGCCGGCAAGGAAGGCAAGGCCTACAGTCTGGCCACACCTGATGAGCAGAAGCTGCTCGAGGCCGTCGAGAGCCTGACAGGCAAGACGATCGAGCCGCTGACTGTAAAAGGCTTCCGCCATCTTGAATGGCGTGGAGAGGAGGATGCCTCCCCTGCCTCCGCCAAGGATGAGAGCAAGGGTCAGCAGCGGAATGGCAGAAACAGGAAAACTGCCGAACCGAAGCAGGAAGACCGTCCGGCCCGCAAGAAGCAGCCGGAGCGTGATCCTCTGCCGGAAGCCCGCAAGCATGACCACAAGCGGTCCGGCCGAGCCGAACTGCTGCCGCCCGTACCGGAAAAGAACGGGATGCAGGATGGCTTTGGCGAGAATGTACCTGCTTTCATGAAGGTCAGCTTCCTGCCGGAACCACGTGATCCGTCCGACTCATGATGGAAACGTCCACGCAGATTCACGCCACTGTCGAACAGCTCGGCCGTTCGGGAGACGGGATGGTGCGCCATGAGGGGCGGGCCTGGTACATTCCCGGAACCCTGCCGGGCGAGCAACTGCATCTGCGATTCCATGACGGCGAAGCGGAACTTCTGGAGCGGGAAAGCACATCCCCCCATCGGGTAGAAGCGCCCTGCTCCCTGTCCGACCTCTGCGGCGGCTGTGCCCTCCAGCACATGGACCAGACCGCCCTGCTGGAGTGGAAAAAGGATCAGGTCCAGCGTGCCCTGAACAGAAGCGGCTTTACGGACCTGCCAGAACCTGCCCTGTACCAGACGCCCCCTCACAGCCGCCAGCGGCTGGACGTAGCCCTGCAAAGGGTACCGGGGGGCATCATTCTCGGGCTGCATCAACGGGGTGGTGACCCGGTGGACATGACGGAATGTCCCCTCATCCGCCCGGAACTGCTGAAGCTGCTTCCTCCACTCCGTGAGTGCCTCTCCTCCCTTGGTGCCCTGACAGGGCGTGGCAATCTGGCCATCAACCTTCTGGACAGCGGCCCGGACCTGACGCTGGAGACACCCGCTCCCCTGAGTGGTTCTGACAGGGAAAAACTGGCCGCTTTTGCACGAGACCATGGGATTCCACGCATCACATGGCGTCCGGCTCCCGGCAGGGTGATGGAAACGGCTGCACAGACGGGGCCGGTCTTCCATCATTTTGGCGGTGTCAGGGTCTCACCCCCACCAGCCAGTTTTCTTCAGGCCAGTCAGGAAGGTGAGCAGGCCATCCGTGAAGCCGTTCTTGCCGGTCTGCCGCCGCTGAACCGGAAGGACCGGATCATCGAGCTGTATGCTGGATGCGGAACCCTGACCTTCCCGCTGGCCCAGCACGGTTTCGTGCAGGCCTATGAGGGCGACAGGGCGGCTATCGCCTCCCTCCGTGCCGCTACCCACGGCAGCCGTGCAGAAGGCTCCGAGCGGGACCTGAATCGCCAGCCCCTCCTGCCGCCTGAACTGAATCAGGCCCGTGTTGTCGTGCTGGACCCGCCCTATGCTGGCTCAGGCAAGCAACTGGCCTCCCTTCTGCGCTCCAAAGTGCAGGATGTGGTCTATGTCAGCTGCAATCCAGCTGCGCTGGAAAAAGAACTCCCCGCCCTGAAGCAGGCCGGTTTTGCCGTGCTGTCATGGAGCGTGATCGACCAGTTTCTCTGGTCCACGGATGTCGAGACCGTGCTGGTTCTTTCCAGAGATCCGAAACGCATCCGCAAAGCCGAAAAAAAGCGGAAGGGATAACCTCCCTCCCGCTTCATCACGTCGCGCCTGCTTCCACCATCAGACGTGGAAACTCTCCCCGCAGCCACAGCGGCCCTTCTCATTGGGGTTGGTGAAGGTGAATCCTGATTCCAGCTCCTTCACCTCATAATCCATGACCGTGCCGATCAGGAAGAGCGTCGCCTTGCTGTCCACCAGCAGGGTCAGCCCATGATCCTCGATCCGCTCATCCCCTTTCTGGACTTCCGGCACGAAATTCATCTCGTAAGACATGCCGGAACAGCCACGCTTGCCCACGCTGATGCGCAGGAACTTTCCCTTCTCGGCTCCCTCATACAGGGTCTTCAGGCGGGCGGCGGCCCGGTCTGTCATGGTCATCAGGGGTGGCAGGCTGCGTTTGGGGGCAGTATCTGTCATGAGGGTACCCTCCCGATCTTCAGTTTCCAGCGTGTTCATTCAGGATCAGAACATGTTCAGGGCAAGACGGGCATTGTCGCTCATCCGGCTCATGTCCCACGGCGGATCCCAGACCACCTTGACGGTCACTTCCCGCACGGTCGGAACGGACAGCACGGCATAGCGCACCATCTGGGGCAGCTCCTGCGCACTCGGGCAGTTCGGGGCCGTGAGGGACATTTCAATATCCACACGCCCGTCATCATGCAGGTCGATGGCGTAAATCAGCCCCAGCTCGTAGACGTTGACCGGAATCTCCGGGTCAAAGACGGTCTCGATGGCGGCGATGACCTCATCCTGCTGTGGCGGCGCGTCCACGGGGGGAGGAACAAGCTCCTCCTGCCCCGCATAGGCCTGCTCCCGTGTCGGAACAGACGGCCCGGCGGGAACGTTCTCTTCCACAGCGGAAGAAACCGCCTCATCTCTGCTCTTCAGCTCGTCTGTTTCTGTCATGACATCCTCACGCAAGTAAGGCACGCGCACGCTCAATGCCGTGGGCCAGAGCGTCTATCTCGTCACGTGTCGTATAAATGGCAAAACTGGCTCTGGCGGTTGCCTGCACGCCCAGCTCCTGCATCAGCGGTTCAGCACAATGCTGCCCGGCCCGGATGGCAATGCCCTGCTGATCCAGCAGCACGGCAAGATCATGCGGGTGTGCCCCCTCCACCTGAAGTGAGAAGACACCGCCCCGCTCCACCGGGTTTCCCATGATGCTCACACCATCCGTCTTTTCAAGCACCTTCTGGGCATAAGAGACCAGATCACGCTCATGTGCTTCGATCGCCTCTGCCCCCAGCTCCTCCACGAAACGGATGGCGGCTCCCAGACCCAGCACTTCCAGAATGGCGGGCGTGCCAGCCTCGAATTTGTGCGGCGCATCGGCCCAGCTTGCCTTCTCGAACGAGACGGAGCGGATCATGTCCCCTCCACCCAGAAAAGGCGGCATCTCCTCCAGCAGGGGCAGCCTGCCCCAGAGGATGCCGACACCCGTAGGCCCATAAAGCTTGTGGCCGGTAAAGACGAAGAAATCCGCCCCCAGAGCCTGCACGTCCACCCTGCGGTGGACGATGGACTGGGAGCCATCCACGATGACTTTCGCCCCGTGCCTGTGGGCCAGCTCCGCCAGCTTTTTCACGGGCGTGATGGTCCCCAGCACGTTGGACATGTGCGTGACGGAAACCAGCGCAACACGGCCATCACCCAGCAGCTCTTCATAAGCGGCAAGATCGATGTCCCCATCCGCATTGATGGGGGCCACACGCAGCTCGATGCCCAGCCTGTCCCGCAGCATGAGCCACGGCACGATGTTGGCATGGTGCTCCAGAGCGGAGATCAGCACGGCCTGACCGGGCCTAAGCTGGCTGCCCAGCGAATGGGCCAGCAGATTGAGGCCCTCCGTGCTGTTCTTGGTAAACACGATCTCCCGCCGGTCCGCCGCATTGAGGAACCGGGCCACATCATCACGCACGGCTTCATAAGCCTGCGTGGTCCGTTCGCTCATGTCATACAGACCACGATGGATATTGGCGTAACAGTGCCGTGCCGCTTCGCTCATCGCCTCGATGACACAGTCCGGCTTCTGGGCAGAGGCTGCGCTGTCCAGAAAGACCAGCGGACGGCCATGAGCCGTTTCGGACAGGATGGGGAAGCGGGCACGCACGTTATCAGACATGGCCGGGCAACGCTTTCAGCAGATAGTCCCGCAGGCTTTCATGCTCCACCAGTTCCACCGTTTCCAGAAGGAAGGCCTGAACCAGCATGTCACGGGCCTGCTCCTCCTGAACCCCACGGGAGCGGAGATAGAAAAGCTGGTCTTCATCCAGCGCACCGACGGTCGCACCGTGGCTGCACTTGACGTCATCAGCGTAAATCTCAAGCTCCGGCTTGCTGTTCATCTGTGCCTTTTCGGACAGGAGCAGGGCCTGGTTCATCTGGTAGCCATCAGTCTTCTGGGCGATCCGGTCCACCAGAATCTTCCCCTGGAAGACACCCTGTCCGTTTTCCGACAGCACGCTCCGCACCGTCTGGCGGGACGTGCAGTCCGGTGACGCATGATGGATCATGGAAGACAGGTCATTCAGCCGGGCACCATCGACAAGCTGGATCGCATTGACGTTCGTGTTGCTGAACGGGCCAGACAGCTGGGTGACGACTTCCTGACGGGCCAGCACGCCCCCCTGATTGAGCGTGAAGCTGTCATAATTGCCACGCTCACCCACACGGGCCCCGACAATGGCCAGACGGGCGGCCTCATGGCTTTCAGCCTGCTGCGTGATGTGGCTGAGATGCGCCTTGTCCGCACAATGGACATCCACCTGCGGATTGGTCAGATACTGCCCCGTGCCAAGCTGGACATCCAGCAGGGTCAGCTGCGCCCCCTCATCCAGCGTGACACTGTGATGAAGATGGGTGGACACGCCATCCCCTTCCGTCAGGCTGACCATGACGATCAGCCCGGCATCCGTCCCGGCCGGAACATGAAGCCGTGCCCCCGGCTGACGGAGGGCCGCATTCAGACCGGCAGAGAAACGCCCCGCCAGCAGCGGCTGCACGGCAGAACCGTCACCATATTCCTGCACGTCCATGCAGTCTGGCAGGTGGGACAGCTCCTTGCAGAAACGGCCATTGGCAAAGACCAGCAGGCCATCATGCTCTGGCAGGTTCAGGGCTTCCACACGCTGCTTCACGGTGGCGGCTTCAAGGGCTGGAGCCTCCTGCCAGGCAATCCCGTTCAGGGACTGGAGCGGCGTGTAATGCCATGCCTCCACCCGACGTGTTGGCAGCCCTTCCGCTCCCAGCAGGGCTGCACGCTCTCCGGCACGCCCCGTCAGGGCCTGCCAGGCTGCTGCACTGTTCTCACTCACGCTGCCGCCTCAAGAAACTGTTTGTAGCCCTGTTTTTCCAGCAGTGTTGCCACTTCCGGGCCGCCACTATGGATGATGCGTCCGTGCGCCATGACATGCACACGGTCCGGCACGATATATTCCAGCAGACGCTGGTGATGGGTAATCACCAGTGATGAGAAGTCCGGCCCACGCAGGGAGTTCACACCCTCCGCCACGATACGCAGCGCATCGATGTCCAGCCCGCTGTCCGTCTCGTCCAGAATGGCCAGAGAAGGCTTGAGCAGGCGCATCTGGAGCACCTCGTTGCGCTTCTTCTCACCACCGGAGAAGCCGACATTCACGGCCCGCTTGAGCATCTCGCCGGACATGGAAAGGCGGCTGGTTTCCTCCCGTGCCAGCTTGAGGAAGGACACGGCATCCAGCTCCTCCTCACCACGGGCCTTGCGCACGGCGTTTACTGCCGTCCGCAGGAAGTTGGCGTTGTTGACACCGGGCAGTTCCACCGGGGACTGGAAGGCCAGAAACACACCCAGTGCCGCACGTTCTTCCGGCTCCAGCTCCAGCAGGTCCTGCCCCTTGAAATGGGCGGAACCACCCGTCACCTCGTAATCCTCACGCCCCGCCAGAACATAGGAGAGCGTGGACTTGCCAGAGCCGTTCGGCCCCATGATGGCGTGAACCTCTCCCTTGGGGATCGTGAGGTCCAGACCCTTCAGAATTTCCTTGGGGGTGCCGTCAGCATCGATCTGGGCCTTCAGCCCCTCAATCTTCAGAAAATCACTCATAGCTCAACCAACGCTCCCTTCCAGGCTGATCTGAAGCAGCTTCTGTGCTTCCACAGCAAATTCCATCGGAAGTTCCTTGAGGACTTCCCGGCAGAAACCGTTCACGATCAGGCCAACGGCTTCTTCTTCTGAAAAACCACGGGACCGGCAGTAGAAGAGCTGGTCCTCGGAAATCTTGGATGTCGTCGCCTCATGCTCGATGCGCGCACTCATGTTGCGGCTCTCGATGTAAGGCACTGTATGGGCACCGCACTGGTCACCGATCAGCAGGCTGTCACACTGCGTGAAGTTCCGACCGTTGCGAGCCTTGGGCTGCATCCGGACAAGCCCACGATAGGTGCTGTCCGACTGTCCGGCGGATATGGTCTTCGCCACGATGGTGGACCGTGTATCCGGGGCGAGATGGATCATCTTCGTACCCGTATCGGCCTGCTGATGTCCGTTCGTCACCGCAACGGAATAGAACTCACCAACAGAACCCTTCCCCGCCAGAATGCAGGACGGATACTTCCACGTGATGGCAGAGCCGGTTTCGACCTGTGTCCATGAGATGCGGGCACGATCACCTTTGCAGATGCCCCGCTTGGTCACGAAGTTGTAGATGCCGCCCTTGCCGTTCTCATCCCCCGGGTACCAGTTCTGCACCGTGGAATATTTGATGAAGGCATCTTCCATCGCCACCAGCTCGACCACGGCGGCATGAAGCTGGTTCTCATCACGCTGCGGGGCCGTGCAGCCTTCCAGGTAGGAAACAGTGGCCTGGTCCTCGGCAATGATCAGCGTCCGCTCGAACTGCCCCGTATTGCGGGCATTGATGCGGAAATAGGTGGACAGCTCCATCGGGCAACGCACCCCCTTGGGCACGTACACGAAGGAACCATCGGTAAAGACGGCCGAGTTCAGGGCCGAGAAGAAATTGTCCGCCACTGGCACGACCGTGCCCAGGTATTTCTTCACCAGCTCGGGATGCTCGATGATGGCTTCGGAAATCGGGCAGAAAATCACCCCGGCCTCGGCCAGGGTCTTGCGGAAGGTCGTGGCCACGGACACGCTGTCAAACACCGCATCAACAGCAACGGGTGTCTTCTGCCCTGCCCCTTCCACGCCGGCCAGCATTTCCTGCTCATGCAGGGGGATGCCGAGCTTCTCATATGTCCTGAGCAGTTCGGGATCGACCTCATCAAGGCTCTTCGGGCCTGATTTCTTCTTCGGCTGGGCGAAGTAATGGGCGTCCTGATAGTCGATCGGCGGATGCTTGATCTTCGCCCAGTCCGGTTCGCTCATGTCCTGCCAGGCACGGAAGGCCTTCAGCCGCCAGTCCAGCATCCACTGCGGCTCTTTCTTGCGGGCAGAAATCAGCCGGACGATGTCCTCATTCAGCCCCTTCGGGGCGAGGTCCATCTCCACATTGGTCTCAAAGCCCCATTCGTAATTGGACTTTGCCAGTTTCTCGACCGCTTCACGGGTTTCTGACACAGCCGGCATGACATTCTCCCTGTTCCTCAGGCCTATGCATTGTCGCTTCCACCGATGTGGCAGAGGACGGATCGAATTTCAGATCGGGGTTGGCCATATCGGCCAGAGTGATGGTCTCCAGGGCCTGCCGGACCGCTGCATTGACCATATCCCACTGCCCTGACAGACCGCAGGTCTCACCATGTGCACATTCCTTGCCATCACAGCAGGCTGTCACGCAGATGGGACCATCCACCACGCTGATGACCCGGGCCACGGAGATGTCGGCCAGCTCCTCGGCCAAGCGATAGCCGCCCCGGGCACCACGGAAAGAGACAACCAGCCCACCTGCTGCCAGCCCTTTCAACAGTTTGGCAACTGTTGGCTCTGGCACCCCCGTCTCCTGCGCCAAAGACGCTGCCGTGGCCAGATCACCACGCACACCAAGACGCACGAGAACAACGGTCGCATAATCAGCCAGTTTGGACAGTCTCAGCACAATGAAAAACCTACATCCTATATCAATGATTCTCTATTTAAGACCCAACAGGTCCCCATTCAAGGGAGTGACCCATATTTTCCCGATGGTCAAGCCTTATGTGCCGCCAGGATAAAGCGTTTTTCATATTTTGTTAAAAAATACCCAATCACGGAACAAGACAGACAAGCAGCCCCTCCAGCACGGCACCTATCACAAAGCCGACGACAGTGCCATTGACACGAATATAGGCCAGATCTTTCCCGATACCAGCCTCCAGCCGGGCTGACAGGCTCTTGGCATCCCAGCGTCCGATAACACGGGCAATCATCCCCGCTACATTCTTCCGCATCTGCGGCAGGGATTTCACGATAGCCTGCCGGACCGCCCTGTCCAGCTGGCTGGCCAGGTCTGTCCTTTGCAGGAGCGTCCCCGTCAGCTGCTGGTAGGCAGTCCGCAGTGCCTGCGTACTCAACCCATCATCCCGCCGACTATCTTCCTCCACCATCAGGCAGAGCCGCCGCCACAAACCGCCACCCCATTCCTTCACACTCTCGTGTGCGAAAAAAGACGTGATGCTGCCCATGAGCTGACGGGCGCTCTCCGGGTCATCGTCCAGATCCTGGATTTTCCGTTTTACCCAGCGTGTAAACCCATGCCGGATATCGGAATCCATGGGGTCCACCCGGCCCAGCTCCGCCTTCAGGGCTGTCAGCACCTGCGTGGCCACCGAGGCCCCGATGGCCCAGCCAACCAGCCGCCCCCCCTGCTCACGCACCCGCCTCTCCACAAACCGGTGCAGGTCATCCTCCTTCGTGCTGACCAACTCCTTGAACTGCGCCAGAAAGAAAGAAAAGACTTCCTGATGGATATCCTCATCCACCATGGCTCTCAGGGCACGGATGACAAGTGCCGTAACGTCATCCCTTTTCATTAGGGTCGGAAAGAGGGTGACCAGAAAAGAGCCTCCCCGCCCATCTCCGATGCGCTCCAGCACCGCCGGGGCCAGACCACGAAGGTGACGCAGCAGAACCTCTTCCGTCTCCTTTTTCTGAAGAAGACGGGCCAAGGCCGCTGGCAGATCGGCACCTTCCAGCAGGCGCAGCATTTCTTCTTCTGTCAGGAAATGCTCAGCCATGAAACGGCCCAGCGCATCCCCCAGCTGGGCCTTCCTCTGTGGCAGGATGGCCGTATGCGGTATGGGAAGCCCAAGAGGATGCCGGAACAGGGCCGTAACGGCAAACCAGTCTGCAAGCCCCCCCACGACACCCGCCTGGCTGCCAGCCCGCAGCATTTCCAGCCAGAGTGAGGGGCCAAACAGCTTCTGCCAGACGCTCAGACGGCTGATGACAGCCAGCACGGACGTCCCCACCAGCAACAGGCCTGCCCAGAGAGAGGCCCCGTTTTTCCTCACCGGAAGAAACATGACGATGGACTGCCCTCCTGCATGACCGTTGGTTGCCGCCCTCCTGCCAACTTCAGGCAGGCCGAACAGAAAGCACTTCTTATTAACAAGACTTGGCGCTTTATCACAATTGAGCCTATACAGGAACGATCACGCCGGCGATGGAGCCACACCGTTCCCGGCCCATATGTGACCAAGACAAGCGAGACTGTTCCCCATGCCAGATTGCGCCTCCCAGACTGACGCATCGCCTGCTGAACTGATTGAATCCTGCACCACTGCGCTGACATACTCTCCGCATGATTTTTCCAACCTGATCATTTCCCTTGCGAAAAAGGCAGGTACGGAAAATGGTCTGGAAGCAATCGGTCAGACCGTACGTCTGTTACGGGACCGCAACTTCATGACCCGGGCCGACGCCCTGCGCCGGTATGTGGGGCTGGAGCATGACGGAGCCGAATGCCCGCCGGAGCCCCGGCTGCGCAAGGTCGCCGAGCAGCTTGTCGCACAGGCACGGACACCGGATGACCTCTCCGTCACCGGTTTTGCTGCTGTCTTCACCGCTCATCCCACCTTCGCTCTGGCCAATGATGTGTACGAACTTCTGGCCCGTCGGGCGGAGGATCCGTCCTGCCCTGTTCCCACCCTGCCGACGCATCGCCGCAGTGCGCCTCCAACACTGGATGAAGAACAGTCTCTTGCCCTGGCTGCCATCACCCGTGGGCGGGATGCGCTGGACAGCCTTACCATGGAGATCCTCCAGACAGCCCGTCGCCGCTGGCCTGAAGCCAACGAGATGACCCCTGCCCCTGTCCGGCTGGCCAGCTGGGTCGGGTTTGATACGGATGGCCGCAATGACATTGGCTGGTGGGACACCATCCGCATCCGTCTTGGCCTCAAGATTGCCCAGCTGGAACGTCTGCTTGAAGGACTGGAACAGATCGGACTGAAAGAAGGTGTGCTGAGTCGGCGTGTGGCCGAAGCCCTTGCCGCCACGCAAAAGCAGCGTGACATCTGCCCCCGCTCTGTCCCCGGCCAGACCATGAAACCGGAAGACATCGCCCGCTTCGCCCATGTCCTCATCGACCTGCGGGAAACGGCCCTGCTCAATGCTGATGAGCTACGCCCTCTCTTCCGTGAGGAGGCAGCCCGGCTGGATGGTGAAAAAGCCCATCGGCTGGATGTCATGCGTACGGGGTTCCTCAATCACGGGCTTGGACTGTCCCACATCCATACCCGCCTCAATGCAGCCCAGATTTACAACGTGGCCCGTACAAGGCTGGGCCTGACAGATGATCCGACCCTGCCTTTCCATCGTCGGGCGCTTCTCTCCCATATTGATGCCGCCATGGATGACCTCAAGCCGCTGGCCATCGATTTCGGGGCCCTGCTGGTAGAGCCCAGTGCCGCCTCACGCCTGATGATGACGATGGCGCAAATCCTCAAACATGTGGATTCCGGCTCCCCCATCCGCTTCCTGATTGCCGAGACGGAAAGCGGCTACACCCTGCTGGCCACGCTATGGCTGGCCCGGCTCTTTGGCATCCGTGATGACCAGATCGAGATTTCCCCACTCTTCGAAACGGAAACGGCTCTGGAGAACGGTGCCGAGATTCTGGAGGAAGCCTTCCGCTCACCACACTGGCGGGCCTATCTCCGGGCCAATGGGCGCCTGTCCCTCCAGTTCGGTTATTCGGATTCCGGGCGTTATGTCGGCCAGCTGGCGGCCGGCCCCATGGTGGAACGCCTGCGCCTGCGGACACTGGAGCTGATGAAAGAACATGGGCTGGAAGACATCGCCCTGACCATGTTCGATACCCATGGTGAAAGCATTGGCCGCGGTGCCCATCCTTTCAGCCTGAAAGAGCGTCTGGAATATTTCTCTCCGGCCAACACAAGGCAGGCGCTGCACAAGGCGGGCATTACAAGCCGGGTTGAAGCTGCGTTTCAGGGAGGGGACGGCTACCTCGCCTTCGGTACGGACAGGCTGGCGGCCTCCACCATTGCAACGCTGGCTGAATTCGTGGCAGCCCAGGGCGAGCCCATTGCGGCTGACAAGCTGAATGATCCACTTTTCAGCAAACCCGATTTCGCCATGGACTTCTTCTCCACCATCGCCCTGAAGATGGGTGACCTGGTGAACGACCCGGGCTATACCGCCCTCCTCAGCGCCTTCGGCCCGGCGCTGGTGGACAAGACCGGCTCCCGCCCCTCTGCACGTCAGTCCGATACAGCACGGGTAACACGCATAACCCATCCAAGCCAGATCCGGGCCATCCCCAACAATGCCATTCTCCAGCAGCTGGGCTGGTGGGCCAATGTCCTGCATGGTCTCGGCAGTGCTGCCCGCCGCCATACAGAGCAGTTTGAACGGTTGCGTCACAGCTCGCCCCGCTTCCGCCAGCTTATGGATTTTGCCTCCCAGGCTCTGAACCATTCAGACCTTGATGTCCTCCGGGCCACCATCCATCAGCTGGACCCCGGCACATGGCTGAACCGGGCTGCGGACTGCGACAATGCTGATGATCGGGTCCATTTCCTCAACATTGCCCGTGACCTTGAGGAGCTGGAATTCTGGAAGAGCGTCCCGGCCCTGTTCCGGCGCATCCAGAGGGAAGATATCGCCCTGCGCTCTGCATGGCCTGAAGCCCCTCGCATGGATGTGGATGAAAAGCTCCTGCACGTCATCCGCTTTGCTCTGATGGACCGCATCTGGACCCTGGGAACACACATCCCCTATTTCGGTCCCCGTGGTACTCTGACACGGGAAGCCATCACGACACTCATCCTGTGTCTTGATGTGCCACGGGCTCTCCGCCTGCTGGATGACCTCTTCCCCATCACGGCCCCCAGCATTGCCGATCTCGATTTCGGTGAACCGGGTGGCGCTGCTGTGGCACAGGGCTTTGCCCGTGAGCATCGGGAGATATTCCAGCCACTGCAAAACGCCTTCGACCTGCTCCGGGAGGTCGGCGTGGCCATCATGCACGCCAATCACTGCTTCGGCTGACATTCCTCCATCAGGCGAAACACGACCATGAAAAAGGGCCTCCTTCCCAGTGGAAAGAGGCCCTTTTTCTATCCTCACAGACTTGCAAAACGGAGACGATCCACACTCTTCCCACGTTCCTCTCCATCCATTCTGGAGACGTTCAGTCTTCTGTCCAGATACCTTCCCTCGTACGGCGCAGCGCTATACCAGGGACAAAATCAGGTCGCCATATTTTGGGCACCCCCACTTTCTGGGACAGGTAAATCCCCGTATGCCCTGAGCAGAGATAGGCGATGAAACAGCCCGTGGCGTAATAGACAATGTTCGTCCCACCAAACAGCTCCACCCCCATGACCGTACAGGCCAGAGGCGTATTGACGGCTCCACCGAACACGGCCACCATCCCCACACCGGCCAGAAGATCACCAGGCACACCGAGCACCGGTGCAAGGGCATTTCCCAGTCCAGCTCCTACAAAGAACAGAGGCGTAACCTCTCCTCCCTTGTAGCCTGTGGCAAGAGCCAGGACTGTGAAAACCAGCTTCAGCAGCCAGCTCCACTCATAATGGGTCGTGCTGAAAAAGTTGACGATGGACGCTCCGCCCGCCTCCGGTGCCACGACACCAAGGCCCAGATAATCCCGTGTTCCCAGCAGCCAGACCAGCAGAATGGTCACGACACCGCCAATGGCTGGCTGCAACCAGGGTGTCGGACAGATTTTCTTGATGACCGGACCAAGCCTGTACACACCCTCTGCAAAGGCACGGCTGGCAAACCCGAAAGCCACAGCCGCCACAGCAACCTTTACCCACAGCAGGGCATCAACATGGAAAGGCGTCTGCCCTGGGGCTGCCAATCCCCTGAATGTAACGGGATAGACCGCATGATGTATCCCCCATTGATGGCATGTCCAGTCCGCAATGATGGACGTAACAGCCACAGGCAGCAGGGCAGAATAATCCAACGTACCAAGGGTCAGGACTTCCAGGCCAAAGACCGCCCCCGTGATGGGCGTGCCATACACGGCGCCAAGGCCGGAGGCTACACCAGCTGTCAGCAGAATGCTCGTGTTGCGGCTGTCCAGCCGGAACAGTCGGGCAAAACTGCTGGCCAGACTTCCACCCATCTGCACGGCAGTGCCTTCACGCCCCACGGATGCCCCAAAAAGGTGACTGACCACTGTCCCGATGAACACAAGCGGGGCCATGCGCAGCGGTACCCCTTCCGAAGGTTTGTGGATTTCATCAAGGATGAGATTATTACCGCCTCCTGCACGACCGCCCCACCAGTAATAGGACAGGGCCACGGCCACACCGGCGACAGGCAATCCATAGAGAATGTCAGGATGGTCAAACCGGTATTGCGTCACCCATTCCAGCATCCAGAGGAAAAGAGCGCAAAAACTGCCCACCACAACTGCCAGCGGTACCAGTACACAGAACCACTGAAACAGACGGGACAAAAAAGAAACGCTTTTCTGGAAAAACAACATGACAAATTCCCCCTAACGCACCCTCACCGATCACTGCGAGGGATTCTGTTGGCAGGAATCATCAGCCTTCCCCGGCAACCGGGTGGCGGTTCGGCCCACAAGGAACCCGGTGGCAATCCATCACCGTTCCCTCTCAAAAACACGATCCCATAATACCTGTCAAGCAGACGCAAAAAGAAAACCCCCCGCCAGCACGCTGGCGGAGGGCCTCCCTCACAGAACAGTCAGCAGGGAACGTATCAGCTACGCTCTGCGATGATCTCATCCTGCACGTTACGAGGCACCGGCTCGTAGTGGTGGAACTGCATGGTGAAGGACGCACGGCCCTTCGTGGCAGAACGCAGATGGGAAATGTACCCGAACATTTCCTTCAGCGGCACTTGGGAGCGGATCAGAACCGTGGAACCCGAGGTCTCCTGGTTCTGGATGATACCACGACGACGGTTGAGGTCACCCACCACGTCACCGACGTGATCGTTCGGCGTGGTGATCTCCACATCCATGATCGGCTCCAGAATGACCGGACCGGCCTTCTTCATACCTTCACGGAAGCAGGCCTTGGCAGCGATTTCGAAGGCCAGAGCCGAAGAGTCAACATCGTGGTACTTACCGTCTTCCAGAGTGAACTTGAAGCCCACCGTATCGAAGCCAGCCAGTACACCCGTCGTGGACTGCATGCGCACGCCCTTTTCGAC
Source organism: Parasaccharibacter sp. TMW 2.1884 (assembly GCF_023337695.1). Lineage (NCBI taxonomy): Bacteria > Pseudomonadati > Pseudomonadota > Alphaproteobacteria > Acetobacterales > Acetobacteraceae > Parasaccharibacter > Parasaccharibacter sp. TMW 2.1884. Next base: position 825,277 of record NZ_QORR01000001.1, read on the forward strand.
AGCCGGGATATATTCCTTCGGCACGGCACCACCGACGATCTTGTTCTCGAACAGAATCTCCTCGGCACCCTTCTCCGTCAGCGGCTCGAAGGTGATCTTCACCTCAGCGAACTGACCGGAACCACCGGACTGCTTCTTGTGGGTGTAGGTCTCGGTGTGGGACTGGGTAATCGTCTCACGGTAAGCAACCTGCGGGGCACCGATGTTGGCATCAACGCCATATTCACGGCGCAGACGGTCCACGATGATGTCCAGATGCAGCTCACCCATACCGGAAAGAATGGTCTGACCCGTTTCCTGGTCTGTCCGCAGATGCAGGGACGGATCTTCGGCTGTCAGCTTCTGGAGAGCCAGCGTCATCTTCTCGACGGCGTCCTTGGTCTTCGGCTCGACAGAAATGTCGATCACCGGAACCGGGAACTGCATGCGCTCCAGAATGACCGGATCAGCTGCATCGGCCAGCGTGTCACCTGTCACGGTATCTTTCAGACCAACGAAGGCAGCAATGTCACCAGCACCAACAGACTTCACTTCCTGACGCTTGTCAGCGTGCATCTGGAACATGCGGCCAACGCGTTCCTTCGTGCCCTTGGTGGTATTCAATACGGTGTCACCCGTGTTCAGCACGCCACGATAGACACGGACGAAGGTCAGTGTACCGTACTTGTCGGAGATGATCTTGAAGGCCAGACCAGCAAATTTACCTTCCGGGTCCACCGGGATGATCGGCAGGAAGCTCTCGTCAACTTCCTTGTCTTCCGGCGGAGCAATACGGATGCCCTCGACCTCGTCCGGTGCTGGCAGATAATCAACCACGGCATCCAGAAGCGGCTGCACACCCTTGTTCTTGAAGGCCGTACCGCACAGCACAGGACGGAACTCACCAGCGATGGTGCCCTTCTTGATGCAGCGTTTCAGGGTTGCGACATCCACCTCACCCTTCTCGAAATACTCTTCCATGGCGGCGGTATCGACGCTCAGGGCGGTATCGAGCAGGTTCTGGCGGGCTTCCTCGGCACGCTCCTTCATGTCGGCCGGAATCTCTTCATAGTGGAACTTGGCGCCCAGCTCACCGCCTTCCCAGACGATGGCACGCATTTCCACCAGGTCCACCACACCGACCATGTTCTCTTCAGAGCCGATCGGCAGCTGAAGCGGGATGGCCACGATGTCCAGCTTCTCCTTCAGTGTGCTGAAGGCGTAGTCGAAGTCGGCACCGGTACGGTCCAGCTTGTTGATGAAGATGATGCGGGGCACGTTGTAGCGGTCAGCCAGACGCCAGTTGGTCTCGGACTGCGGCTGCACGCCAGCCACACCTTCAATCACGAAGATGGCGCCATCGAGCACACGGAGGGAACGGTTCACCTCGATGTTGAAGTCGATATGGCCAGGGGTGTCGATGATGTTGATGCGGTGGCCGTCCCACTCGCAGGTCACGGCAGCAGACGTGATGGTGATGCCGCGCTCACGCTCCTGCTCCATGTAGTCGGTTGTGGTGTTCCCGTCATGCACTTCACCGATACGATGGGACATACCGGTGTAATAGAGCATACGCTCTGTTGTTGTCGTCTTACCGGCATCAATGTGAGCGGTAATACCGATGTTGCGAATCTTTGAGAGAGCGGACTTCGCGCCCTGAACGCTGTCGTCGGTCACGGGAAACCTCCAAAATGCAAGGAAAGGTGCCACCGCCTGCGCCGGGGCACCCTCATCAGGCCCTGTATGAATACCAGAAAAACAGACTACCCCGGCAGAGCCACCCCGGAACAGCCGCCCGTCCTGCGGAGAGAACGGGCTTCAGTTGCCTGATCAGGCAGCTGACTGGGCAGCCTTGCGCTCCTGCACACGCAGGATGCGACGCTTGATGACCAGAGCTTCTGGCGTCAGTTTCCGGTTCGGTGTGCCCAGCAGGAAGGAATCAAGCCCGCCATTATGCTCGACCGTACGGATCCCCTTGGCGGAAAGGCGCATACGCACCGGAGCCTCGAGAATATCGGACAGGAGCGTGGCTTCCTGAAGGTTCGGCAGGAAACGGCGACGGGACTTGTTGTTGGCGTGGCTGACGTTATTGCCCGTCAGTACCCCTTTGCCCGTGACATGGCAACGGCGAGACATAGAACTTCCTCGATACTGTGATACGCAGGGCCGCAAGGCAGACCTGCATGTTCCGTAAATAAGGCGGGCTTATGACTTACTGACGCTGATACGTCAAGTCTTTCCTGCCTTTCATACCGACAGAAGCAGCCCGCTACCCCTCTACATCCGAATGACTTTCAACGGAACCCCTTCTTGCCTGCAATCTCCACATTCCTGCATAAATGCCACCTTTTTCCAACAGCTGGCGATGGGTTCCCTCTTCCACCACCTCTCCGTTCTCCATCACAAGGATATGGTCTGCCCTCTGTATCGTGGAGAGACGATGGGCGATCACGAGCGTTGTCCTGCCAGAGGAAAGGCTCTCCAGCTCTTTCTGGATGGCCTCTTCCGTCCGACTGTCCAGGGCACTGGTGGCTTCATCCAGCACAAGCAGACGGGGATTGCGCAGGATGACACGGGCAATCGCCATTCTCTGCCTCTCCCCGCCCGACAGCCGCACCCCCCGCTCACCGACCAGTGTATCGAACCCGTCCGGCAGACTGTCCACAAAAGGACCAAGCTGGGCCGCCTCGGCTGCCTGCCTGACCTCCGCCATGCTGGCCCCTGCCCGCCCGTAAGCAATATTCTCGGCAATCGTGGCATTGAAGAGTGAGGTCTCCTGCGCCACCACGCCGATCTGCCCCCGCAGGGCATCAAGCGACAGTGCCGGAAGTGGCACACCTTCCATTCGCACGGTTCCTTCCAGCGGGTCATACAGCCGGCTGACGAGCTTCGCCACTGTGGACTTTCCGGACCCGCTCCGCCCGACAATGGCGAGCATTTTCTCTGCCGCCAGCGTGAAACTGACATGACGCAGGATCAGCCGCTCCGGGTCATATCCGAAAGAAACATGCTGCATGTCCAGCGTCACGCCATGTGCCTGTCCGGCAGGCAGGGGGACAGGCGCTGGCGGAGACTGTATCTCTGGTACCAGCCCCATCAGCTCCAGATAGGCTTCCATGTCGACACGGGCATTGCGCCAGCCTGCACCGACATAATTCAACGCCCCGACCGAGGCATAAACACTCCGGAGATACGTGCCCATCAACACGAATTGTGCAACACCGAGTCGATGCGCATGAATATCCCGTATGGCCATCCCCAGCAATACAGCCGTGGCGAGGGCAATCAGACTGTTGCGAATGGCCTGGGAACCTCCAACAAGCCCCTGCAAACGGGCCTCGGCCGTGCGCAGCGCCTGCCAGGCCCCCTCCTGCCGTCTGCATTCATGGGCGGCATTGCCGAACATGCGGACAATGTCCGCATTGAGCAGACTGTCCACCAGATGCCGATGTGCATGGTTGTTCGCCTGATTGCGCTCCCGTCTGGCCTGCATCCGCCAGCGGGTAAACAGGAAAGAAACAGCGGAATAGAGGATCAGCGTGGCACACAGCAGCACCAGGTACCAGCCATCAAAAACGCGCAAGACGACCAGAAAAGTCAGGGCCAGCCCCAGAAGGTTCGGCATGACGTTGGAGAAGGTCATGTCAACGATCATGCTGGCAGCATCAGCGCCACGATCGATGATACGGGTCAGCGCACCTGTCTGCCGCTGCTGATGGAACCGGGCCCCCAGCTGATGGACATGCTCCAGCCCCAGCAGGCTGATCCGCTCCCGCAGGGCCGTCCTCACCGGCACCATGAGCAGGCTGCGCAACGGCCCGGCCAGAGCACCTGCCATGCGCAGGACCGTATAGGACGCCAGCAGGGCCATGACCGCCGCCATGACCGCTTCCTTCCCCGAAAGCCGGGCCACCATGTCGCTGAACAGCCAGGGTGTGGCAACGGCCGTCACACTCTCTACGACCAGCAGAACACAGGAACAGAAGAAGCGCAGAAACCAGCTCCTCAGGGAAGCCGGGCGAACCAGCCGCCAGAAAGCCCGCAAAGGCAGGTGTCCGATCTTTGTTGATGTCATAAAAACCTGATAGATGATCTGCTGCCATGTCTGGCATTGTTGCCGGGGGAGCTTTTACACGGTCCTCCCCATCCTGCCAGCCTTTGCCAATTGAATGATGCCCCAGAGACAGGCAGGCTCTCCGCTGCTGTCCGTCCTCCGTGCCATCATGAATGAACATCAGAGAGAACCCATGCTGTCCTCCGCTGCCGCTCCCTTTCTCCGCCATATTAAGCGGTGCCGCAATGTCACCCTCCCGGCGGGGCGCATCCCCCTGCTGCATGACGGCCTGTCCATCGGTCTGGTCGACCCTGCCTGCCTTGGCTGGCTGGCCGCTCCTGCCGAGATGGGCCTGCTGGAAATAGGGAACGGGCACATCACCCTGCCCGATGGACAGGGGCTGTCCCAGATAAGCCACATGCTGGCCGAGCAGGAACGCTATGTGCCCTTCCATGAATGGTTTGATGTCCGCTCACCTGATGGAACAATCATCGGGCAGATTGACCGGGCTCTGATCCCGGTTTTTGGTGTGGAAGCTTCTGGTGTCCACATGAATGGCCTTGTCCAGAAAAAAACGGGGCTGCACCTCTGGGTTGCCCGCCGCAGCCCACAGAAACGGCTGGACCCAGGCAAACTCGACCATCTGGTTGCCGGCGGGATGAGCAGCGGCCTCACCCCAGAGGAAACACTCGTCAAGGAAGCCGGAGAAGAAGCCTCCATCCCCACCGCCCTTGCCCGCCACGCCCGCCACGCCAGCACGCTCCATTACGCCATGACACGTCCGGAGGGGCTGCGACGCGACCGGCTTTACTGTTACGATCTCATGCTCCCGGAAGATTTCGTTCCCCAGGCCAATGATGGTGAAGTGGAATCCTTCCATCTCATGCCTGTCGAAAACGTCTTCCAGCTGGTCCGGGACACAGACGATTTCAAATTTAACGTTAATCTTGTCCTTCTGGACCTTTTCCTTCGACTTGGGATGTTCGATAAGCAGGATAGTCTGATTCTGGCAGAAACTTTACACGGGTGACCCCACATGACCACCCTTTCCAGACCAGCCCACTGATGTGGCTGCTTCATTCCATTCTGGCACGCTGACCGAGACACCACGCACCATGACCCATCCACACCACAGAACCACCCAACCGCTGCGGCTCTCTCCGCCCTCCAAGACCCTACAGAAACGGGCCCGTGGTTTTCTGGCACTGTTTTTCGTGCTGGCAGCCCTCTGGACACTCAGACACATGCTGCCAGCTCTCCTCTGGGGCGGCATCTTCGCCATTGCCCTCTGGCCGCTATACAAACGCTCGACAAGGCGGTTCGGCCACACGATATGGCTTCCCCTGCTCTTTACCGGTGTACTGGCGCTGATCTTCCTCGTCCCTGTTTCCTTCATCAGCATCAAGACGGCTGACGAAATCCATTCGGCTTTCCTGTGGCTTGATACGATCCGCCATCAGGGGCTGCCGGCCCCCGCCTGGCTGGACCGCCTGCCAGTGGCTTCCGGACCGGCCACCGCCCTCTGGACCGAGCATCTCAGCAATCCTGATGCCCTGAACGATTTGTTCCATTCCCTGAATCTGGGACATGGCATGGCCGTGGGCAAACAGTTCGGTTCGGAAGTCCTGCACCGGGGAATCCTGTTCGGCTTCTCCATGCTGACACTTTTCTTCCTGCTGAAGGATGGCGACAGCATCATCCGGAAATGCATGATCGGCTCGCAGCGTCTCTTCGGAGCGCAGGGAGAAAGCCTTGCACGACAGATTGTTGCTTCCATTCATGGCACGGTTTCCGGCCTGGTTCTGGTCGGGCTGGGTGAAGGGGCCATCATGGGCGTGTGCTACGTGGTTGCCGGGGCCCCACAGCCGCTCATCTTCGGGCTGGCGACAGCCATTGCGGCCATGGTCCCTCTGCTCGGCTGGATCGCCGTGACAGGCGTATGCCTGCTGATCGCCTTCAAGGGTAGCATGCTGGCCGCCGCCATCGTCTGGCTGATTGGTGCGGTCGTGCTGTTCGTGGCAGACCACTTCATTCGCCCTGTCCTGATAGGCGGCAGCACAAAAGTCCCATTCCTCTGGGTGTTGATGGGTATTCTGGGCGGTGCGGAAACATGGCAGCTGATGGGCCTGTTCATCGGACCAGCCATCATGGCAGCCCTGCACCTGCTCTGGACACTCTGGACCAGCAACAAGGTTTCTGGCCAGCGTACGGGACATATTGTGAGGGAGTGAACCGCAGGAGATGGTCGGGCAGGCGGGATTCGAACCCACGACCCCCAGTCCCCCAGACTGATGCGCTACCAGACTGCGCTACTGCCCGTCGTCCTGCGGTGAGGAAGCTCTAGCAGCCCCGGCCCATTCCTGCAATGGCCCGGGGCTTTTTTTTAATATTTTTTCAGAGGGTAAGGGTTTTTTTCATCTCGGCCAGCTCGCCAAGAAGATCATGCAGCAGCCTGTCCAGCTCATCCTTCCGCCGGACCTGGAGACGGTTTTCCATATCCTGGGCTGTCAGCTTCTGTTGCAGGACAACGCCTTCCCCCTCAAGGGTACGGATACGTTCCACTGCCTCGGCATGGCGTTCACGCTCACCGGCAAACCCGGCCTGCGCCTGCTTCAGCTCGCCATTTTCCGCTTCAAGATGCTCCACCCTGCCAACGATGACAGCCTGTGCTGCCAATTTTGCCTCACTCTCTTTCAGGGAACGCTTGAGACGGACATTTTCATCCTCAAGGGACTGCATGATCAGAACAGACTGTTCCAGCTTCCGCACAAGCTCCTGCCGCTCTGCCCCTACAGCCTCCAGACGACTGGCAAGCTGTTTCTGCTGGGCAGCGCCTTCCGACTGCAAGGTCTGCACCTGCTCATGCTCTGCCTGCAGGGTTTTCAACTGCCCCTGAAGAGCCTGCACCTCATTCCGCCTGGCTTCTTCTGCCAGCACCTGTTTTCTGGCGTCAGCTTTCAGCCGATCAACAGTTTCCCGCAGAGACGCAGCCTGCTTTTCCAGTTCCTGCTGTCTGGCCTGACCCGCTGTCTGCCGCTCCATGGCAGCCCTGTGCAGTGTCTCGATTTCAGCTTCCAGCCCCCGGCACCGTTCTGCCTCAGCACGGGCTTCTTCCAGCTCCCTGCTCAGGGTCTGTATCCGCCCATGTTCGACCTGCATGTCGGCCAGCTTGACCCGCAGCCCTTCCAGCTGGCTCAAACGTTCCTTCCGGGACTCTGCCTCTTTCTGATGCTCTCTGGCTTCAGCCATCAGGCGATCAACAGTTTTCTGCAACTCGGCGTTACGCTCTTCCAGAACACGTCCCTGAGTGGCTTCCGTTTCACGCTGCTTCTGCCCAGCCGCACGCAGCGCCCCGTTCTCGGTTTCAAGACGCCTGATGTCCGCCCGTACGGCCTCAAGCTCCTCATGCAGGACCGACGCCCTGTCACGCTCCGCCCGCAACCCGGCAAGCTCTGATCGCAGCGTCTCCAGCTGGAGCCGCTGCTCCTTCCCATCGGCAACCGCCTGCTGATACGTGGCCGTCTCCGCCGTCAGACGCTCAACCGTTTCCTGCAAAGCCAGATTCTCTTCTTCCAGCTCTGCAACATAACCACCCTTTGCGTCCTTCTGAGGCTGCGGGGCAGACCGGGACTGCTCCAGCGCTTCCTTCAGGGAAGCATTCTCATCTTCCAGTGTCTTGAGGGAGAGCGCAATCTGACCAAACTCCTCAAGACGATCGCTGAGCGTTCTGTTTTCCTTCTGCAACTCCTTCAGCTGGTCAGGTGAAGAGGTTTCGCCGTGACCAGCTGTCTCCGCCCCGCCCGAGACGGAAAGCGGCGTGCCATCACTGATGATCCCCTCACGCTTCAGCAATGGAACAACCTCATGGCTTCTGGCACCATCCTGATAAAGGAGCCGGGCGATATTGCGCACGACCGTGACAGCCTGCTCATCGTAATAACTTTGCCCGTCTTCACCCTGCTTTACCCTGAAAACAGGATAAAGACTTTCCCATGAATGCAGACGGTACAGAGGCAACCCCAGCTCCCCTGCAACGCTGATGGCTGTCCTCAAGCCCCCATGCTGAGGCTGAGATGAATCAGTGGACATCATTGATGGGCATCCTGAGCTGATGGTCTGCCATTGACGCTGTCCCGCAGAAGACGGGATGGCCGGAAGAACGGCACACGCCGGGCCGAGATGATGGCCTCTTTCCCTGTCAGGGGATTCCGCCCCAGACGGGTTGCTTTATCCCGTACAGCGAACGTACCGAAGCCGCTGATCTTCAGCGACTTGCCCTGCTCAAGAGTCTGGATGAACAACTCAAACATCTTCTCCAGAAACAGGGTAGCCTGCTGCCGGGAAAAGCCATGCTCCTCCTGGAGGAGCTCTATCAGATCAGCGCGTGCAATTGTCTCCATAATGGGAAAAGGTATCACGAGCCATCTGATTAGCACACTGAAAAAACGAACTCCCCTGCATATAAATCAGGGGAGTTTCAGAAGCGCTGATTCCGCCTGGAAAGGCCTTACATTCTCACCAGAGCAGACCCCCATGTAAGGCCACCACCAAGGGCCTCCATGAGGATCAGATCGCCCTGCCTGATCCGCCCATCCCGGACCGCTTCATCCAGAGCAAGGGGGATTGATGCCGCCGACGTGTTGGCGTGCCTGTCTACCGTCACCACGACACGATCCGACGGCAGGGCAAGCTTCTTGGCCATGCCATCAATGATCCGCAGATTCGCCTGATGCGGCACCAGCCACTGGATGTCCGTGCCCTTGAGACCGTTTGTCTCCAGCGCTTCATCAACAGCGGCAGCAAGGTTGACGACAGCATGACGGAACACCTCCCGCCCATGCATTTTCAACGCCACCTTGCCAGACGCACAGCCAACGGCACCATCAACATAGAGCAGATCACCAAGACGGCCATCTGCGTGAAGATGCGTGGACAGGATACCCTCTCCCTCACCTGCGCCTGCCTCGAGCAGGACCGCACCAGCGCCATCCCCGAACAGCACACAGGTGGAACGGTCTTCCCAGTCCAGAAGACGGGAAAATACCTCCACACCGATCACCATGGCACGCCTGACCTGACCGGAGCGGATCATGGAATCAGCCACTGTCAACGCATACACGAAACCAGAGCAGGCTGCGCTGACGTCAAACCCGAAACCACGTTCCATGCCCAGAGCCGCCTGAACACGTACGGCAACGGAAGGGAATACCTGATCCGGCGTTGATGTTGCCACGATGACGGCATCCACATCATCTGCTGTTCTGCCAGCATGTTCCAGCGCCCGCTGGGCTGCCAGATGCGCAAGGGATACGGCGGATTCATCGCCAGACACAATATGCCGCTGACGGATTCCGGTCCTGGTCCTGATCCACTCATCCGACGTATCAAGTCTGAATTCGGCAGCCAGCTCCTCATTGCTGAAAGCACGCTGCGGAAGAGCACTGCCGACACCTGTCAGACGGGCACCCACTGCCGCTCCCCGGACCTGTTTATCCTGCGCCATGGAAGACGTCACTCCTGCTCTCTGCTTTCTCCAGACTGCCCCAACATGCCGAGCTGATCCAGACGATGGCGGATCTTGTCATTCAGCCTGTTTTCCACCGCATCCACGGCAACATCCACCGCAGAGGCGAAACCCTCGGCATCTGCCCCACCATGTGACTTCACCACGATGCCATTCAGCCCCACAAAAACGGCGCCATTATAGCGGCTGGGATCGATCCATTCCTTCATGCGGCGCAGACCGGGGCGGACCAGAAGATAGCCGATCCGGGTCAACCAGCTGCTCATGAACACGCTCCTGAGCAACCCGAAAGCCAGCTTCAGCGCCCCTTCACCAGTCTTCAGTGCCACATTGCCCGTAAAACCATCCGTCACGACAACATCGGTCACACCGGCGGTAATGTCATGCCCCTCCACAAAACCGTGGAAACGGTCAGACAACACACTGTCCCGAAGGCGCTCGGCAGCCTGCTTCAGGCGTTCGTCGCCCTTCAGCTCTTCCGAACCAACATTGAGCAGCCCGATGCTGGGCGCCTTGAGGGACAGGGCCGCCTGCGCGAAGGCCTCCCCCATGATGGCGAATTCGACCAGATTGCGGGCATCGCATACGATGTTCGCACCCAGATCGAGCATGACGACATCACCACGGGCGGATGGCTGGACAGCCGCCATGGCCGGGCGAGAAATACCGGGCAGGGCTTTTACGATGATCTTTGCCAATGCAAGCATCGCACCACTGTTCCCGGCGGACACGACGCCACGAGCCTCACCAGAGGCAACAGCCTCCATGGCGACCCGCATGGAGGATCCCCGCACGCGAAGCGCCGCAGTGGGTTTCATCTCCATGGGAATGCTTTCCGGCGCATGGCGCACGGTGCAGATTCCAGAAAGTTTGGGATAATTTGCGAGTGATGCGTTCAGGACCTTCTCATCACCTATGAGAAGAATCCGGATGTCCGGGTGACGGATGGCCGTCATCTCCAGTCCCGCAAGAACGATCTCGGGGGCGTTATCTCCCCCCATGGCATCAACGGCCAGAGTAAAAGGAGCCGGGGATTGTGCAGCCTGCTTTTCGACTCCACCCTCAGCTCTGACGCCAGACGCCTCCGTCATGAGTGCAGCCCCCAGAAATTCCTTGTTTTTCCTGCTCAGGCAGGATGCACGAAAATGCAACCCCGGACCGGAAGCCCGGGGCGGCAGTATCCCTCAGGATACGGGCAATCAGGCGCGAACGGCTGTCTTCAGCGCACGGCCCTCTGCACTGACAACCTCACGGCCATCATAATGGCCACAATGGCTGCACACATGATGCGGGCGCTTCATCTCGCCACAGTTGGCGCATTCAGCATGCGCCTCAACACGAAGAGCCTGATGGCTGCGACGCATGCCACGACGGGACGGCGTAGTCTTTCTCTTAGGGACGGCCATGGGTATCTGCCTCTCACTGGGTTGCGTATCCGGCTTCTGCTACCGCACGGCGCGGCCTCAAGCCAGAGAAATCTCATTAGGTCTTCACCACCGCCATAAGCCACGGTGCTCAGGCGTGGGGCTCTAGCAGAGAGAGCATCTCTCTGCAAGCATCAATGCCACTACGGCATCGCTCCTTACTCCCTGCCTTTACCAGAAAGGCGGAAAGATTACCACTCCTTCACGGCTCCTTCCTGAGTTTTTTCAGCACGTCAAAAGGATTTTCCCGGGCTGCGCCGGGCCGTGCATCCAGCTCATCATCAGACGGTGTGACCTCCACGAACTGCTCCAGCCCTGCTCCTGCCCGCCGCGGATAAGGAGTCAGGCAGAGGGCCAGCTGTTCTGCCGCAGCCTCGCCCAGATCAATCATGCGGCCATCATAAGGAACATCATCGGCATCTTCCTGAAGCAGAGCCTCAATATCGATATCCTCTTCATCAGGCATCTCGGAAACCGGGACGAAACGTAAACTGAACGGCTCGTCGATCACCTCTTTCACCGGTTCACCCGTGATGATGCAGGCCTGCTCCACCTCCGCCCGGATATGACCTTCCGCCAGTACGATATTCTCCGCCCCCCGCCTCAGCGCAAAAGTGCAGGACAGCTCCTTCAAAGACAGAAGACCAAAGCGCTTCCGCAGACCTTCCCTCTCCTCAGCATTGGCCTCCACATGCTCTTCAAGAGGGCGGCCCGTCTTTGCCAGTGGAATGCGGCGCGAGAACTCTGGCGCAATCCTTTCTTCTGGCTGTGTTCCGGCGTCTGCTCTGCCTCCAGATGACATCATGACCTCACGATAATTTACCAGGGTGCCTCTTTCAGAAGGGGCTGACGCCATGAAGTCAAGCCTAAACTGCTGCCGGACAGCCACAGCCCGACAATCCACGAAAAAGATTGACATGCTGCCCTCTCTGAGGCACCGGAAAGAGCACGTATGGCTTGCCCGCATATCATCAGGACAGTTTGCCCTTCATGACCAGCTTCTCTACTGCCTCCACCCCGGACAAGAGCTCCCCCTTCCCCCGTCTGGCCCGCTTCATGGCACTGCGACGCCGTTGCTGGACAGGCCTTCTGGCCGGTGGGGTGCTGATGCTCAGCGGCTGTGAGGCCATCAGCCCGCCGCCCATCCCGCGCGGGGCGCTGATCGAGAAACTGGATTATGACCAGCTGGTCCTCAACTCCAGCACCCAGAATGATGCCCTGAGCATACTGGGCTCTCCGACAGCCCATGCAACCTTCAATGACAATACATGGATCTACATTTCCATGACGAAGGACCTCGTGCCGCTGGCTCATCCGGTTGTGGACAAGCAGCAGGTCCTGGTCCTGAATTTCGACAATGCTGGCGTTCTCCGCAAGATGAACGTGCTGGACAGGCATGATGCCATCCGTGTCTCCATGGCAGGCGGAGCTACACCGACACCGGGCACGCATATTTCTGTTCTGCGGGAGCTGCTGGGCAATGTGGGCCGCTACAACCCGATGAGCAGCATGGGCAGCACCTTCGGCGGACTGGGAAATGGTGGCATGGGTGCCGGCCCGATGAGTGGCCAGGGCACCGGCAATGGGGGCGTCGGCAACTCGATGCCCTGATCCATCCATCCAGCAGCCTGGTGACGGGCTAACGGGCTGAAAAATCCCTTCCATGAAGGGGAAGAGTCTTTGTCCGGCTCCTCCCCTTTTCTTATCCCCCCTCCGAGAGCGGCCCGCCATATTCGGCAACATGCAAGACCCTGCGGAACCCATCAACAGCGGCTCCGTCAACCTGCCTGTATGCCCGTGTCAGGACAGTGCGAATGGCAGCAAAAAGTTCTGCCTCAAGCTGTCTGCCCTCATCTGTCAGAAAAACGGGCCGCTTCCTCCGGTCCCCTTCATCCTGTTTCTGCTCGACCAGTTTTTTCGCTTTCAACTCGCCAAGGGCCCGGCCCAGCGACTGTTTGGTAATGCCAAGCCGCCTGCACAGCTCACTGGGCAGCAATCCGCCATGGCTGCCCAGAAAAAACATGATCCGGTAATGGGCAGGCCCCAGACCGTGAGAGTCGAGCCCTCCTTCACAAGCAGCGGACAGGGACCGCCAGAGGGCCAGGAGCCCCTCAAAGGACTGCCTGATGGAATTTTCACGCAGATACAGGTGCGCATCCACCATGGTTCGCCTGTCATTCTGTACCCCCATCCCGTCCTCCTCCTGTTCACCACACACTCATCCACATGCACCATACGCCCACCAGCCATGAGGAACCATCAGACAGGCGAAATAATCCACAGATAAAGAGGGCCTCCACCCTTTATGCCCATCAGAAACTATTGTCTGTCGTTTTGGAGTATGATAGGCCACTTCACACTGTAATCGGATCCGCGTCCTTCAATGGGTGATGCTACAGACACCGCTCGGGAAGGATCAGAACCCCAAAGGAGATGACGACACCGTGCAGGTTCTCGTTCGTGATAATAATGTTGACCAGGCGCTGAAAGCCCTCAAGAAGAAAATGCAGCGCGAAGGCGTCTTCCGTGAGATGAAGCTCCGTCGCCACTTTGAAAAGCCGTCCGAGCGCCGCGCCCGCGAGGTTGCCGAGGCCGTGCGTCGCGCCCGCAAGATGGAGCGCAAGCGCTTGGAGCGCGAGGGCTTCTGAAGTCAGCCTGTTCGTATTTGTACGAATGAGAAAGCCATCCATGTTCGGATGGCTTTTTTCATGTCTGCCTTCATGCCGCCCATCAAGGCCGCTGCACGATCCAGCCGGAAAGGTCGTGCCGTTTTTCCAGCAGATAGACCCTTACAGGCCGCTTCCTGTCCTTCCGCCATACGGCCCAGCCGCCTGCGGGCACCGGTCCATACCGGCCATCCTTCAGATACAGGACCGTCCTGACCGTCTCATGAGGAAGCCCTGCCACATAGCCCCATCGGGAATCCTTTCCCAGCACCGCAAGACCTTGCGGTTTCTGAAACGCCAGAATTGAGGCTAGGGCATAATCGTCCGTTGCCAGACATGAAATCCCTGCCTTTTCGGCCTCTTCTGCGACCGCTGCTGCCAGATCACTCCAACCTGCCCCCAACCTTGCGATGGGATCCATATGCGGGGGCAGTGGCAACCATCCCGTCAGACACTGAGCATAGACCAGAACCGTGCAGATGCCCCCCGTCATACAGGCTCCCCTGGGCCGACCCGCATAAGCGGCCCCGGCCAGGATAAGGGCTGGATACAGCACCCAGACCCAATTGGGCTGGACACGCTCTCCCGTCACATTCACCAGAAACAGCAGCAGCGCAGGAGCGGACAGCCACAACAGCACACGCTGCCCATGGCGGGCACGCCATAGCCCCATGAAACACAGGACAGCAACCCAAGGGGTCAATAGGGCCAGCTGCCCCGCCAGCAGTTCCCCCAGAAACTGCCCGGCCCGTTCAGGATGCCAGTACGAAGCCCGTCCGCCCTGTTTCAGCAAACCCGCCCAGCCATGCCTTTCATTCCAGACCAGGGTTGGCAGCACCATGAGGGCTGCTGCCCCTCCCCCCAACCAGGGGCCGGCCATACGCCAAGCCCCCCGGCCGCCAAACAGAACAAACCCCACCAGACCGAGCCCCGGCAGAAGAGCCGTGTATTTGGAATCGGCTGCCAGACCAAGACCAATACCGCACAGCACCCACCAGCCACAGGCTGCCGCCCCATGGGACTGCAAGGCTCCAGACAAAGCCCATAACATCAGACAAAGGAAAACAAACAGAGGGACATCTGGCGTGGCCGGAACAAGCCCCACAGACGCCATCAGGGTCACATTCAACAGCAGAATCGCCCGACCCCCCACCCTGTCACGAGAAGGGAAAAAACGACGGGCGGCCAGAAAAAGCCATATGTTGGCACAGACAAAACCGACCAGACCACAGAACCGTACGCCAAACGGCGTATCCCCCCACAAGAGGGTTCCCAGCCGAATCCACAACGCCACCATGAAGGGATGGTCCAGATACCCTGCCTGCATATGGCGGGACCAGAGCCAGTAATAGGCCTCATCAGGTATGAGAGGTACTTCAGCAGCCAGAAAAAGCCGCACCATGAGCCCCAGAGCCGCACAGCAGAACAGGATATGCAATGGCTTCCAGCGCCTGAAAAAGCGGACAGGTTTCAGCATGATCCGCTCCTAGAGCGGAACGCCGGCTCTCTCACAGCTTGTCCTGATGACCTGGAAAGTCTGTACCCGTACGACGTGCGTTACCTCGATCAGGTCCCGTGTCAGACGATTCTGATGTTCCGCATCCCGGGCCATGAGACGGAGGAGGAAATCCTCCCCTCCCCGGATCATGTGGCATTCCTGCGTTTCCGGCCATTCTGCGACCAGGGCCTCGAACTCTGCCAGCACGGCACCTTTCTGGCTGTCCAGCCCGACCAGAACAAAAAATGTGATGGACCAACCCAGCATCGCCGGAGCCAACGTCGCATGATAGCCTTGGATGAGCCCCATCTCCTCCAGCCGCCTGACACGACGCAGACAGGGCGGCGCAGAAATTCCCACCCGTCGGGCCAGCTCCACATTGGTAACACGGCCATCCTGCTGGAGCTCCGCCAGGATACTGCGGTCAATCTCATCAAGGTCTGCAATGCTCATATGGTTTCCAGCAACTCTGCTCACAGAACCCCCATGCGGCCCGGATGGGGAACGGGCTCATCCGCAGGGGGTTATCCCCGCCTGTATAGACTGATCTTTCTTATGTGAAAACTCTTCCCATGGAAAAGAGAAATAATATTTCGTTTCTCCGCAAGATAATTATTTTTACCGAAATCTTTCATATACTATATCTATTATCCTCCAGCCCGTAGCGGACCTAAGATCACCCCGCCCCTTCGAAACCATTCCTCTCATCCCCCTAGCCGGGAAGATGATCCCTTTACCACGGAGCTTTCAATGGCAGAGACACATCATACCGACATGCTGATCGTCGGGGCCGGACCGGCAGGCTATACAGCAGCCATCTATGCCGCCCGGGCTGGCATGCAGCCTCTTCTGGTTACCGGCATGCAGCCCGGTGGCCAGCTGACCATCACGGATGAAATCGAAAATTTTCCCGGTTTTGCACAACCTGTCCAGGGGCCATGGCTCATGGAACAGATGCGGGAACAGGCTGAACATGTCGGGACGAAGCTGCTCTATGACCTCATCACGGAAGCCTCCCTCAAGCAGGGCCCTGATGCAGAAGGCTATTTCCACCTGAAAGGGGATTCTGGCGACCTGTTCCTGGCACGTACGGTCGTCATTGCCACGGGCGCCCAGGCCAAGTGGCTTGGTCTCGACTCTGAAAAAAAATATCAGGGTGCCGGCGTGTCTGCCTGTGCAACCTGCGACGGCTTCTTCTACCGCGGCAAGGACGTTGCCGTCATAGGCGGGGGCAATACGGCCGTGGAAGAAGCCCTCTATCTGACCCACCACGCCTCTACCGTGCATCTCATCCACCGGCGTGACAGCCTGAAAGCCGAACGCATCCTCCAGAAGCGCCTGCATGACAATCCCAAGATCAAAGTTCACTGGAACCGGTCTGTCCGCGAAATCATCGGTGAAGGTTCACCCGCCGTCGTGACGGCCCTTGAGCTGACAGACACGCAGGATAACACGAAAACGGAGCGTCTCGCCGTGGATGGCGTGTTTGTGGCCATCGGCCACAGCCCCAGCACAGGCCCCTTCCGGCATGAAGTCCTCTGTGATGAAGAAGGCTACATCACAACCCAGCCGGGAACTGCCTCAACGTCCATTCCCGGCATCTTCGCAGCCGGCGACATTCAGGACAAGACATACCGTCAGGCTGTCACGGCTGCCGGTACGGGCTGCATGGCCGCTCTGGAAGCGGAACGTTACCTTGCCGAAAAAAAATATGGTGCCTGACAGACCTGCACAGGGGCAGACCATCTCTCATTTTCGCCTTGCTGAAAGATGATCTGCCCTCTATCAGTCAACACTAGCTAAAATGGACTAAACTCTATCCTTTTCATGGCCTTTCATCTTCATTTAACGAAAATATAACCAACTTTAGAGGCATTCTGCCCTTGACCGATCGTTTCTTTTCGGGAATTTTTCATGAAATAGATAGACGGTTAAGGTTACGATGCGGGGCGTTATGAGCAGAGCTGGCCATGATTATTGCGAAGGGGCGTACGGGAATCAGAAAATGGACTGGGACAAACTCCGTATCTTTCATACCGTGGCGGAAGCCGGCTCCTTCACTCATGCCGGTGATCGTCTCAACCTGAGCCAGTCTGCTGTCTCCCGACAGATTTCTGCACTGGAAGACGTACTGGGCGTACCTCTCTTCCATCGCCACGCCCGTGGGCTTATCCTGACCGAACAGGGCGAGGTGCTCCACCGCACGGCCCGGGAGGTCTTCTCCAAACTAGCCCTGACCCAAGCTTTCCTGAGTGAAAACAGGGAGAAAGCAGCCGGGAAGATCAAGGTCACGACCACATCAGGCTTTGGCCTCTCTTGGCTGACACCCCGTCTCCATCACTTCATGGAACGTCATCCCCATGTGGAAGTCACGCTCCTGCTTGAGGATTCCGATCTTGACCTGAGCATGCGGGAAGCTGATGTCGCCATCCGTCTCCATCCTCCCACCCAGCCCGACCTCATCCAGCGTCACCTAGCCAGTTTTCACATGCCCATCTATGCCAGCCGGGAATATCTGGAAGAACACGGTACCCCCACCACACTGAAGGATCTGGCCGACCACAATCTGATCGGCTTTGCTGGCTGGCACCTTCCCCTACCCCATGTAAACTGGCTGATTGAACGGCTCGTGAAGGACAAAATCATCCTCCACCCCAAGGTCCGCCTTGCCGTCAACAACATTGCGGCGGTCGGCATGGCCATTGCGCAGGGCAACGGCATCGGAACCCTGCCTTTCTACACGGCTTCCGCCCATCCTAACCTTGTCCGTATTCTCCCAGATGTGCATGGCCCGCTGGCAGAGGCGTTCTTTGTCTATCCGGAAGAGCTGAGAAGCTCCAAAAGGATTTCAGTCTTCCGGGACTTCCTGCTGGAAGAACTCAATACGGCCCGTACGGGGAAAGAAACCCCCTCACATAGCGCAGAGCCGTTCATTTCTTCGGCTGATTGACCCTCTCGCGCAGGTCTTTTCCAGCCCGGAAAAAAGGAACACGCTTCGCCCTGACAGCCACGGACTGACCCGTTCTCGGGTTCCGTCCTTGGTGGGCAGTGTGCTGGCGTGTTCCAAAACTGCCTATGCCACGCAGTTCGGCCCTGTTCCCTGCTGCAAGGCCAGAAGCGATACGGGAAAATATCCCATCAACAGCCTGATCAACCTTATCTCTGGAAATACCCTCCAGGCGGGAGGTCAGTAAAGCGACAAATTCCGAGCGTGTCATCCAAACTCTCCGTCACTGATCATTCTTCCGAAGAGTGACAATAGGACGCCAGAAACGTCAAGAAAAAATGCTCTACTATGAAAAAAGCCGGGTTTACGCCCGGCTTTTTTTCAGATTGATGTTAATAAACGGTTTCAGTTTTTACGGCCATTATCCCGTTTATTCTCGGCTGAGACACCAATATTACGCCCGAGCCCAATCGTTCTGGCCAGCTCGGACCGCCGTGCAGCATAGGCTGGCGCCACCATCGGGTAATCCGCAGGCAGGCCCCACTTCTCCCGATACTGATCCGGCGTCATGTCATACGTGCTCTTCAGGTGCCGCTTCAGCATCTTCAGCTTCTTTCCGTCTTCCAGACAGACGATATAATCAGGGTAGACGGACTTGCGCACGGGCACGGCCGGCTGCTGCCGGGTCTGCTCCACTACGTCACCGCTTTCTCCCCCCTGCCCGGCAAGTGCCTCATAAACCTGGCGGATCAGTCCCGGCAGGCTGTCAGCAGAGACATCAGAACCAGTCAACTTTGCGACGACAATATCAGTCGTCAGCTCCAGCAGCTTTCTGCGCTCTTCATTCGGGGCCGTCTGAGTTCCTTCAGCCTGAGTATTGTCCGTCATTGAATAACCTTTGCAGCTACAAGTCTTCAGCAGAATTTTCAGAAAAGTTTTACTATTTTTCCTTTAAACAAAAAAGAGAAATATTCCATGATAATGAAAAAAATATTCCCTCTGAAATCATTCCGATATTTTTGTTCAATTATAAGTGTGACCCCTCGCATCCATGCGTAAAGGGCAGTAATCTCCCGTCCTGAAAGCCACTGGATGCGCAATGATCACCCGTTTTCTGAACTTCAGGACCCCGTCCTTTTTCTACTGGATCTTCACCCCGTCCCTGGATGGATTTCTCTTCGCCCTGCGGACTACCATTGCAGCCTGTCTGTCTCTGGGGATCGCTCTCTGGCTGGAGCTGGACAGTCCCATCTGGGCCCCCATGACGGTCTGGTCCGTAGCGCAGCTGACACGAGGAGAAAGCCTCTCCAAAGCCCGTTGGCGCATCATAGGAACATTGGCTGGCGGTGTGGCGGCCCTGATCTTCGTCGGCATATATCCGCAGGCTCCCTGGCTGTTTTTCCCGATCATTGCCCTGTGGATTGGCCTCTGCAGCGGGCTGGCCACCTTTGTCAGCAACTTCCGCTCCTATGCGCTGGTTCTCTCCGGCTACACCTGCGCCATCATCTGCATGGATGTCGTCCCGCATACGGGCAGCATCTTCATGTTTGCCGTATCCCGTGCCAGTTACATCATCCTCGGCGTGCTGTGTGAGGCCTTCATCGGGCTTCTCTTCGCCTTCAACCAGGACCGTGTAGCCCATCTCAAGATACGGCAAAAACTGGAATCGGCCCTGACATTGGTGGCCGACACCCTCCACCATATTCTCCAGAGGGACACCGGCGCCCTGACGGAAGCCCGCAAGCTGTTCGGCACCATCCTCTCCATCAACGACCAGATCGAATTTGCGGAACTGGAAATGGGTGCGCATGGTCATGAAGGCGACCATGCCCGTGCCGCCCTGGCCGCCGTATCCGCCCTGCTCTCCCGCAGTTTCGGTATGGCCACACGGTTGGAGCTGCTCTCCTCCAACCATCAGGATTTTGACACGGTGGCACGGGCGTTCCGGCATTTTCTGAAGGACTTCTCCAGCCGCCTGCCCCAGGAAGCCGAAATCTCGGAACTTCTCGCCGAGCTCCAGCACCTCCGGGACATCTGCCGCCGTTATGCAACCCCACACCGGCAAAAGATCATCTCCACCTCTGGCCCACTAACCCCTCTACGGGACAAGACCACCATCATTACTGATTCCGCACTGGATGAACGTATTCTGTTCTCATCCCTTGGGGATCTGATCGGTGATCTGGAAGAAGCCATCACGGAATATCACGCCAGCACGCACAGTGTGCGTGGTGACCATTTCCAGTTCCAGCGCCATACGCACCGGGACGGGCGACTTGCCTTCAATAACGGGTTCCGTGCGGCGCTGACCATTCTGGTCACATCCTTCATTTATGAAATCACGGCATGGTCCAATGGCAACACACTCATCAGCATCACGGCCCTGATCTGCGGCCTTTTCGCCACAAAGGAAGACCCCGTACTGGGAACAATCAAATTCCTCAAAGGGCTTGCGGTAGGCTGGTGCGTGGCCTGGCTGCTCTGCTTCATCTTCATTCCCATGGTCACGACATATGAACCTCTGGTGCTCATCCTGTCCTGCGTGATGATGATCGGAGGGTTAGCCCGGGCCAACCCCGCCACAGCCCCGGCAGCCTCGGCCTTCAACCTGCTGATGCCCCTGATGCTGGGCATCCAGAATCATCATGTCATTGACGAGACGAAATTCTACAACACCAACCTCGCCATCATCCTTGCAGGTGTAACGGCCGTGCTGATCTTCCGCAGCATCCTGCCTTTCAACCGCAAGGCCGAAGAATTCCGGCTGCGCCGTGCCACATTGCGGGAGCTGCGCAATCTTGCCAGCCTGAGCAGCACACCGCAGATCAGCGCATGGATTGGCCACAGTACGGACCGCTTCTCTCGCCTTCTCAGCCACGCCACCACCCTGTCCCCCCTTGTGGAGGCCGGTATTCAGGGTACGCTGGCTACCCTGACACTCGGGCTGAACATCATCCGCCTGCGAGGGTTGCTCAACCGTGAGTATCTGCCGGAAAGCGCCCGCCGCCCCATCACGCTGGTTCTCTATTACATTGAACACTCATCCCGCCGGCATGACCGGGCAGCCCGCCTGACCCGGGCCGCCATACGCCGCCTGCGTGAGCTGGACACACAGGACCATGAGGCCATCATCCGGCTGGAAATAACCCGTGCCCTGGCCCATCTTGTGGTGATCGAACACACCTTGCGGACAAACGAGAATTTTCTGGATGCCAGCAAGCCCTTCCGTGGTGAAGGCCCCATCCCCCTGCCCCATGATGAGGATTCATACGCAGGCCACCCGCAAAGGGCTTGATCTCCCGCCTGTGGGCAGCCAGACTTCTGCCTCCCTGCCCTTGTCCGAGGTTCTGCCGTCTCCATGAAGATCCATTATGTTGTCACAAGCCTGGAAACGGGTGGGGCTGAATTTGCCATCCCGGATATCGTAAAAACCCTCGAACAGTTCGGCCATCAGGTGGATGTCACCGCCTGCGAGCCTCGGGACATGGGGGCAGCTCCTCATCTGGAACAGGCCGGAATCCCCTACCATCTTCTGGACAGCCGGCGCCGCAGTTTCTTCCTCACGCTGATCCGTCTCCTGCGCCTGCTCCGCCGGAACCGGCCCGACATCATCTGGACCTCCCTGAGCCGGGCCACACTGCTGGGCCAGCTGGCCGGAGCACTCCTCAATATTCCCGTTGTCAGCTGGAAGAACAGTGCCAGCATCCGTTTCACCACCACGGCAGGCCGTCGCATTACCCGGCTATGGGTTGCAGATTCCGCTTATGTAGCCCGTTTCCTTCGGGAAAAAATGAACATTCCGCCGGAGAAAATCACGTCCTGGCCTCTTTATGTGGCCGCCCCCGAAAACCACCCGGCCCCGGACTGGAATGGCGGGACACCTCTGCACATCGGCAGCACGGGGCGACTGCATGAGGTGAAAAACTATCCCCTGCTCATCGAAGGTCTGGCCCTGTTCCGCACACGTCATCCCCAGTGGGCAGACCTCGTGCACCTGTCCTTTGCAGGCGATGGCCCCCAGCGGGCGGAGCTTGAAACCCTCATCCGGCAGCACGGGCTGGAAAACCACGTCTCCCTGAAAGGTTTCCAGACGGATGTTCCGGCCTTTCTCTGCACGCTCCAGCTTTACGCACAGCCCTCACGTTATGAGGGCATGTGTCTGGCTGCCCATGAAGCCATGAACATGAGCCTGCCTGTCATGGCGACACCGGTCGGGGAAATGCGCAACAGCGTCCAGCCCGGTCAGACAGGATTCCTGCTGCAACCTGACAGGATTCCTGAAACCTTCTGCGACACGCTGGCAGAAATTTTTCAGAACCCGGCCCTGCTGAACGACTACGGCAAAGCTGCAAAACGTTACATCGAACAGCATTACAGCCGGGAAGCCTTCACGCAACGATGCGGAAAAATCGTTGAAAAACTGGAGCGGATGACCACCCCGCAACCCTCAGGAAAAACCCCGTCATGACAAAACTCTGCCGCTATGGCCGCCCCGGCTCTGAAAAGCCCGGACTGATCGACAGTTCCGGTACACTGCGTGACCTTTCGGGACTCTGGAGTGACCTGACGCCGGAGCGCCTCTCCCCACAATCCCTTGCTCAGGTGGCAGCCATTGATGCAGCGACCCTGCCAGCCGTGGAAGGCTCTCCCCGGTTCGGCGTGCCCATCAGCCATGTCTCCAAATGCGTCTGCATTGGCCTGAACTATGCCGATCATGCCGAAGAAGCCGGTCTTCCCATCCCGCAGGAACCAATCGTCTTTCTGAAAGCTCCTTCCGCCCTCTGCGGTGCCCATGACGACATCCCCATCCCGCCCCATGCTTCACAAGTGGACTGGGAAGTCGAGCTCGGCATCGTCATCGGCAGCACAGCCCGCCATGTGACGGAAGCGAAGGCTCTGGAGCATATAGCAGGCTACTGCATCGTCAATGATGTGTCAGAACGCAGTTTCCAGATGCAGTCCTCACAATGGGACAAGGGCAAGGGCTGCGACAATTTCGGGCCTGTCGGCCCCTTCCTTGTCACGGCTGATGAGATCGCTGATCCGCAGAACCTGCGCCTCTGGCTGGACGTGAACGGAACCCGTCGTCAGGACGGCTCGACAGCCACCATGATCTTCTCTGTCCGTAAGATCATCGCCTATCTCAGCCGGTACATGACGCTCCTGCCCGGCGACATCATTGCCACCGGAACACCGCCCGGTGTCGGGATGGGACACAAGCCGCCCCTGTGGTTGCAGGAAGGTGACGAAATGCGGCTGGGCATTGAAGGGCTGGGGGAACAGAAGCAGACACTCGTGCGATGGATACGATGAAAAAACAGAACAACCCCATGAAAGACAGAATGACAGAAACAGATACTTACAGAACTGTCCTCTGAATCCACCGCCTGCCCGCGCCATTTTCACCTGCCACCAGCTGGATGGCCATTATTCTCGTGGACATGGAGCACTGGTTTCACAATACCGGACCGGAAGAAACCCATGTCATCCTGACGCTCCTTGGCTCATGAAGTTGAAATACACATATGCCATTTTCACGACATGTCGCCATGAAATCCATATCATATAATTAAAACATTACTCATATTTCTCTATTATAAACAATCAGCTCTCGACATGATGAATCTTAATGGCGCTCTAATGTGACTTTCATAAAACAAGTGAAGAACCATTTTTCATTCAAAATTTAAGAAGCTTGTAAAATTTTCGTGTTTCCTTGCATCCGCCAGCAGATGTCCGTTGGTTCCGCTTAATGAACTGGGAGAAAGGGCCATGAGTCTTTCCATCAACACCAACCAGTCTTCCTTGGCTGCCCTGGAAACACTGAACACGACACAGACGGATCTGGCCCACACGGAAAACGCTGTTTCCACTGGCAAGAAAGTGGCCAATGCCTCCGACAATCCAGCCGCTTTCGGCATTGCCTCCCAGATTGGCGGGGACATTGCAGGACAAAGTGCTGTCAATGACGGGCTAAGCTATGCCTCCCAGGTTCTCAGCGCTACCAACTCTGCGGCCAACAGCATCATCAAGGTTCTTCAGAATGTCCAGAATGCCGTGACAACCGTTGGCAACAACATCGGCAATGAATCATCTCTCGGCCAGCTCAACAAAGAGCTGACAGGTTACATGAAAAGCATCGACACCATCGCCCGAAACGCCACGGTGAAAGGCGTCAATCTTCTTTCCGGCGGCACGCTGAGCGGCACGGGGGACGGAATGGGCATTACCTCCAACAGCCTGACCTTTGTCACCAGCCTCCAGGGAGACACGCAGACACTGAACAGCTACGGTTACATGATCGGCCTCACGACCGGTTACGGGATCGGCCACATCATGACGGAACTGTTCGGCATGACACCCGGCAGCGCAATGCCTGGGGAAGACCCCACCGTGAACAACTTCCTGACGGCCACTCCTGACGGTGCCCGCATCAGCGACGGTTTCAATGCGGCGGCCACGGCCCAGCGTCTTCCCAGAATGATCCAGATCACGCAGAACGCCATCCAGGCGATGACCAACGTCACATCCGACCTTGGCGCCAACCAACAGCTCATCGAATCCATGAGTTCCTACGGCCAGAAATCGTCCGATTCCCTCACGGCAGCATCCGGTGCGCTGACGGATGCTGACATGTCTGCCGAGTCTGCCAAACTGACATCTCTCCAGACCAAACAGTCCCTCGGCATCAAGTCCCTGTCCATCGCCAATGGCCAGTCACAGAACATCCTGTCCCTCTTCCAGTAAGGGCGGCGTGCTCAGGCACCGGTCGCCGGTACCGGCTGCCCGGTGCCGTCTTCCACCGGTTCCACGATCAGACCGAGACGTTCCGTTTCAAAATCCATGTGCTGGGCCTCCAGCCGGGGCAGATTTTTGCTGACCTTGGCTGAAAGCTGCCTGAAACGGTCCACCCGGCCATACAGCCCCTGCTGCCCGGCCAAGGCCCTGACGGCACTGTTGTAATGGTTACTTGCCGTGTTCAGACTTCCGCCCAGCTTATTCAACCTTTCGGCCACAAGGCATACCGAATTGTAGATGTCCCCCGCCCTCTCGCTGATCTCACGGGCTTCCCGGTTGCTCCGTTCGATCATCCACAGATTGGCGACCGTCCGCAGGATGGGAATGAGTGTCGTGTGGGACACCAGCACGATGCCCTTCCTGTACCCATAGTCAAACAGGTCCCGGTCCGCCTTCAGGGCACTGATGTAGGCCGGCTCGATCGGCATGAACATGAGGACAAAACCGGGACTGCGCATCCCGATCAGGTTCGTGTAATCCTTGGAGGCCAGATCATCCATGTGCCGGCGGACGGATTTCACATGCTCCCTGAGAGCGGCCTCGTGCTCCGTCTGGCTCTCCGCCGCCACGGCCCGGTCATAGGCATTCAGTGACACCTTGCTGTCGATGATGATGTGTTTGCCTTCGGGCAGCCGGATCAGATAGTCCGTCTGCTTCTGCCGCCCCTCCGCATCCCGGAAGGAACTCTGGACCTCATAATGGGCTTCTTCCACAAGACCGCTCATCTCCAGGGTCCGGCGAAGCTGCGCCTCCCCCCAGGCACCACGCTGCTGGGAATCCCCCTTCAGGGCTGATGTCAGGTTGGTGGCCTCCTGACTCATCTTCAGGCCGATCTCCAGAACCTTCCTGATCTCCGCATTGAGGGTGCTGTTCCCCTGGAGGGACGCATCATGCACCTCATTGACCCGCTTCTGGAAACCTTCGATCTGCTCCCGGAACGGCTTCAGCATGGACGACAGGCTGACCTGACTGGCATCAGCGAAACTCTTACCTTTTTCCTCGAATATCCTGTTGGCCAGATTTTCGAACTCTTTCCCCAGCGACTGCCTAGCCTCGCCAAGCTGCTGCATCTGCTCCCGGAAATGTTCCTCTTTCCGCTCCAGCGTCGTTCTGATTTCCACATGCTCTTTTTCCAGCATGCCATATTTCTGGAGGAGGGCCTCATACTGTCCGCCCCGTTCCGTCAGGGCCGCATCCAGCCGCTGGACCGTCTCATGGGCATTGCGCAGCTGCGTGCGGGCCGTATTGTCCGAAAGCTCCACGTCATGAAGCCTGCTCCTGAGCTGGGCAAGCTCCGCTCCGTCCCTGTCATTCCGGTCACTGGCCTGCTGGAAAGCCACCTCCATCTGCCGGACCTGCATGGCAAGATCAGATATCTGCCACCCGGCCCGCCTCATGGCCAGCAGATACCCCAACCCGGCCGCCAGAAACGCCACGACAGCCATGGCGACGGTACCGATCACCAGTACGGATATCTGCATGTTGCTCCCTCCCAAAGGCCCCGGTTTGGGACCATGTCCTCCGTAAACCAGTCTGAAGGAGGCAGTCCATATCTTACGGGGTATCAAACTAACGGGCTATCAGGCCACAGGCCAGCCTGCCGGTGAACAACACCCGGCACCGAAAGTTTACATGCAAAGGGAACGATCATCATGGCGGAGAGAGAGGGATTCGAACCCTCGGAACGCTTGCACGCTCAACGGTTTTCGAGACCGCCCCAATCGACCACTCTGGCACCTCTCCGGGGAACTGGGATGGAACAGGGGCAGCGCCCACCATCACCAGCTGATGGCCGGTGTTATGGCGGGATTTTACAGGATTGGCAAGAGGCAGCCCTCTTCCATCCCGCCTTCCCGCCGCAAATCCTGCTTTTTTATTGACGGTGCAGGAGAAAAGCAGTACAGAACCCCCCTGTTCCTACGGTTTTCCGCTGCTGGCGGGGCACCATCTGAACCAATGACAAAAAGCGAGCAGGCCATCCTCCTTTCGCAGAAAGGAAGGAACACGGCCAGAGGCTTCGGTAACATAAAGAGAGTTTTGCATGTTTGCAGTCATCCGCACGGGCGGGAAACAGTACCGCGTCGCCAAGGACGCCATCCTGAAGGTTGAGAAGCTGGATGCCGAGGCTGGCAGCACAGTCACCTTCTCCGACGTTCTGATGGTCGGTGGTGAGGCTGGCACGAAGATCGGTGCCCCTCTGGTCGAGGGTGCCAGCGTGACCGCCGAGGTCGTCGCACAGGACCGTCTGCCGACCGTCATCATCTTCAAGAAGCGCCGCCGTCAGAACAGCCGTCGCAAGAACGGCCATCGTCAGCCGGTCACCGTTCTGCGCATTACCGCAATCAACGCTGCGTAATTTCGCCCGTTCCTAAGGAGACACAGTCATGGCACAAAAAAAAGCAGGTGGTTCCAGCCGTAACGGACGCGACAGTGCGGGCCGCCGTCTTGGTGTGAAGAAGTTCGGTGGCCAGAGCGTCATCGCCGGCAACATCATCATCCGTCAGCGTGGCACCAAGGTGCACCCGGGTGAGAACGTTGGCATGGGGCGTGACCACACCCTCTTCTCACTGGTTGATGGCCGCGTGCGCTTCCAGCGTCGTGCTGGTGGCAAGGTACACGTTTCCGTTGCCCTGGCAGAAGCTGCCGAATAACGCACTCTGCCTGCCCTGACGGGCACAGAGCATGAAGAAGGGTCGGCTACCATCAATGGTGCCGGCCTTTTTTCTTCCTGTCCCTTTCCCCTCCCCCTTGCTGTGGCGGCCTTCCCATGAAGTTTCTTGACCAAGCCAAAATCTATGTCCGCTCCGGTGATGGAGGAGATGGCGTTGTCGCCTTCCGCCGGGAAAAATACATCGAATTCGGTGGGCCGGATGGCGGTGACGGTGGCCGGGGTGGCCACATCTATTTCCGTGCCGTGCCGAGCCTCAACACGCTGATCGACTTCCGCTATACGCAGCACTTCCGTGCCCGCAAGGGTGGCAACGGGGCTGGCTCCAACAGGACCGGGGCGGGAGCGGATGATGTCATCATTGATGTTCCCATCGGCACGCAGATCTTCGATGAAGACCGTGAGACCCTGCTGGCGGACCTTGATGAGGAAAACAAGACCGTCCTGCTCTGTCAGGGTGGCGATGGTGGCCTGGGCAACGCCCATTACAAGAGCAGCACCAACCGTGCCCCACGCCGGGCCGACAAGGGCTTCCCCGGGGAGGAACGCTGGGTCTGGCTCCGGCTGAAGCTGATTGCCGATGTCGGGCTTGTCGGCCTGCCCAATGCGGGCAAGTCCACCCTGCTCTCAGTGGCCTCCCGTGCCCGCCCCAAGATTGCGGATTATCCCTTCACGACCCTGCATCCACAGCTTGGTGTCGTGCGCCTCAATGCCGTGGAAGAATTCGTCATTGCCGACATTCCCGGCCTCATTGAAGGTGCCAGCGAAGGAACGGGTCTGGGTGACCGCTTCCTCGGCCATGTGGAACGCTGTGCCGTCCTGATCCATCTGGTTGATGGGACGGATGAAAACTGCGTCCAAAACTGGAAGCTCATCCGCAAGGAACTGAAGGCCTATGATGAGGGGCTGGCAGCCAAGCCGGAGATTCTCGTCCTGAACAAATGTGACGCCCTGCTGCCGGAAGAAATTGAGGAGCGAAAGGCCGCCTTGGAGGCCGCCTCCGGTACCGAGGTTCATCTGCTTTCCGGCGTCAGCCGGGACGGCCTGCCAGAACTGCTACGCCATCTCCAGGACCGCGTGACGGCCTCCCGCAACGAAGGTCTCTGATCCAGAAAAAAAGGGCCGTGCGACATAGTATCGCACGGCCTTTTCTGTATCCTGTTCCCGGAAGCCGTCAGGCCCAGATGACAGACAGGCTCCTCACACCCTGCGCCCCACGGATCAGGACGCCCTGAATGTCCGCCGTGGCGGAAGGGCCACTCATCAACACTCCATACCCTGCCGTCCGAAACTCGGAACGTTGCTGATAGGCATTGTGCATGTTGCCCACCAGCTCATCCTTCGAGAGCAGGACGATCAGATGCTGCGCCAGGTGGACATCGGCCAGATGGTCTTTCAGCTCCACCTCACTCAGGAAGACGCCACCCGTTTCCGCCACGCCAAAAGCAGCCCGCACGACCATCACATCCACCGTGTCGGCCTGTTCGTGCGTTTCCAGGTCTTCAATCCGCAGCGTCCCTTCCACCTCCGGTACGGCGGTGCAGAGATTGCGCATCTCCGGGAACGCACGCCTGATGGCCTGCTCGACCCCTTCCCCATCCTGCAAGGAGAGCATCTTGCCGCCCATCAGGGCCAGACTGGCCTCGAACCGTTCCGGGCTGGCATCCTGATCCCCCAATGTCACGACAGGCGGCAGCGGATAGGCCCCTTCCTGCGGAGACTTTTTTTCCTTCAGACGCTGCATAATGACATCACGGGCACTCATCGTCTCGTCACTCATGCCTGTGTCTCCTCATGCTGTGCCTTGGTCCTGTTCAGACGGTTTTTCTTATACCAGCTGTGGAATGTCTCCTTCACCGGATGAGGCAGCTCCCGATGTTTGCCCCACGGATTCAGATAATTGTACAGCACGAAACGAGGCATGGTCTTCAGGGCAACCTCCGTCCCGCTGATGGCCAGACGGTACATGGCCGGCTGGGCCAGCAGCCGCCCCGCCATCTTCATGATCTCCCGTTTAACGAACGGAATTTCATGCCGTTCTGCCAGAACACGCCGCCATTTATAGAGCTGCTCGTGGATGTCGATCTTGACCGGACAGACATTGGTACAGCTTCCATTCATCGTGGAGGCGAAGGGCAGCGTGCTGAATTTTCTGGCGTTGAAGGTCGGGTCAATGATCGCCCCGATCGGCCCGGAATAGACGGACCCGTAAGACTGCCCACCAGACCGGCGATAGACCGGGCAGGTATTCATGCAGGCCCCACAGCGGATGCACTTCAGAGAGGTCCAGAAATCATCCATCCCCAGCCGTTCGGACCGGCCATTATCCACGAGGATGACATGCATCTCCCCGCCCTTCTTCGGCCTGCGGAAATGGGTCGTGTACTGGGTGATCGGTGAGCCGAGCGCACTGCGGGACAGAAGGCGGATGAACACGCCAAGGTCCGCCATGCGGGGGACCAGACGTTCAATCCCCAGCGTGGCAATATGCAGGTTGGGCAGATTGGCACTGAGGTCCGCATTCCCCTCATTGGTGCAGACGACAAAGCTGCCCGTCTCCGCCACAAGGAAGTTGCCCCCCGTCATGCCCGTATCGCCACTCAGCAGGACCGGACGGGCCGCATTGCGCTGCGCCTCCGCCAGAGCGTGCGGGTCATCAATGTTCGGGTCGGTATTGTAATATTTGGCAAAGGTCTTTGCCACATCCGTTGTCAGCTTCTGGACAGCCGGAACAACCACATGGCTGGGCAGCTGGTTGTCCAGCTGCTGGATGCGTTCGCCAAGGTCCGTCTCCGTCACGCTGACGCCCTTTGGCTCCAGATACTCCCGCATCTCGCACTCATCGGTAATCATCGACTTGCTCTTGATGATGGATGAGTGGCCGTGATCCTTGAGAATCTTCTCCACGATGCGGTTATGTTCCGCACCATCCCTGGCCCAGTGGACATGGATGCCATTGCGGCGGGCATTCTCCTCAAACTGCTCCAGATACTGGGGCAGATGGGCCAGCGTATGTTCCTTCAGCCGGGATGCCTGCTCGCGCAGCTCCTGCCATTCCGGCATGATGTGCATCTGCTCGTCACGCTTCTGGCGCATGTCCCACAAGCGTTCATCATGAAAGTGACGATGCGGCTCAT
This sequence comes from Parasaccharibacter sp. TMW 2.1884, assembly GCF_023337695.1. NCBI lineage: Bacteria > Pseudomonadati > Pseudomonadota > Alphaproteobacteria > Acetobacterales > Acetobacteraceae > Parasaccharibacter > Parasaccharibacter sp. TMW 2.1884. The sequence goes on from NZ_QORR01000001.1 coordinate 855,972, forward strand.
CCTCCAGAAACTCCGCCGCCAGTTTGGCATGAGGGACTGGTCTGTTGCTCATGCCCTCGCTCCATTCAGAATTTCAGCAATATGGATGAAGCGGATGGGCACGCCATTGCGCTCGGCGCAGCCCTGCTGGTGCATCATGCAGGACGTGTCGGCAGAGACGATATACTCCGCACCGGCATCATGATGATCCGTCACCTTGTCCAGCCCCATGCGGGCAGAGACGGCCTCTTCCGTCACGGAATAGGTGCCACCGAAGCCACAACATTCATCCGGGCGTCGTGGTGCAGCAAAGGAAATGCCCTTCACGGCGGAAAGAAGGGTCTTGGGTTTGGAGAAAAAAGGCTCGCCCAGCTCGGACATGCTGGCCGTCCGCAGGGACCGCAATGTGGCGCAGCTGTTATGCAGCCCGACCTTGTGAGGGAACTCCGCCCACGGGAATTCACGCACCTTCAGAACATCATGAATGAACTCGACAAGCTCATATGTGTTCTTGCGCACATGCCGGACCTCATCCGTCTGCTCAATGGCATCAAAATTGTCCCGGATATGATGCACGCAACTCCCTGAGGGGGAGACAATCACATCATATTTCGAGAAATTGCGGATAAAGAGAGCTTCCGTCTCTTTGGCATCACGGTTGCACCCGGAATTCGCCATGGGCTGACCACAACAGGTCTGGTCCATGGGATACTCAACTTCCTGCCCCAGCTTTTCCAGCAATTCCAGCGTGGCAATACCCGTCTGGGGATAGAAGGCATCCATGTAACAGGGAATGAATAAACCTATCTTCATAATGGGCGCTTATAAAAAAATATCACCCACTCAACAATAAAACAAAACGTGACTGACAATCTCTACTGCAAAAAATCTCATTTAAATAGAAGAAATACAATTTTTTAAAATGATACTTATTATCAATTAATTGAATAACCCTCAGAAAAAAGGGGCGTCCATGACGCCCCTCTCCTCATCCACCCTTCTGCTTCAGCAGAAGTGCGAGCTATCTTATTTGCTCAGCTCCGGCAGAGGGTTCATCAGGGCCGGGTTGTCGGCATAATCAACCGGCACGGCGATGACCACCGGTCCCTGCGTTTCCATTCCTTCACGCAGGGCAGCCTTCAGGCTGTCCACACTATTGACGTTGATGCCCTTGGCGCCAAAAGAACGGGCAAAAGCAGCAAAGTCGATCGGGCCGAAGGCCACGGCAGCATCACGCCCGTACTTCTTCTCTTCCTGAATACGGACCATGTTGAAGTGCTGGTCCACCCAGATGATGTGGATCAGGTTGCTCTTCAGGCGAACGGCGGTCTCAAGGTCCATGGAGGACATCATGAAGCTGCCGTCACCGGAGACGGAAATGACCTTCTGGGCCGGGTTCACGATGCTGGCAGACATGGCCCATGGGAGAGCCACGCCCATCGTCTGCTGGCCATTGCTGATCAGCATCTGGCGGGCACGGAAGACCTCAAGGAAACGGGCATGCCAGATGTGGAAGGACCCCATGTCCAGACAGATCGTGATGTCCTGCGCCACGAAATCTTCCATCACCTTGATGATCTCAAGCGGATGGAGCATCCCCTGCTGGGTGCTCTTGGCCTTGGCAAAGGCAGATTTCTGGGAGGCACGATAAACCTCCAGAATCTTGTCCAGCGCAGCGCCGGATGTCAGGGCGCCTGTCTCCCTGGTCAGGTGCTGCACGCTCAAGGCGATGGAGCCGATCAGCTCGATCTCGGGATTGAAAGCATTGTCCAGCTGGGCCGGAACAACATCGATATTGATGATCGGGCGGGCTGATTTCCTGTTCCACAGGCACGGATCATATTCGATCGGGTTGTAACCGATGGCCACGACCAGATCAGCCTCATCCAGCAGGTAATCACCATACTGGTTGTGGAAGAGACCGACACGGCCACCGAAACGGGAGACCAGATCCTTGGAAACAGCGCCAGCAGCCTGATAGGTACCAACAACCGGAAGGTTCGTCTGCTTGACGAAAGCACGGATGGCCTCGGCATTCTCCGGCTTGCTGGCCTTCATGCCCAGCAGGACGACCGGCTTCTTGGCCTTCTTCAGGGCAGCGGCAGCCTCCTTGATGACGTCTTCCGGTGCAGGACCGGCCTTGACGGCATTACGGTTGCCCATCACCGGATAATCTTCCGTGATCTCGGAATTCAGGACATCCATCGGTACGCTGACGAACACGCCACCCTGACGGGGGCTCTCAGCCGCACGGAACGCATTGCCGATGACCTCCGACGTGGCCGCTGGAGCACCGATCTCGGCGCTGTACTTCGTCACCGGGCGCAGCATGCTGACCGTATCCATGCTCTGATGGGTCAGCTTCAGCAGGTCGGCACGGCCGACAGCTCCACCGATCGTCAGTACCGGGTCACCTTCGGACGTTGCCGTGGCCAGACCCGTTGCCAGATTGGACACACCCGGGCCTGATGTGGCAATGGCCACACCAGCCCGCCCCGTGATGCGGCCGATACCTCCGGCCATGAAGACCGCATTCTGCTCATGCCGGGCAACGATCGTACGAATGGGAGAGTCTTCCAGCGCCTCGAAAAGACGGTCGATCTTGGCACCCGGAATACCAACAATGTGGTCAACGCCATGAGCCTCAAGATTGCGGACGATCAGATCGGCGGCTGTCTGTGCTGCCTTGTGAGACTTTTTCTGTGTCATGATGTTTTTTCCTGATCATGCCCGCCCTGAAAATACCAGACGGGCCGTGTAATCATAATGTGACCGAAGAGAGCGACCGGCCCCTCAGCCACCCTCTGCCGTGCGGATGGCCTCATGCAGGCCAGCGGGCTGAAGGTCTGCCTTGGCAAATTCTTCCGTCTTCGGCAGAGAAATCTCCAGATCGGACATGCGGGCAACTTCCAGCTTGCCGGATTTCACACGATAATTCGTCACATGGCCGCCATGCTTGCGGTCATCGCTGAGAACATGGAGGTGATACCCTGCCACATTGATCCCCTGCATGTAGGGCGGCGTACGGAAACCCAGCATCACCCCGCTAATCTCTCCCATGCTGAAGGTAGGCTGCTTGGCCACCACTTCCAGCATCCCCGGATAGGGCTTGTGCTGGCAGAAAACGGTCCGGGTATCGACCTTCTCGAACTCACCCGTAAAACGGACAGCCCCGAAAAGATTGGGATTGTCGATCAGCCCGTCGACAAGCTCCTCGAACTCCTCTTTACCCATCGGCCGGTCGATGGTGACCGTCTTTTCCGGCTCGAAATAGGTCACACAGGCGAAAGGCGTTTTCATGTCCGCTGTCGTACCGGAGGCAATCCCCTCGGAGCGGAACTGGCGGACCTCACCTTCCGTCACAATCATTTCGCCATCCAGGGCATCAAACGTCCCCAGGCCGAAATCACCATGCTGGACCAGCTCACCCAACGTCATTTCACCATCGTAAACAGCGTCCAGCAGAGCTGCCATCGTGGATGTCTGGAAAAGACGGTTTGGCTTTACACCTGAAGGTCGAGTCATATTGCCCCCTGTGTTGTGAATGGTCCTTTCTGTAAGGCAGGAGATGAATTCAGACAAATATATAGTTCCCATTGTCTCCATACATTTTATATATGGGTCATGGATATCCGACATTTCCGCTATTTCGTCACCATCGCCGAAACCGGCAACATCACCAAAGCGGCTGAAAAACTGGGCATGGAACAGCCACCACTCAGCCAGCAGATCCGTCGCCTGGAGAGCTCTCTGGGCGTGTCACTCTTTCGCCGCCAGCCTCGTGGGGTAAGCCTGACAGAAGCCGGGCTGACCCTCCTGCCCCATGCACGGCTGATCCTCGACCTGCGCCGCCAGTTCATTGAAGATGCCCACGGGCTGGCCCAGGGCAAGAAAGGCCACCTCCGCATCGGGCTGGCCGGAGCCGTACCGCTGCTGCCCAGCATCCCCTTTGCCATCCGGCAGTTCAGCACAATTGCACCGGGCGTGACCCTGTCCCTGGAAGAAAGCAATACTCCCGCCCTCTGCGAAGCCCTGCTCTCCTATCGCATGGACATCACGATCCTGCGCCCTCCCGTGCCAGATCAGGCCAACGTGAAGGTCATCCCCCTGCTGGATGAGCCAACATTGATCGCCCTGCCCAAAGGCCACCCCTTCACCAGCCTGCCGGAAATACATCTCAGCCGCCTGGCGACGGAACCACTCATCATCTTCCCCCGTGAGCTGGGGCCAGGCTTCTTTGATGCCATCCTGGCGGCCTACCGGGACGCCGGTGTTACCCCATCCCTCGGGCAACAGGCCCCCCAGATTGCCGGGACCATCCCACTTGTGGCTGCCGGGCTGGGGGTCTCCATCGTTCCCCAGTCGCTCCACCAGCTCCATACAGGCGGCGTGACCTTCCACAGGATCGCCCGCCCCGCCCCTCATGCCACGCTGGCCATCGGCATACGGACGGGGGAGCAGCCGCCACTCATCCATCACTTCATCACCGTCCTCCAGCAGGCCTGCAAAACCCATCTGACGCTCCCCGACTGAGCATCAGACACGCAAAAAAGCCTTCCCCCTCTGGCCGCAGGAACCAGAAGGGAAAGGCTCTCTTTTCTCCATACGTCAGAGACGTGATCTGCTTACATGCCCAGCGCACGGCGGTAGATGTCCAGCAGGGTCTCCTGCTCCTCCACCTCGGCAGGCTCCTGCTTGCGCAGCTTGATCAGCTGCTTGATGACCTTGACATCAAACCCGGCCGATTTTGCCTCCGTGAACACATCGCGGATGTCAGACCCAAGTGCCTTGCGCTCTTCTTCCAGACGTTCGACACGGTCAATAATGGACCGCAGACGATCAACCGCAATGCCGCCTGTCACGGCACCTTCATCACCATTTCCCATATCCATACACCATACTCCTCAAATCTGCCCGGATGCCGGTTCTTCTGGGCGGCTTATCGCTCCCTCATGGCCGTGGTCAATACCATCCAGCGGAAAGGCACTTCCCCTTCCCGCCCATATGAATGACAGACAGCCCATATTCACTGCCAGAAAAGCCACAAAGACGGAAAAACGCAAATGTGAACATGCCATTACATAAGGCCCAATCCTCTGCCGTCACGTCCTTCCGCAGCATCCTGCCACCTGCCGCCCGGCCTGCATGACCTGAAGCACGCCCCCGCTCCCGGCCGCTCTTCCATCCATCCTGTTATGGCTTGAACGGGACATCGGACAGGCTCTAAAAGGAGGTCAGAAACAAGACCGGAGGCAGACTGATGCCTCACCCGAGTTTCCAGACAGAAAAGGTACGCCTCACCATGGCCCACTCTCAGCAGACCGCACCGTTTGACTACGTCATCTTCGGCGCCACGGGCGATCTGACGATGCGCAAACTGCTTCCAGCTCTCTACAACCAGCTCCGCATCGGACATGTTCCAGAAGAAGCCCGCATCATCGGGACTGCCCGCTCCTCACTGTCCCGCGAGGACTACATCACCCGTGCCCGTGAGGCTCTGGAAACCTTCCTCCCCGCCCAGCACAGGGATGAGGCGCTGATCGAGCGTTTCCTCAAGAAAATTCATTACGTCACGCTGGACGGCACGAAGAGCGACCATAACTGGGATGAGCTGAAGGCCGTTCTGGACCAGTCACCGGCCGACCGCATCCGTGTCTTCTATTATTCCACAGCCCCGCAGCTCTTCGAGGCCATCAGCGAAAACCTCCACCGTTTCGGTTTCATCACCCCGCACTCCCGTGTCGTGCTGGAAAAACCAATCGGTACAGACAGTGCCTCCGCCAGAGCCATCAATGACGGTGTGAGCCGCTTCTTCGAAGAAGGGCAGATTTTCCGCATCGACCATTATCTGGGCAAGGAAACCGTGCAGGACATCATCGCCCTGCGCTTTGCCAACCCGCTCTTCAGCGCCGTCTGGTCTGCCGAGCACATCCAGAGCATCCAGATCACCGCCGCCGAGACCGTGGGCGTGGAAGGCCGTGCTGCCTATTACGACACATCCGGGGCCCTGCGGGACATGATCCAGAACCATCTGCTCCAGGTCCTCAGCCTCTGCGCCATGGAAGCTCCGGCTGACCTTGAGGCAGATACTGTCCGTGATGCCAAGGTGAACGTTCTGAAGGCCCTGCGTCCCATCCCGGAGGACAAGGTGGCCAGCGAGACGGTCCGTGCCCAGTACGTCAAAGGGGACATGAACGGCAAACCCGTTCCGGGCTATCTGGAAGAGCTGGGCGAAGACAGCCACACCGAGACCTACGCCGTCATGCGGGCCTATGTCGATACACCACGCTGGAAAGATGTTCCTTTCTACATCCGCACAGCCAAGCGTTCGACCAAAAAGGTGAGCGAAGTCGTGGTGACGTTCCGGAAGTCTGCTTCCGCCCTGTTTGGCACCTCTGCCGCCACCAACCGCCTGGTCATCCGCCTCCAGCCGGATGAAGGTTTCGGGCTGGCCCTGAACATCAAGAACCCTTCTGCCGCCGGGTTTGAGCTTCAGCACGGCACCATGTCCGGCAAATTCGCTCCGGCCGACGGCTCCCTCATTCCGGATTCCTACGAGCGCCTCATGCTGGATGCCGTCCGTGGCTATCCGGCCCTCTTCATCCGTCGTGATGAAGTGGAAGCCGCATGGGCATGGGTCGAACCGACACTGAAAACATGGGCCGCCAACAAGGTTCCGATGGCCCATTACGCCGCCGGGTCCTACGGGCCGGAAGAAGCACGCCGCTTCATCGCCACGACGGGCGATGCCTGGCACGAGGACATGGCAGACTGATCCTCCCCGGATCAGGACCGGCCTATCCGCATACGGCTTCACAGACCGCCCTGCCCCTGCCGGCAGGGCGGTTTTGCCTGTTCAGGCATCGCAGTCTCCACCATGACCACGGGGCAGACCCATCATGACCGAACCAACCACCCCTCCCCGTCTCGGCCGCCGCCGCCCGAGGCCACCCCGCTCCCTGAAGCAGCACATCATCCGACGGCTTGTCGTGCTGGTCCCGACCTTCCTGCTCATGTTCCTGTTCGTCAGGACTGGTGTGCTGGACAACCTCTATGACCAGTTCACCTTCAGCAAGCTGAGCTGGTTCGATAATACCGCCCTTGTCGAACATCTGCGGACCATCATCACCCGCAAGGGGCTGACCCCTCTGCCCCGGCGCTGCCTTGTCATGGTCGTCAATGGTGATGGCAGTGTGAACACCCCCACGATCGACGTCCTGGGACGGCATGGGAATGGCTGCCCCGGCGACACGCCATCAGCAGAGCTTCTCTTCCATGTCCGGGTAGACCGTGCTGGCCAGAGCATCATGACCGACGCCGGTTCACCTGACATGTATCATCCCCTCACCCCCTGAACGGGCCTCCCTGCCACCGCCGCTTGACCCGCCACACGGCAAGCGGCATAACGCCCCCAGCCAGATGGTCGGGCGATCGCTGTGTCCCCTGCGGGACATGGAGGAAAGTCCGGGCTCCACAGGAAGACGGTGCCGGCTAACGGCCGGCGGGGGTGACCCCAGGGACAGTGCCACAGAAACAGTACCGTCCGCCGGTTTTCTCCCCGTCATGGTGGGAAAATGCGGACAAGGGTGAAACGGTGCGGTAAGAGCGCACCGCGCGGCTGGCAACAGCGGCGGTCATGGTAAACCCCACCGGGAGCAAGACCGAATAGGAATGACGGGCCACATCCGTGGCTGAGGGGTCCTGCCCTGTCATTCGGGTTGGTTGCGTGAGGTGTGTTGCAAAACACATCCCAGAGGAATGATCGCCCCGCCTCACCATGTATGAGGCAGGACAGAACCCGGCTTACAGACCATCTGGCCCCTTCATTACTGCAAGCCCCCCAGAAAACGGCATCTGGATACTGCAGCCAGAGCCTTCATGACGCTCCGACACACAAGGCTGACGTACAGGGCCAGGCCTCTTCACTGCCATCCTCTTCCAGCCATTCTGCCCACCTGCCCCGCTTCCATGATGGTAATGAAGAATATACCAATTATTTACTTTATTAACAAAAAGACACCCCTGCCCATATCTACACAATAAAACCGCATCCCTGTGCCATTTTTTATAATAAAACTTTGACGTCCCATAAAATCCCATGATACCCCATGAAATCCCACTATGAAGGTGCGGACATGTGTCCACCATGGCAGGCAGGGAAGGAGGGACATTGCAGACCATGACCATGTTTCTCGGTACCCATGCCAGCCGTGTTGATGCCAAAGGACGCATTTCCATTCCCTCACCATTCCGGAATGCCCTGCGGGAACAGGCCCGCCCCGGAGAGGCCCTGATGATCATCAGGCCATCCCACCTTCATGACTGCCTGGAATGCTGGTCCGCCTCTGCCTTTTTCGCTTTTTCCGGCGCTCTTGATGAGTATGACCCCTTCTCGGCCGACCATGATGACCTGGCGACCAGCCTCTATGCCGATGCCTACCCGCTGGACTGCGACAGGGAAGGCCGTGTCAGCCTCCCCCGCTCCCTGAAAGACCATGCCGGACTGGAAGATGATGTCAGCTTCATGGGGCTGGGGCGTGTGTTCCAGATATGGAATCCCAGCCTTGCCGAAGAACGCCGCAGGCAGGCTCGCAGCCGCACACGGGAACTCGGCCAGCGTAAACGCTCCGAAAACAGGGAGAAGACCGCACCGTGACCCACGCCCATCAGATTGCTGAGGACATGCAGCGGGAGGGACACTTCCCTGTCATGCTGCCAGAAGTGCTGGACACACTGGCCCCGCAGGATGGAGGCGTGTATCTGGATGGCACCTTCGGCGGGGGTGGCTACAGCCGGGCCCTGCTCCGCTCGGCCTCCTGCACTGTCCATGCGATTGACCGTGACCCCGATGCCATAAAACGCGGGCAGCCTCTCGTGGCAGCCTCGGAGGGGCGGCTGCATCTCCACCAGGGAACCTTCAGCGCCATGAAAGAGCTGGCCGGTCATCATGGTCCCTTCAATGGGATCGTGCTGGATCTCGGCGTGTCCTCCTTCCAGCTGGATCAGGAAGAGCGGGGATTTTCCTTCCGTCATGATGGCCCGCTGGACATGCGCATGAGCACCGATGGCCTGAGTGCGGCGGATATCGTCAATGGTGAGAAAGAGCAGGCTCTCGCCGACATCCTCTACCATTATGGAGAAGAACGCCGCTCCCGCCGTGTCGCCCGGGCCATCATCGAGGCCCGCCAGAGCGGCCCGATCCAGACGACGGGGCAGCTGGCCGACATCATCCGCAAAGCCGTCCCGAAAGAACGTCCCAATTTCGACCCTGCTACCCGCAGTTTCCAGGCGATCCGCATTGCCGTGAATGATGAGCTGGGCGAACTGGAACGTACGCTGGAAACCGCACCGGGCCTCCTCGCACCGGGCGGGATCTTCTGCATCGTGACCTTCCATTCGCTGGAGGACCGCATGACGAAACGGGCCCTCGCCCGGCTGGCTGGCCGCATGGCTGGTCCATCCCGTCATACCCCTCTTGCCATGCAGCAGACAGAAGCCCCGTCTTTTGAACTCCTGCATACACGGCCCCGTACACCGTCCGATCAGGAACTGAATCTCAACCCCCGCTCCCGCAGCGCACGCCTGCGTGCCCTGCGACGCCTTCCCGCTCATGGAGCTTCCGCATGATCCGTTTTGTCACCCTGCTCTGTGCCGTCATGGCGGCTGGTTCCGGCCTCTTCCTCTACACGAAGAAGCATGAAACCCTCGTACTAAACCAGGATATCAGGAAAACCATTGAGGATACCCGCCGCATCCAGCAGCAGACAGCCATTCTGCGCACCCAGTGGGCCCTGCTGAACCAGCCGGACCGGCTCAGCGCCCTGGCGCAGCGGGTTCTGCCGGAGATGAACCAGGTCGACCCCACGCAGTTCGTGCAGCTGGCAGACCTGCGGAAGCGTCTTCCCGCCATTGATCATCGCATCATCCCCATGGCCCCGGGGCGGGGACAGGCCCAGAGAGAGCTGGCATCCCTCACGGCCCCGGCACATCAGGCCACGGCGGCGCCTGCCACAACGCCCCGGCCAGTACGTGATGTCGTGGCCAGTACCGACCACGCAGAACGCAGACCCTCCCATCCTCGCATCCACAAGGATGACACGGGTGAAGCAGACCGCCAGCTTGAGCGAAGCCTGGCACTCCTGAGCGGGTCGGATGGAGACGCCATGCCCCGGCATCGTCTCCATGCCCCGACGGATAGTGCGACGGGCCAGACCCGCAGGAAGGCCCATGCCGTGCCCGACCATTCCCGCAGCGAACCCACGGAGGATGTGGCCTGGCACCCTGTCCACCAGTCTGCCAAGCACGGCCACATGGGCGGAATCCACACAGTTTCGGCCCCGGCAGACGAGCCTGCCCCCCTTCCGCCCCCTGTTCCTCTGACAGACTGACCCTCTGGCGGCTTCCGCCTGTGTTCCTTCCTTTCCTATGCCGAGCCCGCGCCCCATGGCCTCCAGACCGTCCCGCAAGACCAACCAGCCTGGATCAGACCATAAGGACGGGCCACCCGGAAAGCCGTCCCTGTTGAGACGTCTGTGGGCCCGGTGGGACGAACGCAGACGAAACCCCATGAGCTGGCTGGAAAAAAGCCGCAACAGGCTGGTCTATCTCGGCATGGGTTTCCTGTTCCTTTATGGTGGCGTGGCCATAAAGGCGCTGTTTGCAACCATTCTGGCCCCCATGGCCCCTCTGCCCAACCAGGTCGGCAGCACCATACCGGACATCCCCCATCCGGACCCCAAAGCCATGGCAGGCAATGGGTTCGTCCTGCCCAACATCAGACGGGCCAGCATCGTGGATCGGAATGGGCAGCCTCTGGCACTGTCGCTGCCTGTCGTGCAGGTCTATGCCAATCCCATGGAAATCATCGAGCCTGAAGATGTTGCCCGAAGCCTCCATACAATCCTGCCCAACCTCAACATGGCAGAGACCATCCGCCGCCTGAAACAGAAAAAACAGTTCGTCTACCTCGCCCGCAACATCGCCCCGACAGACGAGCTGGCCATCAACAATCTTGGCATCCCCGGCATCTATTTCGAAAATGGCGAGCAGCGCCATTATCCTCTGGGGAACGTGGCAGCGCAGATCCTTGGTAGCGTTGACATTGACAATCATGGCATTGCCGGGGTGGAGAAATTCTTCAACCAGCGCCTTCTGGGAGACCATGCACCGCTCCGTCTTTCCATCGATGCCCGCGTGCAGGCTGCCGTGCGGGACGAGCTGAATGACGCCAAGCTGCGTTTCCGGGCCATAGGGGCTTCCGCCATCCTGATGGACGTCCATACCGGGGAAATCCTGGCCATGGTCAGTCTCCCCGATTATGACGCCAACGATTTTGCCCATGCGGCAGACGATGCCCGATTCAACCGGGCCGTTACCGGCATGTATGAACCAGGGTCCACCTTCAAACTTCAGACAGCCGCCATGGCGTTGGAGCTTGGCGTGGCCCACCCCTGGGACCAGTTCTCCACCATTCCCATCCATGTCGGCCGCTTCAAGATTTCCGACCTCAAGACGGACCACTTCGCCCCGTGGCTGGCGCTGCCCTCTGTCATGGCCTATTCCTCCAACCCGGCCTCAGCCCATATCGCCCTGGATGTCGGGCGGGACCGCCAGCATGAATGGCTGAAAAACATGGGATTTCTGGACCGTGTTCCCGTTGAGCTGCCCGAGGCAGGACGCCCGCTGGTCCCGTCCCTCAAGAATTGGGGCGAAACCACGGTCATGACGGTCGGCTTTGGCCATGGCGTGGCAGAATCGCCGCTGGCCATTGTCCGCGGGACCGCCTGTACCGGCAACGGGGGGTATCTTGTCACACCCACCCTGCTGGCCCGTGAGCATCTCAATGATGATGTCGTCATGGCGGAAGAGCAGAAGGGGCCGCATCTGATCTCCACCAAGAATTCAGAGCTGCTCCGCCGAATCCTGCGCCTCGTCGTTACCAAGGGCATCGGGAAAAAAGCGGAAAGCCCCGGCTACATCGTTGGTGGAAAGACCGGGACGGCAGAAAAGATCGGCGCCCACGGGGGGTATCTGAAACATGTCAACATCACGGCCTTTACAGGCATGTTCCCTATGAATGATCCCAAATATGCCCTTTATGTCATGCTGGATGCCCCACAAGGGACGGCAGAAACACATGGCTGGACGACTGCTGGCTGGATTGCTGCTCCGACATTTTCCAGAATCGTGACACGCACCGCCCCCATGCTGGGCCTCTTCCCGCTGGAGCCAACCAAAGCCCAGCAGGTTGACGACCAGCTCGCCCTGTCTCTCTCTCCGCCCGTCCCCCCCGGTGTCCGCCATCCACTCGGCCCGGGCAATGACCCCGGGGCTGTCACCGTCAACCGACTGGCCACCAAACACGGGGCCCATCACAGCCACTGAACCCTCACCGCCCCTTCTCAAAGGTCTCCGTCATGAAACTGTCCTCCCTGCTCCGCCATCATGGTCTTGCCAGAGACCTCACCAGAGACCCGGACATTTCCAGCATCACCGCCGATAGCCGGGAAGCTCGCCCCGGCTGCCTCTTCGTGGCGCTGAAGGGCACGAAACAGGACGGACGGACCTTCATTCCTCTGGCCATCGCAGAAGGGGCAGCCGCAATCGTCCTCGCCGCTTCCCCAGGCCAGCATCATCTGCCAGAGCAGACGGAAAACGGCCACACGGCCCTCATCATCACCCTGCCCGACCCGGCCCGTTTCCTGGCCCGGTCTGCTGCACTGCTGGCAGGGGCCCAGCCTGACCATATTGCCGCCATCACGGGAACAAACGGCAAAAGCAGCACGGCAGATTTCTTCCGTCAGCTCTGCCAGCTGCGTCACCAGAAGGCTGCAAGCCTCGGTACTCTGGGGCTCATCAGTGACGTGGCATTGCCATCACTCCCCCCCCTGACCACACCGGATGCCGTCACCCTTGCCAACACTCTGGCAGCCCTGCAGGTGCATGGCATCACCCATGTAGCGCTGGAGGCCTCATCCCATGGCCTCCAGCAGCACCGGCTGGACGGCGTTGCCATCACGGCCGCCGCTTTTTCCAACCTGACCCGAGACCATCTGGACTATCACCACACGCTGGAAGCCTACCGGCAGGCCAAGCTGCATCTCTTTGAAACGCTGCTGCCCGAAGGGGGCCGGGCCGTCATCAACAGCGAAATGGATGCCGAAAGCAGAGAGGCCCTCCGTGACATTGCCACCCGCCGGAAACTGGACCTCCGCACGATTGGCACAACAGGCGAGACCATCCGAATTCTTGAGGCCACACCCACCCCGCAGGGCATGGACCTGACACTCCAGCTGCATGGCCGTACCCTGCCAGCACTCCACTTTCCACTCCCGGGACGTTTTCAGGCAGAAAATGCCCTGCTGGCTGCCGCCCTCTGCTGGGAACGGGATGAAGAAGCTGAATCCATCATTGCCCTCCTGCCGCACCTGAAGGGCGTGCCCGGCCGTTGTGAGCCGGTCGCCCACCTGCCAAATGGAGCCTGCGCCTACGTGGATTATGCTCACACGCCGGATGCGCTGGAGCACGTCCTGCTCAGCCTGCGTCCCCACACCAGCGGGCGGCTGGTCGTGGTCTTCGGTGCGGGCGGGGACCGTGACAGGGGCAAGCGCCCTCTCATGGGACAGATCGCCGCCCATCTGGCCGATGAAGTCATCATCACGGATGACAACCCCCGCAGCGAGGACCCGGCCACCATCCGGGCCGAAATTCTCGCCACAGCCCCGCAGGCACAAGAAATTGGCGACCGTCGGCAGGCCATCCGTACCGCTCTGGAAGGTCTGAAGAAAGGCGATGTCCTGCTCATCGCCGGGAAAGGGCATGAAACAGGCCAGATCATCAAGGGGGAAATACATCCGTTCGATGACCGTACCATCACGGCCGCACTCGCCAGGGAGCTTGCCTGATGCCCGATACAACCATCCTCTGGACCCGCAAGGACCTTCAGGCCGCCACGGGAGGACAGCTTGCCGGTAACGTGAAGGTCCACGGCGTCTGCATCGATACCCGCACCCTGAAACACGGTGACCTCTTCATCGCCCTGATCGGCCATAATTCAGACGGACACCGCTATCTGAGGCAGGCCCTGGAGGCTGGAGCCAGCTGCGTGATGGCCCATGATGAGGCCGCCATCAGCACGGCCGGTCTGACGGATGATCCCCGCCTGTTGAAGGTCGATGACACCATGCAAGGGCTGGAGGCTCTGGGCCGCTACAGGCGGGCACAGTTCAGCGGCAGGGTCATCGCCGTTACAGGCAGCGTGGGAAAAACAACCACCAAGAACATGCTGGCCACGGCTCTTGCACCTTACGGGCAGGTCCATGCTTCCGTGGCGTCCTTCAACAACCACTGGGGCGTGCCTCTGACACTCGCCCGCCTGCCAGAAGAAGCCGCCTTCTGCATCAGCGAGGTGGGCATGAACCACCCCGGCGAGATCGCCCCGCTCGCCGCCCAGATACGCCCGGATATTGGCCTCATAACCACCATTGGCAGCGCCCATCTGGGGCATATGGGCAGCATCGACGCCATTGCGGACGAAAAGGCGGCCCTCTTTGCCGCCCTTCCGTCATCCGGCACGGCCCTCTGCCCGGAGGCCTCACAGGGGCTTGCCCGCCTGAAGCAGGCCCTGCCGACAGGTGTTTCGCTCTGGCAGGCAGGCGTGACACCCAGCGCCACCATCCGGATAACAGACCTCACCTGCACGGCAGACGGCAGCCAGTTCCATCTGACCACACCACGGGGCGACACCGACGTGAGGCTGGCGGCCCCCGGCCCCCATCTGGCCCGCAATGCCGCATTGGCTCTTGGGGCCATCGCTGCGCTGGGGCTGGACCCGAAAGCCGGAGCCGAGGCCCTGCGCCATTTCCAGCCGGAAGCCGGACGGGGCCAGCAGCGCCTGTTGCCCGGCGGCATCACCCTGCTGGATGAGAGCTACAATGCTTCCGGCCCCAGTGTCCGTGCAGCCCTGGACACGCTCGCCCTCATGCCCGCCAGACGCCATCTGGCCGCCCTGGGCGACATCAGGGAGCTGGGCCAGTTTGCCGAAGCCGAACACCGGGCTCTGGCTGAACCATTAATGAAGCATGACATTCTGACATTCTGTTGCGGCCCGCACATGAAATCCCTTTACGAGGCCCTTCCTCCTTCCCTACAGGGAGGATATGCTGAAAATTCAGTCCAGCTTGCCTCCCTGCTGCACCCTGCCCTGCAAAAAGGGGATGTGCTGCTCGTGAAGGGAAGCCTGGGCAGTAACATGCGTGCCCTCATTGCGCTGCTGGAGCAGCCCATGTCCACCACCACACACGCCCCAGAGTCCGCCTGATGCTCTTCAACCTTCTTGCTGCACCTTCTTCCTCCCATGGCGGCCTTCTCAACCTGCTGCATTACATGACCTTCCGGGCCGGATGCGCCTGCCTGACAGCACTGGTGATCTCCCTGCTGCTCGGCAAGCCCTTCATTGCCCAGCTCAAACGCATCCAGCGGCAAGGGCAGCCCATACGGACCCTCGGGCCGGAACGGCATATACTGGAGAAAGCCGGTACCCCCACCATGGGCGGTGGTCTCATCCTGTTTTCCCTGACCTGCTCCACCCTGCTCTGGGCGGACCTGTTTGACGGGTTTGTCTGGGCTGTTCTCCTCACGACCCTGGGGTTTGGCGCCATAGGCTTTGCGGATGACTATCTCAAACTGGCCAAGGGCAACAGCAAAGGGGTCTCCAAAAAAATACGGCTGGGCGGGGAATTCCTGATCTCATGCCTTGCCGGGATTGCCATGGAAGCCCTGACACCACCGGACCTGCGCAATGCCGTGGCCTTTCCTTTCGCCAAGACCTTCGTGCTGCATCTGGGCTACATTTTCCCGCTCTTCGCCATGGTGACGATCACGGGTTTCGGCAATGCCGTGAACCTGACGGACGGGCTGGACGGGCTGGCCACGGTGCCCTCCATCATCGCCGCCCTCGTCTTCGCCCTGATCGCCTATCTGGTCGGCAACCATGTCTTTGCCGACTATCTCCAGCTCCATCATGTTCCCGGCACGGGGGAACTGAGCATCTTCTGCGCCGCCCTGATCGGAGCCGGACTGGGTTTTCTCTGGTTCAATGCTCCACCGGCAGAGGTCTTCATGGGAGATACCGGGTCTCTGGCACTGGGCGGTGCCCTGGGGGCCGTGGCCGTGGCTGTGAAGCATGAGCTGGTGCTCTGCCTCGTGGGGGGCCTGTTCGTGGTGGAAACGATCTCCGTCATCATCCAGGTCTTCTGGTTCCGCCGCACGGGGAAGCGCATCTTCCTCATGGCACCGCTGCACCATCATTTTGAGAAGAAGGGCTGGCAGGAGCCGAAAATTGTCGTCCGTTTCTGGATCATTGCCATCATTCTGGGGCTGTGTGGTCTGGCCACACTGAAGCTGCGCTGATGACTGTCCTGCCCTTTCCTCCCCCCCAGAAATGGCCTGCAACACTCCTGACCGGGCAGCATCATGCTGTCTGCGGGCTGGGCCGCAACGGTGCTGCCGTCGTGCAGGCCCTGCTGGATATGGGAGCAACCGTACAGGCCTGGGATGACAGCAGGCCGGAGCTCCCAGCTCCCCTGTCCTCACATCCCCGCCTGACACTGGCGCCCCTGACTGACCTCACCGGCATGGATGCCCTGATCCTCTCGCCGGGCATCCCGCACCATCTGCCCCGGCCACACCCTGCTGCCCTGCTGGCACGGGAGCAGCATGTGCCGATCCTCTCCGATGCAGAACTGCTCTGGCAGGTGGCTCGCAAGGCAGGATCATGCGTGCGGTTCGTCTCCATCACGGGTACAAATGGCAAATCCACGACCACGGCCCTGCTGACCCACATTCTCACACAGGCCGGCATCCCGGCCTGCTGTGGCGGCAATTTTGGCACGGCCTCTCTCGCCCTGCCCGCTCTGGGGGATGACGGCGTCTATGTCATTGAAATGTCGTCCTACATGCTGGAACGGCTGAAGGACTATCACGCCTGTGCCGCTGCCCTGCTCAACCTGACACCGGACCATCTGGATCGGCACGGCTCCATGCAGGGCTATCTGGATGCCAAGGCGCATGTCTTTGACAACATGACCGCAGGCGACCTTGCCATTCTGGGCGAAAAGGCCTCCTGGGCGGACGAACTGCACCAGCGGCTTGAGCGGCAGGGCGTGACGGTACGGACATTCTCGATCACCCAGCCTGTTCCAGAAACAGACGCCCCCTTTCTGCCTGGACAGCACAATGCCCAGAACATAGAGACCTGCCGGACCATCGCCCGCCATCTTGGCCTCTCCGAGGAACAGATTGCCGAGGGCATCAGAAGCTTCACCGGGCTGGACCACCGCCTCCAGCTCGTGGCGCAGGCTGATGGAATCAGCTTCATCAACGACAGCAAAGCTACAAATGCGGAAGCCAGCTACCATGCACTAAAAGCCTTCCCCGAAAGCCTCTGGATTGCCGGAGGCATGGCCAAAGAAGGAGGAATCGAGAGTCTGGCACCACTGTTCGGCCATGTGCGCCGTGCCTTCCTCATCGGGCAGGATGCCCCATTGCTGGCCAGAACCCTGACAGCCCATGATGTTCCTTTCGAGATCAGCGAAACGCTGGAGCAGGCAACACGGGCCGCCTGGGACCATGCCCGGACACACGAGGCCATGCCCATACTCCTGTCCCCGGCCTGTGCCAGTTTTGACCAGTTCCGCAATTTCGAGGAACGGGGAACGGCCTTTGCCACACTGGCCCGCAGCCTCTGCGGGGAGGACTGAAACATCATGGCACTCTCCGACAGGTCAGACAGCTCCCGGAAGGCCCAGTGGTGGCGCAGCCTTGATCATGTCAGCCTGAGCTGCGTCGGAATACTGGTCGCCCTGGGGTACATCCTCATGCTGGCTGCCAGCCCCGCCGTGGCTCACCGCATCGGGGCCTCCCGGAACATGTTCATCCTCAAGCAGGTGGTCTTTCTGGCCCTTGCCAGTGCCGTCGTCGTCGTGACATCCCGGCTGACCCCCCGCACGATCGGGCGGATTGCCGTCATGGGGGGGATCGTGGCGCTGGGCGCCACATTCATGACGCTTGTTCACGGCATGGAGATCAAGGGGGCCAGACGCTGGATCGCCCTGCCCCTCATGTCCGTCCAGCCTTCTGAATTCCTGAAACCCTGCTTTGCCGTCGTGACCGGCCTGCTGCTGAGCCTCCGTCATACGCTGAGACTTTCCAATGGCTGGCGGTTCCCGGGGCGACTGGTGGCATGCGGGGTCTATCTCGTCATTGCAGCCCTGCTTCAGGCCCAGCCGGATATCGGGATGCTCTCGGTCATCAGCATGGTCTTCATCACCCAGCTCTTCATCGACGGCCTGCCCATCATCGTATTCGGCATGCTGGTCTCGGCAGCGCTTGGAGCGTTCGGGATAGCCTATATGGTGTTCGAGCACGTCCATTCCCGCGTGCAGCGCTTCCTGCATCCTGATGTGGGGGACCATTACCAGATCGATACCTCCATGCGGGCTTTTGGCAATGGGGGACTGCTGGGCCGGGGACCGGGTGAAGGCCGGGTGAAGGACCTGCTGCCCGATGCCCATGCCGACTTCGTCTTCTCCGTTGCCGGAGAGGAATATGGCTTCGTGATGTGCCTGTTCATCATTGCCGTTTTCACCATGCTGGTTTTCTCCACTCTCAACCGCCTGCTAGAAGAAAAGAAACCCTACATCATTCTCTCTGCCAGCGGCCTGATCACCGGCTTCGGCCTTCAGGCCTTCGTCAACATGGGCTCCTCCCTGCATCTGATCCCCACAAAGGGCATGACACTGCCTTTCATCTCCTACGGGGGCAGCTCGGCCCTTTCCGTTGCCCTGACCATCGGCATGGCCCTGGCACTGACCCGCCACCGTGTAGAGGAAGGCCCCTTTACGCCGCCGCCATCCCCTGCTGAAACAGCCCCACGTCTGACCATGTCATCCCGGAAGGATCACATCTGATGAAACAAGCACCAATTCTCATTGCCGCCGGCGGTACCGGGGGGCACTTCTTCCCGGCTGAGGCACTGGGGGCAGAACTCCAGCGCCGTGGTCACCAGACCATCCTCGTAACGGATGCCCGCAACAGCAGGGCCGGACTGAGCGTATTTGCGGACAGCCCCCGCCATGTCCTCAAAAGCAGTGGCGTGGCTGGTAAAAAGCCCATCGACAAACTCAGGGGGATCGGCCAGCTTCTCTGGAGCTGCCTTGGCGGGCGCCAGATTGTTGCCAGATACCGGCCCGCCGCCGTAGTCGGCTTTGGCGGCTATCCTTCCATTCCTCCCCTTCTCGGCAGTCGCCTGCGTCTGGGTAAACGCCCTGCCCTCATCATCCATGAAGGCAATGCCATCCTCGGGCAGGCCAATGCCCTCCTCGCCCGGTTCAGCGATGCCATTGCCACATCCTACCCCCGGGTGGCCCGTCTGCCCGCAGGCCGGAAGGTCATGCAGACAGGGATGCCAGTCCGCCCTGCCATCGAAGCTCTGGCCGATGAACCCTATGTCAGCCCAAGCCTGTTCAGCGAGGAGCCGATCCATCTGCTTGTCTGGGGTGGATCACTGGGGGCACAGATTTTCAGCTCCATCGTGCCGCAGGCCCTGTGCAACCTGCCCCCTGGGCTGCGGACCCGGCTGCATGTGACCCAGCAGGCCCACGAGGAGATGGTCCCTGCCCTGTCCGGCATCTATGCGCAGGTCGGCATAAAGGCCACGGTCACGCCTTTCATCGAGGATGTGGCAGCTGAACTGAAAAAAGCCCATCTCGTCATCGGGCGGGCCGGTGGGTCATCCATTGCGGAGCTAGCCATGGCAGGCCGCCCTTCCATCCTTGTCCCGCTGCCCATTGCCGCCTCTGATGAGCAGGGTGTCAACGCACAGGCAATGGAACGGGCCGGTGGTGGCTGGATGGTCCGGCAGCGTGACTTCTCCTCATCAGCACTCTGCACGCATCTGACCCACCTCTTCAGCCATCCTGACGAGCTGGCACGGGCTGCGGAAGGCGCCCGCAATCTCCAGCAGCGCCGTGCTGCCGAAAAACTGGCTGATCTGGTTGAAACGACCATCAAAGCCTGATTATCTGCCCTCCCTTCATCCCACCCCCGCCGGAGTTCCCCTGATGCGTGCATTACCTCTCAACCTTGGTCTGATCCACTTCGTTGGCATTGGCGGCATCGGCATGTCCGGCATTGCCGAGGTGCTGCACATGCTCGGCTACAAGGTTCAGGGGTCCGACATTGCCGAGAATGCCAACGTGAAGCGTCTGCGGAAATCAGGCATCCACGTTCATATCGGCCATGATGAAGCCAATCTGGGGGAAGCACGGGTCGTCGTCATCTCCACCGCCGTAAAACGGGACAATCCGGAGGTCATGGCCGCCCGTGCCCGGCTCATCCCCGTCGTCCGGCGGGCGGAGATGCTGGCAGAGCTGATGCGCCTGCGCTGGGCCGTGGCCATCGGGGGGACACACGGCAAGACCACCACGACCAGCCTCGTGGCCTGCGTGCTGGAACAGGCCAAGCTGGACCCGACCGTCATCAATGGTGGCATCATCGAGGCTTACGGCACGAATACCCGCATGGGGTCCGGCGACTGGATGGTCGTGGAAGCGGATGAGAGCGATGGCTCCTTCCTCCGTCTCCCTGCCATCATTGCCGTTGTCACCAACATGGACCCCGAGCATCTGGATCACTGGGGCTCCGATGAGGCGATGGAGGCCGGATACCGGCAGTTCGTCTCCAACATTCCCTTCTACGGCTTCGCCGTCCTTTGCGTGGATCATCCCCGGGTGCAGCAGATGATCCCCCAGCTCTCCGATCACCGCGTCGTCACCTATGGTTTCAGCCCGCAGGCGGATGTCCGGGCGGAAATCACCGGCACGGACAGCCAGGGCGTGACCTTCAACGTCACCATCACGGACCGGACAACCAGCAGCCAGCGTCTGGCCGGACCGTTCCATCTGCCCATGTTCGGACACCACAATGTCCTCAATGCCGTGGCGGCCATCGCCGTGGCGCAGGAAATGGAAATCCCCGATCATGTCATCGCCGATGCGCTTGGCGGCTTCCGGGGCGTGCAGCGTCGCTTCACCCTGACCGGCACATGGAATGACGTGAAGATCATTGATGATTACGGCCATCATCCCGTCGAGATCGCCGCCGTGCTGAAAGCGGCCCGGCAGGCCGGTGCAGGGCATGTCATTGCCGTCATCCAGCCGCACCGTTATTCCCGCCTCAGTGCACTGTTCAATGATTTCTGCACCTGCATGAATGATGCGGACACCGTCATCGTGGCGGACGTTTATGCCGCCGGAGAAAACCCGATCGAGGGCATCGGACGGGATCAGCTCGTCGAAGGGCTGCGGGACCGTGGGCACCGCCATGTCCTGTCCCTCGCCTCGCCGGATGATCTGGCCAGCGTCATCGCCGACGTGGCCGTGCCGGGTGACTATGTCCTCTGTCTGGGGGCAGGGTCCATCACCCACTGGGCACAGGCCCTCCCCGAGCAGCTGGACAGCCTCAGAAAGGACGCACCATGACCACGGCTGCACCTTTCCAGCAGGCACGGGGACGGCTGAAGGAACAGGCCCCGCTGGCCGCCCGCAGCTGGTTCCGCACGGGCGGGGCCGCCGACTGGCTCTTCGTGCCGCAGGATGCCGAAGACCTCGCCACGGCCCTGCGCCAGTGCCCGTCCGACCTGCCCGTGACGGTCCTTGGAGCCTGCTCAAACGTCATCATCCGTGATGGAGGGCTGCCCGGGCTGACCATCCGTCTGGCCGGTGGTTTTGCCAACATTGAAACGGATGGAGACGGGCTGATCGCCGGAGCCGCCGCACTGGACAGCAGCGTGGCAGAAACGGCGGCGCAGGCAGGCATGGCCGGTTTCGCCTTCCTCTCCACCATTCCCGGCTCCATTGGTGGAGCCGTCTGCATGAATGCCGGAGCCTATGGGGGTGACCTCTCCACCCTGCTCGACTGGGTGGAAATCCTCACCCGTGAGGGCACCATCCAGCGTCTGCCCGCCCCGGCACTGGAGATGCGGTACCGTCACAGCTCCCTGCCGGAAGGCAGCATCGTGCTGCGTGCCCGCCTGAAAGCCCACGGTGCGGAAGACCCCGCCACCATCCAGCAGACAATGCAGGAAATGCGGGCCAGCCGTGAGGCCAGCCAGCCCCTGCGGGCCCGGACAGGCGGCTCCACCTTCCGCAACCCCGAAGGACACAGGGCCTGGGAGCTGATCGATGCCGCCGGATGCCGGGGGCTGCGGCACGGTGGCGCACAGATCAGCGAGAAGCACTGCAATTTCATGCTCAATACGGGCGACGCCACCAGCACGGAGCTGGAAGAGCTGGGCGAGATGGTCCGTGCCCGTGTGCTGGACAGCAGCGGCATCACCCTGCACTGGGAGATCAGACGGCTGGGCCGTTCCCTTTCTCCTGCCTCCCCTTCCTGACAAGGAAACATCCGGGCATGACAGACAAGACCATTCTTCCCACACCCACACCTCTTTCCATCGCCGTTCTGATGGGAGGAACCTCCAGCGAGCGCAGCGTCAGCCTGTCCAGCGGCGGGGCCGTCATGGAGGCCCTGAAGCAGGCCGGGCACCATGTCCATGCCATTGATGCCGGGCCGGACATCACCGCCACCATCGAGGCCCTGAAAGCCTGCAAACCGGATGCCGTCTTCAATGCCCTGCACGGTCCTGGCGGGGAAGACGGGGCCATTCAGGGCGTTCTGGAATGGCTGGGCCTGCCCTATACCCATTCCGGGATTCTGGCTTCTGCCATCGCCATGAACAAGGCCAGCACCCGCATGGCCCTTCAGGCCGCCGGTCTCCCCGTTGCAGAAGGCTGCCTCATCACGCCAGACGAACTGAAGGAACGGGCCCCCCTGCCGGCCCCCTACGTTCTGAAGCCCGTGGCGGAAGGCTCATCCGTCGGTGTCCATATTCTCCATGAAGATGATGCCGCAAAACGCCATGCCATTGCCGGGTCATGGACCTTCGGCCCCCAGATTCTGGCCGAGCGTTTCATCCCCGGGCGTGAGCTGACCGTTGCGGTACTGGGCGACGAGGCCCTCGCCGTTACGGAAATCCTCACGCCAGAGAGCGGTGGTTTCTACGATTTTGCGGCCAAATATCAGGCCAATGGCTCCCGCCATGTCATCCCCGCTCCCCTGCCAGCAGACATCACGGACCAGGCCCTCACACTGGCCCGGAGGGCCCATCAGGCACTGGGATGCCGGGGCGCCAGCCGGACCGACTACCGCTATGATGGTGATAAGGGCGAACTCGTCATTCTGGAGGTCAACACCCAGCCGGGCATGACGGCCACATCCCTGCTGCCAGAACAGGCCGCCGCCCGTGGCGTAAGCTATCCCCTGCTCTGCCACTGGCTGGTGATGGATGCCCTGGGGCGGGCGGAGCCCCTCTCCCTCCATCCAGTGCCCCAGCCTGAGCCCGCTGACGGCCCATGATGTCCTTCTTCAGGAAACGCCCCCAGGCCCCCGTGGACCCTTACGGGGACCGCCCCTCCAGCATGTCCCTCTTCTGGCAGCGGCAGAAGGCCATCCTGCGGCGGCTCAGCATTCTGGGGCTCGTCTGTTTCCTGATGGCTGGAGCTGGCTGGCTGGCCTGGAGCAGCCAGGGGGGACACAGGCTGGCAGACAGCCTGCGCACCCGCCTGTCTGCGCTGGACCCGCTGAAGATCCAGCACATCGTCATCACGGGGCGGCGCCTGACGGATGAGAGCGACATCATGGAGGCGCTGGGGACAGGCCTGAACCACTCGCTTTTCAGCTTTTCCGTAGAGGCGGCACGCCAGCGCATTGATGAGCTGCCTTTCATCGAGCATTCCACGGTCGAGCGCCACCTGCCGGACACGATCAACATCACCGTGGAGGAAAAAAATCCCATCGCCATCTGGCAGATGGAAGGCCATTTCGTCCTTATCAACCAGAAAGGAGACACTGTCTCACGTCAGGAACTGACAGCCAAAAACAGTTCGGTCTTCCGCAAGCTTCCCCTTGTTGTCGGCGCAGGTGCCAACCTGGAGGCAAATGCCATCATCACCCTGCTCGACCAGTTTCCCGATATCAACAGCCATACGCTGGCCCTCATCCGCATCGGGCAGCGGCGCTGGAACATCCTCATGCAGAACGGTACGACCCTCATGCTCCCGGAGGGAGCAGAAAGCGCCGCTCTCTCCCGTCTGCATGATTACCAGAACGATTACCAGCTCCTGGACCGCCCCCTGAAAACCATTGACATGCGGCTATCCGACCGTATGGTCATTCACCCTGCCACGCCTCAGGGAGCCGATCAGGAGGCTCCGCCTGCAACGCCGCCATCTGAAAACTGATCCCTATGTCCCGTTCCGTTTCACCGTCCCGGCATTATCCGCCCACTCCCCAGCAGAAGCGGGCCGTTCTTCCCATTCTCCCGTCAGAAGAACAGCAGGGCTTTGTCTGGACGCCGGGGCTCAAGGCCGTTCTGGACATTGGCTCCACCAAAACCACCTGCCTGATTGGCCAGGGACTGAAAAATGGTGGTCTGCGTGTCCTGAGCTGGGGCTGGCGACGCTCCGAAGGAGTGAATTCCGGGGCCATCGTGGACACCATCCAGCTGGAGCGTGTCATCCGGGCGACAGTGGGCGATGCCGAACGGAAAATCAGCCGCCGCATCAGGGATGTGACCGTCAATCTCGCCTGCGGAACCCCCCGCAGCTATCACGTGGATACCTTTCTGGCCTCCAACGGGCGTGAGGTGACCGAGGACGACATTCTCCACCTCTATGGGCAGGCCCGCCACGAGGCAACCGAGCATGACCGCAGGATCGTCCAGGCCATGCCGCTGGGTTTCAATATCGATGAGACCCTCACTGTCCTCAACCCCTGCGGGCAGCGCTGCGAGAGACTGGTGGGCAAGTTCCACATCGTGGATGCCCAGACGAGTGCCCTCCACACGCTGGATGCTGTCCTGCGCAAGGCCGAGCTGCGGGCCGTGGACCTGCTGTCCAACCCCATTGCCTCCGGCCTTGCTGTGCTGGACCATGATGAGCGTGACCTCGGGGTGACCGTCGTCGACATGGGAGCGGGCACGACAACCCTTGCCGTCTTCGCCCGTGGGCGGGTGCTCTATACACGGCATATCAGGGTCGGCGGCGATCACATCACCCGGGACATTGCTCAATCCCTGTCCATCCAGCTTGAAACAGCAGAACGGCTCAAAACCCTTTACGGGGTCGCCTATGCCTCGGCTGATGACACATCCATTCCCATCGCCCTGCCTGTCTCACATCGCAACATTGTCCGGCAGATCACCCGGGCCGATCTGGTCCGGGCCATCGCCCCCCGTGTCGAGGAAACGCTGGAAATGCTCCGCTACGAGCTGGACGGTGCCGGCCTCGGGCGTCCGGCGGAAGGACGTGTCATCCTGACGGGCGGCGGCGCCCTGCTGAACGGCATTGATGCCGTGGCTGCCGAGATCCTGAACCGGCCTGTGCAGGTCCGGTCTCCAGCCACCATACGGGGACTGCCGGAATCGGATCATCCCTCCATATGGGCGGGATTCTCCACCGCCGCCGGTCTTCTGGCCTGGGCAGCCGGAGCCAGAGACCGCTTCTGCCTTGCGGAACATGAAGCAGCCCCACGAGGCATTGCCTGGCGCTTTGCCAATTTCCTGCGCCGGAAGTCATAAACAGGCACAATACCCGATATTTAGCATTACATATTTCTCTCCAGATGCTACCCTGCCCGTAAATCTGTCTTCCAAAGACCCATCTATAATGTCCACCCTGGCCGAAGCGAGACCGTTATGTCACTGAACCTGACCCCAACGACCCCTGGTGTTAGTGCTGTCAGTCCCCCGCGCATCACTGTCATCGGGGTTGGTGGTGGCGGGGTCAACGCCGTCAACAACATGATCGACGGCAAGCTGCGTGGCGTGACTTTCATCGCCGCCAACACCGATGCCCAGCAGCTGGCTCTCTCCAAAGCTGAGACGCGCCTCCAGCTCGGCCCGACCCTCACGCGTGGTCTGGGGGCCGGAGCCAAGCCGGAAGTCGGCCGCCAGTCAGCCGAAGAAGTAGAAGATGAAATCCGCCAGCATCTGGAAGGGGTTGATCTCGTATTCGTCACGGCCGGAATGGGTGGCGGCACCGGCACGGGAGCAGCCCCCGTCGTGGCACGGATCGCCCATGAAGTCGGTGCCCTGACAATCGGCGTCGTCTCCAAACCCTTCGATTTTGAAGGCTCCCGCCGCAGCCGGGCTGCCGCAGCCGGTATTGCCGAGCTGGAAAAATACGTGGACACGCTGCTGGTCATCCCCAACCAGAACCTCTTCGGCAGCGCCTCGCTGACAACCTCGCTGGTCGAAGCCTTCGCCATGGCGGATGACGTCCTGTACAGTGGTGTCCGCAGCGTGACGGACCTGATGGTGGAAGCCGGGTATCAGAATCTTGACTTTGCCGATGTCCGTACCGTCATGAGTGGCATGGGCAAGGCCATGATGGGCATTGGCATGGCATCGGCCGAGGAAGATGGTGAAGACTGGGCCATCACCGCCGCCGAGCGGGCCATTTCCAACCCGCTGCTGGAGGAAACCACCATTGCCGGGGCACGGGCACTTCTTGTCAACGTCACGCTCGGTCCGGACATGAGCCTGCTGGCCTATAACCAGATCATGAATCTCATCCGTGAGACGGCAAACTGCGAAGACGAAGAAATCAACAGCGGTTTCGTCGTCAATGAGAACATGAAAGGCAAGGTGCAGGTTTCCGTGATCGCCACGGGGCTGAATGGCCGGAGACGCCATGAAGCCTCCGGGGAGGAACCGGTCGAAGTCCAGACTCATGCCCCCGCTGAAACCGTGGCTCACACACCGGACACGGGCCAGGCAGCGGAGCATCCAACTGCCTCCGCGGGAGACACCGGGCAGAACGAAGAAGCCCCGGAACACGACCCTGCCCCCGAAGGAGCAGGCCAGCCAGCCGAGGAGGCATCGCCTCTTCCCAATTACGACCCTCATCTCGGCCCGAACCAGCAGGCTTCTGCCCCCACGGTATCGGAGCCGATCCGCCCACGGGAGGAGACCGGGCAAACGGGCGGTGGGCTGTTCAGCCGCTTCTTCCGTACCCGTCCTTCGCCAGAACAGGAGCGCCGGGATACACACGCTGCGACTGATGAGCGGAAACCGCAGCATGACAGCGTCACCCCACCTGCCGAGGATGACGAGCTGAGCATTCCCACCTATCTGCGCCGTGGCCCGAAGTAACCGGGTCTGATTAAAGCCCCCGGTTCCCCTGCGGGCAGGGGGCTTCATCCACCTCCCCCATGGGGGAAAGCGTCCTGCCTCACCGGGTAAGGTCGCCCATGCCCGAGCACCTGCCCTCATGCCAGAGACCACATGCTGTCGGCTTCATCAGCCGCCCCTCCAGAATACAGCCCACCTACAGCAGGCACAGACCACACTGGAGCAGGCCGTCCATTGCCAGGGGTGGGGCCTCCACAGTGGCAGGCCTGCCACGGTCCGCCTTGTCCCGGCAGCGCCGGATACAGGCATCAGGCTCCAGCGGCTGGATATGGCAGACACCCCCGCCTTCCGCCTGACGCATGACTGCATCATTTCCAGCCCTCTGGCCACGGTGGCCGCTTCTCCCCTTACACCGGGGCTGACGGTCGCTACCATAGAGCATCTCATGGCTGCTCTTCATGCCTGTGAAGTGGACAACCTTCTGATCCAGCTGGATGGGCCGGAACTACCCATTCTGGATGGATGCTCCAGAAGATTCATGTCTCTTCTTGAGGAAGCTGGCCGCAGCGGCCAGGCGGCCCCCCGCCGCAGCATTGAAGTGCTTCGCCCAGTTCATGTGGAAGGGCGGCACGGTGCTCATGCCAGCCTTCTCCCCGCCCATCAGGCCGACACACTCGACCTCTCCGTCGACATCGACTTCCCCGCCCCTGCCATCGGGCAGCAGTCGTTCCAGATGGTCTTGTCCCAAGAGACATTCGCCCAAGAAATCGCTCCCTGCCGGACCTTCGTAAACCATCAGGATATTGACGCCCTCCAGGCGCAGGGACTGGCATTAGGCGGATCACTCGACAATGCGCTGGTCATCCAGCATGATCGTGTCCTGAACCCCGACGGACTACGGTTCGATAATGAATGTGTCCGCCACAAGATGCTGGATACGGTAGGCGACCTGTACTGTACCGGGTTCCGGCTTTCAGCCCGTTTTGAGGGACACAGGACAGGCCATGCGCTGAACAGCCAGCTTCTGCATGCTCTTTTTGCGTCCACCGAAAACTGGCGGTTCTCCGATGGCAGCCCGCCTGTCATGCCCTCTCCCGGCTGAGAATATCAGGCCAGAGAGCAAGAACCCCCTTTCCCCTGAACACTCCCATGCTATAAGAAAATCATGGTCAGCAGCATCCTGAAATTCCACATGATCCCATCCCGTTTCCGTCTCCCTGCCCTTGGGGCCCCGGCATTGCTCGGACTTGCCCTTCTTTCGGGCTGCTCCAGCTCCGACGCCGACATACAGGCAAAGCTGCCACGCACGGCGGATGCCGAGACCCTCTACAACTACGGGATCGACGCTCTTCATGGCGGGCATTACAAGCTGGCCAGCAGTGAATTCGAGCTTCTCCAGCAGAATTTCCCCTATTCCGGCTATACGGGCAGTGCCGAACTGATGGAAGGCTACGCTTACTACCTTCAGGGTGAGTATGCGCTGTCTGTCCAGCAGCTGGAGCGCTATCTCCAGCTCCACCCTACAAGCCCGGATGCTGCCTACGCCTACTATCTGCGGGGCCTGTGCTATTATGAGCAGATCGGTGATGTGTCCCGTGACCAGCTCGGCACGCTGGAAGCCATGGATGCTCTTCAGGAAGTCATCACCCGCTTCCCCCAGACCTCTTACGCCCGGGATGCCCAGCTGAAGATCGACCTCTGCCGTGACCATCTGGCCGGCAAGGAGATGTATGTAGGCCGTTACTATCAGCGGGAAAAAGACTATCAGGCAGCTTATGGCCGTTACCAGCGGGTCATCCAGGACTTCCAGACCACCAACCATGTGCCGGAAGCGCTGGAACGTCTGGTTGAGGTCAATCTGGCCCTGGGATTGCCTGATGAAGCCCGTCAGGCAGCAGCTGTCCTCGGCTATAATGCGCCTGACAGCCGCTGGTACCGCCTCGCCTACAACAAGCTGAAATACAGCCATCAGCTCACGCCGCAGCTGCCCAAGCCGTCCCATGCCCAGAAAAAGCATGAGAGGCGCTCAAGAAAACACCGTGACGGTGCGGCACCGCCTGTGCAGGCCAAGGCACCTGTCTCCCCGGATTCCGTCATCGTGCAGCCTGTGTCCACAACACAGTCGGCGCCGGTGGCCTCCGTCGAGATTCCCCCGGTACCATCAACGGCAGCCCCAGGCGCCAACCAGCAGGCTGGCGGAAAGAAAACACGGTAGCCCCCTCTGGGATATTGTGACCTGCATGCCGTAACCATTACTGAAAAGCAGCATGTGGAGCCGGAATCTTCCGACTTCACATCGTTTGCCCTTGTCCGGCCCGTGCAGCCTCTTGCACTGGGCCTGTTTCTTTCTGACTATCGGACACCGCATTTTCTGCAAACCACAACAGAAGCCCAATCCGACTGCTTCTGCCGGTTCTGGAGGCTGCACCCATGCTGACACATCTCTCCATCCGTGATGTCGTTCTGATAGAAAAACTGGACCTCCCCTTCCATGGTGGTCTGACAGCCCTGACGGGAGAAACCGGGGCTGGCAAGTCCATCCTGCTGGACAGTCTCGGCCTCGCCCTGGGGGAGCGGACCAGCAGCCGCATCATCCGTGCTGGAGCGACCCAGAGCAGCGTGACGGCCGTTTTCGAGCTGCACAAGGGGCATCCCGTCTATGGCCTGCTTCACAACAAGGACATCGCCTCCATCGAAGAAGGCGAACCTCTGGTATTGCGACGGATCGTCACGAAAGAGGGGCGCTCCCGTGCCTATATCTGCGACCAGCCCATCGGCATCAGTGTCCTGCGGGAAGTGGCCTCGCTGCTCGTGGAGATACAGGGCCAGCATGAGCAGATGGGACTGGCAAACCAGAGTGCCCACCAGACCCTTCTGGATGCTTTTGGTGTGCCACAGCAGCTCCGCCAGCAGGTCGCCCGCTGCTGGGATGACTGGCAGAACGCCCTGCGCAGCCTGAACAAGGCCCGGAAGGATGTTGAAGAGGCCAGCAAGGAAGAAGACTGGCTGCGGCAGATCACGGAAGACCTTACTGCCCTTGCTCCCCGAGAAGGCGAGGAGGACGAGCTTGCCGCCCTGCGGGTCCGGCTCCAGCAGGATGAACGCCGGGGCGAGGCCGTTGCTGCCGCCCTTGCCGAACTGACCCCCCGGGACCGCCGGACGTCCACACCGGCCAATGCCCTCCGTTCGGCCAACCGTGCCCTTTCCCGGCTGCTTCCCTCCCCACTGGACCGGGCACAGAGCGAGGAGCAGGAAACACCCTCCGCCCAGCAGGAACAGGCACAGGAAGCCCTTACGGCCCTGGAAAAGGCCGAGGAATATCTGGCCGAGGCCGAAACCCTGCTCTCCCGTCTGGCCGTCGATACCACGGTAGATTTCCGCCTGCTGGAAGAGACGGAAGAACGGCTTTTCACCCTGAGGGCCGAAGCCCGCAAGCACAAGATCAGCGTCAGTGAACTGCCCTCCTTCCTCGAGACGCTGAACCAGCGGCTGGCCAGCATTGATTCCAGCGCAGAGGCCCTGGCCCGGCTGGAAGATCAGGTCCGTGAGAGCCGGGCCGCCTATGAAGCCGCTGCGCAGGAGCTGGGTGCGGCCCGCAGCAAGGCCGCCCGTCAGATCGAGAAACGGGTCATGGCCGAGCTGGTCCCCCTCAAGCTGGAGCGGGCACGTTTCATCGTCGAGCTGGCCCCTCTGCCTGCCGAGCAGTGGAACCGCCATGGCATGGAACAAGTGGCCTTCCTCATCGCCGCCAATCCCGGCCAGCCACCGGGACCGCTCGGCAAGGTGGCATCCGGCGGGGAACTCTCCCGCCTCATGCTGGCCCTCAAGGTCGTGCTGGCGGGCCGCTCTTCCCTCACGACGCTGGTCTTCGACGAAGTGGATTCCGGTGTCGGCGGAGCCACGGCCTCGGCCATTGGCGAACGCCTGAACCGTGTGGCACGGGATGTCCAGGTGCTGGCCATCACCCACAGCCCGCAGGTGGCGGCCTATGGAGACCATCAGCTCCGCATTGCCAAGCAGGTCGTCAACAACCAGACACAGACCAGTGCCACCCCGCTGACAGATGAGGAACGCCGTGAGGAGCTGGCCCGCATGCTCGCTGGCGACACCGTAACCGATGCCGCCCGTGCTGCGGCAGACAGCCTTCTTGGACCTGCAGAAAAATGACCGGAACCCCCACCCCCGCCCAGCGTCATGCCGAACTGGAAGAAAAGATCGCCCGCTGGAACGAGGCCTATCATGGACAGGACAACCCCGAAGTCTCCGATGCCGAGTATGACAATGCCCGGCTGGAGCTGGTCATGCTGGAGGCCCGCCATCCGGAACTGAAGCGCAGGGATGGTGTCTCCTCACAGGTCGGAGCTGCTCCCAATCCGGCCTTTGGCAAGGTGAAGCACCGTGCCCCCATGCTCTCGCTGGACAACGTCTTCAGCGAGGAGGAGTTCACCCAGTTCGTCAGCCGGATCGGCCGGTTTCTCGGGCTTGACGAGACCCAGACGGACGGGCTGAAATTTGTGGCCGAACCCAAGATTGACGGCCTTTCCATCAGCCTGACCTACGAAAAAGGCCAGCTGACGGTTGCCACGACCCGGGGCGATGGCACGACGGGTGAGGATGTCACCGCCAACGTGCGGACCATCAGCTCCATTCCCCAGACCCTGCCCGCTCCTTTTCCTGACCTGCTGGAAATCCGGGGCGAAATCTTCATGAGCCGGGCCGACTTCCTGGCTCTCAACAGACAGCAGGAAGAGCGGGGCGAAAAGCCCTTTGCCAATCCACGCAATGCCGCAGCCGGGTCGCTCCGCCAGCTGGACGCCTCTGTCACAGCCCGTCGCCCTCTGGGGCTGTTCGCCTACGGGCTGGGTTACAATACCGGCATAACCGTCAAGACCCATTCGGACTGGCTGGACCAGCTGAAAACATGGGGATTCACTGTCAATCCACTCTCCCGGGCCATAAACCATGCCAGTGACGTGCCTGCCTATGTGGAGACCCTGGCCAGGGAACGGCCTGACCTTGATTATGACATTGATGGCATCGTCTTCAAGATTGACGCCATAGACCTTCAGACACGCCTTGGTTTTGTAGGCCGTGCCCCTCGTTGGGCCATTGCATGGAAGTTCCCGGCGGAACAGGCCATCACCCGACTGAATGAGATTGAAATTCAGGTGGGGCGGACTGGTGCCCTCACCCCCGTGGCGCATCTGGAACCCATCAATGTCGGCGGTGTCATCGTATCCCGGGCCACCCTGCATAATGAAGATGAAATCCGCCGTCTGGATGTCCGCCCCGGCGACCTCGTGCGCATCCAGCGGGCCGGGGATGTCATCCCGCAGGTACTGGGCGTCGTGGATGCAGACCGGCAGGACCGGGCCGCCCCCTTCCATTTTCCCGATCACTGCCCCGTCTGCCACGCCCATGCCGAACGCATCGGCGATGAAGCGGTCCGCCGCTGCTCCGGAGGCCTGACCTGCCCGGCCCAGACGGTCGAAAGGCTCATCCATTTCGTCTCCCGCAAAGCGTTTGACATTGACGGGCTGGGAGAGCGCAGCATCCGCAGTTTTCATGACCTCGGGCTTGTCCAGCGGCCGGGAGACATTTTCCGCCTGCATGAGCATCGGGACCGCCTCCAGAAACTGGAAGGCTGGGGGACACAGTCGGTCGACAACCTGCTTCAGGCCATTGAGGACCGCCGGACCATCAGTCTCCCCCGCTTCATCTACGCGCTCGGCATCCGGCGCATTGGCGAGCGCAATGCCCAGCTTCTGGCCCGCCACTACCAGAGCTTTCCCGTCTGGCATGCGGCGATGCTGGCAGCCATCAGGCCCGAAAGCGAAGAACGGACCGCCCTGAGTGCCATCATGGGCATCGGCCCTGCCATTGCTGAAGAAGTTGCCGCCTTCTTCGATGAGGAACATAACCGGGCTGCGCTGGATGATCTCACCCCCTCCCTGACCATCAGCGAGGAGACCGGTCCTGATGCTGATGATGAGGGTCCAGCGCCTCTGGCTGGTCAGGTCATGGTGTTCACGGGGTCTCTCACCACCATGTCCCGAGCCGAAGCCAAGGCCATTGCCGAACGTCTGGGCGCACAGGTGACAGACAGCGTCTCCCGTCGCACGACACTGGTCGTACTGGGAGAAAAAGCTGGCTCCAAAGCCAAAAAAGCCCACGAGCTGAACATTCGCACGCTTGATGAAATGGAGTGGCGCGGCATGGTCGGGCTGGCCGAGACAGACTGAAGCAGACATCAAGGGGCAGGCTTGCAAAGTACAATAAAAATAAAGCCTGCCACAATAGTGAAATATGAAGTGAAAAAAGTTAAAATTTTGATTAAACTATTAATTATTTTATTATAAATCTATTTCATTTTTATCAAATTGAGAAAAATGCCTTACATGGCAATTTCTTGTATTTTGTTTACTCAAGAAAAAGTTATTTTCTTATTTATGATTTATGCCTAATACTTATTTAAAATAGCATCAAATGGATAGACTTTCCTACAGGTCCCTTCTATATGGAATTTCGCCAAGAGTTTCCGGAGGTTAACACAGTGGGTGAAAAAAGGTATTTTCTAACATGGGATTTCCAGATCGTTCGACAGGATGCCACAAGTAAAGCCCTTTATTGCTCCAAACTGGAGGACCACTTCCCTACCGACGCTTTCGCTCTTGAACTTCACGAAGATGATGTCGGCGCAAATTATACATTCATCCCACAGGGCGAAGAGATTGCCCCCTATCATGTCGATGATATCGAAATAACCTTCAATTCTGACGTCCGTGTCTGGAACCTGCGGGACAAGAACGGGCTTTTCCTGTGCTTTGACTGTCATACACTTTCTTTTTCCAGGGAACATCCCTCCTTCTGGGAAGGCTTCCTGCTGCTTTCGCAGAGAGAAATTGACATACTGAGGCACCTCCTCACCAACAGGTGGGTCATTCCCAAAACACAGACAATCATTGATGGGAAAGACATCGAGGCCGTTGACGTCTTCAAACTGAAGATCAACCATTTTGATGTCGACATGCGATATCAGCTTTTCAGATACTGGAACAAATACAACATCACGCTCTATTTTGACGGATGGAAGCGTGAAACGCTCTATTTCTACAATCCTGCCGTCTATATCACGGCTTACAATAAAGAATCCGTCATGCAGCAATGCAAGATGTGCGTTGTCTCACTGCGGAAAATGGGGAAATTCACCGGGCCGATCATCCTCATGACAGACAAGGACCAAGCCTACATAGACAATCTTTTTGAAGGGAAAAAAGAATATACGGATAACCTCATCATTCACAACCTGTACCCACAGGACTTCCTTTCCTTTGTCTGCTCCAAATACGAAATAACGGACAAGGAAACTTTTGCAGGTTATCAGCCGCTCCTGTATCTGGACCCGGACATCATCATAGACAATCCTCTGGAACCCCTGCTGATCCGTGGTCTTTCAAGCGGCAAGATATGTTCGCCGGCTGAAGAATTCCATCCGATACAATCCCACATTCCAGTGGGATCCTCCCTGTTCTCGATGGATGATATTCCGGGGCGCTTCACACCAGGCATCAACGGGGGAACAATCCTTTTCCCCAATACGGAAAGTGATACAATCCGCCGTTTCATCAATGAGATCCGCCATCTGGTTACCAATCTGGTCTTCAAATTCGGGCGCTCATTCAATGGCTGGGCCGACCAGGAGGCCTATAACTATCTGGCCATCAAGACGAACGGGGTCAATTCCAATGCCCTGACGTCATTCACCGCCTATCAGGGCCCTGCACATAACAGGCGTCTGGGCCTCATTCATTTCTGGGGCTTCTCTTCAGAAGAGAAAGTAGAACGGATGAAAGAATACATGGATACGCTAGGCTGCCAGCCCTGAATAAAACCGTGTCCCGCCCCCCCCTGAGGGGCGGGACACTGACAGATACCTGCGGACCGGACCGCCCCAATTTTCCCCTTCACATAAGCCCCGGATTCATCCGTCAGGCTCTGTCGACCCTGTTCCACATGACGCCACAGATGGTCTTGGGCAAGATATTCCTGATTTCATCCTTCACCGCCGCCACTAGGGCACGATATTCCAGCCTGTATTTATCAGTCGTGTCAGGAGCCGGATGATCCCAGGGCTTGGTATCAGCGACATAATGGATAATTGACGCATCCTCCTGCGCCTTCTTCACCTGCTCCTGCATACTATATTCAAACTCAAGATAATTTGTATGAAGATATTCTGCATACAGGTTCCAGCTCTGGCTGAAATGATGAAGAGAATCTTTAAAGACATGATTGAGTATTGACTCATCATAAAAAAGCCATTTCTTCTTGATGCACTCTATGCAGTAGGCTGCATCTGCATCTGTTATGGCGTCCATATTGAAAAGAATGAGACCGCTATTCACATAAAAATAAGGGTTGTTTATTCCCAGCATGTTACGGCTGAATTTATTGAAATCTCCAAAATCTTCATATTTTCTATGATTACGGATCAGACAGCGAACCCCTCCCAATTTTTTATTCTGAGGGATCTCGTTGATGATTCTCAACACATCATCCCGCACCAGCATGTCAACATCAATGCTCAGAACCTTCTCATATCCCTTGAAAATCGTCGGGATGAATAAAGGAACATAAGTCTCCAGTGGCCGATTTTCATTATTGGCAAAATTCAGACTTTCCATGAAAGACGAACAGTCAATGAATGATATGACGCTTCCAAAAGAGGCAACAACCTGTTCTGTGAGCCGTATGAGTGTCGTATCGAGATTCCGATATAAAACAAAAAACTCGATCCTGCTGGTATCTGAGCAATGGTCAAGTATGGACTTGATTGTGACAAGAGCCGGTATCAAATATTTTTTGTCAAATGAAACAACTATTGGAAAGGTACTCATCACAACCTCATTGAATCAAACCTTCGATCTTATAAAGGGTTTCGTAATAATTTCCAAGATGCTTCCTCAAAATGGTCTGCCCCCTGCAGAAAAGACAGGATTTTTGAACGTTACTAACCCGGCATGATAAATTTATTTTCCATCCTCCTCACACAAAGCAATTGAAACCTGCCCCAACTGCATTATCATGCCGCCGATAATTGCCGCCTTGGCCCTGGCGGGGTGGCCATAGAGAGAACGCATGCCCACCACATCATCCAGTCATCATCCCTTCATCATGCTGATTGTCGGCCTCCTCGTTACGGTCGTACTCATCGGTGTCTCCATTCTCATCTCCCTGTCTGAAATCTCATTCGCCGCAGCACGGGAAACCCGCATGCGTGCCCTGGCTGAAGAAGGCGACAAAAGGGCCCGTGCTTTTCTGCGCCTCCGACGCAATAGCGGGCAGGTCATGACAGCCATACAGATCTGCCTCAATGCCGTCGGTATTCTGGGCGGTGTGGTGGGAGATGCCCTGCTGAGTGAACCTTTCGCCGAGGGCCTGCACCATCTGGGCCTGTCGGCGCCTCTGGCAGACAAGGTCGGCTCTTTCAGCTCCTTCATCCTTGTCACCGGGCTGTTCGTTCTCTTTGCTGACCTTCTGCCAAAGCGCACGGCCATGAACGCACCGGACAGGATTGCTCTGGCCGTAGGCTGGTTCCCTGCCCTCATCCTCAAGCTCCTCTATCCAGCCGTATGGCTTTTCTCCCATATTGCCGACCTGATCCTGAGGTTGCTGCGCATCCCGGCCACGGCCACGGTAGAGGCCGTCACGCCAGAAGATCTCCGGGCCATTCTTGCCGCAGGCACGGCCTCCGGCGTTCTTCTGGAGCAGGAACATCAGATGATCCAGAATGTCATGGCCCTGCAAAACCGTTCCGTGACATCTGCAATGACACCTCGGGACGAAATCGTTTATCTGGATGTCAATGAAAGTCTGGAGAGCCAGCGTGACAAGGTGCGGGTCCGCCCCTATTCCCGTTACCCGTTCTGCGATGGATCGCTGGACAGGGTTGTCGGCTCCATCCGTGCGGAAGATGTGTTGGTCGCTGTTGTTGATGAACCCACCACACTGACCGACCCGCAGAAGGCCCCTCCCAAACAGATATTCAACATGCGCCGGGATGTCCTCTCCCTGCCCGATACGCTGAACCTGTGGGAAACACTGGCCCAATTTGATACGCATGGCGCCGGTTTTGCGCTCATCTTCAATGAATATGGGCTGGTTGTCGGACTGATCACGTACAAAGACATCATGGGTGCCCTGATGGATGGACTGGCCAATCCTTTTGAAGAGCAGGCCATCGTCCGCCGTGATGCTGATTCATGGCTCATCGACGGAGCCGCTCCCATTCTGGATGTTATCCGGGAGCTGGATATCCCCCTCTTCCATGACAATTCCGAGTTTGACACCATTGCCGGTTTCATCACCCATCGTCTGCGCCGTATGGCCCGCAAGGCAGACCGTGTCGAGGTGGCCGGTTTCCGTTTTGAGGTGGTGGATGTCGAACGTTTCCGCATCAACCAGCTTCTGGTCACCCGTATGAAACCCTCTGGCAAAGCATGAACAGCCACATCCTGCTGCCTCATGGCATAAGCGCCCAAGATGCACTGCTGATCATCGACATGCAGAATGACTTCATGCCCGGCGGCGCCCTCCCCGTTCCCGGCGGGCATGACCTTCTGCACGCCATCAATGGCCTCAGCCATCTGAATTTCAGGGCCGTCGTCGCTTCCCAGGATTGGCACCCCATGGGCCATTGTTCCTTCAAAGAGCAGAACGGCCCATGGCCTGCCCATTGCATTGCCGGGACAGACGGCGCTGCTCTGGTAGGGGGGCTGGACCAGCGACGCATTACCCATATCATCCGCAAAGGAACAGCAACCGATGCGGACTCAAACTCTGCTTTTCATGACGATAGCGGACGCAGCACTGGCCTGACAGACCTGCTGAACGGCCTTGGCGTCACACGGGTTTTTCTGTGCGGCGTGGCGCTGGATGTCTGCGTTCTGGCCTCAGCCCGTCATGCTGTACGGGCTGGATTTGAAACCTTCATTATACAGCAGGCCTCAGCAGGGATCAGGCCACTATCAGCCTCCTCCCTGCTGGAAGAGTCCATAAAACTCGTCTGACAGGGCGAACTAACGTTTTTCAAATCCTGCCTGCTGAAGTCCCCTTTGCAGGAACGGGTTCTTCTTCATGACATTCCAGACCAGCCCGCTACGAAGGTTTTCGGTCATCAGCAGGATGGGCCCCTGGTCAATCCCGAGCTGCTGACCATCAACCCAGAAACCGTCCTTCCCATCAGAAAAACTGGGATTGAATGCATCAAGAAAACCGTACTGGTTATAAACCCGACTGCCGTATCGGGCCTTCATGGCCTGAAGTGCCGGCAAGGCAATTTCTGGCGCAAAAGCTACAGACCCACCTGCTGCCGTAGGCGCAATCGTGCCGTCATCCAACACATAATCCCGTCCGGCCCCACGGGCGCTGTACGCCAGAAAATGACGCCGCTGACCATCAACATCCCTGTAGGCATCCCCCGGTCCATCCGAAGCCGTCAACCCCCAGATGTCTGAACCATAATCCTTCCAATGTCCCGGATTCTGGCGGGCATACTCCCGCTGTGCGTAGACCGCTCTCTGGCTGTTCTGGAAGTAGTTATAACCACGCTGCCGACTTGCCTTATCCAGAATATTGCGGAAATCTACCCAACATTCACTATACTGATGCCCGAACAGGGGAGCAAAATTGAGCAGGTCACGCCCATAAAAACTCCCCTGCTGCCCCTTGTGAGTTTCCGTCCAGCGATCCCACGTTTCAGCAGGCAGGGCATGTGTCGGAGACCCAAGAGCCAGCAGGTACAGCATCAGCCCTTCATTATATCCTGTCCACTGTGAAGACAGGAAATGACCCGGCGGCATCCACCCCATGCTCAGCCAAGGGCTTTTGCCACCGGTCATCCACTGCCAGTCCACCCGACCGTATAATGTCTCGGCCAGTGTCCGGATTTCAGCTTCCTGCCTGTCGGACCTGTCATAATAGGACTGTGCAAACAGAACACCGCCCATCAGCAGTGCCGTATCTATGCTGGATAGCTCCGACCAGTCTGCCACCCGCAGCCCCGTCTCCGGGTCCAGAAAATGATAGAAGAAGCCGTGGGTTCCTGCCGTACCCCTGGCCTCATCACCCTGTGGCAACGCCGCCAGAAACCGCAAGGTCAGGAGGGTCCGCTCCACGGCCTGCTGCCGCGTGATATAACCCCGCTCCACCCCGATACCATAAGCTGTCAGACCAAATCCTACACTGGCAATACTGGCAGCCCCATGTGGCAGGGGAGCACGGTCCGGCACCAGACCATTCCTGGGATTGGCCGTCTCCCAGAACCAGTTGAAGGTTCGATGCTCCAGATCACTCAAGAAAATGCTGTCCTGAGATGACAGGGAGTAATCATCGGCTCTGGTGCCCGTCACGCCACCGCAAAATGAAAGAGAAAGGCCAATCCCGGCCAGCAGCATCCGCAGGCCTCTGGAAATACGGCGCACAGGTTGAATCATCGTCACGGGCACCATCTCCTCTACATCACATCGTCACACAGGGATCAGATCAGCATCTCGGAGTTGATGATGTTCGACTCCCTCCGGCTGTAATGCGTATCCTTCCCCACATGTTCATGATGGGCCATGTTATCATCAAAGATGGTATATTCGATCCCGTTGGAGAAACTGTGAATCTGCCTCACAATATCTTCATACCGGTCACGGTATTCATGCACGATCATTGAATAAAGCAGAGGCCCTGTAACCCGCAGGATGCCATAAGCCCCTGTCCCATGAATGGGACGTTTGTAGAGGGCAATACTGCACAGGACCTGCTGTATGATACGGCGCATCAGCGGATGACCCGCGGCACAGATGATGTAATACTGTTCGTACTCGCCATACGGGATGTGCTCGATTTCCGTATGCGGACGGGCACCATGGCACCAGAATGACAGCAGAAACCGGTCTTCCGGCCTCACGACCAAGTCCAAAGGATATGACATGGCGGTTTTTAGATCGAGATACACGCCACCGATGGCGTACAGGCACAGGTAGCGGAAAAAGTCAGCTCTGGCAGCCAGATAATCAGGACTTATAGCCCTGTAATATTTCAGTATTTCCTCACCATAGTGCTTCTGTATGAATTCCTCGATGTCATAATAGCCACCTTCCGACCAGAAATAGAATGTATAATTCTGATTCAGGGCGACAATGTTATTTCTGTTCTCTATGAATGCTTCCGGATAGACGCCCGGTTCTTTGGGGAAAATGCCGATCTGGTGGATTTTGTGAGCAATGTGGGCTTCTTCTGGCATTTCCGGCACAGGAGGTGGCAGGATTGAAGGATCAATCAGGCGAAACGTCTCACGATCCTGCATGACATTGCTGTACCCGTTGGACAGATCCGGTCTGGCAGAAAGGTAGCCCTGCCCCTTCCTGTAAAATCCAACGCGCGTAACAACCTGCCGATGAACCTCAAACCCCGCAGCCTCAATATCGTCTTCTGTTGCAGCCGGTGGGGCATCATCCTCGTAATAGGTGCATAAAAATTTCTGTACGATCTCACGATCGATAACGGCCAGATAAGTATTGTAGCGGGAAACAAACATGATGCCCCTCAGAACGCTATCTCTTTAAGGCGCGTGATGCGCATGGTGTACTCTTTCCCGGATATAAATCCCCTGAAAAGGAACTTTGCAGTCTCTCCCTTTTTCAGGCGACCTATTCTCGCAAATGTAGAAAGGTTCTCCAGAAAACCAATGCGTTTTCTATCAAAACTGGCAACAAACGGCTTATTGTCACCCGGCCCCAGAAAATAAAGCCCCGAAACCTCCCGTTCGTCATTTTCACAGAAAATCTCGGCCATGCCGGGGTCCGTAACAACGAGCAGCCCCACATAAACATCGTACTGAAGAGGGCAGAACAGCTCCCAGTCGGCGATAACCGGAGAAAAAGCGGTCTTGTTGTTCGACGGATTTATGCTGAGGTAATGACCTGTCTTTTCATTATGTAAGGCTACCAGCCCCCCATCCTGTGGGCATATCCTGAACGGAGGCAACTCAACCAGGCTGTTAAAAATATTACGCCACTGCGGTATGAAATTATTAGGAAAAGGACAGGGACCTGACACGAACCCACTCAGAAAAGAACCCTGTAACGGAACCCGCGCCAGCACCTTACGATACGGCGCATAGCACAAAACGTGCCCGAAACAGTCCATGAACCAGACTTTATCAAATGAGTAAGGCAAAACGTCCCCGGACATCACTCATTTCCCCAAAAACAGCATCAAATCCACTTGAAATTTCTTCGCCTGAAACTCTCTGGCTCGCAAATGACAGTTCTATCTAACGTAAAAAATCCCATCCCTCGCAGGAGGGATGGGACGAAATTTCTTACAGTTCTTTCTCTGAACGAACAATGGACAGCTTGGCAATATCACCATGCGGGCTGACCAGGGTCACATCCACAGATTTACCCGGCGCAGTCGCACCAATCTTGGCCAGATTCTCCAGATTGCGCGTGATGGAGAATGCAAACCCACCCAGCCAGGCGAAATTGCCAATATTCTCAGCAACGGAAGGCCATACCAGAGCAGGAACCGGATGCCCGCTCATCTGCACCTCACCATAAGAACGATCCTGGAGGACGGCAAAGCCATCCAGCATCTCCTTGGTCAGAAGGATGAAGCGCTCCCAGTCATAAACAGCCGGAGAATTCCAGTGTGTATCGTTATTGCGCGGATTGATCGAGAAGAACGTGCCGGAATCCTGGTCTTCAAGAGCGACCAGATTCTCACCTGCAGCCACAAACTGGGCATCCGGCAGGTTCTGGGCAACGCTCGACGTATGGCGGAACATGACACGGGCCGGCGTTTTCAGCGGCCAGGAAGACAATACAAACGTGTCCGGATAAGCCCCCGGAGAAAGATAATCGCGGATCAGTGGACCACCCTCTGAAGGCTGATCGATCACATGACCGAACCAGTCCATGACCCAAAGACGCTGCAAACGATTCTCACTCATGGTAACACCTCATTACATCAGGTTATGAAGCAAGTTATAACAGGGCAGAAAAAATGTAAACATCCCCTTTCATGAAAGAAATTTGTTAACAAAAAACAGTAAAGAATAATGTACTAAATAAAAAAAACATAATGATAATAGACCACCACGTCCCTGCTTCAACCTTCCCTCGCACCTCCATCTCTTCTCCAGATAACAATATGCTTACGCACCATCACGTCCCGCTTCCTCTTCAGGGCAGCCAGAAGCACATTATGGACAGATTTTACTATGTAACGCACATCCACCACCCGCACCTGCATGCAGGCGACAGGCCAGAACTACATGAGCCCAACGGATATTTTATAGGGAGACTACTCTGCAACGGAGCGACACTACAAGGCGGCATAATGGTGCGCCCTGCTGGATTCGAACCAGCGACCCACAGCTTAGAAGGCTGTTGCTCTATCCAGCTGAGCTAAGGGCGCTCCTGCCTTGCTGCATGACGTGGTCGGGGCGCCCGGACTCGAACCGGGGGCCTCCTGTACCCAAAACAGGCGCGCTACCAGGCTGCGCCACGCCCCGACGACGTGATGCCTTCTTAAAGGGACTTCACCGTACAGGCAAGGGACTTTCTTGCATGAAAAAAGTGTTTTTTCAAAAAATTACGCCTTGTGACTGCGGTTCAGCGGCGCAACAAACTGCGGCGCCATGTCCCATGGGAAGAGAACCCACGTATCCTGCGGCACTTCCGTCACGAAATGATCGGCACAGGGCCGCCCATCCGGCTTGGCATACAAACAGGCAAAAACAGCTTTGGGCAGCATCTCCCGCACATAACGGGCCGTCACCCCCGAATCCACAAGATCATCCACGATCAGGAACCCTTCCCCATCACCTGCGGCTTCCGGGGCTTTCAGCAGCTTTGGTTCCTGCTGGGTTCCTTCCTCACCTGCATAACTGACGACAGACACGCTCTCGATCAGACGGCATCCCAGCTCCCGCCCCAGAATGGCCGCTGGAATCAACCCTCCCCTCGTGATGGCCACAATGCCACGAAACGGACGATATTTGCGCATCAGCTCCGTGGCCAGAAGGCGGGCATCCCGATGCAGCTGGTCCCACGTCACCGTCGCATAATTGATGCTCTGCGAACCCTGCGTCTGTACGGTGCCTGTCATGCTCTGTTCGTGCCCTTCAATCATGCATTATTCCACGCCCCTATCATACGATAAGACAGAAACTGGCAGAACCACAACATGCTGTTTTATTTTATGGGAAGCATGAAAAAGGCCCGCAGCCATACGGCCCGGACCTGAATGAAAGGCTGGCTCCCGAAGTAGGACTCGAACCTACGACCCAGCGATTAACAGTCGCTTGCTCTACCAACTGAGCTATTCGGGATCAGCTGGAGCCTATCTAGCCAATCTCCTCCGGCAGGTAAAGCCCCTTTTTTCAGCAAATTAGAAAATAATTTCACC
The DNA here is from genome assembly GCF_023337695.1 of Parasaccharibacter sp. TMW 2.1884. Classification (NCBI taxonomy): domain Bacteria; kingdom Pseudomonadati; phylum Pseudomonadota; class Alphaproteobacteria; order Acetobacterales; family Acetobacteraceae; genus Parasaccharibacter; species Parasaccharibacter sp. TMW 2.1884. The sequence goes on from NZ_QORR01000001.1 coordinate 899,665, forward strand.
CGTATCCGCTCCGGATACAGAAAAGGCCCGCAGCCATATGGCCCGGACCTGAATGAAAGGCTGGCTCCCGAAGTAGGACTCGAACCTACGACCCAGCGATTAACAGTCGCTTGCTCTACCAACTGAGCTATTCGGGATCAGCTGGAGCCTGTCTAGCCAATCTCCCCCGGCAGGTAAAGCCCCAGAAAAGATTTCTCGGCAAGAATCTTCCGAATACCGTCAATCCCCGGCAGCAGAACCGGCTTCCAGCTCTTCCCGCCCTTCAGTCGCCAGCTGATCGACCAGATCATTTTCTGCATGCCCGGAATGACCTTTTACCCAGTGCCAGTCCACCTGATGCCGCTTGGCTGCCTCCAGGATACGCCGCCACAAATCCATGTTGGCCACAGGGTCTCCCGATGCATTGCGCCAGTTGCGCCGTACCCAGCCCGTATGCCACCGGGTGATGCCATTCCGCAAATACTCACTGTCCGTGTAAAGATTGACCACACAGGGGCGTGTCAGCGTTTCCAGAGCAACGGCAGCCGCCGTAAGCTCCATGCGGTTGTTGGTCGTTTCCGCCGCCCCGCCTTTCATGGTGCGCTCATGACCCTGACAACGGAAGAGGATACCCCAGCCACCTGGCCCAGGATTGGGCTTGCAGCCTCCATCCGTCCAGATATCCACCTGCGTGCTGGGAGCTGCGTCCCCTTTCTCCGCCCTGTCAGACATGGTCTGCCTTCCGGAAATGATGCAGCCGTCTCTGATAGGCCCAAGGGTCTTTTTTGGTTACCAAAGCCCCCTCTGGCGTGTGCACCCAATCATACAGACGTGTAAGCAGAAACCGCATGGCCGCTCCCTGGCACAGAATCGGCAGAGCCTGATGTTCGGCAACATTCAGCGGGCGAACCTGTTCATACCCGCGCAAAAGTGCCTCAGCCCTGTCCTCCCGGTAATGACGTTCGTCCTCAAAACACCAGGCATTCAGACAGATGGCCAGGTCATAAGCAAGAAAGTCCGTACAGGCGAAATAGAAATCAATGATGCCAGAGAGATGACCATTCTGGAAAAAGACATTATCCATGAACAGGTCAGCATGAATCTGCCCACGAGGCAGGGACCCGGCCTCCGGCCACGCTGCCACAAGCGCTGAAAGAGCTGTGCGGACCTCCGCCATCAGGGCTTTCACCGCCTCATCACCACCATCCGTACACCGGGAAAACAGCTCAACCCAACCTTCCGGTGCCAGAGCATTGGCCCTCTCGGCCCTGTAACCCAGCCCGGCTTCATGCAGACGTGCCAGACTCCGCCCGACCTGCTCACAGGCCTGCGGGGTTACCACCTCCAGAGACTGCCCCTCCAGAAAACTGACCAGAATGGCAGGCCGACCTGCCAGCTGGCGCAGAGCCACCCCGTCTTTCGCCACGACAGGCTGTGGACAGGCTATCCCCTCTCCCGCCAGGTGCGCCATCAGCCCAAGAAACCACGGGAGCTCCTCCGGTTTCATGCGTTTTTCAAACAGCGTCAGGATGAAGCGCCCCTGAGTGGTTTTCACCAGAAAATTGCTGTTCTCTATTCCTTCCGCAATCCCGGTGAAAGAGCGAAGCTCCCCTATGTCATAAAGTGACAGGAAGCCCCGCAAGTCCCCTTCATGGAGGTCCGTATAAACCGCCATGAGCGATCAGACCGCATCCGAAAGCGGATGGGGAAGGCGGAAATTGATGTTTTCCTCCTTCACGATACGCTCCTCGATTGTCACGTCATAACGGACAGAAAGCTGCTCTATCATTTCCTGCACAAGGCTCTCCGGAGCGGACGCACCGGCACTCATGCCCAGCGTCCTGACACCCTCCAGCTCATTCCAGTCCATGTCGGAAACCTTTGGCACCAGCAGGGCCCGCTTGGCCAGAGACCGCTCGGCCACCTCCCGCAGACGCTGTGAGTTGGAAGAATTCGGTGAGCCGATGACGATGACCAGATCACACTCCGCAGCCAGTTCCTTCACGGCCATCTGACGGTTTGTCGTGGCGTAGCAGATGTCCTCCCGACGGGGCCCCACGATGTTGGGAAAACGGGACCGCAGGATGTCCACGATTTCTGCCGTGTCATCGACGGACAGGGTCGTCTGCGTGATGAAGGCCAGACGGTCCACGTCCTTCGGCTGGACCTCGGCCGCTTCTTTCGCATCATTGATCAGCGTAACAGCCCCTGGCGGCAGCTGCCCCATGGTGCCGACCACCTCAGGATGCCCGGCATGACCGATCATCAGGATATGGCGCTGCTCCGGGCCACCCCCGGCGAAATGACGCTCAGCCTCACGATGCACTTTGGAGACAAGCGGGCATGTCGCATCCAAGTACAGCAGATTACGGCGCTGCGCCTCTGCCGGAACGGATTTGGGCACGCCGTGGGCTGAAAACACGACGTGACCATCCTCTGGCACCTCATCCAGCTCCTCGACAAAGATGGCACCTTTGGCTTCCAGCCCTTCCACGACAGTGCGATTATGCACGATCTCATGGCGGACATAGACGGGTGCCCCATAACGGCGCAGAGCCTCCTCGACCACCCGAATGGCACGATCCACCCCGGCACAGAAACCGCGTGGTCCAGCCAGCAGAATCTTCAGTGGCGGCTTGCCAGTGGCCGAATCTGCTCCGGGGACGGCAGAGTTGGAGGTTACAGGCGTCGTCTGTTCTGACATAATCTTCCCCAGGCAGGCGATGAACGATACGATATTGAACGGTCCGGTGGTGCTCCATGCAAGGTCATGGGCTATCCTGCACCACCATTCTGGGCCTCTATATCGTCCGTATTGCCGTCTGCTGCAATGTCCTGCGCCATTTTCTTGTGGAGTTTTCTGAGTCCGATGCCTGCATTCTCCCCCTCATCCCGCATCTTTCCCCGCCTTGCAGCGGGCCTCGGCTCCCTCATGCTGGCTGGTTTTCTCAGCGGGTGCGAGGAGGCGGATACCACCCATACCTTCGCTCCGGCCTGCCCCAGGTTCGATGTTCCCGGCCAGGTGGCGGACCGCATCACTTATGATGGAAAAGGGCTTGATGCCGCCCACCGCCTGACCTCCACCCACATTCTGGGTGTTCAGGGAGACTGCCGTACTGGCCCGCAGGATGCACAGAAACGGCCCATGACCCGTGTTCGTGTCAGCCTGAACCTCCAGCTGGAACGTGGCCCTGCCACCAGCAGCGACAGTGTGACGGTTCCCTATTTCGTGGCCATCCTTCAGGATGGGGCCATCGTGGACAAAAAAGTCTTTACCGAAACAGTGAAGCTGCCTCCAACCGTCTCTGTCAGCCACAGCAGCACGCCACTGCGGTTCATTGATGTGCCGACAGGCAACAATCCGCAGATCAGCCCCTACTCCATGGAGATCGGCCTTCAGCTGAATCACAGCGAACTGGACTATAACCGCAGCCACCTGCGTGCAGCGCAATTCCACGAGCATGTGCAGTAACTGGCGCCAGACAGGCAGCCCCCTGCACGCCCCATGAACAAAGGGCCCTCCAAGTCCTGGAGGGCCCTTCCCTGTTATACCTGATGCAGCGGAATGCTGCCGAGCCGCTCCTCCGCCAGAGGATCAAGGACATAACGCCACTCCTCCTTCAGGCGGGAGGCCACGTCAGCTTCCTCCACCATGTCCAGCAGGGCCAGGAGCCGCTCCTGCCAGGTTTCGCGCACGATGTTCTCGGCCTGTGCGATGGCGGTGATGCTCCGCAGCTTCACCATTTCTTCCAGCAGTCCATCAGCACGGTTCAGGACATTTTCATTCTGCCCCTCATGCGGGTCATTCATCTGGCAGATGAAGGCATTGGCCCAATAATCGGCGTACCGCTCCACACCGAAGGACATGGCACCGTCCAGCCCGCTGTTCCGGGCATATTTCCAGACCCATTCAATGATCGACTTGTAGTAGTAATGGGAGATGTAAATATCTTCGTAATGACCGCCGTCAGCAAAAGCAGGGTCCGCCCCGATGCCGGGGGGCGGATTGCGGTAACTGTGAATGGACCCATCTGACAGCCTGTATGTGAATCTGTCTGCCTGCAGCCAGACCGGATGATGCGGCCGGGACTGTATGGCCCGACCGGGCCGCACGGCAGATTTGACCAGCCGCCAGCCCTCACCGATCCCACCACGGGAGACAATGTCACGATTCCGCTGTGTCAACGGCCGGACCAGGTCCGCCAGCCCATCCCGGTTGACCTCGGAAGCCACGAACTTCCAGTTCAGGGCGATGGCATCACTCTCCCAGCGGGAGAAGCCCTGAAGATACTCACCCACCGTCCGGTAGGATGGTGCCAGCGTGATGAACTCATCTCCATCCAGAATGAAGCACCACTCATAATCCAGAATGTTCGGCAGCACGTTCAACCCGTGCCCGTAAGCCTTCGTCTGGGCGGACATCCCTGGCTGGACGGGATTCTCGATGAAGGTGATGACCCCCTCATCATGCAGGGCCTTCAGAAGCAGGTCCGAGCGATCATTGTTGTCGTTGCTGTAAATGAAGAAATGCTCGACCCCTATGCTCCGATGATAGGCGATCCATTCCAGAACATAGATACCTTCATTACGGATCGTGGACATCATGCAGACCCGCTTGCGTGGCTTCACGCTGGCCCGGGCCGCATGCAGGGTTGCATGGATGAAGCCAGCCGGTGCGTCCGCCTGCCCCCATGTCAGCACGTCATCCCCCAGCGGGCAGCCCCGTTCGGCTGCAGGATAACTCTCCCTGTCCTCCAGCCAGCGGGCAAGACACTGCCAGCCATCCCGCCACGGACTGCTCCCCGCCTGACGGAGCAGGGCCTCACGCAGGGAAGGCCGCTCCAGCAGCCTCTGCCCCACCTCACGGACAGCAGACCAGGCCGCCACCGGCATCATGGCATCCAGCAGCCAGACCAGATGGCTCCCCTCATATGTGTCTATCAGCTGCTCCAGATCATCCGCTGAAGGGAACATCCTGAAATGGGCAGCCATGTCCTCGCCCAGGCGTTGCAGTTCCTCTGTTGCCGCAACCTCATGCAGCTGGAACTGCTCCCAGCCCATCAGATGGCTGCAGTCCCCAAGAAACTCATTGACACCTCCCTGACTGTTCCAGGGCTGGGCTGTACAGCACAGGCTGGACCGCAGGAGGTTCCGCAGTCCTATGCGCCCCTCATGCCCCACGATATCGACACGGCGGAAGGGCAGCACGGCCCCCCTGTAAGAGAAATGCCTGATCCAGAGGAGCGGAGGCTCCCCACCTTCCGGGCCCATGACAAGAAAGACGTAATCTGGCTGGTCGGAGAGCGTCATCGCCAGCAGGGGAACATAAAGAGGTTCACCATCCTCATCCCGGCGTGTCATCTCGTCGGAACGGACATGGCAGATTCCATGATCCTTGCGCCGGACAGCCAGCCAACCCTGATGTGCTGTCTCCAGATAATGAAAAGCCACCTTTACCACCCCATGCCCTTCCAGCATCATGTTGCCTACCCTTCAGGATGCTCCTATTATCTACAGGAGTCTGTTAAATAATCTGGCCTGTTTATGCAAACCGTTCTTCCACCACCTGCAGAATTCATTCCTGTCGCTTTGCCTCTGACAGAGCACAGTGCACCCAATGCGTATGCTACCATCCTCTCCGGGATCAACAACCTTCTGCCAGGAGTGAGGCTTGCCCTCTACATGCTGCATGAGGGCCTGCCGGAGGAAACCATGACAGCAGGCCGGCGTCTTTTTGATGGCAGACGCTCCCAGATCCACTTCGTGGATGTCTCCGAATGGATGCAGACATACAACCCGGCCTATCTCGACACGACAGACCGCACGACATTCTACAGCCTTGCTGTGCCAACCCTGTTCGCCAACTTTTCCCGCATTGTCTATCTGAGCGATGACATACTGCTACGGGCCTGCCCCAGCCTGCTTTATTACAGCATCCCCGCCACGGCGCAGATCGGTGCAACGCGGGACCTGCTCCTCATCCCGGCCCAGACCAACGGTTTCCGCCTGCCGCAGGCCATTGCTGGGGGCCCCCCGCTGGTGGACTATCACTGCGGGGCCCTTGGTGTGCTGGACTCGAACAATTACTTCCAGAATGGCGTTCTTGTCTTCAACATTGCCGAGATCAGCCAGGCGCAGGCGGAAGAATGTGGCCACCTGTGCAGCACTCTGTTCTGGATGAGCGACCAGGACATCCTCAACCGCATCTTCTATGGCAAGGTCCATTTCATCCACCAGAACTGGAATGTCTGCTGGGGGCCGGGCTGTGTCGAGGCCAGTGAGACCCTCCCGGCAGAGTGGAAGAAAATTTACGATGACGGGCTGGCCAATCCCTTTGCCGTGCATTTCTCCGGCTTCCCCAAACCATGGACAGGATGGGATGGCCCATACGCAGAAGATTTCCGGCGGCTGCTCGGGGATGTGCTGAGGGCCTTTCCCTAGGGCCCCGGTACCCGGTACAGCAGGTTTCATCTTCCCTTTCACTCAATGACAGACTGGCGAGGCATTTCATGGCCGGGAAACTGGGCATCGGCATCATTACCTATAACCGCAAGGACATCCTGAAGGAGGTCATCGCCAGCATCCGCCGTCATACCCGCACGACATTCGAATTTGTCGTTGCGGATGATGGCTCCACCGATGGTACGCCCGACATGCTGAAGGAGCTGAATGTTCCCTGTGTCACCGGGCGCAACAAGGGCATCTCGTGGAACCGCAACCGTGTCCTCTGGTACCTCAAGGAAGAAAAACGGTGCGACTGGATCCTTATCTTGGAGGATGACTGCTTCCCTACCGTCTTCGGCTGGGAGCTGCCCTGGATTGAAGCCATTGAACGCTATGGCCACATCAATTTCATGCCGGAAATCACCATAGAGATCGACAATGACATTTCCTCCGGCAGCGGCACGCCAGAGGATCCTTTCATTGCCCCCATGCATCAGGCCTTCTGCGTTGGCTATCACGCAAAGGCCCTGTCCTACGTTGGATATCTGGATGTCCGGTTCGAGAAATACGGGGAAGAGCATGTTGAACACACCCAGCGTTTTCTCCGGGCAGGCTATGGCGGCCTGGCACAGCACCTCAGCCCGGAACGTGGCCAGCTCTTCTATCTGAGGGGCGGGTTGAACACCCTTCCCTCCCACAGCCACGGCAATCATGAGCTGGCCATGAGGAACCAGGCCATCCATGATGCCATCCGCCATGAACCGCTCTACCGCCACCCTTGGCGGACCGACGAGCAGATGTTCGAGTTCCGTGAAGAAATCGCCGCAGCTCTTTCACGCCCCTCTCCCGAACCGGGCGGAGAAAGCCTGCAGTTTGACAGCATCATCTCTCTGGGTGGGGATGAGACAGTCAATCAGGCCCTCAACAGATACTTCGGCCGCCCTGGCCCTGGTCTTTTCGACCAGTTTCTTGTGCCATTCCACACTCTGGTCTCACTCTTCCAGAACAGTTTTGCCGGGCTGCTTTCCACCAACTGCCTCTATGGCCATCACAAGGCCCTGCGCTGCCGGGACACGCTGATCACCTACCACAACTGTTTGGACAAGCCGGAAGAAGAACCGGCCAGCGTAGAAAAATTCCATGAGCAGCTGCCTCTTTTACGGCACCGTTTCCATGGCATGATCCAGGAAATTGACACGCTCTGCCGGCAGTCCCGGCGTGTGCTGTTCATCCGCAGCTGGCGGGATGGTCATCTTTATGGCGGACAGCATCGTCCTGCCCATACAGCCACTGCCAATTTCACAGCTCTGGTAGAGGCCTTGGCTGCCCGCTATCCTGCGCTGGACTTCAAGGTCATGTTCGTCAATTTCGGTGATGCTACCACCGCCGATCAGCGCATGATCTTCGCCAACACGAAAACACCGGACACCTGCTCAAAAGAAGAAGAGCTGGCCGGATGGACGACCCTGTTCTCCGATTTCAGGATCACACAAAGTTCCTGAAACCGGAATCCTCTCCCTCACAGGTTGGTCAAATGACGCCACGCATGGGCTTCTTCCGGCAGGGTGCCCAGCGTCTGGCCGATGATATAATCGGCCACGGCGCACTCATTGAAAAGGGCATGATAGCGCTGCCATCCCGCCCGGGCGGCATCCTTACGAAGGGTCGGCGCCTTGTGGTACTGGCTGACAAGCTCCACCAGTTCATCAAGACTGCTGAAGAAGGCCATCTCCTGATCAGAGAAGATACGGTCGAAACCTGTCTGCCGCTCCATGAAGACAAGCTGGCCGTTGCCGATCATCTGTGCAAGACGGTCTGAACTGTAGAGATAATAATCTGCCCTGCGGCTGATATTCAGCCCCATCGCTGTCTGCTCCAGCAAAAGGGAATAAGCAGCTCCACTGACATAAGGCTGCCGACGGACCCCCGCATAGGCAAAACGCACCGATGGGGGCAAGCGCTCCTCCAGCGTCTCGCAAAATTCCTCCATATTCCAGTCCCGTCCACAGATGGTCCGCAACCGGGCTGGATTCCCGCAGGAATAGAAAACATCCGCTTCCGGATATGACAGCGCAAAAGCCTGTCCCCGTTCGACACTGCGATCCACCGGGTTGGGAAGATACCCAACATGCCCCTTCTCCCCTACCACCTGCCGGACAACCGGCCCCGCCGTGGAGATGAAACTGGCATCCACCACCTGATGCCGGGCCGCAAAGTCTTTGGCATTGCTCTCCACGAACAGGGCATCAACATTCCACTGCACCACTGTCATGCCGGGCTGCTGCTGACGCAGCTCCTCAATGACGAAAGGGGGAATCATGTACCCATGCCCCAGCAGAAGAATGTCAGGCGCACTGAACGCCACGAATTCCTTCAGCGCCCGGAAAAGATGATGGCGGCCCATCTTGCGGCTGCCAAACCAGCCACCGGAGCGTGCAACATCCCTGTAAGGAAAATTGATGACGTGATGGCCATTCCGTATCAGGCCATTGGAGAGTTTCCCCCCCACACTGAACTGGGTCGGCGCCTTTTTCTTCAGGCTGAAAAAAAAGTCCCCAACATGAACGATCTTGAGGGGATGTGCCGTCTGCCATTCCCCCCCGTGCCATATCCTGTCGACCATCGCTGCCCCCATCCCGGCTGCCGGAAACCCAGCCATGGCAGAAGAACGTGCAGTCATCATGGCATGGTTGATCAGTCCGCCCACCATTGCACAGGTTTCTGGCCCTCGTCATCCACCTCCGCAGGGGCGGCTGGCTTTGCCCTGGTCGGGCTGGCAGCACGACGTGCCTGATGCTCCCGGGCCTGATGCAGCTCGGCCCGCAGGCGCAGGATGCTCTCATCACGCTGCTGGAGAGCCTTCCTGCCTTCCTCCACCTGGAGGCGCAGATGTGTCATCTGGGTATTCACGGCCTGAATCCGCTTGTTCAACGTAGCAAGCTCAGCCTCTACATCATGAACCCGACGCCTTTCCCTTTGCAGGCTCTGCTTCAGCCTTTCCTGCTCCTGCCCGGCCTCTGAGGCAGCCATCACACGATTCGCAGCCCTCTTCTGCGTAGGGCGCCCCAGTGACTGATGCTCCACAACAACCGTATCATCCCCGGAAAAACGACGGCGGCGCCCCACCTGCTGAGCAGATCGGCCACGGGGCGCAGAATAGCCCCTGTAACCATGGCCCGGTGCCCCATCTCCGGCCTCTACGGCAGCTGGCCCGCCCCCCATTTTTTCCAGAGCCTTGCGAAGAGAATTCTCAGTCAAAGGCGAATCGTTCTGCATGTCCTGGTTCGTCGATCCTGATGATATGTCACAACAGAAAAACCTCTTCCTTTTTCCTGTACATCAGGAGCATCACCTGCTCTCAGGAAGACAAGAACCGGTACGGCATTTGTACAGAAAGATATCAGGATAGGTCTTCTACTCTCAATACTAGCCCTTTAACACACCATCAATAAAACGTCAAAAATATGACAAATTTCTGCCATATTATAGGAGGTCGCATCAGCCCCCATGACGCCAAAGTGCGTCACCGGCGAATCAGACCCAGGCCCTGTTCCTGGCTGCGGTTTAGAAGGTCCAGCGCTGTTCCTGCCAGACTTTTCATGTCTGCCGTGCTGCCACTTTTTTTAGCCTGTGCCAGCGCAGCCCTCTCCCGTGCCGTGGAAGCATGGGTCAACGCATAAAGCAGAGCCCTGTCAAAAGGCCGCCCGTATGACCGGCCCAGCGTGGCCAGACGCTTCTGCTGTATGCCAGACTGCGTCTCGACCAATAAAAGCGTATGGGCTGTTGCCACCTTCTGGGCATCAGCATGCAGTTTGTCGTAATCCTTGGACTGTTGGGCCGCAAACCCCTTGATGAGCTCATCACCACTATGCAACGCAGCCAGATCGGTCGCAGCCTTCATATAGACAGCACGCAGGTTGATCTGCTGCAACAGCACGGCATCATCGGCAGCCAGCTTCGGTACGGGCGTGACAGGCCCCTTTGGCAAAGGCGGAACCCGCGGAGCTGAAGGCGGCGTGAGACCACACCCCCCCAGAGACAGCAGCCCTGCACAAACCACAAAACGAAATTTCATACGACGTTCCCCCTTCTCATCCTCTCGGGCAGCTGAGACAATGCCCGCATCTCCTTTTCAGCCGGGTTATAATCAATATGCAGAATCATGACAGGGCAATTTCTTCCCGAACTGCCTTCCTGCTGAGAGGCCTGTTCAGTCTCGGAGCCCTCTATGCCAGTCTGGCCGTTGCCTGTCAGGCTGCGGCCACGCATCTGCCAGATACGGTCTTTCCTGTCCCCAATGGCAGAAGCATGATGCACATGGCTGCTGATATTGCCCTCTGGCACGGCATCGCCCTCTGTGCCCTGACACCGGCCAGCCGCTACCTCCACCCGCAACGCCTCGCCTTCGGCTGCACGGGGCTGGCACTGGGGACCAGCCTGTTCAGCATCCCTGTCACGCTGCATGGCTTCGGGATCCTGTTCCCGGCACGGCTGGCTCCGACAGGGGGGACGCTACTTATCCTCTCGTGGCTCTGCGTCGCTTCGGCCGCCTTCATCCGTTCCCCACTGAAAGGCTCCTAACGGCGGCGGACCCAATTCATGAGCCACAGGGCCAGAAGCTGTATCAGCAGGGCAAGCAGGAAACAGGAAAGGACGATTCCGATCAGGATCAGCTGCTCACGCCCCAAGGCCGTTTCGACATGAAACAGACCATAAAGCCGCTGCCACAATGCCGTACTGACAGCATGTTGCATGAGACGGGTTGCAGGCTGGTAGAACCTGACCACCAGCAGCAGGCCACAGGTAAGCCCAAGCAGAACGACCATCCGCCCCAATGTCGAAAGGACTGAAACCTCCTTGCGGGAAGCAGTATAAAAAATTGGCCGTTTCCGTCTCACCACAAGCACACCATCGCCTTATCAAACCCAAGATTCTACCCTAATTCATGACCTCATGGCTTATCAAGAAAAGCTCGGCGTCCACCCTCTGTTTAACGTCCTGTTGTTACCTTGCCGCTAACAATAGGGAACGAATTCTTCACAAACCCACTGTCTCAGGAGAGATCATGCGTTTTTACCACTCCGCCCTGGCCCTTGCCGGTATGGGCCTTCTCCTCTCCTCCGGTGTTGCGCAGGGTGCCAGCCCAGCCCCAACAGCACCCGCTCCCCTGCCAGACATCAGCAGAATGACCACCATCACTCCCGCCCATGAGCCTTACCCGCCAGCTGACCTGGCCGCCAAACAGGTTCATGAAGCCTTCCTGACCGCCGCCAGAACCAACCGGCGTGTCCTTCTGGATTTCGGAGGGAACTGGTGCCCGGACTGCCGCATTCTTGCAGGCATCTTTGCCGTTCCCTCCGTCAGCCAGTGGCTGGACGAGCACTTCGTGATCGTCCCCGTCAATGTCGGGCATCTTGATACCAACATGGAGCTGGCCCAGCAGTATGGCGTGACCATCAAGGCCGTCCCGACGGTCCTGATCCTCACACCCCAGGGCCGCCTGCTGAACCCTGATGGCACACTCGCCCTCGGTTCGGCCCGCCAGATGGCTCCACAATCCGTCATCACCCTGCTGAATGAGTGGAACCAGCGTCCCTGAAAACGGAGGGGGGGCCATTCTTTGCCAGCAGCAGACATGGCCCCGTCTCTGTCAGTCCGTGATTCCCTGCACGAAGCCTGCCAACCGCCGGCAGGCTTCTTCCAGTTCCTCGTCAGACGCCGCAAAGGACAGGCGCAGATGCGGCCCATAGCCGAAGGCTGAACCCGGCACGGTTGCCACGTGAGCCTCCTCCAGCAGGGCCTCCGCAAAGGCCACGTCATCACTCAGCAGACGCCCCCCGGCAGATTTCCGCCCGATCAGGGCAGACAGCCCCGGATAGGCATAAAAAGCACCCTGCGGCAGGGCACAGCTCAGCCCCTCGATTCGCCGCAAGGCATCAATCACAAGCCCACGCCGCCGTTCGTAGGTCTCACGCATGGCCTGAACCCCGGCAATATCCTCTTTCAGGGCTGCCACGGAACCACCCTGTGCCAGCGTGCAGATGCCTGATGTCGTATTGCCCTGCACCTTGATCATCGCCCTGATGAGAGGCACCGGGCCGCAGGCAAACCCGACCCGCCAGCCTGTCATGGCATAAGCCTTGCTCATGCCATTGATGATGAGGATACGGTCGGCAAGGTCCGGAGCGACATTGAGCAGGGAGAGATGATGCCTGCCATCAAAGGTCAGGTGCTCATAAATCTCGTCGCTCATTACCATGACATGCGGAGCTTCCCGCAGGACGGCGGCAATGGCCTCCAGATCGTCCCGCTCCAGAATGGCACCGGTCGGATTGTTGGGGAAATTCAGCACGAGCCAGCGGGTCCGGGGCGTGATGGCCTTGCGGATGGCCTCGGCCTGGGGCCGGAAACCGTCTTCCTCCCGGCAGGCAATCTCCACCGGCACGCCACCGAACATCCGGGCAATGAGCGGATAGCTGACCCAGTATGGTGCTGGAACGATGACCTCATCCCCATCATCAAGCGAGGCCATGAACGCATTGAAAATGGCCTGCTTGCCACCATTGCAGACCATGAGCTGGTCCAGCGAGACGTCCAGCCCGTTATCCCGCCGGAACTTCCCGGCAACGGCCTCCAGCAGCGGCTTCTGCCCCGGAATGGGCGGATAGCCGGTATGGCCAGCCTTCACTTCCGCCACGGCTCCATCAAGAGCCGCCGCAGGAGATGGAAAATCAGGCTGCCCCAGAGCCAGAGAAATGACCGGTTTGCCCTGCGCTTTCAGTTCACGGGCACGGGCCGCCATGGCGATCGTCGCTGGCGTGGGCAATGTGGCGAGACGCCGGGACGGTCTGAACATCAGGCCAGCCCTCCACAGAAACGGGCAATGCGGCGGCAGGCTTCTTCCAGAAGCTCCGTGCTGGTGGCGTAGGACACCCGGAAATAACCCGGCAGCAGGAAGGCCGTGCCATGAACGGCGGCCACCCCGACCTCCTCCAGCATGGCCTTGACGAAATCTTCGTCACTTTCCAGCACATGCCCGCCTGCCGTGCGCCTGCCCAGAAGCTGCTGTACGGACACGAACACATAAAAAGCCCCTTCCGGCCGGGCACAGGAGAGACCCGGAACCGCAGAAAGGGCATCCACCACGAGATCACGCCGCTTCTGATAAACAGCCACCATCTCGCCAATGAAATCCTGCGGACCGGACACGGCAGCCAGAGCGGCGGCCTGGGCGATGGAGCAGGCATTGCTTGTACTCTGCCCCTGCAGCTTGATCAGCTCCTTTGTCAGGGATACGGGGGCGGCAGAAAAGCCGATGCGCCAGCCCGTCATGGCATAGGCCTTGCTGACGCCATTCATCGTCAGGGTCCGTTCCCGCAGGCGGGGTTCCACCTGCACGACCGTGCAGGCTTCCCGCCCCTCATAGGTCAGCTTCGCATAAATGTCGTCCGTCAGAATCCAGACCTGCGGATGCTCCAGCAGGACATCCGTCAGGGCCTTCAGCTCATCCCGGGAATAGGCACTGCCTGTCGGATTGCAGGGAGAATTCAGCACCAGCCAGCGGGTCCGGGGCGTGATGGCCCTGCGGAGCTGTTCGGCTGTCAGGCGGAAGCCCGTCTCGGGCGTGGTCGGCACGATGACCGGCTTGCCATCCGCCAGCTGCACGATGTCCGGGTAGGACACCCAGGCCGGAGCGGGGATGACAACCTCGTCCCCCGCATTCAGCGTTGCCACCATCGCATTATAGATGACCTGCTTGCCACCCGTGGACACGCAGATTTCCTCCGGCCGGTAATCCAGACCGAAATCAGCATTCAGCCGTTCTGCCACGGCCTTGCGGAGAGCCGGCGTGCCGGCAACGTCGGTATACTTCGTCTCGCCACGCTGGATGGCCTCGATCGCTGCCTTCTTGATGAAATCAGGCGTATCAAAATCCGGCTCACCAGCAGACAGGCTGATGACATCCCGCCCTTCCGCTTTCAGGGCTCTGGCCTTCTGCGTGATGGCGATGGTCTGGCTTGGCAGGATACGCCCCATCCGTTCGGCAGCGAGTGACATGTCGTTCCTCTTACATCTCAAAAAAACGCCCGCCCGTGAGACACAGGCGGGCGCATGGCAGTTCATAGCACAATCACCCGGAGATCAGGCGAGTTTCTGAAGTTCCTTCAGCACGGCTTCTCCCATCTCCGCCGTGCTGACACGGCTCTCACCAGCAGCAGCGATGTCCGCCGTCCGCAGCCCGGAAGCCAGAACGTTGGAAACGGCCTGCTCGATCAACTCGGAATCCGCACCACGATCCAGCGAGTAACGCAGCATCATGGCCAGAGACAGGAGCTGCGCCAGCGGATTGGCAATGCCCTTCCCGGCAATATCTGGCGCACTGCCATGAATCGGCTCATACAGGGCGGCCTGCCTGTCCGACCCTTCCGGCGTGCCCAGCGTGGCAGAAGGCAGCATCCCCAGAGACCCGGTCAGCATGGAGGCGAGGTCTGACAGAAGATCGCCAAAGAGGTTGCCCGTGACCATCACGTCAAACTGGCGAGGATCACGCACGAGCTGCATGGCGCAGTTATCCGCCAGCATGTGCGTCAGCGTCACATCGGAATACTCACGCTTGTGCAGGTCCGTGACCACCTCACGCCAGAGCAGGCCGCTCTCCATGACGTTGCCTTTCTCCACGGAGCAGACACGGCCACTGCGCAGACGGGCGAGGTCGAAAGCCACACGGGCCACACGTTCGATCTCGGCGGTCGTATAGACTTCCGTATTCACGCCACGCTTCGTGCCATCCGGCAGGGTCTCGATTCCACGAGGCTCCCCGAAATAGACGCCACCGACCGTCTCCCGTACGATCATCAGGTCCAGCCCACGCACGACGTCCGGCTTCAGCGCAGAGGCGGAAAGCAGCGGGTCGAACAGCTTGGCCGGACGCAGGTTGGCGTACAGGTTCAGCTCCTTGCGGAGGCGCAGGATGGCCACCTCCGGCCGACGGTCAAACGGCACGTCCTTCCACGCAGGATCACCGACAGAGCCGAACAGTACGGCATCAGCAGCCTTGGCCTTGGCGATCACCTCATCCCGGATGGGCACATCATGCTTCGCCAATGAGGCCCCACCGACGAGGTCTTCCGACAGGTCAACATCGAGGCCACGTTCGGCCTTCAGCCAGTCGATGATCCTGACGGCCTGCTCCATGATCTCCGGGCCGATGCCATCACCCGGCAGCAGCAGGATTTTCTGTCTTGCGCTCATGCCTGCTCTCCCTTGCTACCAATGACACTCTGCGGGCGACCCGGCTGTTTCGTGGACGGCACCCAGGCACGGGATGGACGGGCCTCGAACTCACGGATGGCCTGCTCATGGTTCTTCAGTGTCTGGGCCACATCATCCAGCCCTTCCAGAAGAACCTGGCGACGGAACGGGTCCATCTCGAAAGACACGACCTCACCATCCGGGCGATGGATTTCCTGCTTTTCCAGATCAACCGTCAGGCGGGCATTCTCGCCGTGGCTGGCATCCTCCATCAGGGCAAGACACTGCTCACGGGGAAGACGGATCGGCAGGATGCCGTTCTTGAAACAGTTGTTGTAAAAAATGTCCGCAAAGCTGGGAGCGATCACGCAGCGTATGCCGAAATCCAGCAAGGCCCAAGGGGCGTGCTCACGGGATGACCCGCAGCCAAGATTATCCAGCGTGATCAGGATGCCGGCCTTGCGATAGGCCGGCTTGTTGAGCACGAAGTCCGGATTTTCCCGGCCATCAGCATCGTAACGCTGGCCTGCAAAAAGATGCTCGCCCAGGCCTGTTCGGCGGATGGTCTTGAGGAAACGGGCCGGGATGATCTGGTCCGTATCCACGTTCTCCTGTGGCAGGGCGGCAGCAACGCTTGTCAGACGGGTGAATTTTTCCATGATCAGGCGGCTCCTTCTGCCATTGTCGGCTCCAGCAGGTCCCGTGCATCGCACAGTGTCCCCGTCACGGCAGCCGCAGCAGCCATTGTCGGAGAACAGAGATGGGTGCGGCCATCCGGCCCCTGACGCCCCTCAAAATTACGGTTGGAAGTGGAAGCAGAACGCTGCCCGGCACTCAACCTGTCAGGATTCATGCCCAGACACATGGAGCAGCCCGCCTCACGCCATTCAAAACCGGCATCACGGAAAATCCTGTCCAGCCCTTCCTGCTCCGCCGCATGACGGACCAGACCGGAACCCGGCACGACCATGGCCCGTACGCCATCTGCCACCTTGCGGCCTTTCAGCACGGCCGCAGCAGCCCGGAGGTCCTCAATGCGGCTGTTCGTGCAGGACCCGATGAAAACGACATCCACCGGCGTACCGGCAATCTTCTGACCCGCTTCCAGCCCCATATAGGCCAGTGTGCGGCGGATGCGCTCGGCCTTGGCCGGGTCGGCAAAATCTTCGGGACGAGGCACGGTGCCGGTAATGGGCAGGACATCCTCGGGGCTGGTGCCCCATGTAACGGACGGGCTGATCTCGGCAGCATCCAGCACCACTTCCTCATCAAAGTGGGCACCTTCATCCGTGGCGAGGGTCTTCCAGTACGCCACGGCCTGCTCGAAAGCCTCACCCTGCGGCGCAAAAGGACGCCCCCTGACATACTCAAACGTCGTCTCATCCGGGGCCACCATACCGGCACGGGCACCAGCCTCGATGGACATGTTGCAGAGCGTCATGCGTCCGGCCATGTCCAGCTTGCGAATGGCCGAGCCGGCAAACTCGATCACATGACCGGTGCCGCCTGCCGTACCGATACGGCCGATGATGCTGAGCATGATGTCCTTGGCTGTCACGCCGGGAGCAATCTCACCCTCGACTCGCACGCGCATGTTCTTGCTGCGCTTCTGGAGCAGGGTCTGGGTGGCCAAGACATGTTCCACCTCGGACGTGCCAATGCCGAACGCCAGCGAGCCAAAGGCCCCATGCGTGGAAGTATGACTGTCTCCACAGACGATCGTCATGCCCGGCAGGGAGACGCCCTGCTCCGGTCCGACAACATGCACGATGCCCTGCTGGCGGGACCGCAATGGGAAATAGGGAACGCCGAACTCCTTGACGTTCGCTTCCAGCGTTTCGATCTGGAGGCGGCTCTGCGGATCTTCCACCGGCTGGGAGCGGTCGGAGGTCGGGACGTTGTGGTCTGCCACGGCCATCGTGGCATCAGGACGCCGCACCGGGCGCCCTGCGGCCCGCAGACTCTCGAAGGCCTGCGGGCTGGTCACCTCATGGAGGAGGTGGCGGTCGATGTAGAGAAGGCTCGTTCCGTCCTCAAGGGCTTTCACCACATGATCGTCCCAGATCTTGTCATACAAAGTTCTAGGGGTAACCGGATTCTGCATTCTCTCTCATCTCCTTATGAGAGCTGAAAATCAGCCCTCCTTTTTGACATCACGCGGACGCTCGGCAATACGGGCGGACTTACCGGAGCGGCCACGGAGGTAGTATAGCTTCGCACGACGGACCTTACCACGGCGAACAACCGTAATATCAGCAATCGTCGGGGAGAAAAGCGGGAAAACACGCTCCACACCCTCACCGTTGGAGACCTTGCGCACCGTGAAGCTGCTGCCCAGGCCACGGTTTGAGCGGGCAATCACCACACCCTCGAAGACCTGTACACGTTCGCGTGTACCTTCAACAACGCGCACGCCAACACGCACGGTATCACCGGCGGCGAATTCAGGAACGCTGCGAATGGCGGAAAGACGCTCCATTTCGCGCGCCTCGTACTGCTGAATGATGTTCATGCTTCAAACTCCCGAAAAAAACTCAACTCTGTTGCTGCTGTTCATACATGGCCCAGAGGTCCGGGCGACGTGTACGGGTCACAGCGATGGATTTCTCATCTCGCCAGCGGGCGATCTCCCCATGATTGCCAGAAAGCAGGACGGGCGGGACATCCCTCCCCTCCCATGTGGCAGGCCGCGTGTACTGGGGGTATTCCAGCAGTCCGGCAGAGAAGCTTTCCTCCTCCCCGCTCAGGGCTGACCCCATCACACCCGGCAGAAGTCTCACACAGCCATCAAGGAGTGCCAGTGCCGGTATTTCTCCCCCGGAAAGGACAAAATCCCCCATGCAGACCTGTTCGACCGCATGTTTCTCCAGCACCCGCTCATCAACCCCTTCAAACCGTCCACAGAGAATGACAACGCCCTCTCCCTGAACGTACCGTGCAATGTCCTTCTGCTCCAGACGATGGCCCCGTGGTGTCGGATAGATCACCGGGCGGCCATCATCTGTCTGCCTCACGCTGGTCAGGGCGTCATCCAGCACGTCCGGCCGCATGACCATCCCTGCGCCCCCGCCAAATGGCGCATCATCCAGGGCCTTGTGCACCCCCCGTCCGAACGGACGGAGGTCATGCGTTCTACAGGCCCACAGGTTCCGCTCCAGGGCACGCCCCGCAAGGGAGCAGCCCAGCGGACCGGGGAACATCTCCGGGAAGAGGGTCAGGATGTCAGCCTGCCATGTCATGAGCGGACTTCCACCTCACCAGCCAGATCCCCTTCCACTTCCACGGCTTCCGGCGGGACGACCACGAGGCGTTTCGCCTTCATGTCCACCTCCGGCACGCAGGCCATGGTGAAAGGAATCAGCTGCCCCGCTTCCAGCTCCAGACTGGTGCCAGCCCCATAGTCATGGACACTGACAACACGCCCCACAGTCTCCCCGGAAGCAAGGACGGCTTCCATACCGATCAGGTCGATATGATAGAACTCGTCCTCTTCCACCTCCGGCAGAGCCTCACGGGCAACATAGAGCTTACGGTTCACCAGCTTTTCTGCCGCCGTCCGGTCCGGCAGGGGCTGTCCGTCCTGTCCCAGGACGGCAGCAATGCCCGGTGCCTTCCAGCGTATCTGCCACACGCTGCCCGTCTCATCATGAAGAGGCCCGAGTTCCTCGAGCGTCTCGGGATGCTCCGTTGCCGGGTGCAGGCGCACGAGCCCCCGCACGCCATGCGGACGCCCTATCGTGGCGACCAGAACATCCTGATGTGAAGGACGGTGTGACAAGAAGAAATCTCCCGCTCAGGCCTGATCAGGCCTCGGCTGCCTTGGCGGCTTCAGCAGCCTTGGCAGCACGCTCCTGGGCCTTCTTCTTCGGAGCAGACTTCTTGGGCTGCTCACGGAAGGCCGGCTTCGGTGCCAGACCGGCATGGCCGAGGAAACGGGCCACACGGTCGGTTGCCTGGGCACCCTGCTCCAGCCAGTGCTTGATGCGCTCGTCATTCAGGCGCACGCGGTCGGCGTGGTCGGACGGCAGCATCGGGTTGTAGGCACCCACCTTCTCAACAAAACGGCCATCGCGCGGGCTGCGGCTGTCGGCAACCACAATGTGGTAGTACGGACGCTTCTTCGCACCTGCGCGGGACAGACGGATCTTCAGGCTCATAACAACTCCTGCATCATCAGAACATTACAAAAAGACAGACAGCCAAGAGGACACTCAGCCAAAAGGTGGACGGCCTCCCGGACCTCCCATCCCCTTGAACATATCGCCCAGACCACCGGCCCCCCCCATGCCACGCATCAGACCAGACAGGCCGCCCATCTTGTTGAGCCGCTTCATCATGGTGGACATCTCACTGAACTGCTTGAGCAGCCGGTTGACCTCCGGAACGCTCGTGCCGGACCCAAGGGCGATACGCTTCTTGCGTGACGCCTTGATGATCTCCGGTGTGCTGCGCTCCTGCGCTGTCATGGAGGAAATGATCGCCTTGTGACGGTTGAAGATGGACGTGTCCAGATCCTTCCCCGCCAGCTTATCCTTCAGCTTGCCCATGCCCGGCAGCATACCAAGAATGCCGGAAATGGAGCCAAGGCGATTGATCTGATTGATCTGCGAGACATAGTCATTCAGATCAAACTTGCCGGCGAGCATCCGCTTGGCAACACGCTCACCTTCTTCCTGATCGAGCTGCTCGGACGCCTTTTCCACCAGCCCGGCGACATCGCCCAGCCCCAGAATACGCCCGGCAACACGCTCGGGATGAAACTCTTCGAGAGCCTCCATCTTCTCACCGGACCCGGTGAACTTGATGGGCTCTCCTGTCACGGCCTTCATGGAGAGGGCGGCACCACCACGGGCATCACCATCCATGCGGCTCATGATGACGCCGGTCAGGCCGATCTGGTCCTTGAAGGACTGTGCGGTATTGACGGCGTCCTGCCCGGTCATGGCATCGACGACCAGCAGCGTCTCCACAGGCTTTGCCACGTCACGGACCTGACGGACCTCATCCATCAGGGCCTCGTCAATGGCCAGACGCCCTGCGGTGTCGAGAATGACGATGTCAAAGCCTTCACGACGCCCTGCATCCAGCGCACGGCGGGCGATCTCGACAGGCCCCTGCCCCTGTTCGATCGGCAGGGAGGTGACCAGCCCATTCGTGCGTCCGCCCACCTGCTCGGCGATCTGCTGGAGCTGGAGCTGGGCCGCCGGACGCTGCACGTCCAGACTGGCGAGCAGCACCTTCTTCCGCTCACGGCTGGCGAGACGGAGGGCCAGCTTGCCGGCAGTCGTGGTCTTGCCCGCCCCCTGAAGGCCGACCAGAAGATAAGGAATTGGAGCCGGAGCCGACAGGTTCAGCGGCACCGCACCAGCACCACCCAGAGCCTCGATCAGCGCATCATTGACGATCTTCGCCACGGCCTGACCGGGCGAGACGCCATCCAGCACCTCACCGCCGACAGCACGTTCCTTCACCTTGCTGACGAAGCTGCGCACCACCGGCAGGGCCACGTCGGCCTCCAGCATGGCCAGACGGACCTCGCGCATGGCCTCGGTGACGTCACCCTCCGAAAGCCTCTCCCCGCGGGAAAGACCTTCGAAAACTTTCGACATTCTGCCAGAGAGCTGCTCGAACACGGGCTATCCTTAATTCCATGACAAACGCGCCACTGCGCGAACCCTCGCGGAGTGACGTGTCCGTAAACTTCCTACGCCTTTACGGCCTCTCTGGAGTTCCGTCAAGCTTTTCCCGTCTCGGCAGAAGGCAGGATAACTGCCCTCAGCTCACTTTTTTTACCCTGCCGTTTCCACCTGCCTCCTTTTATCCATAAAATAACAAGATAGCTGATCAATTTATAAGGAATCTCTTGTCATCCAGCAAAATTAGATTACAAACAATCCAATCCTCGCCCTTGCGGGGATGAACCGATAGCCGATCACCTTATTGGTTCCATTAAAAATGTGTTCCCCGCCCTTGCGGGGATCAAGCAAGGCCACTCCGTAATGAGCCGGCCTGCTTCCCTTCTCTCCAACTATCAGAAAACTGTCTCCCAACTACCTTCCACAATCCTGAAAGAGTTTCCATCATGACCACACACGACATCACCTGCCCCCACTGCCATAAATCATTTTCACTTGACAATGCAGGCTATGCCGACATCGTCAAACAGGTGCGGGACAAGGAGTTTGCCCGGCAGGTACAGGAAAAACTGGAAGCGGCGGCACGGGAAGAGCAGCTTGCCGCAGAACGGGCAAAATTTGCCCATGAGCAGGAAATGCATCAGGCCCTCCATGCCCGTGATGCTGAAATACAGGCCCTGAAAAGTCAGATTGAACGACACGAAACGGACCAGCAGACGGCCACCCGTCTTGCTGAAGCTGAAAAGAAAGCCCAGCTGCAGGAAGCCGTGCAGGCCAGGGAGACGGAGATCCATCAGCTTCAGGCCCGACTGGCTGCCGGTACGGCGGAAAAGGAACTGGCCGTCACGAAAGCGGTTGAGGCTGTCCAGAAGGAGCGGGACACCCTGCAAAACACACTGAAAGAGATGGAGCTGAAAAATACTCTCGCCGCCTCCCAGCTGAAGGAGCATTACGAACTTCAGCTGAAGGACCGTGATGACCACATCGAACGGCTGAAAGACATGAAGGCCCGCCTCTCTACCAAGATGGTCGGTGAGACGCTGGAGCAGCATTGCGAGGTGGAGTTCAACCGGGCACGGGCGATGGCTTTCCCACGGGCCTATTTCGAGAAGGACAATGACGCCCGCTCCGGCAGCAAGGGGGACTACATCTTCCGGGATGCGGATGAAGGCGGAACGGAAATCATCTCCATCATGTTCGAGATGAAGAACGAGGCTGACAGCACCGCCACCAAAAAGAAGAATGAAGACTTCCTGAAAGAACTGGACAAGGACCGCACGGAGAAGAAATGCGAATATGCCGTGCTTGTCTCCCTGCTGGAACCCGAGAGCGAACTGTACAATACGGGCATCGTGGACGTGTCCCACCGCTACCCGAAGATGTACGTCATCCGCCCGCAGTTCTTCCTTCAGATCATCTCCCTGCTCCGCAATGCCTCCACCAATGCGCTGACCTACAAGCGGGAGCTGGAACTGACACGCCAGCAGAATATCGACGTGACCAACTTTGAGGAGAAGCTGGAGACGTTCAAGACCGGCTTCGCCCGCAACTATGACCTCGCACACAAACAGTTCAACACAGCCGTTGAAGAGATAGACAAATCCATCTCCCATCTTCAGAAGATCAAGGACAATCTCCTGAAGTCAGACAACAACCTGCGTCTGGCCAACGACAAGGCGCAGGACGTCACGATCAAGCGGCTCACACGGGGGAATGCGACCATGAAGGCGAAATTCGCAACACTGAGAGAAGATGGAGAGTAATGTCTGGCCCCATCCTTTTGAAACGGGCGCAGCTTCACAGCTTGACGCCCAACGGGTGAATCAGTATCAGGGGCCGTGCCTGCCTTCTCCATGGGAAGGCAGAACGGATGGGTGTCCGAGCGGTTTAAGGAACTGGTCTTGAAAACCAGCGTGCGTGGAAGCGTACCGTGGGTTCGAATCCCACCCCATCCGCCATAAGTACCTCAAAAAATGGCAGTTTCCTGCGCCTTTTGGGGTAAACCTCTTTTCCAGTCCTTACTTTAGACCATACTTCATGCAAACGCATGACAGTTTCCGATTCTGTCCCTGAAGCGTAACCGCCTCCCACATGTGAGAGCACCACGCGGGAAATGCCCTAAGCCATTCCCAGAAATACAGCCAACAGACGCGTAATCTCCACCATCTGATAATCATGAAGCCGCCCAAACGCAGGGCCTACTCTCCCGCGCTGTATGGTCGATGGCTTATCAATCATGATGCTGGACATCTTCTTCAGACCATTAACGCCATCTGGCTCTACTGTCAGCCGCAACAAGGGGGCGTCCTGTATGGTGCTTGTTACGGGCAAAATAACGACACTGGCCGTCTCATGGTAGCTGTCTGCCTGAATAATTAGAGCTGGACGAGGCTTGCCAAGGTCTCCCTGCAAGGCAACCGTGACCAGATCGCCCCGCCTCATTCCCAGCCCTCAATCTGGGCAGCGGCTAGCTCAGAGAAAGCCAGATCATCGCCCTGCTTTTCATCGCAAGCCCGTATCAACCGCGCTTGTCGCGATGCTTCGCGGGTGAAATCAGGACGCCTTGTATCAGGCACCCAAAGTTGAACAGGGCGCATACCGGCCCGCTTCATCACTTCCCGATGCTTGCGGACACGTTCATGACTTCTGGTTGTCGATGCCATAGCTTCCTCCCGTTACATGTAACAATAGAGGGAAAAGACCGCCTTTTACAAGGCCGTGAATCTATCCGCTTATCTGGACAGAATGGACACGTCCACACACGCGCAAGACCAGCCCGCCTTTTGATTGTTGATGATTTTTTATCAAGTGGCAGTGCCTACATCCGACAAAACCAACAGGCTCATGCACGCCTTAGAGCCGGGCATCACATACTTAAGTGAACAGTACGTGCGCGCACGCGCCTGCAATAAAACAGTAAGACAGTCAAGACCTAAAATAGGATGGTTAGGGCCTTAAAACTGGAAACCAAACTGAAACACTATCAAAACGCTCTTAATATATCTTTGTTTGAATCTAATTCAGAGAGGTTAGGCCAGTTGGGCCAGACAGAAAAAAAGGCAGTTTTCTGCTGGCTGTAGCCCTGGCCCAACGTTGGGCCATAGTTGGGCCAACGATATGCAAATATTAAAAGGTTAGACCAGTTAGGCCAATGTTAGGCCAGCTATAAGCCAGCTTTCTCTAGGGCTGTCCTAACTGGCCTAACCGGCCTAACCTTTTTAGGTAAAATATATAAAAAAATAATCAGTTACATAAAATTAATATTAAGGCAGCCTAATAAATGCACAAAAAAAAGGACAGAACGAAGGATCGCCCTGCCCTTTAGCGGCTTGGAAGATGTGATGCTATCTTTCAGCCCGTAACCATATGGTTGAATTGCCAGACATAGAAGCGTCCTTTGCCTGTCCGTTGCCGCTGTTTCTCACCCCCTAACTTACGCAGGATATTAGAAACTCTCATTTCCATTGCACGGGTCATAGGCAACGAAAGCGCTCTGATGATGCTGGCTACCGTAAAGCCTCCTTTACCGTCTGCATCGGGCAGGGTATCGCCCTCGATGAGGTTAATGACAGTTTCTTCCAGAATGTCGCTGACCATGCTTTCCCGTCTGATTTGTTCAATTTCTTCTTTCAGGTATGAGGGCTCACAAGTCTCAAAGGCGGGGTCATAACAAAAAAGCTGGTAAGCCTCTGCCCAAAGCTGGTCCCTGTTTTCTGCTAGCCAGCCAAAGTCAAGGCAGTGTGAGCCTACGTTAATGGGCATGAAGCGGCGGTTACCCCATCCGCCATAAGGCAGACTTCTCACAAGATCATCTTTCAACGCCTGATGGAAACCGGTCCGTTGGGGCGTGCCTTTCGTGCTGACCTCCTCTTTGAGGCCGGTCAGGCAGGCACTACGGGGGCTCAGCCGGGGGCCTCGACTGCCCCTTGAAAGCATCAAAAAAAGCCTGCCCTCCCTCAGGGAATGGCAGGCCCGTGACAGTCTTCACGTATGGAACCAGTCAGCCCCGGTGATCGTGTTCGGCCCGTCTGCCCAGAGCCGTGATGTGGGAGGCTTCCAGCCCTTCGGGATTGTGGTGCGCCTTCCGGGCGATGTCACGTTCTGCGTCCGTGGCGTGCTCACCACTTTTCAGAACATGATCCGCCAGTCGGATGACCTCATCCTTTGTCAGCAGCTTCGGTGTATGGATGGCCTTGCGGGCCAGCTCATGCAGAGAGCTGCTGGCATGAGGTGCCTTGTGCTCATGAGATGCTGTTGTCGGCATGTTTCCAGCCTTTCATTATGAAGACCCTGCCGGGACAGGGTCTGTTATCCCCTGTTGGAGAGGGGCGTCACCGCCCCGTCTTCACGGTGAAAGTTTGCCAACCGGACAACAAGTGCACTTCATGCAGGGCTGGCCTGCTGATGGTGTGACACGGCTTACCGGGGCAGACGGTGCAGCAGGATCAGAGCACCCGTCGTCCGGTCTTCCCTGGAGAGCTGTTCCCCCAGACGATCCTTATCAATACTGCCAACGGACGAACCATTACGGTCACGCAGGGTACCGTCCCTGTCGATACTCCCCACGTAAGACCCGTTCCGGTCCCGCACAGTTCCATCATCATCCAGACTGCCGACAGACGAGCCGTTCCGGTCCCGCACGGTTCCATCATCCTCCATACTGCCGAAAGACGCACCGTTCCGGTCACGGATGAGGCCATCCTGCTCAAGGCTGCCAATGGAAGAACCATTACGGTCCCGCAGTGTACCGTCCCCGTCGATGCTCCCCACGTAAGACCCGTTCCGGTCCCGCACATCACTGATCTGCTGCACATGGCCGGAAAACATCTGCGCCCCGGCAGAACTCACCGGGCCAACAACCCCCAGCCATCCCATGACCAGCAAAATACCCACACGTTTCATTCCATGTCTCCCTGAACAGATCACCCGTTCCCCGTCATTACACTACGCCGCATGGGGCCCATGTTGCTGCCCCATGAAGACTGCGTAATGACCATACAGCCTCCGGCAGCCCCATCTCACTTCAGAAGGGCCTCCCATTCCTCGACGGACTGCCCGCTCTGAAAACGGTCATCCACCTTTCCATCCAGCATGACAGTTGGTGAAACATGAATGCCGTGCTGCCGTGCGTAGCGGGCATGGGCTTTCATGGCATCCGTCACGCTGGGAAGGCGAAAAGGCGCCGCCAGATTGAGACGGGTATGCCCCTCAAGCCGGCTGATCAGATCGTCGGGCGTGGTCTGCATGTTCGGCCCTTCACAATGATGGGAAAACTCGAACTCTTCCCTGTGATCACCGATCGTCCGCACTGTCTGCCAGGCCGTATCCCGGCCATCAGGCAGGGTCGCCGCAGCAAGAATGCACCGGACCAGAATACCCGAAAACAGATGCCACGGCTGGGAATGAAGATGCACCTGAAGCGTCAGCCTGTCCTCCCCCACATGCTCCAGAAGCGGCATGAGCTTTCTGGACGCACGCACACAGAAAGGACAGGTTGGTTCCAGAAAGACCTCAATCTTCCGGGCTCCATGGCCCCAGACCAGATCAACCGGCTTTCCTGTTTTTTCAACCATCATGACGTCTCCTTCTGCCGGACTGACGAATCTGCCCTGCACTTTATCCTGCACTCCATACAGAAACAGCCCCGCATGACACGGGGCTGTTTCTCATCTGGAACATGACTGACAGAAGAATCAGGAGGAACGCCGCCTTCTGGCTCCGGGGGCTGCCCGCCCACCAGCAGCAGGGCGGGAGGACGTCTGCGGCCGTGAGGAACGACCACGTCCACCGCCGCTACCGCCACGCCCTCCCCGGCCGCCACGTCCACCACCCAGCACAGGCGGTGGCAGGGTCGAGTTCTGGGCCTCTGTGGAATGGTATGGGTGATCCGTAATCACCGGCACGTTCTTGCCGATACGCTTCTCAATATCCCGCAACCAGGCACGCTGTTCGGCATCACAAAGGGACACGGCCCAGCCATCCCGACCAGCACGGGCCGTCCGACCGATACGGTGGACGTAGGCTTCCGGCACATTTGGCAGGTCATAATTGAAGACGTGAGAGACCTCATCCACATCAATGCCACGGGCGGCAATGTCCGTAGCGACCAGCACGCGGACACTGCCATCGCGGAAGCCCTGCATGGCACGCTCCCGGGCCCCCTGCGACTTGTTCCCATGAATGGCGGCTGCCGGGATCCCATTCTTGCTGAGATATTCCGCCACCTTGTTGGCTTCATGCTTCATCAGCGTAAAAACAACGGCCCGCACGACACGGTCATTATTGACCAGCATCATCAAGGCTTCTTTCTTCGCTGTGGAATCCACGAACAGGACAGCCTGCCGGATGCGATCCACCGTACTGGATTCCGGCGTGACCTGAACAGTTTCAGGGTCATTCAGCAGGGAATGGGCCAGCTCACGGATGGATGGCGGCATGGTCGCCGAGAACAGCAATGTCTGTCGCTTCTCCGGGAGACGGGCCACAATGCGACGGATGTCATGAACAAACCCCATGTCCAGCATGCGGTCTGCCTCATCCAGCACGACAATCTCCAGCGTGGAAAGATCAATATGCCCCTGCCCGACGAGGTCCAGCAGACGGCCGGGGGCCGCCACCATGACATCAACGCCACGCTTCATGGCTTCCACCTGCCGGTTCTGCCCCACGCCACCGAAGATCACCGCATGGGAGAATTTCATGTGCCGGGCATAGGCGGCAAAATTGTCGGCAATCTGCGCCACAAGCTCCCGCGTCGGGGCCAGCACCAGAACACGCGCACTACGGGGGGCCGCCTTGTGGGGATGTTCCAGAAGATAATGGAGGATGGGCAGAGCAAATGCTGCTGTTTTGCCCGTTCCTGTCTGCGCCAGACCGAGAAGATCCCGTCCCTCCATGAGATGGGGAATTGCCCCAGCCTGAATGGGGGTTGGCGTGGTGTAGCCCTCTCCGTCCAGCGCCTGCAAAATTGGGGCCGCCAGACCGAGCGCTTTGAAACTGCTCATGATTCTTCCTCAAAACCGGCGTTACTCCAGCACTCTGATCTGGCAACACCGCATAAAATAAACGCCTGAACCCCTCTTTCCTGAGGCGTTCCGCTCGTCTCGCCCAAAAATAGGACTCTATTTGTCTTATAACAAGAGGAAAAAGACGATGTCTTTTTATGACCTTATTTCGCAAAAAAGGCAGGCCACCTCTGTTTCAATAAAAAACAATGAAAACAGATCGTTAGGGCCTACAAACTGCCTTATAACGTCTCCGTGAATTCTATTTCTGTTCACTTTTGCGGCGAAGAAGAAACAGTCCCTGCTCCCCGAACAGATTGGCCAGATGGGGCGAACACCCTGCCAGACGGGACTGACGGTTTCCGTTCACGACCATCCACTGACAGACCTCGTACCCGTCTTCCTCACACAATGCAAAGAAATCATAGATCGTACAGGGATGGATATTCGGCGTTTCATACCAAGGGGTAGGCCAGACGGATGTCATCGGCATCCGTCCCGTCCGCAACAGATGCCAGCGCAGCCGCCAATGTCCAAAATTGGGAAAAGAGACCAGCGCCAGCCGACCTATCCTCAGCATGTGCCTCAGGACATCCCGTGGACAGTCCACTGCCTGAAGCGTCCTTTGCAGAACGACGTAATCAAACGTTCCATCAGGATAATCAGCCAGCACCACATCGGCATCACCATGCATGACGGGCAGACCATGGGCTACCGACTGCGTGACCGCTTTCATGTCCAGCTCCAGCCCTTGGGCGTCGCAATTCTTCTCCCTGGACAGGTGGCCAATCAGGCTTCCGTCGCCACACCCGATATCCAGCACCCGGCTATGGGGGGCCACCATGGCGGCAATCAACTCCTGATCAAAGCGCATGATGATGGTCTCCCTCAGCCAGACCGGCCTGACGGGCCATTCCATTCAGAAACCCACGAACCGTTCTGTCAAAATCCGGCTCTTCCAGAAGAAACGCATCATGCCCCCGGTCACTGTCTATTTCTACGAAAGACACATGCCCTCCTGCCTGGGTGATGGCCCGAACCAGTGTCCGGGAACGGGATGTCGGAAACAGCCAGTCAGAACTGAAAGACACAACACAGAAACGGGTTGTCACGCCTCGGAACGCCTCCGAAAGACTGCCTCCATGCTCGCTGCCCAGATCGAAAAAATCCATGGCCCTCGAAATACTCAGATACGAATGAGCATCAAAGCGGCGCGTAAAGTTGGACCCTTGGTAGCGCAGGTAACTTTCCACCTGGAACATGCCCCCAAAAGGGAGGGCAGCCAGTGGATCATGAGGGGCCGGCATGGTGCCGGGACGGATTTCCCGCCCGAACTTCCTGGTCAGGGCTTCTTCCGAAAGATAGGTGATATGGCCAACCATTCTGGCCACGGCCAGACCACGGGCCGGGATGACGCCATGGGCCTGATAATCCCCCCCGTGCCAGTCCGGATCACCATAAATGGCCTGACGACTGACCTCGTTGAACGCAATGTTCTGGGCTGACTGAAACGGCGATGTTGCAATCGGCATGGCAGCAAAGACGCGATCTGGATAATCCGTGGCCCATGTCAATGTCTGCATCCCACCCATGGAGCCACCAATGACAGCAAAAAGCCTGTCAATGCCAAAATGGTCCACCAGCTTTACCTGAGCGGCCACAATATCGTGCATGGTGATTGGAGGAAAATCCTTCCCCCATGGCCGCTCTGTCCCGGCCCGTACCGTTGTGGGGCCGGTGGTCCCCATACAGCCACCCAGCACGTTGGCACAGATGACAAAGAAACGGTCCGTATCGATAGGCAAACCGGGACCGACCATACGGGACCACCAGCCCGGCTTCCCCGTAACGGGATGCGGGCTGGCCACATACTGGTCGCCGGTAAAAGCATGACATATGACGATGGCATTATCCCTTGTGGGAGAAAGCTCACCATATGTCTGATAGGCAATATCCAGCGGAGCGATCTTCTCCCCACACTGAAGGGTCATCCCCTCAGGGAAAGTGATAGACTGTACTTCCAACATCGGCTCCGGCTGTCTGTAACGAGAAACCCGTATAAAAACACTGCCATACTCATGGTTTCAAGACAGAATAAGCACGGAGCCCACGGCACCGTTCCGAAAACTGCTTATTCCGCTGCTTCCAGCATTTCCGGATAGTTATCCTGAGCCAAGGCCGGCATCGGCATCCTCTCGGCCACAGACTGCATCCTCTTGCGCACGGGGAGCCAGTACCCATAAGCAGCCAGAGCCTGCCCAAGATGCATCAGCGCTTCGCCCAGCTCAGAATGTAGAGTCTGCTCCTCCGGAGCATTCTGCATATCTGACAGAATGTTCAGGAGATGTTCCTCCGTGGCCGAATATTCCAAGGCTGCGGTTGCACAGACAGCATGAAGAAAAAGCGCCTTGAACCGCTCCTGAAGGCGCTCTGCCTCCTGCCCCAGAAGCCCAGACAGAGACATGGAGCGCCGCCAGCAGCTCGGTCCCAGCAGATACCGCAGGGCCCACAGGGCTGTCTGCTCCTCCCGCGCCAGTGTCTTCATGGAAGCGTCATGGATGGTGTCACGCCGTTCGGCAATCTGAATGATGTTCATGAGGCCTCTCCCTCTCTCTGCGAGTTGCTTCACGAATGACGTTAGATGAGAACTCTTCTCACTTTCAACAGAAAGATACGACCTGAATCCCCTTTCTCCCGGCAAAAATACGCAAAGAGCTACAAAAACAGCCAGTTATTGACGTTATTAAAGTTTTCTATAAGCCAGAGAATCAGGTTCCAGAAACACAAGATGCTGTGGTTCTTTGCATCCACAGCACACAAGATATCGATTCTCACATGAGGATGATCATATCCCCTCGTGGAGTCTGTTCCCTCTATTCGTGACAGATGGTTGGGGAACGTGTGGACCCACGGGAGGACCATGGCCATGTGGTTGTTTCTGATTTTGTGGGTATGGATGCGGGGGTAGGATTTGAACCTACGACCTTCAGGTTATGAGCCTGACGAGCTACCGGGCTGCTCCACCCCGCGTTGGTGGGTGGTTTTTATGGGGGTGGGTGAGCGAGGGGACCTGGCGGCGACCGACTTTTCCGCTCCTTAAGGAGCAGTATCATAGGCGCTGGAGGCTTTAACGGCCGAGTTCGGGATGGGATCGGGTATGGATCCTCCGCCATGGCCACCAGGTCTTCCCGCTCACCCATGTGGGTGTTTGGGGGTGTTCTGGTTGGTGTTTTCTGGAGTGTGACTGACTACTGTGCATGTGTTTTGGTGTGTGAGAGATATGGGCGATTAGGATCAGTCAGCTACACATGTTGCCATGCTTTCACACCTGACCTATCGACGTCCTG